>NZ_JBGFFX010000006.1:0-278928 GCF_041224955.1 Erwinia aeris | reverse complement strand
GCCTTCAGCCGTCTGAGTCAGAGAGATACCGTCGTTGGCGTTACGTGCCGCCTGAGTCAGACCTTTGATCTGAGAGTTCATGCGGTTAGCAATAGCTTCACCCGCGGCGTCGTCTTTTGCGCTGTTGATACGCAGACCGGAAGAAAGACGCTCGATAGCGGTGCTCAGAGAAGCCTGTGATTTGTTCAGGTTGTTCTGAGTAGTCAGCGACATGATGTTAGTGTTAATAACGGACATAATAGTTTCCTTCAAAATCAGTTAGTTTGTTAGGCTGAGCTTTTAACGCTCACGGCGTCTGCCACCGTTACTGAAGTTATCGGTTGGGTTAATCTGAACTTTAGAAAAAAAGTGAAAAACCCATTAGCCCGTTGAATCAACATTAAAAATCGTGACTATTCTACCCTTCCCGACCGCCGTTTCACGGCCGATGCGTACTCTGCAACTCTCATTATAGTAACCCCGGCCTGAAGAAACGATCTGGCTAATTACCTGCGGATACCCCTCTTATTCTGCCCATTAAATTTTTTTCTGCGGCGTAAACTTTTTATCTCTGCGGCCGATATGTGTTTTGCACCTATCTCATTCTTAAGGATCTCTCATGGCAAGTGTAAGCTCGCTCGGAGTCGGTACCAGCCTTGATCTGGATACCCTTTACACCAGTTTAGAAACCGCTGAGAAGACAAAACTGACCGCGATTACTAAACAACAGACGACCTATAATTCCCAGCTCAGCTCTTATAGCAAGCTGCAGAGTTCTATGGCCGCGCTGCAAACGGCGGCGGCGGCGCTGACCAAGACGTCTGCTTTCAGCGCGACGGCCGTGACCAGCACCAATACTTCCTTTACCGCTACTACCGACGCAACGGCCTCAACCGGCGATTACAGCGTTGACGTTGATCAGATAGCGAAAGCGCAGACGCTGATGTCCGGCTCGTTTAGCAGCAACAGCACGGCGCTGGGCGGCACCACCAGCGGCAACAGCCGTACGCTGACCATTGCCCAGGGCGGCAGCACTACGCCGCTGACGATTACGCTGACCGACAGCCAGACGTCGCTGTCCGGCATTGCCGACGCCATTAACAAAAGCGCCGGCAACGTCAGCGCCAGCATTATTAAAGCCAGCAGCGGCGATTACCGTCTGATGCTCAGCTCGAAGACTACCGGCACCGACAGTGATATGACCGTCAGCGTGACCGGCGACGATACGCTGCAAAGCGCGATTGGCTATAGCGCCAGCGCGACCGGCACGCAAAATATGTCGGTGCAGACCGCCTCTCAAAACGCCAAACTCAACATTAACGGCGTGGCGATTGAGCGTAGCAGCAACAATATTACCGATGCGTTAACCGGCGTTACGCTGAACCTGAACGCTCCCAGCACCGATGCCTCCGGCGAGAAGCTGACGGTTTCACGCTCTATTGATGACAGCAAAAAAACCATCAATGCTTTTGTGACGGCCTACAACTCGCTGAAGTCGACTATTGCTTCGGTTACCAAGTATACCGCCGTTTCAGCTGGCGAAACGCAGGCAAGCAGCAACGGCGCGCTGCTGGGCGACAGTACGGTTCGTGCGGTAGAAAACAGCATGAACTCGATCCTGACCACGGTACAGGGCGGTTCCTACTCGATTCTGGCGCAGCTGGGCATCACTATCGATCCAACCGTGCAGAGCGACGGTTCTACCGGCGCGTTGACCGTAGACGACACCAAGCTGACCGCCGCGCTGACCAATAACCCGCAGGCTGTCAGCCAGTTCTTTATCGGCGACGGCAGCACCACTGGTTTCGCGACCAAGCTGAACAGCACCTTAACCGCGATGCTGAGCACCACGGTCGGTAAAGAAGGCATCATCAAGAACGCAGAGGATGGCATCAATACCACGCTGAAAACGCTGAGCAATCGCTATGATCAAATGAGCGATTCGATTGACGCGACGATGGCCCGGTACAAGACGCAGTTTACGAATCTGAGTACGCTCGTAAACTCCCTGACCAACACGTCGACCTACCTGACGTCGCAGTTTTCTTCAACTTCATCCAGCTAATTAAGCCGGGGACGATATGTATAAAGATTCAGGAGCACAGCTCTACCGCAAAGTAGGTTTGGAAAGCAGCGTGCTGGGCGCCAGCCAGCAGCAGCTGACCACGCTGTTGTTCGACGGGGCGCTTAGCGCCCTGGTTCGCGCACGGTTGTTTATGCTGGATGGCCAGATTGAAGGCAAAGGCAACGCCATCTCCAAAGCCATCAACATTATTGAAAATGGGTTAAAAGTGGGCCTGGTGGATGAAAGCGGCGACGAGCTGGCTGCCAATCTGCTCGCGCTCTATGACTACATGATAAGACGCCTTCTCCAGGGTAATTTGCAGAATGATGTCGCTGCCGTTCAGGAAGTAGAAGATCTGCTGCGCAACATTGCCGATGCCTGGAAAGAAGTCACTGCTAATACTGTTCTTCAGGACGCCGTTTAATGAATATTGCACCGCATCTGCTCTCGATTTACCAACAGCTTTTAGTGCTCAGCCAGTCAATGTTGCGTCTGGCAACAGAAGGCGAGTGGGATAAATTGATCGAAATGGAAGTCGATTATGTCAGTGCGGTGGGAAAACTGGCGGAGTGTACGCAGCAAACACCCGTCCCGGCTCAGACTCAGGACCAGTTACGTCCTGTACTGCGCCATATCCTTGCCAACGAAGCGGAAGTGAAAAACCTGCTGCAGGCGCGCAAGGCAGAGCTGGCGCAGTTGATTAGCCAGACCAGCCGTCAGAAAACCGTCAATAAAGCCTATGGCGGCATGGCAGGCGTGATCCTGTTCCCGCAAAACGCCCAGGGCGTTTAATTCCACTCGGGCAATCGTCCCGAATGAAGCCAGTAAGCGCAGCGGAAAATATTTCTGCGCTTACCGCGCTTTTCCCGCCGCCTCTTCCATACTTCAGTTTCCCGCTGATGACTATTGGAGCAATGGCATGCGTAACCCCACATTATTACAGTTCTTTCACTGGTATTACCCCGAAGGAAGCAGGCTGTGGCCAGAAGTGGCTGAACGCGCCGAATGGCTGGCGCAGGCGGGGATCACCGATGTCTGGCTGCCACCAGCCTATAAAAGCTCCGAAGGCGCAACAGGCGTAGGCTACGCCACTTACGATCTTTTTGACCTTGGGGAATTTGAACAGAAAGGCAGCCGCGCCACCAAATATGGCGATAAAGAGCAGCTGATCGCGGCGGCAAACGCGCTGAGAGAGCATGAGGTCGGCGTCATTATGGACGTGGTCTTCAACCATAAAATGGGCGCGGACGAAAAAGAGAAGGTGCAGGTCAATCGCGTTAACCCTGAAAACCGGGAAGAGATCGATGACGAGGTGATTGAGGCGGAAGCCTGGACCCGTTTTACGTTTCCGGGCCGTGGCGGCCAGTACTCAAAATTTACCTGGGATTATAAATGCTTTAACGGCGTGGACTGCATTGATAACCCGGAGGAGTACGGCGTCTTTAAGATCATCAATGCCTATACCGGCGACGGCTGGAACGAACAGGTTGACGACGAGCTGGGCAATTTTGATTATCTTATGGGCGCCAATATCGATTTCCGCAATCGCGCGGTTACCGAAGAACTGAAGTTCTGGGCGCGCTGGATGATGCAGCAGCTGCCCTGCACCGGCTTTCGTCTGGATGCCGTCAAGCACATTCCCGCCTGGTTCTATAAGCAGTGGATCGATCATATTCAGGAAGTGGCAGAGCAGCCGATGTTTATCGTGGCGGAATACTGGTCGCACGAGGTCGAGAAGCTGCAAAACTATATTCATCAGGTCGAAGGCAAAACCATGCTGTTCGACGCGCCGCTCCAGATGAGATTCCACAATGCCTCCCGCGAGGGCGCCAACTTCGACCTCAGCCAGATTTTCAGCGGGACGCTGGTCGAACACGATCACTGGCATGCTGTAACTATTGTCGCTAACCATGATACCCAGCCGCTCCAGTCGCTGGAGGCGCCGGTAGAGCCCTGGTTTAAACCGCTGGCCTATGCGCTGATCCTGCTGCGCGAACAGGGCGTACCCTGCGTCTTCTATCCCGACCTGTTTGGTACCAGCTACAAAGACACGGGCGGCGATGGCGAAGAGTATCAGATTGATATGCCGGCAATCCCGGAGCTGCCTGCATTGCTGCGTGCGCGCCAGGAACATGCGCACGGCATCCAGACCGAATGGTTCGATCATCCGAACTGTGTGGCTTTCGCGCGCAGCGGCACGGATGAACACGCGGGCTGCGTGGTGATTATGTCAAACGGCGAACAGGGCGAGAAAACGCTGCCGCTGGGCATGGATTTTGCCAGTAAAACATGGCACGACTACCTGGGCCATCGTGAAGAACAGGTGACCTCGGACGAAGAAGGCAACGCGACCTTCTTCTGCAATGCGGGCAGCGTCAGCGTTTGGGTGCTGGATATTTAAAAAAATGCGCGCGCGGCAGGCCGCGCGCGGCTTGTACAGGATCAGGATTTCCCGTTTTTCATCATCACTTTATGATGCGACCGGCCGTTGCTATGTGCTTTGGCGACTTTTTGCGCATGCGCCTGCTCTGTAGCCTGTTTTAACGCTTCCTGACACTCGGCGGTTGGCTGCTGCACCTTCTGCATCACCAGCTTGTCGTAGTGCAGCGCCTGTCCTTCCAGCACCAGCGGCATGACGCGCACTTCATTATTTACATTCACCCAGTCGCCGGAGAACAGGGTGATCTTGCCCGGCTTGGCGATAACGCGCTGCCACTGGCGACAGTCCAGCGTATCGCCTTCGGCGGTAACGATCAGGCTGGCTTTTGCCTCTTTGCTGACCAGCCCCTTCTGCGGCCCCATCGTCTGCCAGTTACCAACCAGGTTTGCAGGCGGCGGCGTTTTAATCGCGCTCTGGTAATTAGGTATTTGCGCACAGCCAGTCATCGCGACGGCAGCGGCCGCTAAAATCCACTTTTTCATGTTCAGTTCCTGATTCTTCAGCCAGGCGCTACGTTATAATTTTTTACCCGTACAATTCAAGCTGTCTCGCCCTGCCCTACGCGCTTTTCAACAGCAGATGCTGAAAAGACGCCGGACGTGTAAACTGGCGCATCATTTTTTTGCCGGACCCCGCTATGAAAACCATTGAAGAGTATTACGCCGCCGCCACCGCGCTTTTTCTGGAAGCGCACCCGGAAATCAAAGCCGGTATCGCCGCGCTGAGCCAGCAGGACGCAGAGACGCTCGGCATGTCGTTACCGGCCTTACAGCGTATGCAAACCGATCGCGCCTATGCTGCGTTTACGCGTGAAAAAAAGCTGGATGGCATGTTGTTCGCCATCCAGCTGGCCGAGCCGGATAAAGCCGTAGCGGCTCAGGCTATCGAAGCCTACCTGCGCCAGCACGCCGAAGCGCTCGGCATGAGCTGGGAAGAATTCTGCATCAAAAACGAGCTGTAGCCGTTTATCCTGCTTTTTTCCGGCGTAATCCCTCTGTTGCGCCGGATAAACGCAACTTCAGGACCGGCCCCGGTGAGAATGCTCTCAAACAGAAAAGCGCAGTGAATAATAATGCGTAAAGCGCACTTTTTTACGGTATATATAGCCTTAACGCCTGTATCTCGTGATAGATCGCGACAGGATGATTAATTTCTCAGGAGATTGAAAACAGCAAATTATAAGGATATTCTTTACGCGCTTTTCCGCCTGGATAAATAAGCCTGACTTTATTGCCTTGTCGCGACCAGGGGCATTATCTGCTTTACCTGTTTGAATCATAAGAAATTATTAAGAATACTAAAGTCAGAAAACCAACTGTGATAGCTGGAAGTATAAGCGCAGGCCACGTTTGCGGCATTGCCTTAAATAAAATTTGAGCCACCGAAATGCCATTAAGTAAATATAAAATTAACCTGGTTATTCTGCTATTTTTTATCACTCTTTGTATGGCAATGCTGGGGCTTTACTGCCGCACTAACGCCGCGCTTTCTCTTTTCTGGCCCTGCAACGCGATGCTGCTGGGTCTGCTGGTCCGTTTTCCCCAGCTTAGCTCGGCCCTGACTTTTCCGGCTATTTACGTTGGGCTGGTGACTGCGGATATCGCTTTTGGCACGCATGTCGCTGCCTCAATGGGCATGGACGCGGCCAACCTCTCTTTTATCGTCACCGGCCTTGGCGTCCTGCTAACCGGCAGCACTACGTCACGCCGCCTACAGGCGCTGAACCGCGTTTTTCCGGCTTCTGTCGTGGGCGCAGCGGTATGCGCAGTTATCGGCTCGGTCGCCAGCCAGCACTATTTTCATGACGATTTGGTGCAGGGCTGGATTTCCTGGTTTTGCGAGCAGGTATCCACTTCTATTCTGCTGTTGCCGGTCATGATTACCCTGCCCCGCAGCGATGAAATCAACGAGCTGCTGAGGGAGTGCCGTCAGGTTTCGCCGCTGCCGCTGATTTCGCTGGGCGTATCCATCGCCGCCGGCATTAGCGTGGGCGGCGGCGGCAGCCTGATTTTTCCCCTCCCGGCGCTGATGTGGTGCGCGGTCAGCTATCCGCTTTTTATCACCTGTCTGCTGACGCTTATCACGGGCATCACTGAAATTATCCTGGTCGCCAGCAACGTATTAACGATTCAGGGCAGAGACGATTTCTTTCTGATCGATAGTCTTGCTTCGGCGCGACTGGGCGTAGCGGCGATGACGGTCAGTCCGCTGATCGTCGCCCTTAGCGCTACCGCCAATAAAAAGCTGGTGGCGCGCATTACCCGACGGGCCGATTACGATCTGCTTACCGGCGCGCTGACCCGCAGCGGTCTGGCCGCCAGGCTCGACGCTTTGATGGCGCGCAGGGATCATAACTTTAACGGCGCGGCTTTTGTGGTGGATATCGATCGCTTTAAAAATATCAACGACACTTTTGGACATGCGGCGGGAGATTATGTGCTGGCGCAAACCGTCGAGCGTATTCGTCAGACGCTACAGCAAACGGCGATTATCAGTCGGATGGGGGGTGAGGAGTTTTTAATTTTAATTGAGGATATTTCGCTGCCTCGCGCTTTTCTGCTCGCCAACCGGCTGCGGCAGAGCATTGAGCAGCATACGATCATTCTTAACGACGACGATTTAAGCGTGACGATCAGCATCGGTATCAGCTCGCTGGAGCGGGTTGATGCTAAAACGCTGGATGAAGCGATTAAGAGCGCGGATAAACAGCTCTATCTGGCCAAAAGCAGCGGCCGCAATCGGGTCTGTCCGGAAGTTGTGCTGTAAAAAAAAAGGCCGCCATCACTGGCGGCCAAAGCCTTAACGGCTAATAGTAAGCAATTTTACGGTCTGTACCGTTAATATTGACCGTGACATAGCCTGCTACTGTCGTGGTCGAAGGTGCTGTAGCGGTAGCGGTAGCTATCGTCAGCACGCCTTTTTCATTGGCGCCAATCCCTGCCAGTCCGTTGTGCAGGCTCATCCTGGCGTTAACCACCGTTGTCCCTACGACGCTGGCATCGGCTTCTGCCAGACTGGGTCGGTAGTAACAGCACTCGCCGGAATCAAAGCGGCTTGGGCCCGTCGCCCGCAGGCTGAACGAGGTATCGCCGCTGTTGGCTTTCACCTTGATAAAGACTTCCGCAACGGTCATCCCAACACGGTTAATTTTGGCCTCCAGCACGGACGGCAAGCCTTTGTGCTGCATATCGCCATAAATACCGTTCCAGCAGCGTGAAATATTCAGCCAGGTCATACAGGAGTTGGTTGAGGTGATCGGATTGCCTAACGTTTTATCCAACGCTTCCGTACTTAGCTTGCCGATAATCTCAAAAACCCATTGCAGGTTATCTTTCGGGAAGTTAATTAATCCCAGATTAAACCACTTATCGGTGCTGGTATTGTTCGTCACCCGATAGCCGGAGTACCAGCCGGGGCGAATCGAACCGTTGAGCGAGATACCGTAGTTTTCATCGCGGCGCCAGCCGTACTCAAAGGCGGACAGCCAGCGGCTTTTATCATCAAAGGTCAGGTCCAGCGCGCTGCCGCTTTGCAGGTTAAGCTGACGCATCTGCACGCGGCTGTTGGTCATATTCAGCTTGTTAGGGCAACCTTCGACGCTTAGCGCATCGACAATCCATTGCCCGTCACTTAAGTTGCCGGGGAAGCGGGTATGTTCGATCCAGACGTTGTTGATCAACCCCTGCGTCACGCGCGGCATCCATAGCGTCGCTTCGCCATAGCCGTACTGGAAGTTCGCATTCGTCAGCTCAATTGCCGTTGAGTGATCCCACGAACCCGCCGCCGTGCCAGAATAGTTGACGTCAAAAATCCGGCCGTAGGTGGTAGTGGTATAAATCTGGTTAAACTTGGTATCCAACGTATCCAGCAGCTTGATAACCGTACCGCCGCAGTACTGCGCACGGAAACCGTCAATCAGTACGGATTCGCCCGCCACGATGGTATTTTCAAAGAACGGCTGCGTGTTGGAACACATCGCCGCCGTAATCGCCCCCGTATTGGTTTTAACATCCGCCGCCGTCTGACCATCCCAGCAGATACCTTCAATGGTGACACGCCGCGATTTAACCTTGAATACCGGCGATGATGACTTATCGGAAATAATGGTGGTACGGGGGATGGCGCCGTGCGGGTTGTGATCCCCAAAAATATAGAAGAACGCCGTCTCACTTGCTGAAATATCAATGGGCTTAACCAGAAATTTACCCGCCGGGAAGCGTACGGCGATATCACGCATACTGGTGTTATACGTCTGTGCCCAGTTCAGCATGTTTTTAACCGGCGTGGTATCGTCGTTAGCGCCATCGCCGCGTGCGCCGAAATGGAACAGGTTTACCTCGTCCGGATCGTCCACCACGCGGCGCCAGTAGAAGCCGTTTCCGACCGCAATGGTACCGCCATTATCTGCCGGCAAAGAGGTGGTCACATAGCCTACAAAATTACCGCCGCCGCGATAGTAGTTGTCGTTATTATAATAACGACGCAGGATAGCCAGCTCGCCGGTTTTGGATGGCGCAGTTGTTTTCAGTTCAGCAAAAGAGTTAACTTCAATCATAATAACCTCCGCGACAATAAGCAGGTGCAAATTGCCTGTAGTGAATAAAAGAATAGTTAAACAGATTTAGCCTTTATTATTTCCCGCCTGCTCCTTCCCCTGGAGGACGATTAGTGTCCGTTTTATTTGTGCAGAGTTTATTCCACATATCATTGTGCACATTTATTTCCTTCACTGTCCTGATGTCCATGAGTTTCCAGTCTTCCCCGTATGTTTTAATAGGTGAGAAAAACGTACAGGATGAATCCACAATTAGCCTAGGGCTGTTTGTCGTTGTATTGCGACTCGCGCAGCTTGCGACGAGCGTCGTCGTCATTAAGAGCATTATTAGCGGCCTGAACATTTTTGGCTTCCTCGCTATTTTTTGCCTGCTTTTCAGCAACGGCGGAAATTTGCGCGCTTTCAACCTTTGCGGCCTGAACGTCCGCTTTCGCTTTCTCCTGCACCTTGCCGGTTTTTTTACCGCCGAACCAGCTGGCCACGACTGCCGCGATTACTACGCCGATCCCGGCAAGGACATGCCAGCTCCCGTTAAATAAGGCGAGGAAACTTGTCATGATTTCTCTCCCGGTTCAGGCTGCGTTTCCGGTGCCACAGGGGCTGAAGCAGGTGCTGCCGCCGTATGCGAACCGCCTGGCCTGCCGGCTACGGCAGTTTGATCCGACGTTACTACCGAAACTTCAGGCGCCACGGGCGTTGATACCGGCGCTACGGGCGTTGCGTCAGAGTCCGCAGGTGGCGGGTCAGATGGCGTCGTTGCGTCAGGTGCCGTCGTTTCCGGCGTGACCGGCCTGCCGGGTACCGCGGTTTGCTCTGACGTCACGACCGACACCTCAGGCGCTACGGGCGTTGATACCGGTGCCGCAGGCGTTGAGTCAGATTCCGCAGGTGTCGGATCGGGCGGCGTTGTCGTTTCTGACATGGTCGGCCTGCCGGGTACCGCGGTTTGCTCTGACGTCACGACCGACACCTCAGGCGCCACGGGCGTTGATACCGGCGCTGCGGGCGTTGAGTCAGATTCCGCAGGCGCTGCGTCAGGCGGCGTCGTTGTGTCAGATTCCGCAGGCGCTGCGTCAGGCGTCGTTGTCGTTTCCGACGTGACCGGTCTGCCGGGCACCGGAGTTTGCTCCGATGTCACGACTGAAACCTCAGGTGCCACAGGCGTTGATATCGGCGCGGCGGGCGCTGAATCAGAGTCCGCAGGCGCTGCGTCAGGCGGCGTCGTTGCGTCAGGCTGCGTCGTTGCGTCAGGCTGCGTCGTTTCCGGCGTAACCGGCCTGCCGGGCACCGGGGTTTGCTCCGATGTCACGACTGAAACCTCAGGCGCCACGGGCGTTGATATCGGCGCGGCGGGCGTTGAATCAGATTCCGCAGGTGCTGCGTCAGACGGCGTCGTTGCGTCAGGCTGCGGCGTAACCGGCCTGCCGGGCACGGGGGTTTGCTCTGACGTCACGACCGACATCATGGCCGAGGAGGATCCCATCCCCGCTGCTGCTGCCATTGGCATTGCTAATATCTCTGGCATCACTGAGCCGGAAGCCATAGCCGGCGCCGTAACCGCGGTTAGCGGGTTAGCGACCGGCACCCGAATTGGCCTTATTTCCGCCGTTGGCCCGGCGGCCAGCTGCCCTTTTTCCGCCGCTAATTTTTTCTGTCGGATAAACTGGGCGATTACCGCCATCGCGACCATAAAAGAGGCCAGGAAGCCCAGAAAATGCTGCGGAATAACCGTTTTTACATCCTCAGGCAGGCCGTTCCACGCGCTGGAAGCGGAATCCGGGAAGGACTGCACCCAGGCGCCGATGGCCGAGCCGGCGGAGGCCAGCCAGACAGACCAGGTTTTGAACAGGAGCTTAGCGTGGGCTACCAGCTGGATGTTGCCGTGTTTACTGCTCCACCAGACGATAAACCCGATCGCCATCACAATAAGAATAAAGAGGATAAATTTCATAACGCCCCCTGCCACGCATCATAAGTTCCGCTGCGCATAGCCTCTGCATGACGCTTCGCTCGGGCAGGCGTCTGTTTTGCCCAGAGGCTGCTCAGCATTCCTTCCGCCGCGCCTGAAAAGTTTTTATTGGAAATCATGACCAGCGTATTTTTAAACGCGGCCAGCCCGTCGATGCCAAGCTGATAAGCCATACTGTAAAGCACATCAGCGCGAGCTTCGTTGCACTCTTTGAGCGCGGCTACTAATACCGGTCTGTTATTCATTTCCTTTATTTTGTCGTTAATTATTTTTTGCATCCATACATCGCCGACCTCACGCGGAACGGTGAATGAATAATATTTCAGCGGCGCCTCTTTGGGGCCAATGAGAATACCGCACCCCACCGTTGGGTAGCCTTCAGTATCGATATATGGCTTCTCTTTATAGCCTTCTTCATAGGCCAAAATTTGAATTATCTTACTCATTTTTCACCCCTTCATCGAATAAGCCGCCGTAGCGGAATGGATAAGGACCTTTCCCCGGTGAAAATGAATTTTATATTTATGCAGGCGGTTTAAATTGCCTTTCTAACACACTAGAACCGAAATTGCGTACGCAACCAATTTTTCTTAAAAAAATTTTCAAGCTATAGGAAAAGATATTTAAAGTTAAAGGAATTTTTTAAAGGAAATAAAATATTTAGGCCCGTAACGAGGCGAAAATTATTTTTCGCACTCCAGCTCTACCTCCAGCGCGCTCAGCACGCCTTCAACAAAGCCCTCGGCGGTTTGCAGCTGTTTACGAATGGTGCCGTCCGCACAGCGACGACGGCGCGCAATAGAGCGCAGTGAGATCCGATAGTGATAGTGCGCCACCAGCAGCGCATGTTCGTCAGGATGATTAATTTTCAGTCTGCTGATGCAGCTATCAAGGATCATGCCGTCGTTATCACTACAGGTAGGACGATCGGAAGGCGCGGCGGTAATCAATCCGCGGAATCCGGCGGCGATGTGTGAATAGCTGACGCCGCTCTGTTCCGTCGCCGCCCAGCCTCCCCATTTTTCCAGCAAGCGTTTCATGTCTCGCATCTTGACCCCCTCAGAGTGAGTAAAGCAGAAGAAAAAATGAAGTTTCCCACACTTTCTCTTAACACCTGCTAATTTCAAAACGGTACTGTTTTTTTGCGTGCGGCGCTGCCGCTTCGCTTGTTTTCCCTGGGTCAAATGGGTTGCCAGCGGTTAGGCTGGACGGCCTGATTGTCAAAGAGCGGGCGTGCTGAAACTGATAGCCTGAAGGAAGAACTTTTATCCGCTTAAGTATCAACACACCTTAATTAATAGCATAGGTTATTAAACCTGCCAATAGCAAAGCGTGTTTGACGAAAAATACGCGTCGCTATAAATTCTGGTATATGAAACCGAATACACTCGCCTACCGACTGAACATGGCTATGACCATGATGGGGATCACCCAGGGTGCTTTAGCTAAAGCATCGGGCGTATCACAACCTACGATCTGGCGTCTGACCAAGGGAGAGGCCGAAGGGTCGCGCAAACTGGTCGATATTGCCAGAGCGCTGGATGTTAATGTGCAATGGCTGGCCAGCGGCGAAGGAGAGATGCGCGGCAACGCTGGGCTGAGCGCTATTGATAAAGTAAAAAGTGGATCGACGATTCCGGTCTGGGGACCGGAAGGGAAAACAGGGGAAATAGTCTCTTCGCCCAATGGAGTAAAGGCGAAGAAGACCTGGCGCGCCTACATTCTTGACAGGAACAGTGGCTGCGCGGAAGCCACTACCGGCAGCATCGTTATTGTCGATACCGACGTACCACCCGAATCTGGAGATTTGGTCATGGCCAGGGTGAGTTCACGCATCTCGGTTTATCGCTATCTGGAAGGCCCCTCCAATGGTTTTTTAACCGTGGACGATCCCCGATTGCCCGCCGTAGAACTCTCCGATGAGTCAGAACTGATTGGCGTAGCGATCTTTCTAATCCGTGATTTAAGGCGATAGTTACTGACATCCTGCCCTGGCAGAATGGTTTCTTTGTAACGCCCCCCAGACACTCTGTGCAGCACAGATATCATCAGCTTATCCTCGCGAAAACCCATCCTCTGTAACAGTTAATCTGCGCAGAGGCTTTGGCGCATTGATTCAACTGAATAGATTAGTAAAGCTTTTAATAACATCGCCAGAATAATACGTAAAAAAAGCGTTAAGAAAATAATTAAGCAAACAAAAACAACAACTTAAGCCAATAACAAAAGTTATACTTGCAATACCTATTGATATTAATAATAACTATGGCTATTGTTTTTTAAGGTGGACAAATTCCCCCCACTTAACATTCCTCATCGCCTTGTTTAAGTCGCTGGGAAATCGACTAATTTGCCCGTAACCGGAGGGTTGTTTATGACCATTATCATCTGGAAAAAGTCCCGTCCTGCCGGCACCAGCAAGAGCCGTTATAAGGCCAGACGTGCCGAGATGCAGAAGGTGTTGGCGCAGGAAGAACAGCTTGCCCGGCGGATAACGCGAACGTTGGCGGGCTGCAGTTTGAGGGTGCTGAAGGCGGTACACAAGTGACACAATGGCCTGCTCCTGTAATTTATACTGGTTTTATATACAGTATTATTTCTTTTACCGGGCAGGCAAGTTTTTTTCATAGCGGCTGGTACGGTTTTAAAGGTCGTTCTCCCCTTCCCACCGTTCCCCCGTACTGTCGCAGGGCGCAACAGTGCAGGTCTGCGCAGTAAAATGCGCGCAGGCCGACGGAAAATCAGGCCCGATCGGCGTTAGCAGCGTGACAGGCCGGAAAAAAACTTTTTTGGGGCGATAGACTAGCTGGCGAAAGCTTTGTAGCTAACCGTCATGGTGGCTTTGCAGAAGATGCAGTTAGCGCCGTGAGGATTTTTAGGCGTGATACTGTGGAGCGAGAAGCGGTACTGACATCCGTGGCATGTCGGACATCTGAATTTGATAGGAGGAATAAGTAGCCTTAGTTTTACGAAATTGAAGCTCCAGCCTAACACTCCCTGCCGTCTCTGTCGAATCTAACACCCGTTCCACATCAATAAATGCGATTATTTATTCCGTCAAACTGCTTCGTTGACGTTGGTGAAGTTCTTAAAGCCGCTTCTGATATGGATACGCCTGCTAAAACGCCATCACAGCGCTGTCACAGCATTTTTATCCATTAACGTCCTGTCACCCTGGTAGCGTGCCGTAACGGTGTCAGTCGCTCGACAGCGGCTCTGAAGCGGGCTGCCGTCATAGCAGCCCGGATCCTGCGGATCCTTGATATATTCACGGCCTTTAAGGCCTTTTGACGACATTAAGACTAAACTCAAGAAGCATTTACCCCGGTAGACATAATCCGGATAGCGTAGTCGTACCACCCCCTTGTCAAGCCTTACGCCTTTCACACTCAGAAACAGTCAAATCTTGTTTATCAATTCTTTGCGGGGGATTTTACCGTGGTGTTTTTTGCGACCCGTTTCCGGCTACCGTACGTAACCAGAAGCAGGGTAAAAAAAATCAGAGCTGAGCCAATCAACGTTTCCATTAAAAGCCTGCCTTAATGATTTGATGAAGTCCCTATTTTTGCCCGACGCCGCTAAACGCTTTGCCAACATGCTGCATAAATGTCCTGTTCTGCCCTTCTGGTAAGCGCTATCTGACGCCGCTATAACGATTTTTTGCTCCCGTTTTGCGAAGGGTTATGCATTCTTCTGCAAGTCGGCTGTAAGAGATTTTATTTTTTGGAATAAACGTCAGATCTGAAAGAAGTTGTCGGTGACAGCCTTTCGGCAACAGGCTTAGGATACAAAACGAAGTCAGAGAAAAGTCAGGACAGACCGTTACAACGGATGCCAAAAGCAGTATGGCAAGGGAGCGTAACTTATGCGAAGGCAAGTAAAGAAAACAGTCAGCTTGCCGTCCCGGCGTTAAACCAGCCTCATGACGGCCAGATCAGCGGAGAAGAAAGGATGCTTAACCGAATCAAAAAACTGGAAGAAGATATGTACATCGTCCGGACAGACGTGGCGGTCATCAAGGCCAGCTATGCCACACGGGCAGACGTCAGCGAAGCGAAACAAAGCATTATTTTATGGGTGGTAAGTGCCATTTTTCTGGTGCAGCTTTTACCTGCTTTTATTCACTACTTCAGCCCTTAAGCCGGCAGGCCACGGCATTCGCCCGGCAAAGCTGCTGCTGGCATCCGTAAGCCAGCCAGATGCGCAATGGCGCGATGGCCCTACCCCAGAAACGTTGGCGCCCAGGCCTGCGTATGGCCCTGGCGCGAAATACGGCGGTAATAAGCGGTTTTAAACCAGAAGGCTGGCGGACTATACCTGCATATTCATCACTTCGGAGTAGGCATTGACCAGCTTGTTGCGCACCTGAATGCCCATCTGCATAGAAAGCGATGCCTTCTGCATATCGATCATAACGTCATTCAGGTTCACGCCGGGTTTACCCAACTCAAAATCCTGCGCCTGCGTACGTGCTTCAGTTTGCGTATCGCTGATTTTGTTCAGCGCAACTTTCATCGCGTCTGCGAAATCTGCGTGGCTGACCGCATCGGTCTGCTTACCGCTTGCCTGAATCGCTGCGGTCTGCAGCTGCTGCATTACGCTCTCAATACCCTGAATTGCCATGACTTACCTCGGTTAGAAAAGGGAGAAGATTTTTGCTGTGTGAAAACTTACCACAATGTCAATAAGACAAAGCCCGTAAATAAGAGCAAAAGTCATAGCTTATCCAGCCATCGAATTTTTCATTTCAGAAAATAATGGCACCCCATAAGAGGTGGATTAATTTGTTTAGCCAGCACATCAGGGAGTCAGATTTGTTACGACACTACACGAAACAGTCCGGTCAACTGTCAGGCGGGAAAGAGTCATGAATGCAACTGTCACGCAGGATCAACCAGAGAAGAAAGGTTTGAACGACCTTTTTGCTCGTTTAAAGGCAAATCCTCGCATCCCGATTATCATCGCTGCGGCGGCTGCCGTTGCCATTGTAATCGCCATGGTGCTGTGGGCCAAACAGCCTGAGTACCGTGTGCTTTACAACAACCTCAGCGATGAAGATGGCGGCGCCATCGTCACTCAGCTGACCCAGATGAACATTCCTTATCAGTTCGATGATAAGGGCGGCGCGCTGATGGTGCCCGCTGAGAAAGTGCACGAGCTGCGTCTGCGCCTGGCCCAACAGGGCCTACCGAAAGGCGGTGCGGTCGGCTTCGAACTGCTGGATCAGGAAAAGTTCGGCATCAGCCAGTTTAGCGAGCAGGTTAACTACCAGCGCGCGCTGGAAGGCGAACTGTCCCGTACTATCGAAACGTTAGGCCCGGTCAAGAACGTACGCGTACATCTTGCCATGCCAAAACCGTCGCTGTTTGTGCGTGAACAGAAAGCGCCAACCGCATCGGTTACCCTGACGCTGCAGCCCGGCCGTGCGCTGGACCAGGGTCAAATCAGCGCCATCGTGCATATGGTATCCAGCAGCGTTGCCGGCCTGCCGCCGGGCAACGTGACCGTGGTCGACCAGGCCGGTCATCTGCTGACGCAGTCCGATAATGCCGACCGCGATCTGAATGACGCGCAGCTGAAATACGCCAGCGATGTGGAAACCCGCTACCAGCAGCGTATCGAAGCGATCCTGAACCCGATTTTGGGTAACGGCAACGTACACGCTCAGGTAACGGCGCAGATTGATTTTAATGCTCGTGAGCAGACCGACGAGAAGTATCAGCCCAACACCGATCCTTCTAAACAGGCGATCCGCTCACGGCAGAGCAGCAACAGCGAGCAGTCCGGCGGTCAGTCCGGCGGCGTGCCCGGCGCACTCTCTAACCAGCCTGCGCCTGCCAACAGCGCGCCGGTGACGACGCCAGCTAATGGCGCAAACGGTGCGAACGGTGCGAACAGCACCACGGCGAACAACGCCACGGCAAACCAGAACAGCAGCACGACAAAAACCGGGCCGTTAAGTAGCCGTAATGATGACACCACGAACTACGAAGTAGACCGCACCATCCTGCATACCAAGATGAATGTAGGTGAAGTACAGCGTCTTTCTGTAGCCGTAGTGGTGAACTACAAAACCGACGCGGCCGGCAAGCCGATAGCGCTGACCGATGCGCAGCTGAAGCAGATTGACAACCTGACGCGTGAAGCGATGGGCTATTCAGAGCAGCGCGGCGATACGCTGAACGTGGTGAACTCCCAGTTCAACGATACGCAGGAAATCGGTGGCGACCTGCCATTCTGGCAGCAGCAGTCCTTTATCGACCAGATAATGGAAGCCGGACGCTGGTTGCTGGTACTGATTGTGGCCTGGATCCTTTACCGCAAGCTGGTTCGTCCACAGCTGCAGCGTAAAGCGCTTCAGGAGAAAGCGATGGTGGATGCCGCGACCCAGGCAAGAGCGGGCAGCGATGACGATGCCGTCTCCGTGAAGCTGTCGAAAGACGAGCTTGATCAAGAACGTAAGTCTCAGCACCGCATGAGTGCTGAGGTAATGAGCCAGCGTATTCGTGAGATGTCGGAAAACGACCCACGCGTGGTGGCTCTGGTCATTCGCCAGTGGATGAAGGACGAACTATGAGTCTCACCGGTACCGAAAAAAGCGCCATTCTGATGATGACGATTGGCGAAGACCGCGCGGCCGAGGTGTTCAAACACCTTGGCGCCCGCGAGGTGCAGCACCTGAGCGCCGCGATCTCTAACATGCGTCAGGTTTCTCACAAGCAGCTGACCGAAGTACTGCATGAGTTTGAAAACGATGCCGAACAGTTTGCGGCGCTGAGCGTTAACTCTAACGACTACCTGCGCTCCGTACTGACTAAAGCGCTGGGCGAAGAGCGCGCAGCCAGCCTGCTGGAAGATATTCTGGAAACCCGCGAAACCACTACGGGCATGGAAACGCTCAACTTTATGGAGCCACAGGCGGCGGCAGACCTGATCCGCGACGAGCATCCGCAGATCATTGCTACCATTATGGTACACCTGAAGCGTTCGCAGGCGGCCGATATCCTGGCCCAGTTCGACGAGCGTCTGCGTCACGACGTGATGCTGCGTATCGCCACCTTCGGCGGCGTGCAGCCAGCGGCGCTGGCCGAGCTGACCGAGGTACTGAACGGCCTGCTCGATGGTCAGAACCTCAAGCGTGCGAAGATGGGCGGCGTGAGAACCGCAGCGGAAATCATCAACCTGATGAAGACGCAGCAGGAAGAAGCGGTTATCGAAGCGGTACGCGACTTCGACGGCGAACTGGCGCAGAAAATTATCGACGAAATGTTCCTGTTCGAAAACCTGGTGGAGGTCGACGACCGCAGCATCCAGCGTCTGTTGCAGGAAGTGGAATCGGAATCGCTGCTGGTGGCGCTGAAAGGCTCCGAACAGCCGCTGCGCGAGAAGTTCCTGCGCAACATGTCGCAGCGTGCGGCAGATATTCTGCGCGACGACCTGGCGAACCGTGGCCCGATGCGTATGTCGGCAGTGGAAAGCGAACAGAAAGCCATCCTGCTTATCGTTCGTCGTCTGGCGGAAAGCGGCGAGATGGTGATTGGCGGCGGCGAGGAACAGTATGTCTGATAAATCTTCACTTCCCTGGCAGCGCTGGCAGCCCAACGATCTTGGGCAGCCGAATAAGCCGCTGATGGCCTCGTTCGACGAGCCGGAAGCGCCGCTGGCGGATCTGACAGACGATCCGTTCAGCCAGCAGCAGTCTGAGCTGGAGCAGATGCAAAACCAGGCGCGCAGCGAAGCGCAGGGCCAGGGCTATGCCGAAGGGCATCAGCAGGGATTCAGTGAAGGACAGAAAGCAGGCTATGAAGCCGGCTTTCAGCAGGGGCTGGCCGAGGCGCAGCAGCAGCAGGCGCCGCTTCAGGCCCGTATGCAGCAGCTGGTCTCTGAGTTTTCCCACACGCTGGAAGCGTTGGACAGCGTGATCGCCGCCCGTCTGATGCAGCTGGCGCTGGAGGCCGCTCGCCAGGTGATTGGCCAGGCGCCGCACGTCGACGGCACCGCCCTGCTTCGTCAAATCCAGGGCATGATCCAGCAGGAGCCGATGTTCAGCGGTAAACCCACGCTGCGCGTGCATCCGGATGATTTACAGCGTATTGAGCAGTCGCTGGGCGCCACGCTCAGCCTGCACGGCTGGCGCCTGATGGCGGACAGCACTATCCATCCCGGCGGCTGTAAAGTCAGCGCCGAAGATGGCGACCTTGACGCCAGCATCGCTACCCGCTGGCACGAACTCTGCCGCCTTGCCGCGCCGGGAGAACTGTAATGACCACCTCTCGCCTGTCGCGCTGGCTTGGCGCGCTTGACTCTTTCGAACAGCGTCTGGCCAATGTGCCGGACGTTCGCCGCTATGGTCGCCTGACCCGCGCCACCGGCCTGGTGCTGGAGGCGACCGGCCTGCAGCTGCCGCTGGGCGCGACCTGCGTGATCGAGCGCATGGACGGCAACGGCGTCAGCGAAGTCGAGAGCGAAGTCGTCGGTTTTAACGGCCAGAGGCTGTTTTTGATGCCGCTGGAAGAAGTAGAAGGCATTTTGCCTGGCGCGCGCGTGTATGCCCGCGTGGCCGGCGACAGCCAGCACAGCGGCAAACAGCTGATGCTCGGCCCGGAGCTGCTGGGGCGCGTACTCGATGGCAGCGGTCGGCCGCTGGACGGGCTGCCTTCGCCGGAAACCGGCTATCGCGCGCCCTTGATTACGCCGCCGTTTAACCCGCTGCAGCGTACGCCGATTACCGATGTGCTGGACACCGGCGTGCGGGCCATTAACGCCCTGCTGACCGTGGGTCGCGGCCAGCGTATGGGCCTGTTCGCCGGGTCCGGCGTGGGTAAAAGCGTGCTGCTGGGCATGATGGCGCGCTACACCAAAGCCGACGTAATTGTGGTTGGGCTGATTGGCGAGCGTGGCCGTGAAGTAAAAGACTTTATTGAAAATATTCTGGGCGCCGAGGGCCGCGCGCGCTCGGTAGTAATCGCGGCGCCAGCGGATGTTTCTCCGCTGCTGCGTATGCAGGGCGCGGCCTACGCCACGCGCATCGCGGAAGATTTTCGCGATCGCGGCCAGCACGTGCTGTTGATTATGGATTCCCTGACTCGTTACGCCATGGCCCAGCGTGAAATCGCCCTGGCTATCGGTGAGCCGCCTGCCACCAAAGGCTATCCGCCTTCCGTTTTCGCCAAGCTGCCCGCGCTGGTGGAACGTGCCGGTAACGGCATTGACGGCGGCGGCTCCATTACCGCTTTTTATACGGTGCTGACCGAAGGCGATGACCAGCAGGATCCCATTGCGGACTCCGCGCGCGCCATTCTTGACGGTCACATTGTGCTGTCGCGTCGCCTGGCGGAGTCGGGCCACTATCCGGCCATTGATATTGAAGCGTCGATCAGCCGCGTGATGTCGCATCTGATCGACGATACGCACTATGCGCGGGTTCGCCAGTTCAAACAGCTGCTTTCCAGCTATCAGCGCAACCGCGATCTGGTAAGCGTGGGCGCCTATGCCGCCGGCAGCGATCCGACGCTGGATAAAGCGATCAAGCTCTATCCGGAGCTGGAAACCTTCTTACAGCAGGGCATGTTTGAGCGCAGTACATTTGACGACGCCTGTCTGCATCTGCAGGCAATTTTTGGTTAAGGGCTGACTGATGGCAAAACACGCATCGCCAATTGAAACCTTGTGCGGCCTGGCACAGAAAGATCTGGAAAAGGCCGCCATCCAGCTGGGCGACGTTCGTCGCGGTCAGAAACAGGCTGATGAGCAGCTACATATGCTGCTGAACTATCAGGACGAATATCGCAAAACGCTGAACACCACCATGGCGGAAGGGATTAACAGCACCCGCTGGTACAACTACCACCAGTTTATCGAGACGCTGGAAAAAGCGATCGAACAGCATCGCCAGCAGCTGGCGAACTGGAACGGCCGGGTAGAAAACGCATTGCGCCTGTGGCGCGACAAGCAGCAGCGGCTTCATGCTTATGAAACCCTACAGGCTCGCGCGGCAGCAACCGCACTATTACAGGAAAACCGTCTCGATCAGAAACGGATGGATGAATTTGCCCAACGGGCATCATTGAGGAAAGGCGAATGATGACTTTGCCACTGGTTAACACGGCGGCGAAAACCGCGACCGCTTCCACTAACGGCGCGGCGGCGGATGCTACCGATATCGGCACGGATATTGGCGGTGCGGCTACGGCCGACGGCGCGCAAACTGGCAACGCGGGCTTTCTGTCACTGCTTGGCAATAAGCTGCTGACGCTGGCGCAGCAGGGGCAAACAGCCCTGCCCGCCTCGGCGACGGCGGCCGTTGCCGCTGCCGACGATAAAAATGCCGCCTCGCCGAAGGCGAAACTGAACGCGCTGCTGGCCGCGCTGGATAAACCGGAAACGCTGAACTCGCTGCTACAGTCCGCGAAAACGCCGTCGGAAGACAACGCGATCGCGCTGACTAAAACCCAGGACGACAGCGAAACCGCCGCCGCCGCGACGCCCCTGAGCAGCAGCGATATGCAGGCGCTTCAGGCGCTGTTCGCCATGCTGCCGCAGGCGCAGCAGCAGCCGACCGCAGCCCTTGCCAAAGGCGGCGATAGCCTGACCGAAGGCAATATCAAAGGCAGCAACGCTAACGCTACCCTTGCCTCGCTGTTAGCCAGCGCGGGCGGAGCTAAGACGACAGCCGTCGACGGCGATGAAACCGCAAAAGACAGCGACAGCAGCATGCCGCTGAGCAGCACTAACACCCTGAGCGCAACGGCCGGCACGCAGAAAGGCGATATCGCTACGCTGAACAGCGCCTTCCAGCAGGTGCTGGGCCAGGTGACTAAAGACAGCGATAAAGACAGTGCCGCCAGCCAGACAACGATTACACCTGGTGTTATCAGCGCTGCTTCCGTCGCCGTGACGCCAGCTACAACCTCGCTGGTTAGCGCACCGGCTACGCCGCAGCTGAGCTCTCAGCTGGGCAGCCCGGAATGGCAGCAGGCGCTGGGCCAGCAGATTGTGATGTTCAGCCGCAACGGTCAGCAGACCGCCGAGCTGCATCTGCATCCGCTGGATCTGGGCAGCATCCAGATTAGCCTGAAGCTGGACAGCGATCAGGCGCAGCTGAGCATGGTGTCGAACCACAGCCAGGTGCGCGCCGCGCTGGAGGCTGCCATGCCGCAGCTGAAGGAAGCGCTGGCGCAGAGCGGCATCAACCTTGGGCAGACCAGCGTCAGCAGCGATGCCCAGGCGCAGAGCCAGAGCTTTAGCGGCCAGCAGGAGCAGCGTAATAACAGCCGTGGCAACACCTTTAGTCTTGCTGCCGACGCCGACAGCGAGATCACCCCTATCGCCGTTCCTGCCTCCCTCCAGGCGCGCGCTTCGGGCAGTAATGCCGTTGATATCTTCGCCTGACGATCACAAACGCCAAAGCTAACGGCAAAACCCGCGTCTTTTCGCCCTATTGTTTAGCGAGCGATGCGGGATAATCTGCCCATAACGTCGTCAGAGAGCAGGCACTCCCGGCTCTTGAACATACTCACAGGAATTATCGCCCGTATGACTGAGAAGAAAGCCAAAAGCGGCAAACGTAAACTCTTGATTATCCTGATAGCGCTGGTGGTTCTGGCCGCTTGTGGCGCAGGAGGCTATCTGGTCTGGCATAAAATGCACGGGTCTGCCGACACGGCAAAAGCTGAAAAGCCTGCGCCGCCGCCTGCACCGGTATTCCTGGCGCTGGATACGTTTACCGTTAACCTGATCAACCCGGATAACGATCCCGATCGCGTGCTTTACGTCGGCTTCACGCTGCGTCTGCCCGATCAGGAAACGCTGCAGCGCGTAAATGATTATCTGCCGGAAGTTCGCAGCCGCCTGCTGTTGCTGCTCTCTAACCAGAACGCCGCGTCGCTGGGCAACGAACAGGGCAAGCAAGAGCTGGTCAAACAGATTAAAGCCACGCTTGCGCCGCCGCTGGTACCGGGACAACCTCCGCAAAAGGTGACGGACGTTCTGTTCACCGCCTTTATCCTGAGGTAGGGCAAAATGGCCGACAGCATTCTCTCACAAGCGGAAATTGACGCGCTGCTTAACGGCGACAGCGACAGCGCGGCGGAAGAAAACGTCAGCAGCGCGGGCGACAGTGATATTCGTCCTTACGATCCCAATACCCAGCGTCGCATGGTTCGCGAACGTCTGCAGGCGCTGGAGATCATTAACGAACGCTTTGCGCGTTCATACAGGATGGCGCTGTTTAACCTGCTGCGTCGTAGCCCGGATATCACGGTAGGCGCGATTAAAATTCAGCCGTATCATGAATTTGCTCGCAACCTGCCGGTGCCGACGAACCTGAACCTGATCCACCTGAAGCCGCTGCGCGGTACGGCGCTGGTGGTGTTTTCGCCAAGCCTGGTGTTTATCGCCGTGGATAACCTGTTTGGCGGAGACGGTCGCTTCCCTACTAAAGTAGAAGGACGCGAGTTTACGGCAACCGAACAGCGCGTCATTCGCAAGATGCTAAAACTGGCGCTGGAAGGCTACAGCGAAGCGTGGAAACCGATTTATCCGCTGGACGTGGAGTATGTTCGCTCCGAAATGCAGGTAAAGTTTACTAATATTACTACTTCACCTAACGATATCGTGATTACCACGCCGTTCCAGGTGGAGATTGGCAACCTGATTGGCGAGTTCAATATCTGCATTCCGTTCAGCATGATTGAACCGCTGCGTGAAACCCTGGTCAACCCGCCGCTGGAGAACTCGCGTCAGGAAGATCACAACTGGCGCGAGACGCTGGTGAAGCAGGTTCAGCACTCCGAACTGGAGCTGATTGCGAACTTTGCCGACGTCTCGATGCGGATTTCACGCCTGCTGGCCCTGAAGCCCGGCGATGTATTACCGATAGAAAAACCGGATCGCATTATCGCTCATGTCGATGGCGTGCCGGTCTTAACCAGCCAGTACGGCACCCTGAATGGGCAGTACGCGCTGCGTGTGGAACATCTGATTAACCCGATTTTGAACTCGATGAATGAGGAACAGCCCCATGAGTGACACCAATAAGCCGTCCGTTGACGACCTCTCTGCGGACGACCTTTGGGCTGACGCGCTGAACGAGCAGTCAAACTCAACCAGCACCGCGTCCGAAGGGGTGTTTAAATCTCTGGAAAGTAATGATATCGCCGGTTCGCTCCAGGATATCGACCTGATTATGGATATCCCGGTCAAGCTGACCGTGGAACTGGGCCGCACCAAGATGACCATTAAAGAGCTGCTGCGTCTGACGCAGGGTTCCGTGGTGGCGCTGGAAGGCCTGGCCGGCGAGCCGCTGGATATTCTGATCAACGGTTATCTGATTGCCCAGGGCGAAGTCGTGGTGGTTGCCGATAAATACGGCGTGCGCATCACCGACATCATTACGCCATCTGAACGTATGCGTCGACTGAGCCGTTAATGACGACCGCCAGCCAAACGCAGCAGGAGCAAGCGCCAATGAGCACGGGCCAGCAGCAACCGGCGGCGCATTCGCCGGTCAACGTCGGACAAACGCAACAGCCGCCAGGCCAGCCGGCCGCTTCCACCGGTTCAGTGTTGACGCAGGTCAGCAGCGTGTTGGCCGTGATTATTCTGTTGATTCTGGCCTGCGCCTGGCTGGCGAAACGATTTGGCTTCGCGCCCAAAACGGGCAAGCGCGGCCAGCGGGATATCTCGATCAGCGCCAGCTGCCAGGTTGGGCAGCGCGAGCGCGTGGTTATCGTTGACGTGCAGGATGCCCGGCTGGTGCTGGGCGTGACCGCACAGCAGATCACCCATCTGCATACCCTGCCGCCCTCACCGGTGCAGGAAAATCCGGAAGAGCCGCAGCCCGCTGGCGATTTCCGTCAGGTGTTAGAGCTTATTAAACGCGCCGGAAAACCAAAATGAAACGCATTCTTCCTTTCTTAGCGCTGCTGCTGCTGCTGGCGCCTGAAGTTCACGCCCAGTTGCCGGGCCTGGTCAGCCGTCCGACGGCTAACGGCGGTCAGAGCTGGTCGCTGCCGGTGCAGACGCTGGTGTTTATCACCTCGCTGACTTTCCTGCCCGCTATTTTGCTAATGATGACCAGCTTTACGCGCATCATCATTGTTTTCGGCCTGCTGCGTAACGCGCTGGGCACGCCGTCCGCGCCGCCAAACCAGGTGCTGCTCGGCCTGGCGCTGTTTCTGACCTTCTTTATTATGAGTCCGGTATTGGACAAGATTTATCAGAACGCCTATCTGCCGTTCAGCGAAGACAAGATCAGTATGCAGGACGCGCTGGATAAAGGCGCGCAGCCGCTGCGTGAATTTATGCTGCGGCAGACTCGCGAAGCGGATCTGGCCCTGTTTGCTCGCCTGGCCAACTCCCCGCCTTTGCAAGGCCCGGAAGCGGTGCCGATGCGCATTCTGCTGCCGGCCTACGTGACCAGCGAGCTGAAAACGGCGTTCCAGATTGGCTTTACCGTGTTTATCCCGTTTCTGATTATCGACCTTGTCGTCGCCAGCGTGCTGATGGCGCTGGGGATGATGATGGTGCCGCCCGCGACCATCGCGCTGCCCTTTAAGCTGATGCTGTTCGTGCTGGTAGACGGCTGGCAGCTGCTGATTAGCTCGCTGGCGCAAAGCTTCTATTCATAATAATCGGGCGACGACGTCGCCCGGCAAAAATCGCGGCGCTGCCTGTCGCGACGATATAGGCCCTCAATTTTCCCGGAGTCGTGATGACACCAGAATCGGTTATGTCAATTGGTCATGATGCGCTGCACGTTGGGCTGATCCTGGCCGCGCCTCTGCTGCTGGCGGCGCTGATCAGCGGTCTGCTGATTAGCCTGCTGCAGGCGGCGACGCAGATCAACGAACAAACGCTCTCTTTTATCCCAAAAATCCTCGCCGTCGTTGCGACCATCGTCGTGGCTGGCCCGTGGATGCTGAGCCTGGTGCTGGACTATATGCGCACCCTGTTTACCAACCTGCCTAATATGATCGGTTAAATGATTAACTTCGACAGCAGCCAGCTGATGTTATGGATGGGGCAACTTTTTTGGCCCCTCGCCCGCGTGCTGGCGTTAATCATGACCGCCCCGATCCTCAGTGAAAAATCGATTAGCAAAAAGGTTAAGCTCGGCTTAGGCCTGATGATTACCTGGGTTTTGATCCCCACGCTGCCGCCGGTTAATGTGACCTTATTCTCAATTGGCGGCTTCTGGCTGCTGATTCAGCAGATTCTGATTGGCGTGGCTATCGGTTTTACGATGCAATTTGCCTTTGCGGCAGTCAGAACCGCAGGTGAAGTCATTGGTTTGCAGATGGGTATCTCTTTTGCCACCTTTTTCGATCCTTCAAGCCGACTGAATATGCCGGTGCTGGCCCGCTTTATGGATATGCTGGCCATGCTGCTGTTTTTATCTTTTAACGGTCACCTGTGGTTAATTTCTATGGTAGCCGACAGCTTTCATACGCTGCCTGTTGGCGGAGAGCTGATTAACGGCAACGCGTTTCTGGCGTTAACGAAAGCAGCCAGTCTGATTTTCCTTAATGGAATGCGATTAGCGTTACCCCTGATAACGCTGCTGCTCATCATTAACCTGGCACTGGGTTTGTTAAACCGTGTTTCACCTCAGCTGTCGGTTTTTGCCATCGGCTTTCCTATCACCTTATCAATCGGTCTTATCTTCCTGAGCCTGATGATGCCGCTCCTGGCCCCGTTTTGTGAGCATTTATTCAGCGAAGTATTTGATTTACTCTCACAGATCCTTAGCGAACTTCCTGCCAAATAAACTTAAGTATTCAGAACCACCTCAAGAGAGGCCCTGGGTGCATTGTTAAGCGTGTAGAATGTTTTTGCACATTTTTCAAACCGCCGATACCAGAAAATTCTTAAGGAAAATCTGATTAATCGCTTCACCCAATGAAAATTATTCTTATTAAATGCCAGTTAGCGTATTTTGTTTAACGAAACGGATGCAATGTTGCTTAAATGTTAAGCATCGGAGTGAATAAAAACGTCTGTTTTTACTGGAAATTTTATTTTTTGCCGTTATTCTTGTAGCAAATCGTATTTCACAGCAGGTTTAGTGCCCTATACAGCGGCACACATTCGCGTGATGAATGTTTTTTAGGATTCGTCCTATCAGATTTTTCTGCGTTCTGCGCGATAGTGGCGAAGTTCACAAAGCAGTGCGGCAAACTTCTGTCAGATCCTCCATCTGTCTACGGATGTTTTACCGCGTTGGTAGTGGGTGGTTTGCCTAAACTAAACGGTTACATCGAGCATGGACAGGTTTGTTCAGCGTCCGCTAACAGACTTAATGCTGAGTACAAATAATAAAATTGAAAACAGAACATATTACTCTCGTAACTTACACAACGCGTAATTCATCGTTAGTTTAAACGAATAACAATTTGGTGAGGGTCGCAGTTATGCCAACAATTATAATGGATTCATGCAGCTACACACGCTTAGGTCTTACTGATTATATGTCCGTCAAGGGAGTTAAAAAGAAAAACATAACTTCCGTTACCGACATCGATCAGCTTCAAATTAAATGCCAGCAGCTCCAACCGGGCGTTGTATTTATTAACGAAGATTGTTTTATTTATGAAGCAGATGCCAGCCAGCGTATAAGAGACATTATTACGCAGCATCCTGACACGCTGTTTTTCATCTTTATGGCTATCTCTAACATCCATTTTGAGGAATACCTCTACGTTCGTAAGAACCTGATTATTACGTCAAAATCGATTAAGCCTGCTACACTCGATAACTTACTTCTGTCCTATTTCCAGAAGAAACTCAACGTGTCGCCTCGCTATTCCGCTGGCTTCGATGTTCATCCATTGACGCTAAGCCAAACTGAGTCGAACATGCTTAAAATGTGGATGTCCGGTCACGATACCATTCAAATCTCGGACAAAATGCAAATTAAAGCCAAAACGGTTTCTTCGCATAAAGGCAATATTAAACGCAAGATTAAGACTCATAATAAACAGGTCATCTATCATGTGGTGCGCCTGACTGATAACGTCACCAGCGGTATCTACGTCAACGTACGCTAAGCGTTAAAGAAGCCGGCTTATGCCGGCTTTATTTTATCCACTAATGTTAACAGGATCACACTTTTCCGTTAACCTTTCGCCTTTCTCTGCCGATGTGTTGTAAACAAAGCGAAGCCTGTCGCTTCGTTTACCCAGACAGAGAGCAAAAGGACATGACACCACTCCCCCAACCCGAAGGTTCTTCTCACTTAAGTTTCTGGCAGCATCTGCGCCTCGTTCCCCTGTTCACCACTATTCTCGGTGCCATCCTGTTTCTGTTCGCCCTGTGCATCGGCCTGGCGAGCTATTATCTGATCCAGAGTAATCAGTCGCTCAAGGACGTTACCGAAGAGATCCAGGTACGTATGGCTATCTCTAACAGCTCCAATCACCTGCGTACGGCCCGGCTGAATATTATTCACGCGGGCGCGGCGGTGCGCATTGGCGATATGGATCTGTTTAACGAGAATCTTAAACAGGCGGAAAAGCGTATTCAGCTGGCTGGCGAGAATTTTAAAGCCTACACGCAACGGCGCATTAAAACCCCGGCGGACGAAGCGCTGGATGGTGAATTGACCACCCGCTTTACGGCCTATGTCAGCGAGGGCCTGCTGCCAATGGTAAAAAGCGCCAAAGACGGCAGCTTTGAAAATGTGATAACGCGAGAAACAGATTTCACGCGCGGCCTGGATAATGACTATAACGCCGTACTGCTGAAAGCCATCGCCATTCGTACCCAGCGCGCCACCGCCATTAACGCGGGCGCGGAGGCGCAAACCCGCATGGGCTTTATTATGATGGCCGGCGCTTTTGCCGCCGCGCTGCTGCTGACGCTGGCTACCTTTATCTTCCTGCGTCGCGTGATCATTGCCCCGCTACGCCAGGCGGTGCAGCGAATTGAGCGTATTTCGCATGGCGATCTGACCGCGCCGCCGCAGGCCTGGGGCCGCAGTGAAATCGGCGCGTTGGGCAGCAATCTGCAAACGATGCAGCAGGCGCTGGTGAAAACGGTCGGCACGGTGCGTGAAGGTGCGGTAGCTATCTATCAGGGCTCGACCGAAATTTCGGCGGGCAATACCGATCTATCCTCCCGTACCGAGCAGCAGGCGGCGGCGCTGGAAGAAACGGCGGCCAGCATGGAACACCTGACCGCAACCGTGAAGCAGAATGCGGAAAATGCGCACCATGCCAGCCAGCTGGCGGGCGACGCCTCCGGGAAAGCCCGCCAGGGCGGGGATATCGTTTCCGGCGTGATCGGCACCATGAATAATATTTCCGCCAGCTCAAAGAAAATTGCTGAAATTACCACGGTTATCAACAGCATCGCATTCCAGACCAATATTCTGGCGCTGAATGCCGCCGTTGAAGCGGCGCGGGCGGGCGAACAGGGTCGCGGTTTCGCCGTGGTGGCCAGCGAGGTGCGGAATCTGGCGCAGCGCAGTGCGGGCGCGGCGAAGGAAATTGAAGGGTTAATTGCCGAATCGGTCAGCCTGATCGAGCGGGGATCGACTCAGGTCAGCCATGCAGGCGAGAGAATGACGGATATCGTTCAGGCCGTACACAGCGTTACGGAGATTATGGCCGAGATTGCTTCTGCCTCTGATGAACAAAGCCGGGGCATCCAGCAGGTGAGCCAGGCCGTATCGGAAATGGATAATGTTACCCAGCAGAACGCCTCGCTGGTGGAACAGGCCTCCGCCGCCGCCTCATCGCTGGAAGAGCAGGCCTCGCGTCTGACGCAGGCCGTAGCGGCCTTTAATCTTAGCGGCACGCCACAGCCGACTGCGCCAGTGCTGAAAACCAAAGCGGCGCCGTTGCGTCCGGCGCTGGCGGACGGCGATAACTGGGAAAAATTTTAGAACGGGCGTAAAAAAGGGCGAATCGCTTCGCCCTTTTTCATCCTGCGCGGCTATTCGGTATGCGGTTCTACAAAAATGCCGTCCCGCTGCCCCAGCTCGTTAAAAAACCAGATCCCCTGCGGATAATCCTCCAGCGAGACCAGATACATGGTGCCTTCGCTAAAGTCCTCTACCGCCAGTACCGTGCCGGCGCGGCGCGGCCCGCCGTCGGTCTTTACCGTGACCCGATCGTTTACCTTCATTTTTTTCTCCTGGTAGGTGCGCTACAAATAAGATAGCGCATCTTACCCGGAAACCGGCGCGCTTAACGACGCGCAATGACCCAAACGGCGTGCACAATACCCGGAATGTAGCCGCAGAGCGTCAGCAGGATATTCAGCCAGAAGGCGCCGCCAAAACCGACCTGCATAAAAACACCCAGCGGGGGCAGAAGAATAGCAATAATAATACGTAAAAGATCCATGTCGCCTCCATAGCGCGGATAACAGCTTGTTTTGTAATCGTTTGTTCAGTATAGCCCGAATCTGCCGTTGCGCCTGCCGCCGCATGTAAAACAACGTAATGAACGTATATTTTTCACTTTTTTAACGTTTTACGGTGAGACTTCTGACAACGGCCCGGCATACACTGTTCCCACTGCACCAACCCCAAAGGCGCAGTCAACCTAAAAAGTAACAAGGATTTTTGCCCGCGCAGCGCGGGCTTTTTTTTGCCTTTTTTTCAGGCATTGCGTCGGTTATGCGCAAAAAAAACCCGGCCAGCGGCCGGGAAAAAATTAAAATTCGCTACAGAGAAAAATCTCTGACCCGCGTAGCCTATCGATTGGCCTTATTAAGAATTTTCTTAACTTCATAGCACATTATTTTTTTTCCTGTGAATTTATCCACCTTTTTTGTCTGAAGCCCTGTCGCCTCGCCTGCTCGCCTGTAAGTAGTTACTTACGTGAGTTATTGCTGTTTTTTAAGAGAATTCCTGGGCGAACCGCTTCGTTTGTTTGCCTGCCTTTTCTGCGCCTTCGATGGATACCGCTATACTTGAGTCACTTGCCTCAGGCTATGGAGAAACAACGATGCCGGCGCTGCATGATCCCCTGATGATAGTTACGGATTTAGATGGTTCCCTGCTGGATCATCATACCTACAGCTGGGAGGCTGCCGAGGCCTGGCTGGCGCGTCTGAAGGCGGCCGATATTCCCATCGTGATCTGTTCAAGCAAGACGGCGGCGGAAATTGAGCCTCTGCAGCGGGCGCTGGATATCGTAGGCGCGCCTTTTATTGCGGAAAACGGGGCCATTGTGAAATGGCAGCAGCAAACGCCTGTCGCTGCCGATCGGCCTTCCGCAAAAGATTATGCGGCGATCTGCAAGACGCTGCGGCAATTGCGTGAGCAGGATGGCTTTAAATTTACCGGGTTCGCCGACGTGACGGAAAAAGAGGTGGCGGACTGGACAGGCCTGACGCCGCGCGACGCCGCCCTGGCGAAAACGCGGGAAGGGTCGGAAAGTTTGATCTGGCGAGATACCAGCGAGCAGTTTACCGCTTTCCAACAGGCGCTGGCGGCGCAACAGCTGGAGCTGGTTCAGGGCGGGCGTTTCTGGCACGTCATGAATCAGGGACGCGGTAAGGGCGCGGCGCTTGACTGGCTGCTGACGCACTACCCGCCTCCCGGCAGCGGCCGCTGGATCACTATCGGTCTGGGCGACGGTCCCAACGATGCGCCCATGCTGGAGAAAGTAGATTATGCCGTCGTGATCAAAGGCTATAGCAAAACCGGCGTGACGCTGAAGCGTCAGCAACATGTTTTTTACAGCGCAGGCTTTGGCCCGGAGGGCTGGAGCGAGGGCCTGACGCACTACATTACCTGATAACAGATTTCCCATGCAGCCCAACTACGGGCCCGGCTTAAGGAACACGCGATGAGTGATTTTTTCCAGAACGGCGTTATCACCAACTTTCATAATCTCACCGCACGTCCAGTTGAGGAACTGGAGCAGGAGCTGGTGCAGTTCGCCACGCGGCGCAAGATGGGACTGATCCTGCCTTCGCTTTTTTCCGAACTGGAAGGCCCGGCGCTCGGCCATATCGTTGACGAGCTGGCTAAGGTGCCCTATCTCGAAGAGATAGTTATCGGCCTGGATCGCGCCGATCGCGAGCAGTTTCTTTACGCCCGCGACTTTTTTTCCCGCCTGCCGCAGCGCCATCGTATTTTGTGGAACGACGGGCCGCGCCTGAAGGCGATTGATGCCGAGCTGGATAAAGAAGGACTTTCCCCTTCTCAACCGGGCAAGGGTCGTAACGTCTGGTTCTGTACCGGCTATACGCTCTCTTCGGAAAGTACCAGCTGCGTGGCGCTGCACGACTGCGATATCGTAACGTATGAACGCGGTATGCTGGCAAGGCTGCTCTATCCGCTGGCGAACCCGTCTTTTCAGTATGAGTTCTGTAAGGGTTTTTACGCCCGCGTGGCCGACAACAAGCTGAACGGTCGCGTTGGCCGCCTGCTGGTTGGGCCGCTGCTGCGTTCGCTGCAGAAAGTGTACGGCCATTCGGAATACCTGGACTATCTGACCAGCTTCCGCTATCCGCTTTCCGGCGAGTTCGCAATGCGCACGCACGTGCTGAACAATATAAAAATCCCCGGCGACTGGGGGCTGGAAATCGGCGTGCTGTCTGAAATCTATCGCAACTACACCACGCGCCAGAGCTGCCAGGTTGAGATCGCGCATAATTACGATCACAAACACCAGCCGCTGTCGGAAGAGGACGGCACCGGCGGCCTGCGTCGGATGAGTAACGATATCGTCCAGTCTTTGCTGCGCAAGATGGCGACAATGGGCGTGGATTTGACCAGCGACTCGTTCCGCGTGTTGAAAGCGACCTATTACCGCAACGCGCTGGATATGATGGAGATCTACAGCCATGAAGCGGCGATGAACGGGCTGAAGTTCGATCAGCACGCGGAAGAGGCGGCGGTGGAAATGTTTACTCAGTCGATTCTGGAAGCCGGACAGTCCTTTATCGAGCGGCCGAACGAAAAACCGTTTATTCCAAGCTGGAGCCGCGTGCAGTCCGCTTTCCCCGACATTATGCAGCGTATCTATCAGGCGGTGGAAGAGGATAACAAGGGCAACGTTTAGTCCCGGTCGCAGACGCGATTGCGTCCTGACGTTTTGGCTATATAGAGCCTGCGGTCGGCAATCGAGCGCAGGCTTTCAAAATGGTAGTCGCCCACTCTGCCCGTCATGGCTGGAGCTCACAGGCTTCTTTTAAGACGCCGTCAGGCCAGAGCCAGGGAGAAAAGAAAAGCAGACGTGAACAACCGCCTCAGAATGGGAATGGGCCAGCTTCACACGGAGGCGCGGGAAAGCGCTTTCAGTTTAGCTGTGCCAGCGCGGCGGGAAATCAATGATAACAGGACGAAATTTCTCGTCCCGTTCGGTCAACGCTAGCTGGCAAGCCGGTTTTGCCCCGCGCTCAGCGCGCAAAGCTCCTCTTCCCGAAACGCTTCGCGCCGCACGCTGTAGCCGTCATACCAGCGACACTCCACCATACCGCTGGCATAGCCGGTAACCACCATTGCCGGACCGCCTTCTTTAAGCTGCACTGCCTCACTGACCATGATCATGCCGTTTCTCCTGAGCTGGAAACTTCGGGGGAAATTCAGGTATAGCAGGCAATCGCGCGGCGCGCCGTTAACGGTAGGTAAAAGTTTTGTTAAAAAGGAATAAGCAGTTAAAAAGGCGAAAATTAAAAAAAGCGAGTAAGGATTACTCGCTTCAAAGAAGGGTCGAACTCAGATTTTGCAGCCTTCGCAGTCCGCTTCGTCGCTCAGGTCAGTCGGGACTTCGCTGGCTTTTTTCTCGGCGTTGGCTTCTGCCTGTTCCAGCTCGGCATCAATATCAAATTCAAAAATATCGTCTTTCATCGTCGCTCCCGGTTTGGTGAAGGGGTGTCTTTATACTGATTATGCCCGCAGTTTGCCAGCCAGATTTACCCCGCACAGCACGATCGATCCGACGATAAAACCAATCACCAGATTTGCGCCGTTGCTGATAAGCGAGCTGATAAAACCGCTGTGGCCCGCGGCCAGATGCTCAATAAAGTGATGGATGAAGGGCACGCCGTGCGCAATGATGCCGCCGCCGACCAGAAACATCGCTATTGTGCCGACTACCGTCAGCACCTTCATCATTTTTGGCGCCAGGGTCAGCAGCACGCTGCCGATACCTTTGGCCAGCGATGAGGTTTTCTGTTGCAGCCACAGGCCCAGATCGTCGATTTTCACGATACAGGCGACAATGCCGTACACGCCGACGGTAACCAGAATGGCGATACCCGCCAGGATCATCACCTGGCTCAGCAGCGGCGCTTCGGAAACGATACCCAGCGTAATGGCCACAATTTCTGCCGACAGAATAAAGTCCGTGCGCACTGCGCCTTTGACCTTTTTCTTCTCGAAGGCGGCGGCTTCCTGCTGCGAGAGATTGCGCAGCCGCTGTTCTCGCGCCGCATCGCTGTTTTTCTCTTTGCCGTGCAGGCTATGCAGCACCTTTTCCACGCCTTCATAGCTAAGGTAAGCACCGCCCAGCATCAGCAGCGGCGTGATCGCCCAGGGGATCCACGCGCTGATGGCCAGCGCCAGCGGCACCAGGATCAGCTTGTTAAGAAAAGAGCCTTTCGCCACGCCCCAGACCACGGGCAGTTCCCGGTTGGCTTTGACGCCGCTGACCTGCTGCGCGTTCAGCGACAGATCGTCGCCCAGCACGCCGACGGTCTTCTTTGCCGCCACCTTGCCCATGATTGAGATATCGTCCATCAACGTGGCGATATCATCCAGTAAAGTCAGTAAGCTACTACCCGCCAAAATTTCCTTCCTTATTTAATGTTCATCATGCTGACAGCAGGGACAGACGTTGACTTCCGCTACCGTCATATCGGCTATGCCTTCGCAATCCCACTCAACCCGCACCGGCTGGCCCGCGTCCAGGTTGTGATGCACAAATTTGCTGACCGGGCTTTCGGTCATCCCGGCGATCTCCTCCGTCGCCACCAGCTGCTCGCCGACAAAAATGCGCGCGGTAGCCTGCGTGTTGACCATGCGCTCGCCGCTGATTTTGTACAGCCGTCTGACTGTGAGTTTGATACTGGCCATCGTCTGTCCTGCTACAGGATGTTAAAGAGTGTGATCTAAGCAAGTATGCACGAGAGATGCAAATTATGTGGACTGAATCGCTTTCCGGCCGTTAAAAAGACGCTATTTCATCTGGTTGAAATCTTTTTTTAACGGTAACTTAACGACCCCAACCCGCTGTGAGAAACCTTATGTTACGTCGTGCGCCCGCTCTGCTTCCGCTTCTGGCCGCTTTGTTCGCCCTTTACTTTATCTGGGGATCGACCTATTTCGTTATTCGTATTGGGGTAGAAAGCTGGCCGCCGATGATGCTGGCTGGCGTGCGCTTCGTGCTGGCGGGCGTCGTCCTGCTGGTCTTTCTGCTGCTGCGCGGCGAGCGGCTTCCCGGCTGGCGAGCGGCAGGTAACGCCGCGCTGGTGGGGATTATGCTGCTGACCATTGGCAACGGCGCGGTGACGATTGCCGAGCATCAGCAGGTGCCTTCCGGTATCGCCGCCGTGATGGTCGCTACCGTGCCGCTGTTTGCAATGTGCTTCAGCCGCCTGTTCGGCATGGCAACCCGCTGGATAGAGTGGCTGGGCATTGCGGTTGGCCTGGTCGGCATTATTCTGCTGAACAGCGGCGGCCACCTGGGCGGTAATCCCTGGGGCGCATTGATCATTCTGATCGGCTCGATCAGCTGGGCGTTTGGCTCGGTATGGGGATCGCGCATCACGCTCCCGACAGGCATGATGGCGGGCGCAATAGAAATGCTGGCGGCGGGTGTGGTTCTGCTGGCGGGCAGCCAGCTTAGTGGCGAAAAGCTGGCTGCCGCGCCGGGCCTGTCCGGCCTGCTGGCGCTGGGCTACCTGACGCTGTTCGGTTCGATTATCGCCATCAACGCCTATATGTTTTTGATCCGCAACGTCAGCCCGGCGGTCGCCACCAGCTACGCCTACGTTAATCCGGTGGTGGCGGTGCTGCTGGGGATTAGCTTCGCCGGTGAAAGCCTGTCGCCGCGCGAATGGCTGGCGCTGGGGGTGATCCTTTTTGCAGTGGTGCTGGTCACACTGGGCAAATATCTTTTTCCCGGCAGGCCGGTGATTAAATCGGTATCTCGTCCAGACTAAGGCGCTATGCGGGGCTTTTATCCATTAGTGGATGCCCTCAGTCATCAATGGCCAGAGCACTATGCAGGGCGTTCGCGCATCAGGTGAATGCCCTGCCAGTCGATTTCGGCGTTACCCTCGCCGGCAAAAAGCCACTCTTCCAGCCTGGCGCTTATCGCCTCGTCCGCCAGCTTGTGCTTACCGCGCAGCGCGCATTCCCAAACCACCAGCACCCGCCAGCCGCTGGCGCTCAGCTGATCGATAAAACGCTTATCGCGCGTCACGTTGCCGCTGATTTTATTCATCCAGAATTCGGTGCGGGTTGCCGGCACTTTAAACAGATAGCAGTCGTGATGATGCCAGAAGCAGCCGTGCACAAAAATAATGGCCTGGGGGTTCTCCAGCACGAAGTCCGGCTTTCCCGGCAGCGTCTTATCCTGCACGCGATAGCTGAACCCGCGCTCGGCCAACAGCTCGGCCAGGCGGGTTTCAATGGCGGTATCCTGGGTACGGATAGCGCGCATATTTTTACTGCGAATTGCGGAAGTGTGAACATCGGCCATAGCATCCTCCTTGAGGTGGCTTAAGTATAGACGCCTCCGGGCCTACTTAACCGCCTGCTTAACCGCCTGCGCTATCCAGGGCTGCAACAGTCTGGCGACGGCGGCAAAGGCGGGCACCACCACTGAATTGCCAAACTGGCGATAGGCCTGACTGTCTGAAACCGGAATGCGGAAACGCGTTTCGCCCGGCGCCTCAAAGCCCATCAGGCGGGCGCACTCTCTTGGCGTCAGGCGGCGCGGACGGCGCTGCTGGTTTTGCGGATGGTCGAAATCCACCTCGCCCTGCTCTTTGTCCCAGCCGCGATCGATCAGGATTTCCGAGCCGTCTTTGTAGTAGCGCGCGGAGAGCGTGCGCACCACGCCGTGCTCTTTATCCGGGTCGACCAGCCCGTAGCCAAAGCCGTTGCCCTTCGCCTGATGCTTTTTCGCGTAGTTATAGAGATATTTCCACAGCGACGGCGTCAGAATATATTTGGCCTCGACCTGGCTGTCCAGCAGCTGGCGCAGCGGGATCCTTTGCTGCGGATAGTGCTGAGCGAGCGCGGAAAGCGTGAATTTGGGCAGGTTTAAATCGCGCCGAAACCCGACCAGCACGATACGTTCACGGTGCTGCGGCAGAAAATGCCTGCCGTCGACGATTTTCGGATCGGCGGCGCCGTTGAGATCCGCATCGGCCACGTCGTAGCCCAGCTCGTCCAGCGTTTCCATAATGATGCGGAAGGTTTTGCCTTTGTCGTGGCTCTTCAGGTTTTTGACGTTTTCCAGCACGAAGATCGCCGGTTTCTTCGCGGTGATAATGCGCGCCACGTCGAAAAACAGCGTGCCCTGCGCTTCGCACTCAAAGCCATGAGCGCGGCCCAGCGCATTTTTTTTCGATACGCCCGCCAGCGAAAACGGCTGGCAGGGAAAACCGGCCAGCAGCACGTCGTGATCCGGCACCTGCTGGTCAATATGCCGATAGGCTTCCTGCTCGCTGACCGGCTGCGCGCTTAGCGTCACGTCGCGGATATCCTGATTGAAAACGTGCGCCTGCGGATCGCAGTACCAGTTCGCCTTATAGGTTCTGACCGAGTATTTATTCCATTCGCTGGTAAACACGCACTGCCCGCCAATCGCCTCAAAGCCGCTGCGGATACCGCCGATACCGGCAAACAGATCGATAAAGCGGAAAGCGTAGTGCGGATGGTGCGCGGGCGGCTGAGGCAGCAGGCGCGCCAGCGCGTCCGCTTCCGCCTGGCTTAACGTCCCGCCCGTGCCTTTCAGCCAGCGGCTTAACGATTCCCGCGTCCACTTAGCGTGACCAACCTGCTGCAGCGTAGCCAGAAGGGTTTTGATATCGTAAACGGCCTGCAGGCGGGCGGCCAGCTGGCGATCTTCCAGTCCAGGCTGCGCCTCTGCAATAGTGTCGAACTCGCTCATAGTCTCTCCGGAAATAAACGCCTGCCAGTCTACCACTTCATCACGCTAAAACCAGGGGCAACCGCCTTTTACTGCGGGCCACGATCCGTGACATCGGGCGGCCATCAGCCTAAACTTGCCGTGTTTAAAACAATGGAGCTGAAATGATGAGCGATATTACGCGACCGCCGTTAACTCTGCCGAACGGCGCGAACAAACTGCTGCTGCACTCCTGCTGCGCGCCCTGCTCTGGCGAGGTTATGGAAGCCATCGCGGCGGCCGGCATCGATTACACCATCTTTTTCTATAACCCCAACATTCATCCACAAAAAGAGTATCTGCTGCGCAAAGAGGAGAATATTCGCTTTGCCGAGAAGCACGGCGTGCCTTTTATCGATGCCGATTACGATACCGATAACTGGTTTGAGCGGGCTAAGGGCATGGAATGGGAGCCGGAGCGCGGCGCGCGCTGCACGATGTGTTTTGATATGCGTTTTGAACGCACCGCGCTTTATGCGCACGAAAACGGCTTTCCCGTTATCACCAGCTGCCTGGGCATCTCGCGCTGGAAAAATATGCAGCAAATTAACGAGTGCGGCGAGCGGGCCGCGGCGCCCTATCCGGGGCTGGTCTATTGGGATTACAACTGGCGGAAAAAAGGCGGATCGGCGCGCATGATTGAAATCAGCAAGCGCGAACGTTTTTATCAGCAGGAATATTGCGGCTGCGTTTATTCACTGCGCGACAGCAACCTGCATCGTAAAAGTCAGGGGCGTCCGTTGATTAAGCTTGGCGTACTCTATTACGGCGATGAAGACGAGTAGCGGCTGACAGGCGTCCCTGACCGGGCAGTCAGGGACGGAAAGGCCTTTTTACTTCTTCTTCTTCGTTTTTTTCAGTAAGGCGCGTACCTGTTTCAGCTCGCTGGCGTTCAGCTGCGGATCGACGTCTTCGAGCACGCTCTGGTTGTCCACGGCCGGATGCTGCTGGGTGGTCAGACTGAGCTGTAAACGCTGGCTGACTTCCTGGCTGAGCGAAATCTGGTTTTCCTGCGCCAGGTTTTTCAGCGTTTCTTTCAAAGCGGGGTCAATTTTTAACGTTAAGCTAACAGCGTCGGTCATGCCTGAATCTCCTGATAAATGTTAGCAACACGGTAGCCTGAAAAGACCTGCTTAACCATACTGTCACAAAAATTTAATATTCCCCCCGCGCCGCGACAAATTCACGCAGCACATCCGGATCCAGCTCGCAAAACTCCCCTTTCAGTTCGGCGCAGAGTTTGGCCATATAGGTAATCAGGAAATCCGCATTATGCTCGGCAAGCCGACGCCCTTCCGCCGTCTGCATGGTTTGCGGCAGCTTAAGCAGCTTCTTCTGAAAGTGATCGAGCGCCCATTCAGCATCATTTAGCGGGCGATTGCGACCCAGCGGATCGGCGCTGTCGAACAGCGAGCGGCCCAGCGCGCCGGAAACATAAAACACCCGAGCCAGCCCGATCGCGCCCAGCGATTCCAGCCGGTCGGCGTCCTGAACAATTTTTGCCTCCAGCGTTTCCGCCGTTATGTCGGCGCTAAAGCTGTGGGCATGTACCGCATGCGCTACCGCCTCACGCTTATCGGCAGGAAAATCAGGAAACACTTCCGACAAAATTCGCCGCGTTTCAACCGCCGCCTTTGCTGAAGCCAGGTGTCTTTCAGGATGGTTCTTAGGCAGGTTGACGATATCGTGGAAATAACAGCTGGTGAGCACAACCAGTTCATCCACCGCCATCCCTTTCATAATACGCTGTGCAGTCAGCCAGACGCGCCGTAAATGGGCGATGTCGTGCGCTTTATCATCCTGCGGCCAGGTCTCAAACAGCCAGCTTTCAAAGCGGGTTTGCCAGTGGGTTAGTGTCATAGCCTTCTCCCTGTAATGTAAAATTGCAGAGACGTCAGCGGCCTTGCTTCACCGCGGCGCCACCGGCGATAAAAATGCGATCTACTTCATGTTTATAACGTTTGTCTTAACACTTCCACAACCCCTTTCCCGTTACCTTCGTCGCCCGCCATTATCAGGTGGCGCGTTTTTAACCAAAAAGATAAACGCTTATAATGTTGTTTTTGCAATAAGTTACCAGCATTTTGTTGCACAGTAAGTTAGAATCAATGCCGGTCGGTCGTTGTTTTTAGCTCATGCCATCATCAGAAAGCTCCGATAATACACCCTTGCGGCTACTGTAAGGGATTGTAAAGGCGGCATATGTCAAATTTATGATGGCCCGGATAATCCGGCGCTAACCGGCCTTCCGAACCCGATCCTGGCCACCCGTCGCACACAGAAAGCGAGAGCGCAGAACGGGTTCAAAAATAAACAAGCACGGCTAATGATTGCATACTTTTTGTATACACTTTTCACTACAGGCTAACAGCATATGCCGGATCCCTTTTCGCCTGACGGCGGCGAGCGGGTCTTAACTAATAAGAAACAGGGGTCAAACCATGAAAGAACGCCCGATTTTGTTTAGCGATCAACGGGTGCGAGCACTGCTCTCAGGCCAGCAGCGCCAGACCCGACGCATTATGAAGTCACAACTTTTTGGTCCAGGCCAGGATAACCATGAAGGATGCTACGGGATTGATGTTCTGAACAATCACTTGCAGGGCAACCGCGTGATGGGCATGGAGAACTTGAGCTACCACTGCCCTTACGGTCAGCCTGGCGATCGCCTGTGGGTAAGAGAGACCTGGCGCGGCCCGGTGGTTCCCGTAGAAGAGATGGCCAACTACGAGCGCAATCCGGCCCAGTTTAAATCTTCCGCCTGGTGCCGCTATCGTGCCGATACCAGCGAGTTCTCCAGCGCAGGCGAAGAAGACGAGCATTTTGGCTGGCAGGCCGGCATCCATATGCCGCGCTGGGCAAGCCGCATTGATTTAATGGTGACCGCCGTTCGGGCAGAGAAAATTCAGGATATCAGCGACGATGATGTGCTGGCCGAAGGCGTGCAGACAGACTCCCATTTTCTGAATAACTTCTTCACCATGCACAACGAGGTCGTTTCGCCTAAGGATGCCTACCGCAAGCAGTGGGCATTGCAGTATGGCGGCACCAGCTGGGAAGTGAACCCCTGGGTGTGGGTTATTGAATTCGAGCGTATATAACGCTGCCCGCAGGCTCCGGCTGGTCTGGGCCGCCGGGGCCTGAATATCTCGCTTCGTCACAGAAAATCGCTGAAACGCTTGCTTAAGTTCGCTCTGCTGTTCCATGCTGCTGTGCCCTTTTATATGGCCTGCTCGCCGGAGACTGCGCCAAGCGATCCGCCGAGGCAGGGTGAGGTTTTTCTGCTGTGGGTTGCATCATGATTAAATGGTTCCGGAAATCCAACGATGCTGTGTTCGACGCGCTGCCCTGGCAGCAGGCGTTAGCTATTCCGCTGCTTGGCGCGCTGAATGACGCCGAGCGGCAACAGCTTATCCAGCTGGCCACGCGCTTCCTACAGCAGAAACGGCTGGTGGCGCTACAGGATTTCGCGCTGGATGAGCTGAAGTCGGCCCGGCTGGCCCTGCTGTTCTGTCTGCCGGTACTTAATCTGGGTTACGACTGGCTGGACGGGTTTCACGAGGTGCTAATCTATCCCGCGCCTTTTATCGTTGACGACGAATGGCAGGATGAGTTTGGCCTGGTGCATCGCGAGAGTATGGTGCAGTCGGGCCAGAGCTGGCAGCAGGGTCCGGTGGTGCTCAACTGGCTGGACGTGCAGGATTCGTTCGATCTTTCCGGCTATAACCTGATCGTTCACGAGGTTGCCCACAAGCTCGACAGCCGGGGCAGCGACCATGCCAACGGCGTGCCGGCTATGCCGCTGCGTCACGTCGCGGCGTGGGAGCACGAGCTGAATGCCGCGATGACCCGTATTGCAGAAGAAATCGAACTGGTCGGCGAAAATGCCGCAACGATTGATGCCTATGCGGCCAGCGATCCGGCGGAGTGCTTTGCGGTCCTGTCGGAATATTTCTTCAGCGCCCCTGAGCTGCTGAACGACCGCTTTCCTGCGCTTTATCCGCATTTTTGCCGCTTCTATCGCCAGGATCCGCTTTTGCGCAACGGCGCGGGCGTAGTACATTAGCTGCGCGCCCTGTTTTAAAGATAGCCAGTTGAAAGGGCTGGACTTTTTTCCTGTTGACACGCCGGTCCGCCCTCGCTACTATGCGCCCCATCGAAACCGATTCCTCTGTAGTTCAGTCGGTAGAACGGCGGACTGTTAATCCGTATGTCACTGGTTCGAGTCCAGTCAGAGGAGCCATATTAGAGAAGCCCGCTCAAGGAAACTTGAGCGGGCTTTTTGCTTTTTGGCCCAGGCCGCTTTTAGCATTAAGCCTGTCCCCACCCGTTTTAAGCGTATAGCCAGCCCTCATTTTATTTTGCTATGCCATAAAATTACACCAGGCACGGGGTAGCGACATTGCCAGGTCTCTACCATCTGAACACCTGCTATTTGCTGCTTTAACCATTGAGCAGGTAATAAATTCAGCCACGCATACTCAGCAAAAGAGCCATAATTGCTGTCAGAGCACGGCCAGCTTCACCAGCCGCCGTTTTTTTAGCGGCAGCGGGCTGACAGGATGGCTTTTTGCGCCCCTGGCATCGAGAATAGCGCCCTGAAACAGTCATTCACGGAATAAAAAGAGGTTATAACATGCAACAAGGACCCTTAACGGCTGAAGAGCTGGAATGGCTCGATAATATTCTGGCGCAGTACGGCACCGATGACGCGGTGCTTGATGCCTCAGAACTGGATGGATTGTTAACCGCCCTGCTCTCTTCGCCGGAACCTGTCTCCGACGAGCGTTTGCAGGCCATTATTTGGGGCGGCGAAAACAATCTTCCGCTTTGGAATGAAACAGACCAGCAGCGTTTCACCGAACTGGTGACGCAGCATCAGAACGATATCGCCGAGCGGCTGAAAGAGTATCCCGAGCAGTTCGAGCCGCTGTTCGGCACCAGCAGCGAGGAAGATCTGGAAGTCACTATCGTGGAAGAGTGGTGCATTGGCTATATGAAAGGCGTAGCGTTAAGCGACTGGTCGGCGCTGCCGGATCACCTTAAGCCTGCGCTCCATGCCATTGCGCTGCATGGCAAGGAAGAGCACTTTAGCGAGCTGGAAAAAATGACGGCGGAAGAGTTTGAGCAAAGCGTGGAGGCTATTAGTCACGCCGCGCTGGAGCTGGCCGGCAACTGGCCGCTACACTAAAAGCGAAGACGTGCCGCGTTGCTGAAGACGCGGCACGCTAAAGCGCATAGCTCGTTCCAGTAGCTGTAGCGCAGCGTCAGGCGGTAGCGATTATTTTTCACCGTAGCCCCTTGCGCGCAGCCAGCTCATCTCAAAGCCGTACAGCTGGCCGATCGGCAGCAGCGATTCGCTCAGCCTTGACGGATCGATGCTCTCTTCGGGCGTAACCGATGGTGTAAACCAGCCGGAAAAGGCGGCAAGATACTTTTTCAGACGAGACATAAATTTCTCCTGCAAAGCGGATGGATGCGTTAAGCGGATTTAACCGCAGGTGCGCCTGGCAGGGAAATATCCACTTCTTCCAACCTTTCCCAAAAATCAGCTTAGGGTTTTTATGGTATTCTTGTCCGCTTCAGCCGCTCAGGCTCTGGATCACGGATTAACTGATTTGCTATGCCCGCACTTGCCAAACGAAAAAACGACCCGGAAGGGTTAAAGAAACGTATTCTTGCCGGCGCGCTGGCTACTTTTGCCGAATTTGGTTTACAGGGCGCGCGCATGGAGCAGATCGCCGACCACGCCGACACCACTAAACGTATGGTGGTCTACCACTTTACCAATAAAGAAAACCTGTACATGGCGGTGCTGGAACAGGTCTACCAGGCTATTCGCCAGCACGAAACCGAGCTGAACCTGACCGAACTGCCGCCGCAGCTGGCGATGCAAAGGCTGGCGGAAGCGAGTTTTGACTATCATCTCTCCCATCCCGACTTTATGCGCCTGGTATGCAGCGAGAACCTGATGCGCGGCCGCTATATCAGCCAGTCTGCGCGCATTAAGACGTTAAATCAGAGCGCGCTTAACGTGCTGGAAGAGATCTTAACGCGGGGCAAAGCCGACGGCGTTTTCGACCCCAACGTCAATACGGTGGACGTGCACCGCCTGATTAGCAGCATCTGTACGCATAATGTCTCTAACCGCTACACCTTCAATACGCTGTTTGGCGATAACGAAAGCGAACAGCAAAGTATTGCCCGCAATCGCCAGCTGGTAGTGGATGCCACGCTGCGCTATCTGCGGCCCGGTGCCGCATAAGGTTGTACAACTTACAAATATGTTGTACAACTTTTTTACCCTGAACCGCTGTTGTTCCAGGGTGATTCAGCTACGCTTACTGAGGTTAACCCCTTTAGTTCGTCCCGCATTTTATCTTTTGAAAGGCCTCACGCCAGGAGTTGCCAATGGCAAGCGAAAATTCCGGTTACCCACGCCGTAAGCCGGATGCCGAAGAAGGCAAAATAATGAACTGGGCGCAGAATGCGACGCTGGCCGACAGCCACGCCGTCAGCGCCCCCAAAACGGAAGAAGAGCTGTGCCGCCTGATTGCTGCCAGCCGCGGTAAAATCCGCGTAATGGGCAATAAAATGTCGCCTGGCCGCGTGCTGAAACTGGCCGCCGCAGGCGATACGCTGCTGGATCTGCGTCATCTGCGAGGATTAATCGCGATGGATGAGCACAGCGCGACCTTTGCGGGCAGCACGCCTATGCATGAGATTTATGAAATACTGAGCGCCGAAGGTAAAATGCTGCCCGCCTCCCCTGGCGTTATCGCCGCGCAAACGCTGGCGGGCGCGCTGGCGACCGGTACGCACGGTCAGGGTCTGCAGCAAAGCTCTATCGCCGACGAGGCGCTGAGCATCCGCATGGTGCTGGCCGACGGCACGGTGGCGGATTTCGATCGCGATCATCCTTTCTTTCACGCCGTGCAGCTGGGCGTGGGCGCGCTGGGCATTGTGACCCAGGTAACGTTGCGCACGCGATCTTCGCTGATCTACACCTGTTATAAAAATGCGGTCAGCGGCGATACCCTGGAGCAGGATATCTATGACTGGAACCATAACTATGCGCTGAGCAAAGCATGGTGGTTCCCTAACGAAAATCAGGTGCACGTCTGGACGGCTCGCGAAGCCGATAGCGAAGAGATTGCGCAGTATCGCGCCAATAATAACGATCTGGTGAAGCAGGAACAAACCAGCGATGCGATGAACGAAACCATCGACCAGACGCTGGAACATATGCGCAGCGATACCAAAATCGTGGATGAAAACGGCAAGCCGTTCCGCACCGTCACGCGTTTTAAAGATTTCTCCGACGTAACCGGCGACGTTTACCAGGTGTTCTGTCGCGGTATCGCTACGCCGCAGATCAACGTTGAAATCGGTATTCCCATGTCGCGCGTGGGCGAGGTCATCCGTAAGATTAAAGACTGGCACAGCGAAACGCAGCCGCATATGCACTACCCGATTATCTTGCGCTGTACCGGCCCTTCCGCCAGCTGGCTCAGCCCGGCTTACGGCGTCGATACCTGTTTCTTTGGCTTTGTGGTTTATTACGCCGAAGACGGCTCGCTTTCTGAAGAGGGCGTCAGCTTTTTGCAGGCCATCGAGCGGGTGCTGGCGGCGGAAGGCGGCAGGCCGCACTGGGGCAAATACTTTGACGAGTCGCTTTACCACTGGCCGGAAATTTACCCGCAGTGGCAGGCGTTTCGGCAGGTTCGCGAGACGCTGGATCCGCAGCATAAATTTGATAATGCGTTTACCGCAGCACTGTTTGATTAATTAAGGAGAATGCCAATGAAGGCATGGGCAACCCTGCTGACGCAGCCGGGCTATCTGGTGGGCGTCAGCGCGTTGAATCGCTCGCTGAAAAAAAGCGGCAGCCGCTATTCGCTGGTGGTAATGGTCACGGAAAATATCGACGCCCAAAGCCGGCAGATCCTGGAGCAGGAAGGCTGCCTGGTGCGGGAAGTGCAGCCGATCAGCCCCGACAGCAGCCTGGCGCAGCACTACGCCAACGCGCGCTTCTCCGAAGTGTGGACCAAGCTGGCCGCCTGGCAGCTGACGGAATTTAAGCGTATCGTTTTCTTAGATGCGGACATGCTGGTGGTGCAGAACATGGATGAACTCTTTGCCCTGACGCTGGCAAAAGAGAGTATCGCCGCGTGCCACGCCTGCCGCTGCAATCCTAACAAGATCCCGAGCTACCCGAAAAACTGGACGCCGGAAAACTGCTTCTATAGCTACTGCCGGGGCGTGGATCATACGGAGCAGCCTGACGAAGTGGATAATTATCTGAACGGGGGTTTTCTGGTGCTGACGCCGGATCGCGCCGTCTATGACGATATGCTGCAAAAGCTGGCGGAGGTGAAGGATTTGTCGCGCTATCTGTTTGCCGAGCAGGATTTTCTTAACGACTACTATCATCAACGCTGGCGGCCGCTGCCCTATATCTATAATGCGCTAAAAACCCTTCCCTTCCAGCACAGCGCCATGTGGCACCTGCCTGAAGTGAAGAATATTCATTACATTATCGATAAGCCGTGGGAGCGTCAGCCTAATCCTGACGATCGCTACTACTCGCTGAATAAAATGTGGTGGGAGATTGCCGGTTAACAGACCACAACGTTGGTGGTGTGCGGCAGCGCCATCATCTGATCGCCGCAGGTAAAAATCAGGTCGATCGGCTGAGGGAAAGAGTGTACCCGCTCACGCAGGTAATGCAGAACCGCTTTCGGCAGCTTTGGCGCAACGGCGCGAGACTCACGCAGGGCCGGGCCGCTTAAGCGCAGCGTCAGGCCGCCGCTTAGCGCAGGCACCTCAATAATCACGGTGGCGGGCGCGTCGCCTGGCGAAAATTCCGCAATAGCCATGTCGGAAGCGGCATGAAGCAGCGCCACCGACGCTTCCGCTTTGGCCGTGGTTCTGGCGCCAAAACGCTGTAGATTTTCCAGCATCGCCTCGTCGCCGAGCGAGCTGTCCAGCCAGAACGGCGTTTCCCGATCCACCAGCGTCATTAAAATAGCCGTTGCCGCAGGCGAAGCGTTGCCCCATACCGGGATTTGCGGCAGCGTCACTTTTACGCCGGGTTCGCTTATCGCTTTCAGAATAAGACGGAAGGCGCGCTGCGAATCGGCAAAAGAGTAGCTGAAGCTGGCAATCAAAGTCATAAATTTTCCTGTGAGATAATAGGCTGGTTGGTCGGCCCGCAGAACGGACGGCAACGGAATAGCCGTTAAGTTTTAAGCATGGCAGAAAAAAATGACAGCGACGTTAAAAATGCGTGGCGTTCTGATGAAAATCAGACTGGGCCGTCCCGTCAGCCTTCAGCGCTGCGCATCCGGCGTCAAAAACAGCATTCTTTCGCGCTTTCTGCGCGGCAGCAGGAGATTGACCAGTTTGCCCGCTCTTTTCCACAGCAGAAAAGCCTCTGCGGCTTCCTGATAGTGTTTTTCATTCAGTTTTTTTCTGACCGTGGAATTAACGAAAGCCGTTACGCCAATATTAAAAATCAGGCTGCAAAGCGCGTCATATTGATTCTGGCTAAGCGGCACGGCGACATGCTTTGCAATAGCCTGCTCGACGACCGCTAAATCTTTGCGCAGCAGCTCGGTGGATTTTTCCGCGCTGATCATCATCTCTTTGCTGACGGCAACGCCATCGACGTGGCCGGTATGCCCTACGCCAATCGTCGCTATCCCCACCGAATCCAGATAGCCGCTCAGCTTCTCGCCCTCTTCCTCTTTAATAAAGCGGATACCTTTTTCGCTAATGTTCATTCTGCTTTCCGTTCTCTGTTTGCTGATTAACGCTGTTGCCCATATGCAGCGCTCGGCTGGCTGATTAATGACGGACAAACCGACGTGATTTTTAATACGCGCGGCTGTTAAACGGCGAAGGCGTATTAAAAATCACGCTGTAGTAGCCGTTAACGACTTAACAACGTGATTTGATTTAATTTATGTCAGGCGAACGGGCCGCGTCCCTTTGGCCCGCAAGGATAAATTAACGTGCCTGACGCCACAGGGTTTCTGCCAGACCCGGCGCCCAGTCAACGGCGTGGGCAACATGCGTCTGGATACAAACCCAGTTTTTACCTTGATGGGTAACGATATCGCCAGCGGTGTAAGATCCACCCAGCACCCATGCCGGATACTGGCCGTTATCGCCGTTGTCGTCGTTGCCGTTGTCGTCGTTGCAGTTAGCCAGAGTGGTGATGCTCAGTACGTTGCTCGGAACGGAAAGCAGATCCTGAGAATCCACAGCGGCAACGAAGTAACGGTAAGTGGTTTCTGCACGCAGGCCGCTGTCGGTATAGCTGAGCTGAGAAGCCGCCACGCGAGCGATTTCATCACCTTCGCGGTAAACGATGTAGCCGGCAATGGCGTTGCTGCCTTGAGAAGAACCCCACATCAGCGCAACGCTGTCTGCGGTCACGCCCATGCTGTGCAGCTGTGCTGGCGCAGTTGGTGGCGTGGTGGAGGCGGCAGGATTTTTAGTGGTCACGATAACAGCTTCGCTGCGAACGGATTCTCTGCCTGTAGCGCTGACCGCGCTGATGGTGTAGCGGTAAGCGGTGTTTGCTTCCAGGCCGTTATCCACAAAGCTCAGCTGGGTACCGTTGAAGATCATATTGTTGTCACGATACAGACGGTAAGAAACGCCTGCGGTTGAAGAAGCGTTCCACGCCAGCGCGATGCTGCTGGTGGTGATATCGGTCGCGTGCAGGCTGGCTGGCACCGCAGGCGCAGTTTCGCCGCCGTTGCCGTTGCCCACGAAATCCAGATCGATAACCTGGTAGAACGCGTTACCGGTATCGGCAACTTCCCATACCGCCAGCAGCACATGGTAGCCGCGACGCTGTGGCAGCTGGATTTCATGCGTGGTTGGGCCGGTCGGACGCAGCGTGGCGCCGTGGCTCCAGTAAGGCTGCTCGGTAAATTCCGCTTTAAAGAACGGCGTGGATTCAAACTGCGCGCGGCTCAGCGGCTGGTTTGGATTCCAGTCTTCGCGGGTAATAAAGTAGTTATAGCGACGAGTGGTGTGAGCTGCGGTATAGGTCCAGACGAATTTCATGATTTCGCCTGGGGTTACCGTGTGTTTTTTCCAGTGGGTGCCTGGCTCATCCAGGAAGCGACCGTCGCCCTGGTTGGCGCTGGCGATTTCGCCGTCGCGTGGTGGCACAGCATTCGGGCTGTCGTCCGGCGCTACAGCGTCACGCAGACCGCTCTGCGCAGCCGGGAAGAATTTACCCGCTTCGCGCTGGTTCAGCTGACCGGCGTTCAGTTTGCCTTCCTGCCATGCAAAGAAAGCACGTGAAGCTGGCGTGGCGATATGACCGTGGCGCAGCGCCGGAGCGATGTTATTTGACATTGTTTTAAATTCCGTAGTGGTTTTGTTGGTGGAAATTGGCTGCCAGAGCGATGTAGCCAGTTCAGGCGTCCAGAAAAGGTTAGAGTCATGCTGCATAACGCAGATATAGTTACGTGACAGCCAGCTCACGCGGGCACCATCGATATAACGCACGCCCGCGCGCCACTGTTCAAACTGCGGTTCAGGCGTGGGTTCAGGCGTTGGCTCTGGGGTTGGTTCCGGAGTTGGCTCAGGCGTTGGTTCCGGGGTTGGGTCCGGAGTTGGCGTCGGCCCAGGCACCACACCATCACCGGCCAGGTAGCCGTAGCGACGGATAAATTCCCAGTTGTAAGGCACGTTATCGCTGGTAAAACCGGCATCCCAGTTAACGGACCAGGTCATCAGACCCGCAACAGGCAGACCAGCGGCCTCAAGGCGAGCCAGGGCATTTTTCACATCCTGTGGATTAATGACATAACCGGTCGCTGCCGCATCGTTATTGGTTGGCAGGCCGATAATGAATTTTTCGCTTGGGATCTTCAGGAAATTACGGGTACCGGTGACCAGGCTTTCAGTCAGGTAATAGAGAAAATCTTCTTTAATCGCGTCGTTGCTTTGCGACACCCATTGGTTAATTTCATCAACCCAGACGCCGTCGCCGCCCTGGTTATAGAACTGTGGCGCAACGTAATCGTAGTAGCCTTCCAGGCCGATGATATAAGGGCTGTAATGGCCGCCATTGGTCAGGTAAGGGAATTCTGGCGCCATGCTGATGATGAAGTTCTTACCGAACTTGCGGTAGTGATCTTTCACCACGCGCAGCGCAGCAGGGATCACCGTCTGGTTATCGGCAGCGGTAATCGCAGACTGCTCCAGATCAATATCCAGGCCGTCAAAGCCATATTTATCGCTCAGCGCGATAATACGCTCGGCCAGCGCCACTTCGTCCCCGGCGTGCATTTCGATATGCGCATCGGCACCGCCCATGGAAATCAGAACTTTACGGCCCTGAGCCTGCACTTTCGCGATTTCGCTGCGGAATTCAGCATCCGTTCCTTTATACGGTTTGAAATCAGGGATGCGGTCGCTGTCATCCAGCACTTTCATAAAAGCGACGGCGATAATGTTATATTGCACAGGAATTTCGGACAGGGTCATTTCCGTGAAGCGGCCCTGTTTATAACCCTGAGCGCCTACGGCTGGCCAGTTGTGCCAGAAGCCCATAACGATTTTATTTTGCGCGGAGCGTTTTCCGGCAATCTGACCTGCCGATAAATTTTTAGAAGCTGGCATAATTCCTCCATATGCATCTGCCATGATGCATATTCCATTATGTAAAATGTTCTTTTTGTTATGCAGCCAGCAAGCAAAATAATGCGCTTGCTGCATGCGTTCTATTTTATTCAACCAGGAAAAACAGACAAACTCAATAATTGCATTTAGCTATTAATAATTGAAAAGCCTTTGTTTTATATGAATTATCTATAGAAGCGCCTCGTTATTTAATTTTATTTAAACCCTGAATAAACACCTTTGATTATTCTATTTACTTTTTAAATTACAGTATAAGAATGTATATGTTTAGCTGTTATTTAATTTTATAACCTTGCGCAAACACCAGCAAAGGCATTCCATTACATCGTCATTTCATTTTGGTAATTAATCAGGGAAAGGAGCAGTAGATGCGGCCAGAGATTCAGGTGGGCAAATAAAATAAAAATAAATATTGCGTTATTTTATGCAAGGGTAACATGAAAAAAAACCGGCCATATCAAGGCCGGTTTTTCACTAATGGGCATTAGCTGTTTATGGGTTTTAGTTCAATCGCGTAATCAAGACCGTTTACCCTTACCCGCAGGCATTCTCTGGCCGTACCAACCGACGCGGTGCTGACCACGCGGCCACGCATAATCAGGTCGTTATTATTGTTGTAACCATAGCCGACCCGATCCGTTCCTTCCCAGTGCTGCAAAAATGCCGTTACCGGCTCGGCATCCAGCACGGCCGCTTCCGCAGCAGAAACTTGCGTATAAGACTTGATAAAGCGGAAATGAACGCCGCGCGAGAAACGATCGTGGCAGTTAGTGGTGATCAGAGCGATACAGAAGCCGGTATATTTAGCCAGCTTAACAAATATTTCCCCTCTGCTGCTGCCCAGCGATCTCACCCTGACCCGCGTCACCGGGCACGATCCTTCCACTGCCCAGGAGGCGTTAAAGCTGCCGTTCACGTTCTGAATAGAGATTATCGCTTCGCCTTCCGGCGTGCGTGACGTGAAGTCGATTTGCGTTTCCGGCATCGCATTAAACTGAGAGGAACCGATAATGCGCATCTGCATCTGCGTGGTCCATTCCGGCATCTCAATCTCGCCCACTTTAAACCAGGTTTCCCGATCCTGACGGTTATCCATACGTTCCTGGGAAGTGATGTACTCGTAGTTCAGCGAACCTTCAATACGCGCGCCGTGGTTTTCAAGGAATATCTGCCCTTCTTCATATACAGGCAGCCAGCGCTCGCCGCTGTCAGAGAGATCCAGCCCCTCGCCGTTATGCACATTCAGCATGGTAGAAATAAGGCGCGTATGATGGCACTTGAGCGGATTTTTATTGCCTTCCAGATTCAGCGCATTGACCTTCCACTGGCCGTTGGAAAGGTCGCCGGGGAATTCGGTATGCTCAATCCAGCCGTTATGCAGCACGCACTGCGTCGCGCGCGGCAGATCGATCATTTCAGACTTCACGCCGTACTGGATATTAAAGTTGCTGAGCTCGATAGCGGTAAGGTGATCCCAGGAGCCAGCGGCGCGATCGGACCAGCGGCCATAGATAACGCTGCCGGCGCAGCGGGTGGCGTACCACTGATCGATCTTACAATCCAGCGTATCGAGCAGATCCAGCGCGCGGCCGCCCAAATCCTGGAAATGCACCCCGGTCACGCGCAGATACTGACCGCCGGGGATGATATTTTTAAAGAAACCTTTGGTTTTAGTGTTGTCCTGCCCGTTAACGATAATGCCGCTGATATAGGTCCAACGGGCGTTGACGGTAAACATGTATTCGCCGTCTTTCTGGTCAGAGAAAAGACGGGTGTTAGGGAAGTAGCCGAAGTTGACGTGGGCGCCAGAGAGACGGAAACGGTTTACCTCCTGGCCGGAGAAATCAAATTTAGAGATAAAGAAGTTACCTGCCGGAAAGCGGATGCCGACGTTTTCATGGGTACGTACATTGTTTTGACGATCCATGATGCGTGACCAGTGCCACATACGGGTAACGGCTTCCAGACAGTCCGTTTTGCCATCCGGGATAGCGCCGAAATCGACCACGGTTACGCCCGCGTTATCGGTAATATAACGTTTCCAGCGCATATTTCGGGGAGTAACGACAGTCATGCCGCCATCTTCTGGCGCCGTCTTGTCGTTAAAGTCACTGATAAAAATACCGCCGCCGTAGCCGGTTCCTGCACTATAAGAAAGCACAATAGCCAGTTCGCCGTGGGCGGCAGGCTCGTGCGCCCGTAATTCCTCAATAGAGTTCAGCATAGAAAAGTTATTTTCTTCATTAGCTGAATGCGCAAGATATACAATTCTGTCGAAGTCAATAGCTTTGCCATCTTTATCAAGTACGTTTAAGTTCCTGACCATTTCATTTAACTTAACCTGTTGTGATGTTAAATTATCCTGGTTGTTGTCACCAATGACACTCATTTAAAGCCTCTTTATTAAATATATATTATACGATGGTTGCATTTTCTGATGGGTTGCAGGCTTGCATTTAATGTTGGTTTAGGTTTCCACCAAAAAACGCGGTTTAAACCATATTTCTTGCTTTAGTTTTTAGAATTGACAGGATAATAATTGAAGGTCATTCATACAATTTTAAAAAATGATGCTCACGCGTAGAAATTAGCATCTCTATGATTAGAAAAATAAAAACAGTCTTATTTTGTAAATACCCCCCATCCAGAGCTTTCGTAAGTATGCTATATTTTTCATAAATTTACGCTAAGTTAACAGTTGTTAAACGATCTGGAGGTTTTATGTTTCTGTCATCTAATCTGAAATGCTTTATTGTGCTGGCGAAAGAGAAGTCATTAAAGAAGGCTTCTGAGATATTATTCGTTACCTCTTCCCCTATTTCTCGCCGGATAAAAATATTAGAAGACGAGCTGGGATTTAAATTATTTTCACGCACGGACCATGATTTCACCCTGACCAAAAAAGGGCTGGAACTCTACGATAAAATAATGCCGCATTACGATAAGATGACGGAACTGGAAGACTATTTTTCACGAAAAAGAACCAACGTTAATATTCGCCGTGGCCTGATGATTGGTGTAGAAAACCTCAATCCCTTTTTATTCAACCTGCTGGTAAAAACCCGCAAGAAGACCGAAAGCGTCTCTTATTGTTCCTGCGATACCAAAACTTCGGTGGAATCGCTGCTTTCCGGCGAGATCCACGGCGTTATTTCCCATCGGGAAATCAACGATAACGGGATCCTGTCGATGAATTTTTTCAGCGAGCCCGCCTGCTATCTCTATTCTAAAAAGTTCCCCGATTCGCAGCTTAGCGATATAAAAAACACGCCCGTCATCATTCCTACCAATGGCTTTTACGAACACTATGTGAAAAACGCGCATGCCAAAATCCTGACTATGTGTCCTACGGCGCAGGTTATTATCGTGGATGATATTTATGATTATATTTCGCTGATTGCCAATGGCGAAGCCGTTGGGCTAATCAGTGAATCAATGGTGTCATTTTATCAAAGCAAAATAAGCAATTTCAGTGAGTTAAGTTACAGAGTCGAAAAATCATTCCCGGAGCTTAAAACCTATATCTACTATCTGAAAGAACGTGAGTTCTCTTTGAAATATGCGTTAGACACCGTTGACGCCGCACAGGTAAATGCGTGATAACAGAGACAGGATGTCTCTTTTTTAACATTCTTACAGGCTGAGGGACAACGGGAAACGCATCGGGAAAAAACTTTTTCCTGATCTGGCGGGTAAAGCATGGCGCCAGAATTAATGACTGGTATCATCCGCGACGGTGAAAAGCGAACTATCCCTGGCGTATCGCCAACCAGGGAAAATAAGAAAGGATAACGCCCTTCATAACATTTTTGCCGTCATTATGTCCGACAGCCATCAGAACTCCATCGTTTGACGAAAGATAAGCGAACGCAGCGGCACGCTGCTTTTCAGGATCGGCGATTTAATAACAATGTAGCTAAAGTATTTATCTATCCCGATTTTAGCGTCCAGAACGCTTTCAATGACTTCCTGGTAATGTTCGATGCTGCGGGTAATAAAACGCAGCAGATAATCGTATCCGCCGGTAATCAAATGACACTCCATCAGTTCGTCCACCTCCCGGAGCGTGTTTTCAAAACGCATAAAGTCTTCGCGCCGGTGTCCGGCCAGCGTAACCTCGGTGAAGACGGTAACGGAATCAGTAATTTTAGGTAAATTAACGTGCGCCTCGTAACCGGTAATAAACCCTGCCGTTTCCAGACGTTTTACCCGCTGTAGACAGGGACTGGGTGAAAGCCCGACAGCGTCGGCAAGGTTTACATTACTGATGCGACCGTCCTTTTGCAGCTGTACCAGAACAGGGATATGTAACGCCTCGCCGATATCCGGCTACTGGCGAAACACCGCTTACGCCGCCGGCTCCGCCACCAATGCCGCCCGGATAAGGCCGCGCTCCGGCTCTGATTGCTGGAGGATATTTATGCCATTGCCTGGCTCACCAGCGCGAACGCCCGCACGTCCTGCGGCTGCCAGGGGGTGCCTTTATACATGGTGATGGGCTCGTCAACCTGAACCATACCCAGGGCGACGAGCCATTCGCCCAGCCCGCAGGCGCTGTCGGTATCGATACGGACGAAGGCGCCTTCCAGACCGGCAAGCAGTTCGCTGACCAGTACTTTCGCCTGCTGTAGACTGGCACAGATAATGGGGCCGATAGCGAAGCCGTGCCCGAAGCGGCGCAGGCAGGCGAATCCCGCCGTTTGATCCTGCTCTTCCAGTACCAGAAAGCGGTCTGCGCTGGCAAAAAGCTCGGCGATCAGTGCCGGACGATGCTGCCCGTGCGCCCTGGTTTCCAGCTTGCTCAGCGCCGTCAGCTCTTCGCGGCGAGCGGGGCGCAGGCTTTGCGACGCCTGCGGTAGAACGCGTTCGCCCGGTGCCAGCGCGCGACATTGATGCTGAGCGATCGTTCCCGTGACCACAAACCCCAGCTTTTCATACAGCCCTTTGCCCATTTCCGTGGCGTGCAGGCGCAGCTGATGCCCTTCCAGCGCGGCCAGCGCCGTCTGCATAAGCTGTTTACCGATACCTTTGCCCTGCGCGCTGCCGGCGACGTTCACCAGACCAAGGGTGGCGTAGTCGCCCCAGCGCCAGTAAAGCACGGTGCCAATCAGCTCGCCGTTTTCCATCGCCGCCAGGCCTTCACCCAGCGCCAGCGCCTGCTGCCAGTCTTCACGGCGGTGCGGCCAATGTAACCGCTGCGTCAGGGCATAAGCGGCATCAAGATGCTGCTCGTTCATCGTTACTATGTTCATCCTTTTCTCCTTAAATCATGCCTGGCTGTTGCTGGCCGCTGCCGTCTGTCAGCCTGGCATAGCGGGACGGCGTGGGATCAACCACCGGCGCAGAATCGGTCGCTAAATTATCGGCCAGCCGCCCGGCACCCGGTTCTCGCAGGAAAGGCATCAGGCCCCGTTCCAGCCTGAGGTTTTTGCGCCTGGTTTTCAACATGGGATAAAACTACCGCGCATAGCGCAGCCTTTGTACGGCACGGGTTAGGACGCTCAGCCATATATTTGATGCTACGGGCGCTCAGCCATATATTTGATGCTACGGGCGCTCAGCCATTTGCAACAGAGGTTTATATTGTGGACGCGGCTATGTGCAACAGGAATTTATACTGTGGACGCGCGGCCATGTGCAACAGAGATTTATACTGTGGACGCGCGGCCATGTGCAACAGAGATTTATATTGTGGACGCGCGGCCATTTGCAACAGAGGTTTATACTGTGGACGCGCAGCCGTGCGCGGCGCAGGTTTATGCTGCGGGCGGAGATAACAGGGCTTAAGCGAGTCCAGAAAAATTATGATGTGGCCGGATAATGTCAGATATTGCACAACTACATTTTATGCGCTGAATAAGGGAAAGCTTATTTGGGGGCGATTATCGGGCCGCATCAAGGCCCGATAATTTTCTCCGGTCATTTTTATAAATTTTCAAACATACTTTCCGACAGCGGTCAGGCCGTTGGCGCTTTACCGCCGCAAGCCTGGCTATGGCGTTGAGAACGTCGCCACATCCTTCACCATATCGTCAATAGCGCCCTTCACGTCCGCCGGGGTGATTGGCGCAGCGCCGTTCGCCACGCTTTTGCCGTAACCTTTACGGATAACTTTAATAACCGGCTTGCCGGTAGCAACATCAATCGCTTCCGCCTCGATAAATAGCTCGGCGTTCTGGCTGCGATGCCCGGTGGCGGCCATCGTGCCTGCTACCACGGCGGCGACCGGCACCACCTCATAAAACTGGAGATCTTTGTTTTCAGCCGTTACGGCAGTAATGGCCGTTTTCACTATCAGACCGCCAGGCTGAGGGGTGTCGACAATCTTCTTACGCCCGGCCAGCGCGCTTTTAAGACTGGATTCGGTATAGCTACGGATTTGCTCCAGCGTGGCGGCAGAGACCCGACTGTTGGGTAACGCGCGAGGATAATAAGTAACAGGCGCAAAATAGAGGCTGGTATAACGATCTGACTGATAATCGGGCGCAATCCAGCGCAGCGTTTCATGCCCGCTTGCTGTGTTTACCGGTTTTATCTCTGCATAGTTTCCTAAAAAGCCGGAATACTGCGACTGCTCGGCGGTTTTGCTGGCACAGCCGGTCAATAAAATAGCGAGGAGAGCAAAAGGCAGCGTTCTTTTAGCAACAACCATACAACCCCCTGAGTGGATAAACCTGCTTTACAGCATAGTCGTTCGCCGTTGATTTACTTGCTGGCAGTGTTAACTATGCGATCGCCCCGCCGCTTTGCTTTCAATAACATGCTGTACGGCGATAGCGCGCCTGGCCAGGCGCGCTAAAGGCTATTACCACTATGGATCGCATCCAATGAATAAAACCCCACCATAAAATTTTTTTGCTGCACGACACCGTACGCAAGCTACCCAGGCCCAGGGGCAAAAACAAGGCAATATTGCCGGGCGAACGGCTTTCTTTGCTGTTCTTCGGGACGCCTCTGAAATTTTAAATCTGAAAATCCAGCACCGGTTCTACCGCGTCATGCGTGGAAAGCGCCTTGCGCTTGATCTCTTCCAGCGACAGGTTGGCGTTGCACAGTTCCAGAAACTGCCAGACGTAGTTGCGCTGTAGCTGCCCACGCTTCAGGCCCAGCCAGACGGTATTGGATTCAAACAGGTGTTTGGCTCCCAGCCGGGTCAGCGCGGCCTGCGCATCCAGCTGGCAGGCCTGATCCGCCAGCACGCCCACGCCCAGCCCAAGTTCGACATAGGTTTTTACCACGTCGGAATCCTGCGCGCTGAGCACGATATCCGGCGTCAGCCCGGCGGCATGAAAGGCGCGGTCAACGCGGGAACGGCCGGTAATGCCCTGGCGATAGGTAATTAAGGGATAGCGGCTGAGCGCCGCCAGCGAAACCGGCTGCTCCTGCTCCAGCGGATGCCCCTTTGGCACCAGCAGCGCATGATGCCAGCTGAACCAGGGAAAAGCCGCCAGCGACGGATTATTGACGACCTGTTCGCTGGCAATACCGATATCGGCTTCGCCCGCCATCAGCATGGCGACAATCTCCTGCGGCGTGCCCTGATTTAACTCCAGGCGAACACCGGGATAGAGCGCGCGAAACGCTTTGATCACCTTCGGCAGACTATAGCGCGCCTGGGTATGCGTGGTGGCGATGGTCAGCACGCCGCTGGATTCGTTGGTAAAGACATCGGCCAGACGGCGCACCTTTCCGGCTTCATCCAGGATGCGTTCGGCAATAGCCAACAACGCCTTGCCTGGCTCGGTCATGCCGAGCAGCCGCTTGCCGCGACGGATAAAGATCTCCACGCCCAGCTCATCTTCCAGATCGCGTATATGGCGGCTGACCCCTGACTGGGAGGTAAAGAGCGCATTAGCCACTTCGGTCAGGTTAAACTCGCAGCGTGCCGCTTCCCGGATGATTTTAAGTTGCTGAAAATTCACGTGCGCCTCTCCCTCTGTTATCTGTTGGTTTCAGCCATGTTAATAAGGCACATTGATAGCAACAAATAATAAAAAGAGGTTTTATATGCTTTTTAGCGATATAGAAGTGAGGCGCGCCGACGCGCGCCCGCAGAAAGGCATTAGCTCACCAGCATCAGTTCACGCTCTTCAATCGTCGGTTTGTTGAGCAGCGACAGCAGGATATTTTTTACCGCCTGCGCAGAAGGAGAAAGCGGCGAGCGCGCCGAAACGTTCAGCGACAGCGGCAGGTTCAGCGTTGGGCTGTTGATGCGCGCCATCCAGGCATCGGTGGAGCTGACCAGCGCGCGCGCTGCGGATTCCGGCAGTACGGTGACACCCATGCCGCTGGAGACGGCGGCGGTCAGCGTGGCGATCGATTCAATTTCGCCGATAATGCGGGCGCTCAGGCGGCGCAGCGAAAACGCTTCGTCAACGCGTTTGCGCACGGCGCTGTAGTCGCGCGGCAGAAACAGGTTCATTTTGGCCACGTCGGCTAAATCGATGTTTTGTCCAGGGCAGTCGGTTGCGCCAACCAGATAAAGTTCTTCTTTCATCAACGGCAGGCTGGTGATGCCGGCGGACGGCGCGCGGTCGTAAAGTACGGCCATATCAAGCTGCCCATCCATCACTTTTTCGTTTAGCGATGCGCCGCTGTTTTCATGCAGGTAAACCAGCACTTCCGGAAACTGTTCGCGCACGGTTTGCAATAAAGGCATGGTCAGCGAAGAGGCGGCGGTTCCCGGCGCCAGACCGATTGAAACCTGACCGGTCAGCGTCTGCCCGGCGTTGATCACCGCCGTCTGCGCCTGTTCGCACTGCCGTAAAATGGTACGGGCATGGGCGTATAAAATCTTCCCGGCTTCCGTAGGCGTCACGCCGCGCTTGGTACGGATAAGCAGCTGCTGGTCCAGCTCGTTCTCCAGCGTGGCAACCTGCTGACTGAGCGCAGGCTGCGCAATATGCAGCACCTCTGCGGCCTGGGTCAGGCTGCCAATATCGACGATTTTTACAAAATATTTCAGTCGTCTTAAGTTCATTTTGCCTCCGTCACGGGACGCCATTGTTACTGGCGCTAAAAAATAAGTTTTCACTCTGGTGCGGGTTAAGAATTGCAAGTGACGTGCCAGAAACTTCCGGCTGCGCTTTCAGCCCATTTGTTTCAGGCTAAGCGCCGGTAAAATAAGAGAATCTGATTACCTCTAAAGGAGTAGCGCTTTTTTTTAATGCTTTCACCAACCGCTTGCCTGCACCGATGAGGTGCAAAATATGCTGTCAGGCTGTGCATGGTAACGCTTACATGGCATAAAAAAGCGGCGGCTGAGAGGAATACAGGGGCCGGCCTGGCTCCTGCCCGCTAGCGCTTTTTACGATTGCGGTACATATCCACTGAAACGGCGCTGACGATAATAATGCCTTTGATAATGTCCTGAACGTAGGCGTCCACGCCAACAAAGGTAAAGCCGCTCTTAATCAGCCCTAAAATCACCGCGCCGATCAGCGTACCTGTAATCCTCCCTACGCCACCCATCAGGCTGCTGCCGCCGATGACGGCGGCGGCAATCGCATCCAGCTCATAGGACATGCCCATGCTGGACTGGCCGCTGCTGACGCGCGCCGCCAGGACTACGCCAGCCAGGCCGGAAAGCCCGCCCGCGATGGTATAAACAATCACCAGGTATTTATTGACGTTAATCCCGGAAACTTTCGCCGAGGTCATATTGCCGCCAATGGCGTAAACGTACTTGCCATAACGGGTGTGTTTCAGCGCGATATGGAAAATGACCGCGACGACCAGGAAGATGACTACCGGCATTGCGCTCTGGCCGATGGCGGTAAAACTGTCGGAAAGGAAGCTGATCGGGTTGCCCTGCGTGTAGTATTGCGCCAGCCCGCGCGCGGAAACCATCATGCCCAGCGTGGCGATAAAGGGCGGAATACCGGTTTTAGTGATCAGCACGCCGTTCACCACCCCGCAAAGCAACCCCACGCCGACCCCGGCTACGATCGGCACCGCCGCAGGCATGTTGACCAGCGACGGGAACATCGGGGAAAGGCTGTCGGAGGTTTGCGCCAGGCTGGCCGCCACCACGGCGGTTAAAGCAATCACCGAGCCGGATGAGAGATCAATCCCCGTGGTAATAATCACCTGGGTCACGCCGACCGCAATAATGCCGATAATGGCAACCTGCAAAATAATCAGCACCAGCCGGTTTGGATTAAGCAAAAACGATTGATCGCGCACGTACCAGCCTGCCGCTTCAAAAATCAGCGCGATGGCGACCATCACGATAAAAATGCCGGTATCCTTCGGCATCTTTCCCTTAAAACTGCTTAAAAACGTTGCCGAAGACGGCTGTTGGCCACTCATTTTTACGTCGCTCATGGTTTCAGCCCTTATTCAGACGCCAGTGACAAAATGGATTCCTGATCGGCCTCTTCTTTATTGAGGATGCCGGTGATGCGGCCGCCGTGCATGACCATCACCCGATCGCTCATGCCGAGTATTTCCGGCAGTTCAGAAGAAACCATGATGATGGCGACGCCGCGATTCGCCAGCTCGCTGATTAGCCGGTAAATTTCCGCTTTCGCGCCCACGTCGATGCCGCGCGTCGGCTCGTCCAGGATCAGGACTTTGGGCTGTGCCAGCAGCCAGCGGGCGATCAGCACCTTTTGCTGGTTGCCGCCGCTGAGGTTATTGATGATTTGATCCATAGTGGGCGTTTTGATGTTCAGCCGACGGATCTGCTCCATGCAGTCCTTCGCCATCTGGATATGACTGACAAAGCCCGCGCGGCTGCTGTATTCCGGCATATTGACGATGCTCATGTTTTCCATCACCGACAGCACCAGAAACAGCCCGGACTTTTTCCGATCTTCAGTAAGAAAAGCCAGCCCCTTTTCTATCGCCGTGGCAGGCGAATCTATTTTTACCGGCACGCCGTCTATCAGAATTTCGCCGCCGTCGGGGCTGGTCATGCCAAACAGGCTTTCCATCACCTCGCTGCGGCCCGCGCCGACCAGCCCCGCCACGCCCAGAATTTCACCACGGCGCACGCCGAAGCTGATGTCATCAAACACGCCTTTACGCTGTAAATGACGTACCGTCAGCACCTCTTCGCCAATGGCCGTGTTGAACTTGGGAAAAAGCTGGGTCAGCTCGCGCCCGACCATCTGGGTAATCAGCGACTGCCGCGTATAGTCCGCCGTCGCGCTGCTACCGACCCAGGCACCGTCGCGAAATACGCTGACCTCATCGGTAATCGTAAAGATTTCATCCATTTTGTGGCTGATATAGATGATGGCTTTACCCTGCTCTCTGAGATCGCGAATGATAGCGAAAAGATGCGAAACCTCGGTTTCAGTCAGCGCGGAGGTTGGCTCATCCATAATCACCACATCCGCATTCCAGGATACGGCTTTAGCGATCTCTACCATTTGCTGTGAGGCGATGCTCAAATCGCCCACCAGATCGTCCGGCGCAAGGAGAATGTTCAGCTTGCTTAACAACTCGCGGGTCTGGCGATGAAGGCTGCCGTGATCGACAAAGCCATATTTCATCGGCTCGCGGCCCAGCCAGATGTTTTCCGCCACCGTCATATGAGGCACCAGGTTAAGCTCCTGGTGGATCATCGAAATGCCTGCGCGCAGCGCGCCCAGCGTGTCCTGAAACGCTACCGCCTCGCCCCTGACGCGGATTAAGCCTTCATCCGGGCGATAAATTCCTATCAGGCATTTCATCAGCGTGGATTTTCCCGCGCCGTTTTCGCCCATCAGCGCGTGTACGCTGCCGGGCCTGACCCGTAAAGAGACGTTGTTCAGTGCCTTTACGCCAGGAAAAAACTTGCTGATGCCTTCGGCTTCAAGCGCATATGCGGTCATGATGCACCCCGGCTATTTCTGGTTCAGGCTGGTAAACTTCGCCATGTTTTCTTTGGTGATCAGCTGGAAAGGGATATCGACGTTCGATTCCACGTTTTCACCTTTTGCCAGCTTCACCGCCGCCTGTACCGCTCCCTCGCCCTGGCCTTTTGCGTCCTGAAAAACGGTAGCGACCATTTTGCCGTTTTTGATCATTTGCAGCGCGTCCGGCGTGCCGTCAACCCCCGCCACCAGCACGTGGTCGCTGTTTTTTCCCAGCGCCTGAAGCGCGCCAATCGCCATTTCGTCATTATTGGCAGCGATCGCCTGAATATCGTCGCCAGCGGTGAGCCAGTTACTGACCACATCTACCGCATCGTTACGCATAAACTTCGCGGTCTGCTCCTGAACGATTTTTAAACCAGGATATTTCGCAACAATCTCTTTCACGCCTTTGGTACGTTCACGCGTCGATTCATTGGCCAGATCGCCTAACAGGATGGCGACGTTGCCTTTGTAATTCATTTGTTTAGCCAGCGCTTCCATCTGCAAACGCCCCGCCAGCTGCGAGTTGGAGCCAACATAGGCCATTTTGCCCGTCAGTTCGGCTGCGGGACGGCGGTTAATAAAAATCAGCGGGATGCCCGCCTTGCTGGCCTGATCCATAATCGGTTTAACCGCGTTGGTGTCGACCGGATTGACGATAATGGCGTCCACGCCCTGCCCGATAAAGTTCTGCACCTGCTGTAGCTGCTGGGAAACATCGTTTTTGGCATCTTCTACCTGCCCTTTAACGTTTTCTTTTTGAAGTTCTTTTTGCATAGAATTGCGAACGATGGTGAGGAAGTTGTCGTCAAACAGCGCCATTGAGACACCCATCTGGAGATCTTTTGCCAGCGCGACAGCAGGCAGCGAACAGACTAACAGTAACCCTGCAACGAATTTTTTCATGATAGAGCCCTTATGTGATTAGCTTGTGCGGCTGGCTGGACCTCGAATGAAAGATATTTTTTACATTCACACAACTTCACCGGTGCCTGGATAACATTTTTAAGTGGTGAAAAAGCAATGTCTTAGTCAGATTGCTCCTGGTTATTAACAATATTTATCAAAAGCTTAATTTAGTTTTTCAGCCTTTATCGCTTCGACATATAGCGGCCGACTGGCTGATCAGTGCAATTATTCCATAATTAACATTTTTGAAACTTTTTACATAAAAGCACCGAAACGCACGTTTTAAAAACGACAAACAACAAAATTTTGACACACCTCTAACATCAGCAAGGCATTCGCCGTAAAGTGCGATCTGGCGCAAGAGATTGAATTTTGCCCGAACGGGCGAGAAACAGAGCGGGTTGCTGATTTTGCGGCCGAACGCGCGGCAAAATGGCATTCGACCTTTGACACGCCCGGACGCGGCCGTTACTATGCGCCCCATCGAAACCGATTCCTCTGTAGTTCAGTCGGTAGAACGGCGGACTGTTAATCCGTATGTCACTGGTTCGAGTCCAGTCAGAGGAGCCATATTTATGTTGTCATGCATCTTCAAGAATCTTTATGTTATTTAGATTCAACAAGCTAGCGTGAAAACCTACCCAATGCATTTTCATTCCCCCTCTGCATTGGGCAAGATTTGGGGTCATTTCAGTTTTACTATGGAGTGACCGCCCAGTGTTTCTGAACGTCACTAAAATCCACAGCTTTAAGCCTTCTGAAAATCCCTTTACGCTAACCGATTCTCATCTCCTGTATTTGCTTGTCGATTCAGGCGGTTAAAACCTCTGGTATTTCAAATATCGCTTTAACCGAAAGGATCTTCCCTTGCTCTGGATGCATATTCGCAAGCCTCGCAAAAACGAGGGCGCTGTATGTGACAGCGCCCTCGTTCAGGTGGCCTAAAAAACATTAGCTCAACATGGCCTCCAGGCGGGCCAGCACTTCATTCACAACGACGTCAGGTATACGTTCCAGCCGCTTACCATTTCGGGCCGCCATATCAATGGTTCTGGGCTGGTCGCAGCGGATCACGCCCGTCGTTTTTGTTCCCGCCTCGTCCAGTGAAACGGTAAAACCGGCTGTTCGGGCAACGTTTCCGCCGTGGGTAACGGGAACAATAACGGGTAGCCGGGTCAGCTTGTTAAACGATGCCTTCGATACGATCAGTACCGGACGTTGTCCACTTTGCTCGTGGCCGGCAATCGGATCCAGTGAAACAAGCCAGATTTCCCCTCTGTCCATTTACAGGATCTCCTTGCCCATCGCAGGCGCATCAATCCATTCACGATCCTCTTCGCTCATTTCGGCGTGCGGATCGCACTGCGCCAGCAGCTCCTCAAGCGAATAACGGGGCCGTTTTTGGGGTTCAATAATCAGGCAGCCATTATCAATGGTCATACCTACTTCGCTGTCCGTCGACAGCGCCAGCGTTTTCAACACGGCAGGAGGAACCGCCAACATGACGGATCCGCCGACCTTTTTCAGGCGAGTGGTATACATAGAGCACCTCCGGATATTATATTTTAATATAACATCCAGGGCAGGCGATGCACAATTATTCATCAGATTCATTGTGATTTCCTTAGCGTAAGAAAGCCTTAACCCATCGAAGGACAGAGCCGGTAGTCTTCAAAGCGGCATTGCCGGTAAAACGGCAAGCATCCTGATACATCAGGCGTTTCTTTCAGATCCTAAAGCATGCCATGCAGAGAGGAGCTTAATGCGCGACAAAGAGGGCCGATAATAGAAAACTGTTTTTTCGGTGCAAAGATTTATTACGAATCGGATAAACAAAATGCGGCATATCTTCCGTATTCAGGCTGCGCCGGAGGGTTATCAGTGATAGCGCGAAGGCCCGTTTTTTCAGGCGCAGGCCCAGCACTTCCGCTATCAGCTTTTCGCCGTGGGCCAGCGCTGGTTAAGAGCGTTGGACAGCGTGGAGGACGCCAGCCCAGCGTTACGGGAAACGGCCGCCAGCGACCTCTCCCTTTTTTCAGCGAGGCAATAATGTCGGCAGGATAGCAGTCGGTTGCGTCATGCGGTCACCTTATTGATAAACATCACACCGTCGGCAATGCGTATCTAACGCGTTGATTTAAGTTCGGCGGCAAAAAACCAAAGCAGCTCACCGAAAACCCGTTCTGCTACATAGTAATTTATCAATTTTAGACAACCCTGAGGTTGGCACCTTAGCTGCGCCGTCTTTTTACGCGCTGCGTTTTTTCAGCAAGGTCTGATAATTAAACATGCGGCACCCCAGGCGCCCTCGCTGCCTTCATCATGGATATCGGAAATAATCTGTTCGACCCGATAACGATCGGAGATATTCTCGCTGACATAGGTTTCTACGCGTTCGAATTTATTAAGCACTTTCTGCGCCCCGCTGAGCAATTCGCCATCCGCTGCCGAATAATAGTAAGCAAATACGCCAAATTTTATGGATGAGGCGTCGCGGTTAATAGAAAGCACTGAGGTTATCCTTTCAATATCGTGATACCAGCCCGACGGGCCGCCCGGCTGGTTTTTGACTTCGATTACCGCTCGCGGCTGGGCTTTCCCCCACCACAGCAGGAGATCGAAACGGCCGCTCAAACGCGCCTTAACCGGCTTTGGCCCCGGCGCTATCGCGCCCGCGTGATCCATTGAGCTAAGCCCATTGCTTTCAAGCGTCACGAATTTAGCGCCCGGCATGTCGCTTAGCGCTTTGGCAATATAGGTAGTGAGCATATATTCCGCAGCCGTCCAGACCCAGTATCCGCCGGACATTTGACGATAATCTTTATGCGCTTTTTCTATACCTGAAATGATAGCGCCACTAATTGTTTCAGTTGAAACGGCAGCCATTTGGTGATCCTTATAAAAAAAGGATAAGCCTATACCGCAGGGCCGTTTTCTATGGCCTTAATAACGTTAATTATTAACCTTATTTCGGAGCTTAAAGATAAACCTTCACAGGGAATTTTGTCATAACGCTTGTTCTTTAGCCAGGCGCTGTGTTTTTTTATTCATTTTTGGCGCCCCAAGCGGTGAACTTATTTTTTTGCCTATATTTGAATCAGTCGCATCCAAAAATCACATTTCCCCTTTGATAGTCTGCTGCGTCCTCGTTATAATTCGCCCCGTTTCAACAATTCCTCTGTAGTTCAGTCGGTAGAACGGCGGACTGTTAATCCGTATGTCACTGGTTCGAGTCCAGTCAGAGGAGCCATATTAGAGAAGCCCGCTTAAGGAAACTTAAGCGGGCTTCTTGCTTATCGACCTTGTTCTGCCTTTTACTCTTTATCTGTCGGCGTTGCTTTTTCATCGATCCTGGTCTCGCCCTGATTACGCAGTGCTTCGGATAAACACTCTGCGCCCTGGCTCAGCAGGGTGCCGTGCCAAAAGGGTGCCGGTAAAGTGCTGACTGCATGGCGCTGCCGCCCAAGGTTAAGCATTCTCTCGTTAGCCGATTGGTGTCATGCCCCTTTATCAACGCTACTCTTTTAACCTCATCACATCTGCTCGCTATTGTTCCACAGCTTAAGGAACCAGGCGGTTTTTCTGTTCACTTACTCTTCCTTACTTTGCAGTGAAGTCGGATCGGCCTGCCCTTGCCGTGCCGGTTTGCTACCTGAGACAAATAAAAAGGAAGCTTTATGTCAACATCCTTTAGTAGTGCTCTTATTCCCTTGTTCAATTACCTCAAGCTAACGCCTGAGATGCGGGGCGATGAAGAAGCCTTTGAGTTAGTGATGTGGTCAGATTTATCGCTGCGGCTTTTGCATTATCCCGGTAACCACATCACCTTTAGCTGCCTGCTTCCTTTCAGGACGGCTAATGACATTACCACTGAGCTTCTCTGGGAACTCCTGCAGGCAAATTTGATGAACGAAGAGTTCCCTCCCATTGTGCTGGCGGCTTCGGCAAACAGTGACGAACTAGTGATATGGTCGCGTTTGCCGATGAACACGGCAGATCCTCAGGCCCTGATTGCCCTGTACGAAAATATGGCTTTTTATACTCATACGCTGGGACAGCGTCTGGGCATTATCAGCCAGCACCTTCCTGATGAAGTCGGAGTCGGATTATGATGCGTATATTTTCTTCTGGCAGCAGCCGCCAGACCCAGCAGAGCCAGCCCGCTCATCAGAGCCTCAGCGCGACACAAATGCAGGCATCCGGCCCCTTTCAGCATCAGGTCAGGGTGGTTTCACCACAGACGCTGCAAAGCATGGATCTGGCGGCGCAAGTCCAACAGGAAGTGCGTACGCAATTAGGGCGTGGTGGTAATCAGTGGTTGCCGCTCGTTGCCGATCAGGGAGAGAGTGCGATGCGCGGTATCATGGCCGTGCGCGCTGCAGACCGCTTTAGTCATGAAGCCAGTGAACGCTTTACACAACGGTTTCCTGACGCGGCGACAGGCCTGGATCGTGCTTATGCGAGTGGACACAGCGCCCTGAGAGTGCAAGGAGGACACTGTCAGGAATTTGCCGATCTGGCCTACACGCAAGTGGCGGCCAGAGGAGCCAATAAGCCCGTGTTTAATACTCTCTACAATAATGACCACGTCCTGGTGCTGTTAGGAGACAAACGTCAGGAAGATCCGGTAGTGCTTGATGCCTGGCAACATCTGCCGATTGTGACCACGCTGGAGAACAGCAGGCTCGATCCGGGCAGGCTTGACGTTATCCAGCAGCGAAACGATCCCCGCCCCGATCCGCACGCCCAGTGGGCGCTGCGCCATGTACGTACCATGCCAATGGCGGAGATCGAGGATATATTAACCTCGACTACCTATCCGCCAGTGGGGAAAAAATTTGTCAAACATATGGTAGAAAGTGCGCGGGCGAAGGAACCCGGACGTTATGACGTACGCTCGCTGGCGAAAGATCCCAGTACCCGCTTCACTGACGATCCCGCCCGGGCGGCGAAACCTTTTGACGTCATGTCTGCCTCATCCCTATCCAGTACCCGACGAACTATTGAAAAATATGAACAGGCTGCAGCCGCCGATCCCGGGGGCTATGGCAAGGCAAAGCGTTTCTGAATACAGCATCGGTGATCGGCGCTTTGCGCCTGCGTAAGTGCGCCTGAACCCAACCTCTTCTGAGTAAAAAATTTACTGGTCAGCCAATAGATTACGACACAGGTTGGGCTCATTCCTGTAACAGGCGGAGTGTGCAACCGGCTAAGGGTTGCAGCAATCTTACGCAGGATCATTCGTGCTTTTGCAAGATTGGGTGTATGCCGATCCAGGGTGGACGCTGCAATAGTTTTCGCTGCAAGCTATGGGCCTTTTCTTTCTCTCGCTCAGGTTTCATACCTGAACGCCATCGCTTTTTCTTATGGAAAATCGTCAATAATCGAGATGAAAATCTCAAAAAGGTTAATATATAACCATAAGAAATTATGAACTGTAACAATTCAACATTTCTACACCTTTAGCAGTTCAGAAGAAAAATAAAATCCTGACCAACAAAAAACAACATAATTATCAATTAGTTGAAAAGAGCACATTCTCTCCATAAAAGATAAACACCAGTTTTACTAATCAATAATCAATGATTTATTGTGATAGCACTCACACTTACATAAAAATGTATTAACATAAAATTATCAAATTAAATTACTTTTAAATCTCCGGTGACATTTACTTAATTTTCCTTACATTAATTAAAGATCACTGCGTTTACATTTTTGTTTAACAACAATCCAAGTCAAATTACAGGAGCAATAACCATGAATGATTTCGAAAGCAAAGAGTTTCGTTCTTATGTATCTCCAACTGAGACTCAAGATTTTGATGTTGAATTCAAAATTGAAAATGTACAGCTGGCTGAGATTGAACTGGATAACGAACTGTTATTAGCAACTCACCGCTGCTAATAAGATCGTCGGGTTCTGGGGGCAACCCCAGAACTTAAATTTATAACTTATCGTGAGAATTCTCTATGAGCGTATTCCGGCCACATGTTGAAGATGTCGCAAGTGTTGAAAACCACCAGTTTGAAGAAACATTTTTCAATAAGACCCAGCCCGTGCAGTATGCAAATTTGAACAGCGACATGCCTGCCTATAAAAAATGGAGTTTTGAATTTTTTAAAGCGCGCTGTAGCGAGATATTATGTCAGGTAAGTGATAACTTAGAGGATCCGGCAAACATCACCAGAAAGATTTCAATATCAGAATACATTGATCTGATGAAAAATGGCGAGCAATGCCCCTATATGACAGGCTGGAGTTATCAAAAAAGCTTGCCTGGGCTGGACGAAGATATCTTTTTTCCAAAATTCCACCCGGATGATTTCATCGATCGTTTGCCAAAAAGAATGCAATTCCGCAGACGATGGGTGTTTTTTGGAAAAAAAGGAATAAATTGCGATCTTCACATTGACTGTTTTTCAACCAGCGCATGGTTAATGATGATTGAAGGTCAAAAAACATTCCGCGCTATATCTCCACTTCATCGTCACCATATTGAAATGGGGACTTCATTATTTAATGAGGAAGTCGTAGCACATCTGGATGAATTGAACGTTGAGATCGTTGAATTCACTCTTACTCCCGGGACTATTCTCTACGTGCCGACTGGATGGGTACATGAAATCCGTAATGACACGGATAATATCATGGTGACAGGTGGTTTTACCTCCAGACAGCATGCCATAAGATTTTATAAAAATTATCACTCCTATATCTCCCGAGATTCAAATGAGAGTGACATTGCTTTCAATGATTACCTCGAAGTGCTTACAGAAAATAAATTAAAAATATCGGATGAAGTCAGGAATTCTATTATAGAGGAGGTCTCTTACACTAAAGAAAAAATAGAGATCTTGCTTAGAAAACAAAAAATGTATGAAGAGATGATTAAGACAACCGCTTAGGTAAACGGCCTGAATATCATGAATAATTTAAATATCGCTGTTGATGTTTTCCCTTATAAAGAAGATATCTGGTCGATCTGTGATTACAGCGGAGAGCAAATTTACAGCAAGCTTGCGCTCCCGTTATTCTCTTTGGAAAAGGGCGAAGTCGAGCTCTTAGGTGCCGAATCCTTCCAACAGACGGCTGACTCCCTCAGAATAACTATCAGAAAAGATTTATTCTGGAGTAATGGCGATAACGTGAAAGCTGCGGATTATGTGCGGGCGATCAGACATATCTGTCATGATGAGAATAATCGTTATAATAAGATCCTTGCATCTGTAGCGAAACTGGGTTCAGAAACAGAAATCCATAATGACCACAGCTTCACTATTCAAACCTCATGGTATGACCCCTTTATTATTCAGTATTTATCTTTATTGAATTTCTCTCCCAAACACGAGCATAGTGATGACGTTTCTGCCGGACCTTATGTTCTTTTGAAAAAACAGGATAACTTTTATCAGCTGGTTGCTAATAAATATTTTACACTTGATAAGCACCTGCCTAATGTGGAAAAAATCAATTATCTTCTGGTTGAAAAAGATCCGAACGGCGAGGCCTTTTTTGACGGTAAAGTGCATGTCAGTTGCAACACTGCCGTTAACCTGAAAAATTACCGTACCTTCACGGCTAAGCAAAATTTTGTGGCTGCTGAAGGGAACTTAATGATGATACTTTCTCCCGGAAGAAAATTTGATAAACTGCCAGACTACGTCAAAGAAATTTTAACTTGTAAAATTAATCGCAGCTCAATTGCAGCACGTTACGACAATATATTAAAGCCGGTTACGTCATGGATGTCTGTGTATTTTGATGGTTCTTATCATCCGCTCAGGGATACTATCACCTACTCAAAAAACAGCTTTGTTATCGACATATCTTACGAAGATTTCTATCCAAATGATGAAATTCTTGAAGATATTGCTGAACAACTCTCTTGCTTTAATATTGAGGTCCGCAAACATCAGGACAAATATGGCTACTGGCGTTCCGAATCCCATTTACGCTTTGAAATTCGTAAAATTCCTCAGCGAAATCCTGTACAAATCATTCGATCTGATTTGAGTCATGTATCTACGAGTCATGTAAAATTTGAGAAAATAAAAAAGCTGTATTCCTTGCTTTTTACTGAAGCGCTATCATCTCAACAACCAGAAATATTCAAAGCTATTGATTTTTATTTGCGGGAGCAGTGTCTTAGCCTTCCGTTATTTATCTTTCCCACTGGTTTTTTTTGTCACAGTTCAATTCTGGAAAACACCTTATATGCTCCGGGACGTAAGGTTCTCATAAAGGAAACCGTGAGTGAAAATTAAACTGAATGCCTCGATCATAAGATCCGATGATAAAATCATATTTTTGGGTAAAAAAAATTACCAGATGACCGACATTATTGGGCCTGAGGTGGAATATTTTTTAACCAGGCTTGAAACAGGCCTGGACGAGACAGAATTACAGTCGTGGCTTAAAGATGATTGCTGCTATGCACTTTATAAAACAATGTGCAGCTTGAATTTGCTGGTACTGTCGGAAAATAAATATAGTGGCACCGTTTTAGAGAAAACCTATGATTTCCTTAATTTTCATTTAGGAACGTTACACTCACCGTTTAGCTTCAAGAATGATATCCATATAGCCCTGATTGGATGCGGTGGAACAGGATCAAATGTAGGGCTGTGTCTGGCCTCATCGGGGATCAAAAAATTCACGCTGATCGACTATGATAAAGTTCAGATAAGTAATCTGAACCGCCAGTTTGCTTATGATTCTGCCGATATTGGCAAAAGCAAGGTGCAGTGCTTAAAAGATAAATTGCTCAGAATAAATGCTGAGGTCAACGTTTCTTTATACGAGCGTAAAATTACCTGCTCAGAAGATCTGCATTGTCTCCCTGATGATGTTAATTTACTGGTATCCGCTATCGATACGCCTGCCATTAAGTCATCCCTCTACATCGTTGAATATGCTATGCGCCACAAAGTCCCGGTTATCTTTGGATCTGCAGGATACGATACTATTACAGCAGGCCCTCTGTTAACCACTGAAGCGGCCAAAACCGAATTCCTTAGCCTTTTGCAGAAGAGTTCACACGCAGTAACAAAACCTATAACAGGATCTATCGCATCCACTAATTTACTGCTGAGTGCAATATTGGCTAACAATATTACCAGCCTTTTTTATCCTTTTAGCAAACCCGACTTGATTAATGTGAGAAAAATATATAATCCTGTCAGCATGATTACAATGGGGGAAATAAGCTATGACAATAACTAAAAGAGATATTTTTTCCATATATTTAAACCGGGAAGTTGTTGAACAAGAGTGTACACTCTGGCGTCAATTTGTTGCCTGTAATAAAAAACAAACCATTCTTAATTTCCTTACAGAAAACCACGCCTACGCTCCCTGGCCCGAAAAGGTTGTTTGCTATCAGGCAGCCAATCGTGACGATTATCAGGCAGTTCTGAAATCAGTTGCTGCGGAAATGCAACGTCAAAATGAAAAATTCTCGGCAATACATTACTCTGCAATGAACAGTTACAGAGAAAATATTCTGGCAGCGATTGAATTGCTCTCTACCAACAGTGCCGTGATGGATTATACCTTGAGGAATCTTATTGGTCGTGTTGTTGTTGTCAGTTGCGACTCACTTGTAGCAACCAGTTCCGTGCTTTTTTTAGGTCTTATTGTTATCTCGCCTAAAGAAGACTGGACGCTATCTGATTATGTCGAAAATATTATTCACGAGATGTCTCATATTGAACTCTATATTAAGCAACTGCTCGATCCCCTTGTATCGACAGGAACTTACCTGAAAAGTCCTTTTCGTGATCAACCCCGTCCTGCCAACGGGGTCTTTCATGCTGCATTTGTTTTAACTCGCATTATTTTTTATATGCGAAACCTTACCTTCCCAGGAGCACATAAGCAGTCTGCCGCCGTCAATATTAACAAAGCATCGCTGTTATTGCAGGAGACACTGGCGCAGTTTGACCATAAGAATTTCCTTACGGCACAAGGCAGTAGCATAGCAGAAGAAATGTGTTTGGTCTTATCTCAATTTCAGAAAGAGGATGCAGCCAGTGCAATTATTTAAAAATGAGCAAGCATTTTTGGAAAACTGCCGCATTAATGATTTGACAGGTACATGTTTTCTTATTCATGAGTATTGTTTTCACTGGCCATTGTTTACGCAGGGCAATTTTTCTTTTATTGAGAAAAATTACGGTAGCGATAAGATATTTATTGAGGAAGGAATAAATAAATCGGGCAGAGTGGAAATTACGGTAAGTGATTATATCAAGCGTATTCAATCTGGCGTTAAAGGCATGGGTAACTGGTCATGGCAGCCACATCTTTCCCACGCAAAATCACTTAACGACAGTTTCACCGTGCCCAAAGCCATTACATTAAATAATATTGAGAAATCGTTAGTAGGCGAGCTGGTTCTTGCACCCTGGATTTTGATGTCTGCGCCTGAAACAGTCACCAGCATGCATCAGGATATGCTCAGCGTGAACGGCATTGTCGGACAGTTGCAGGGCGTAAAAGAATTTACGTTAGTGGCACCGCAGTATGCGCTTGAAGAGGGTAAATTTTACAGCACATACGAGCTCGAAGCGTTGGGTATTCCTTTTGAGTGCGTAGTGCTTCATCCCGGTGATTTTCTTTACTTTCCTGCGCACTGGTGGCATCAGGCAAAAACGATTGAATGCTCGGTGACCTTCATTCATAGTACAGTAAATCTGTACAATATGACCGCCTTTTTGGATGATGCCATCTCTCAAATGCCGGCCTTGATACAAAGAGTGCAGTCAGCAGCGAAAAAACGTGGCTATTTCGGCGACAGAATTAACTGGTTGTGTAATGGATTCCGGTCATTGGGGTAAGAGAATGTTTAGAGCAGAAGTAAAGGAACGGCTGGCACTGTTTGAAAACAAGAATTTTTTGTTTTTCACCATGAGCGGCCTTTTTGCCACTTTTGGCAACGGATTAAATTATATTGCGCTTTCCTGGCTGGCCTATAACAAAACCAACTCTGTTAAAGGCGTGGCGATAATGATGTTTTGCATCTGGATGCCCAGTATCCTTTTCGCCCCTTTATTTGGCCTGCTTGCCGATCGTTACAATCGTAAAGCACAAATCATTATCTCAAATCTGGTCAGGGGGATGGTTATCGTTGCATGGGTCCTGATGTGGGAAATGAATATTGAGCCAGATCTGATGATTTTGTGCTCTCTGCTTGGGGTGTTTATCTCATTTTACATGCCTTCCGCGGTGCCTTTTATTCAAAGTATCGTGCCTGAAAAGGAGCTTGTTAGCGCTAATGCGACCATTGATATGGTTTACGAATTCGGCACTATTATGGGAATGGGTTTAAGTGGCTTCATACTGGCTGTAGCAGGCATCAAAGGCACGCTGCTTATCGGTGGTATACTTTTTATTATCGCCGGCCTTTTCAACCTTGCCATGCGTACGGTAGCAACGGCAGAAAGCGCAAATAAACAAAGTGAAGGCTGGTGGTATAGCTATACCTCTTCGCTGAGATACTTTAAAAGTAAGCCTGCGCTTTTTATGCCTTATATGAGCCAGATGATAATAATGGTTCTTTTGATGACTATTCCTATTATTTTAGTTCCTTATACTCGTGAAGTGCTGCATGCGAGCACACGAGTATTTGCCCTTTATGAAGCGCTCTATTCGCTGGGAGTTTTGGCCGGCGGCTTTTTATCACCTGTGCTTTGTAAAAAAACCAGCATCAGGAAAACGCTGGCCTTGCTTTTATTGGTCATGGCTGGCGGTTTATATATTCTCTCTGTAAATGATGCTGTTATTTTGGTATTCCCGGTTTATTTCCTTATTGGTTTTGGGATTTCCAGCTGGGCCCTGTCGATATCTCTTTCACAACTTCACTGTGAGCCTGAGTATCAGGGGAGACTTCAGGCTACTTTTAACGGTCTGTCGGGAATACTTATTCTTGCCATGTATCTTCTTATGGCAAAAGAAGGGAATGGCTTATCCTCGCAGGGGGTTTACCTGACTCAGTCGGTTCTTGCGCTAGCGGGCATTGTGATTGTGCTTTTTTATCGTAAAGGGGATCTTCGTGAATCGTAAAGAACAAGTTTTCCTCTCAACTAATCAGTTGAGTTACCATAATACAACCCATCTGTTGTTTAGCGATGTCTCTCTTTCATTAAACTCCGCTGAAAAGGTGGGCTTAGTTGGATTCAACGGTGCCGGTAAGTCTACCCTGCTACAGCTGTTGACTAAGAAGCTGGAGCCGAGTTCAGGCCAGGTTACTCACGCCAAATCGTTACGTTATTATCTGGTGGAACAGCGTTTTCCAGAGCACTTATTATCTTTGACGCCAGAAGAGGCTCTTCTTGATGTTTTAGAAACTGATGAGCGCATAAGTGAAAGCTGGCGCGCTGAAGTTATTCTTGAAAATATTGGTATGGGGCTTACCCAGCGTGACACGCCGTGTTCAGAACTTAGCGGTGGCCAGCAGACGCGCCTGTTACTGGGTAGAGCGCAGCTCTCTGCTCCCAATGTTCTTTTACTTGATGAGCCTTCAAACCATCTTGATTTGCCGACGTTAATCTGGCTTGAAACCTTTTTAGCAGACTGGCGTGGAAGCTTAATTCTGGTTTCCCATGATACCCGCATGCTTGATACTGTCACCAACAGTACCTGGATTATCGCTAATGGCGGCGTGCATCAATATCGACTCCCCTGCACGCAAGCTTTAGTGCAGCACGAACAAAGCGATCTTGCCTGCCAGCAGCAATATCAGGATCAGGCAAACGAAATTGAGCGCATTGAAGCCAGCGCGCGTCAGCTGGCGGTGTGGGGTAAAGAGCAGCACAGTAAAAGCTCGGCAAGAAAAGCGCAGTCCATGTTCAAACGTGTCGACAAACTCAAGCTTGAGCAAAATACTTTACCAGAGCCTTATCCCTGGAATCTCTCCTTTCCCGGACAAATGCTGCCGGCAAAACGACTCCTGTTTTGCAATGAGGTCATGGTCAGAGCGCCAGGGCAGACTACAATCCTGTACGCAATAGATGAGCTGTTGATTCAGCCAGGAGAAAAAATTGCTTTAATCGGTGCCAATGGCATGGGTAAGTCGACTCTGCTGCAGCTTATCTGGAAGAGTTATCTGGAACGGGATCGGGCCATTACGCTGCATGACTCGACGGTGATGGCCTATTACGATCAGCTGCAAAATGGCGTGGATAGCGAGCTGGATATGATGAATGCATTATTCAGTTTCTGCAGTACGTCGCGCGTGAATGCCAATAATGAGCAGCTGAAGCAGGCGTTACTTAAAGCCGGATTCCCCTGGGAACGTCTGCAGAGTAAAGTCAGAACATTGAGTGGGGGAGAAAGAGCAAGATTATTATTTGCAGGTATATCCCTTATCAACAGTCATCTGCTTTTGCTGGATGAGCCCACTAACCATCTGGATATTTCAGGTAAAGAGGCCCTTGAACGTCAGTTAGCAGAGTTTAACGGCACTGTGCTTCTGGTCTCGCACGATCGTAGTCTTATTGAAAAGGTCTGCAAACGCTTTTTAGTGATAAGCGATGGAAAGCTGCACTCTTTCAACGACTACCACAAGGCTTACAGCGCCTCACAAATGACAGTTGAAGGTTATCTACTGAGTAATGCGTCATGATCTGTTGCTGAACAGAGCCTGTCTCATTCGATATTGGGGCTTTACCCGCCCCTCGTCTGTAAAGATCATATTTCACCCGGTATTGTGGCTTTACCTGTCCCTCCCACCAGCATTTTTACTCCTGCCGCCTCTGCTGCCCGGGTCATCTCTTCGGCATCAGCCACATCAGCGCCAGCGGTTTTTCTGAGAAGACGTGCTTACCGTGGCGAATCGCTTCCAGCGCCATCTCCTTGTGCAGGCAGTTGGGCGCGCAAATATCCACCCCTCTCTCTCAGGCTCGGCAACCCGTTCACGCCAGTCGCCTGTTGACCGTTTGAACCCCAGCAATGCAGCCCGCGGTTTCGCCACCTCAAGGTTCACTTCCGCCACCATTTCCCCCCTTTAACGAAAAAACGGTGGAAACCTGTGCATAAGCAATTGCGTGGCAGCGTCCGATATAGCCGCTACCAATCAGTCCAACTCTGACCTTTTCCATTCTTGTTCCTTGCCGGTGAGCGAAGCGCGTGCATGGAATGCATATTTCAAAATAAGAGGCGGCAACCACGAAATGAAATAAACGTAATTATTCTGACGTAAACGGCTGTTATGCTTGTTGCCATTTGTCAGAGACCTGCGGAGCATTCCGCAAAGAACAGCGATGAGGAACACCTTCTAACCTGAGGAAATTTCAACAAAATGCTGATTTATTCAGCAGCCGGTTAAAAAGGTGCAATCAGGCTTTGACATCCCTCTGCCCTCTGGATATTATGCGCCCGTTCCAACAATTCCTCTGTAGTTCAGTCGGTAGAACGGCGGACTGTTAATCCGTATGTCACTGGTTCGAGTCCAGTCAGAGGAGCCAGATTAGAGAAGCCCGCTTAAAGAAATTTAAGCGGGTTTTTTGCGTTTGTGCCGTCAGGTATTCTGCGCGAAGGGAATGGACTGGCGGCTGCCCTTGTTCATTCTTTAACGGCCGGCCGCTGGCTTGATATCTGAAGGCGCCTGCATCGTAACCACCACCTTCCCTTTTGCATGTCCCTGGCCAAGCCAGGCCAGCGCCTTCTTTGTTTCAGCAAAGGAAAACACTTTGTCGATCGTTGGTTTGATTTGTTCAGCCTCTATTAGCTTGCCAATTTGGCTCAGCTGCTCCCCCTCCGGGCGAACAAAAAGAAAAGAATAGGTCAGACGTCGTTTTTTGGTGAGGCGCGTGATTTTTCGGCTCATCATTTTCATCACAAAAGTCAGAAAAAAGTTTACCCCTCTGTCCCGTGCGAAGGCGGCATCTAAAGGCCCGACAAGAGAAATAATCTGTCCTCCAGGCTTAAGGATCTGTACGGATTTTTCAATCGTATCGCCTTTGAGGGTGCCCAGAACGATATCGTAGCTGCTTAAAACGTTTTCAAACTTTTCTTGTTTATAATCTATCACTTTATCGGAGCCAAGCTGACTAACCCACCCGACGTTAGCCGTGCTGGTAGTCGTGGCCGTCGTGGCGCCTAATTGCTTAGCCAGCTGGATAGCAAAAGTGCCAATGCCTCCCGAGCCTGCCGGAATGAAAATCTTCTGGCCCGGCCGCAGTCTGCCCCGCTCCGTCAGCGCCTGCCAGGCCGTGAGGCTTACCATCGGCAGCGACGCCGCCTGCACGAAATCGAGATTTGCGGGTTTTAAGGCGGCTGCACTTTCAGGCACGGCTGCAAATTCGGCAAGAGAGCCTGTTCCACTGTCGAACAGGCTGGCAAAAACTTCATCGCCTGGCCTGAAGCGAGTGACCTGCTTGCCCACCGCAATAACTACGCCAGACAAGTCGCTCCCCAATACTCCCGGAAGTTTAAAATGCAGAACCGGCTTAAATATTCCAGTGGGGATCATATTATCAATGGGGTTCAGCCCCACCGCGTAAATTTTTACCAGAATTTCATTGGCGTTGATCGCTGGATAATCGACTTTTTCGAACCCCAGCTCAGGATGTTTGCCATAGCGTTTAAACGTGAAGGCTTTCATCGTTTTATTCATTTATTATTTACCTGCAACGGCCGGTTGAGAAAATATTCTTTCCTGGCAAGCTGAGGCTATTTCGGCTTTGCCGGGTAATTTCGCCGGCGCATGGCTTTTCCGTGAAAAGAAAAAGACCCTGCGCCGACAAAACAACTCAAGGGATATTGCCTCGTCCTGCTGGCTCCCTCGCTTTGGCTAAAGCGCTTTATATCGCTCCGCCGCTTCCGCCTGTCTGATATCCGCCATCAGAGCCTGACGGGCAGCATCAAGAGCGTCCCAGCGCGCCGCATCCTGTAAAGGCGGAATGGTGACAAGTTCCCGACGGTCAAAGCCAACCAGCGCGGCATCGACCAGCTCGCCCACTTCCATCATTTGGGGCAAAGTGCGGGTATCAATGCCTGTCCGCTGCCAGATTTCCGTATAGGTTCCGGCAGGAAGCACCGCCTGCACGTAAATGCCTTTGGAAGAGAGCTCGTGATCCATCCCCTGCGATAAAAAGAGAACAAAGGCTTTGGTCGCGCCATAAACCGACATGCCAAATTCAGGGGCCAGGCCGACAACGGAGCCGATGTTGACGATTGCGCCTTCACCAGCTTCAACAAAGCGTGCCGCTGCCGCCCTGGCCAGTCGCGTCAGCGCCGTTATGTTAAGCGCGATAAGCCGCTCGATCGCATCAGGCTGCTGGCCGATAAAGTTACCCGACTGGCCGACGCCCGCGTTATTGATAAGAATACCGATCCGCGCGTCATCACGCAGACGAGCTTCGACAGCCGTTAAATCCTCTGCCTGGGTGAGATCGGCAGGCAGAACGTCGACGGAAATCCCCCTTTCATGACGCAAACGTTCTGCAAGGCTATCCAGTTTTGTCTTGTCGCGAGCGACCAGCACAAGGTTGTGGCCCCGTGAGGCGAACCGTTCCGCGTATACAGCACCAATCCCTGTAGAAGCGCCGGTAATAAGAACTGTCGATTGGGTCATAAGTTATTCTTCTCTGTTAAAAAATAAATGAGAGCGGCGCCAGGCGATACAGACAGAATCGGGCGCTGGCAAGGTTATGCGTTAGCGGCGCCATCGAGGCCCACAGGGGGGAAACAGGTGCTGGCGCTTCCCCTGCCAATAAACGTCCGATGACGCAAATTAATGATGGTGATCGTAATCTAAAAAGTCAATCAGTTTGATTACGATCGTCATCAATGTATACTGAGCGTGGAAATGACAGGTGGAAAGGGTAAACCGATGAAGGTGTCGAAAGAGCAGGTTCGTGAAAACCGCAGGCGCATTGTCGAAACGGCTTCGGAGCTGTTTCGCGAGCGGGGCTACGACGGTGTGGGCGTTGCGGAGCTGATGTCAGCCGCCGGTTTAACCCACGGTGGGTTCTACAAGCACTTTGGTTCCAAAGCTGATTTGATGGCAGAGGCGCTGGGCTGCGGTTTTGCGCGCTCCGCCGAGAATGCTTCAGGCGCCGGTCGGGAACAATTTGTTGAACACTATCTGTCACGGCAGCATCGGGATGCGATGGGAAAAGGGTGTGCGATTTCGGCGCTGGCGGCCGATACGGCGCGTCAGCCTGAATCAATTAAGGCTGTATTTGCGGCGGGTATTGAAAACCATCTGGCCCGTTTAGCGCATGAAGAGCAGGCAAGCGCCGAAACCCGTGCCGACCTGCTTGCTACCCTTGCACAGCTTGTCGGCGCGCTGGTGCTGTCACGTGCCTGCCCTGATGATTCTGCTCTGGCCGATGAGATTCTGGCTGTTAGCCGCTCGCGTATTCTCGTTCAGGAAGACGAGGCGAAATAAGGTTTCGATTTAAAAAAGCCCGCTTTTACAGCGGGCTTTTTGCCTTGCGGCAAGCCGCCATCAGCTACAGTAGATCCCGCCACGTCATAATCAGCTTCGCCGGTAACGGCTCCGCCAGCAGCGCGGCGTCCGGCTGCCAGCTGTCCCAGGCGCGGAAAGCGCTGAAATCAAGCCCGGTCAGGGTTTCCAGCGCGCTGACGGCAACCCGGTATTCATCCACATTGGGCACCGCTTCCGGCTGCGCCTGCGGCAATACGCGGCGCGGTTCGTCCAGCAATTTATCCTGGCTCACCAGCAGTGCCGTAGCCTGTGGCTTGCCCTGCGGCCCGATGCGCAAAACGACCTTCCAGAACATCAGCGGCACCGCTAAATCCGCATATTGCCTGCTTTGCTCGTTAAGCACCGGCCCGGTCAGCACGCTGATCCGCTGCTTTGACTGCAGGACGCCAGACTCAAGGATGTAGCGCTCAACGCCCTGCCAGTACTGCAAACTCTGATTAAAGCGGAAATGCTGCGGTGAGCAGTTGGTAAAGTGAAAAGTATCTTTATTGGCGCGCACCGCTTCGGCCGCGCTGCCCCAGGTGGGATCGCTGCGGCGGGTCAGATGGCCCCGATCGAACCAGCGGCTGAACTCGCTGTAAAACGCCTGACCGGTGACGAAACGGCTGTCGATGCGGCTGTCTTCATACCAGCGGTCGCCCTCCGGCAGCAGCGAAGGCTGTCCGCTGTCGCGATCGATATTGATATAGCTCGCGCCATCAATGTTGGTGGCGGTAAAAAAGGCCAGCCGCCGCTCACCGCTCATCAGCAGAGAAAAGTGCTGATAGTCGAGCCTGGCCTCTGCGCCTTTGCTGCCGTCGCGCAATGGGGCGACTTCCGCCGCGCGCGGAGCGATAATCTCCGCCATATCAATATGCGTACCGGCAAGAAAGTCGGCCTGATAACCATCACGATTACCATAATTGCTCTCCGGCGCGGCGGCGCTGGCGACGGGACGCAGCGGCGTGGCGTCCGAAGTTAACGCCTGCATCAGCTGTGCCTGCATATCGGCGGACAGCTGCGGCAGCTCGCCTTTCAGCCAGTCGGTTAAGGCGCTGAGGCGTATGCCTTCATTAACCCATTTTTCGCCGTCCTCAACGGCACCGTGGTGCAGCGCCACCAGCTGCCAGCCGTCGTTGAACACGGGCGCGCCGGACGATCCGCCCTCGCTGTCGGCTTCGTAATGCAGAAACTGCTCGTGCCGCGCCAGCAGCGCATTATTACGCAGCGTGAGCTGCTGTGGCGCGCCGCCCGGATGATGGATAAGGTTCAGGCTGATACCCAGCGCATGTTTATCGTTGCGATCGTTAAGCGCCAGCGGCAACGGCGTCTCCCCGCTGCCGCTAAGGGCTTCGCCCAGCGCAATCAGCGTGCAGTCGAACGCCTCTGTCGGGCTGGTCAGCCAGAAACGCTCTGCATCCAGCGTGTAAAGCCGCCCGTCGCTAATTTCGCCAGTCTCGCTCTGACGGAAGCCGAACTGTACCGTCACCGTGCCTGAAGCAGGCGGTTCAGGCAGCACGTGATGGTTGGTGATAAACAGGCCGCCGTGGGTCAGAAAGCCGCTGCCCTCAGGAATGCCGTCTTTGCGGATCAGCCCTACCGCCCGCGCCGAACTCAGGCCCTGCTGCAAAAAAGAAACCGGCAGCAGATCGCGCTCGCCAATAATCAGGCTCTGCCGGGTTCGCTGCTGAAAAGCATAGCGCTGCGCGCGTCGCCGATCCGGCTCGGCCTGCTCACCCTGCGCCAGGGCCGCGCGGGTTTGTTCTCGTTGCTCTGCGGTCAGCGCCAGTCTTGCAGCAATCAGCTCGTTAATTTTCATTCGCCTCTCCATGCCAGGGATATGTGCCTTTTAACCATAGCTGCTGCCTGTGACGGAACAAGCGCTAAGCTGTTACGCCCTCGTCATGCCGTTCCGGCTACTGCGATATTTTATCGGCGTCATAGCCAGATTTTGCCGTGAAACGGTGCAAAAATATTGCGGCGTGCTGTAACCGCACAGACGGCTGATTTCGGCCACCGGCAGCGAAGTGGTTTCCAGCAGCTCCTTCGCTCTGGCAAATTTCTCATCCTGGATCACCTTATGGATCGTGGTGCCCAGCTCGGTCATAAATTTTTTATCCAGATTGGAACGAGAGGTGCCGACCGCTTCCAGAACCTGCTCAACGGTGGCGCCCCGGCAGGCGTTTTTACGGATAAACCCCATCGCCTTCACCACCATAGCGTCGATAATCGAGCGGTAATCGGTAGACTGCCGGGCAATTACGCTTTCCGGGGCAACTATCACCGGTTCGCTACTTACGCGACGGCCTGAAAGCAGATTGTCCAGCAGCCTGGCCGCTTCGAATCCCATTCTGCGCGTGCCCTGCACTACCGAAGAGAGCGAAATTCGCGACAGATAACGGGTAAGCTCTTCATTATCAATGCCGATCACGCACAGGCTTTCCGGCACCGCAATGCCGATATGCTCACAGGTTTGCAGGATGTGCCTGGCGCGGGCATCCGTGACGGCGACGATGCCGGTATGGGCGGGCAGCGAATGCAGCCATTCGGCCAGCTTCTGCTGGGCCGTTTCCCAGGTGTTGCTGTCCGTGACCATGCCTTCATAAAGCATGCCGGGAAAGGCCATATCGCAGGTCAAACGCCGGAACGCCGCGGCCCGCTCCTGCGCCCAGCGTTTTCCTGCCTCGGCGGGCAGGCCGAAAAAAGCGAAGCGCTCAATGCCTTTCTCGGTAAGATGATGCAAAGCCGCAGCCACCAGCGCCTCGTTGTCCGTGGCGACATAGCTGACGCCGGGATAGTCTTCCCGATTACTGTAGGAGCCGCCCACGCCCACAACAGGCATAGCGATCTGGCTAAGCTGTGCGGCCAGCTGCGCGTCGTCAAAGTCCGCAATAATACCGCTGCCGGAAAGAATGTTCTCGTTCAGGTGATGAACGCTGAAATCTTCTTCTATATAGATATCCCAGTCGCACTGCGAGGCGTAAAAATACTCGCCTATCCCCTCAATGATCTGGCGGTCATAGGCTTTGTTAGCGTTGAACAGCAGCGAAATCCTGGCGTGCCTGGCGGGAGCCTCATTTTTCTTCATATTCAGACCCTGAAACTAAAGCGACCGCTTCAATATGAAGAGTTTTTTTGTAAAGACAAGGGATTGGGGGGAGCAACCGTCAGGTCTGCTCGGGCGATCAAAAAAATGCGGCGCGGCTTCCTCCCGTTACCGCGAAGAAGCCGCTGACTGCCCCTTAAAGCAAAGCGGTGGCGTTGCTGCCAGAACGCCAGGCTTGTCGATAAGCTGTGGCCGCGCCTTAAAGCGAGGCGGTTTGTTGATAAAGCGCGCTGAACAGCCTTTGTCGCTGGCGGTAGAAGTCATGGCGATCGGCGCGGGGCGTATAGCGGGACTCCAGCGGCAGCACCGGCAACAGCTCCGCTGGCGAAACGCCCGGATGACAGCTCATGCGGGCAAGCCTGGCGGCGCCCAGCGCCGGGCCGACATCGCCGCCCGTGCGGTATTCCATGGTTACGCCGGAGATATCGGCCAGCAGCTGCCGCCAGAACGCGCTGCGCGCCCCGCCGCCAATCAGCGTGACGGCCGCCGGCCTGACGCCCGTCGCCTGTAGCGCGGCCATTCCTTCCGCCAGCCCCAGGCTGACGCCTTCCAGCACCGCCATCGCCAGATCTTCCGGACCGTGCTGATGGGTGAAGCCCCAGAACACGCCGGTAGCATCAGGATTATTATGCGGCGTGCGCTCACCGGACAGATAAGGCAGAAAACAGGGCGATCTATCTCCCGGTTGCGCCTTTTCGGCCAGCGCCAGTAGCGCCGCTACCGAAGGCTGCCCGGTCAGCCGCGCCGCCCAGTCCAGACAGGAAGCGGCGCTGAGCATCACCGACATCAGGTGCCAGGTGTCGGGCAACGCATGGCAGAAGCTGTGCACCGCCTGGTCGGGATTGCTGAGAAAGCGCTCGCTGACCGCAAAACAGACGCCGGAAGTGCCCAGCGACAGCATCGCCTGGCCCGGCTGCCAGATCCCGGCACCAATCGCGCCGGCGGCGTTATCTCCCCCGCCCGCCACCACCGGCAGCTCAGAGGGCAGCGACCAGCGCTGACTCAGCTCTGCGGTTATCTGTCCCGTGACTTCGTTGCCTTCAAACAGCGTCGGCATCTGGTCGCGCGTCAGTCCACAGGCGGCCAGCAGCTTATCGCTCCAGGCGCGCTTGCCGACATCCAGCCACATCGTGCCCGCCGCGTCGGACATATCGCTGGCGAAATCGCCGGTCATCCGCCAACGTAGATAATCCTTCGGCAGCAGAACATGCGCTATCTGATTAAAGATCGCCGGCTCATGCTCTTTTACCCATAGCAGCTTTGGCGCGGTGAAGCCCGGCATCATCAGATTGCCCGTGATCTTTCGCGCATCCGGCACGCTTGCCTCCAGCTGCTGGCAGGCCCGCGCGCTGCGGCCGTCGTTCCACAAAATAGCGGGCCGCAGCACCTCCTGCTGTCGTCCCATCAGCACGGCGCCGTGCATTTGCCCGGTCAGCCCGACAGCCCGAACCGCCTTCAGCGACCGCTGTGCGGCCAGCGCCAGCATCACCCGATCGGTGGCCTGCCACCATGCCTGCGGATCCTGCTCCGACCACAAAGGATACGGCCGTGAGACGGTCAGCTTCTCCGTGTGGCTGGCTAATACCGCGTTGTTTTCGTCCAGCAATACGGCTTTTACGCCGGACGTACCCAGATCGATTCCTATATACATGCGTCGCTTCCTCTGGCGTGAGGCTAAAAGACACTAGCGGTAGAGCGCCTGGTTGACAATATTTTCCAGCCGCTCCTGATGGCCGCTGCGGTGTTCCGGAAAGAACGCTGATTTTTCCGTATAGCGCGCCAGCTCCTGCAAAGAGAATTTCCCGGCAAGAATGTCCTGGCCCAGCGGGCCCTTCCAGCCCGCGTAGCGTGCTTCGCGAGCCTGTTCAAGCCGTCCTTCTTCGATCAGACGAGCGGCAATCCGCAGGCCCTGTGCCATCACATCCATCCCGCCAATATGGCCGTAGAACAGATCGTAAGGATCGGTGCTCTGCCGACGAACTTTGGCATCGAAATTCAGTCCGCCGGTGGTGAAGCCGCCCGCTTTCAGGATCTCATACATAATCAGCGCGTTTTCCTCCACGCTGTTCGGGAACTGATCGGTATCCCAGCCCAGCTGCAAATCACCCCGATTGGCATCCACAGAGCCAAAAATGCCCAGCGCTGCCGCCGTGGCAATTTCATGCTGGAAGGAGTGCCCGGCCAGCGTCGCGTGGTTAGCCTCTACGTTGACCTTGATTTCGTTTTCCAGCCCGAACTCCTTCAGGAAGCCATAAACGGTTGCCACATCATAATCATACTGGTGTTTGGTTGGCTCCTGCGGCTTTGGCTCGATGAGCAAGGTGCCGGTAAAACCGATGCGGTGCTTGTTCTCCACTACCATCTGCATAAACCGGCCAATCTGCGCACGTTCCTGTTTAAGATCGGTATTTAACAGGGTTTCATACCCTTCACGACCGCCCCACAACACATAATTTTCACCGCCCAGCTTTTGCGTGGCGGCCATTGCCGCATTAACCTGCAAAGCGGCCCAGGCAAAGATTTCCGGGTCCGGACTGGTCGCCGCGCCCGCACCGTAGCGTGGATGGGTAAAACAGTTCGCCGTGCCCCACAGCAATTTCACCCCGGTCTGCTGCTGTTTTTCCGCCAGGATATCCGTCATCACCGCAAAGTTATGCAGGTAGTCTTTGACGGAGTGGCCCTGAGGCGCCACGTCGGCATCGTGAAAGCAGTAAAACGGCACGTTGAGCTTATCGAAAAACTCAAAGGCGATATCCGCTTTCGCTTTTGCCTGTTCCAGCTCGTCACCGCCCTTAAACCAGGGCCGATCGAAAGCGCCCGTGCCGAACATATCGGTGCCGGCCCAGCAGAAGGTGTGCCAGTAGCAGGCGGCAAACCGCAGGTGTTCTTTCATGGTTTTACCCAGAATGACTTCATCCGGATTATAAAAATGAAAGGCCAGATCGTTCTGGCTGTCGCTGCCTTCATAAGCAATTTTGGTAATGCGATCGAAATAGTCTGCCATGGTCATTATCCTTAAAGATATGTTCAGGAATTAGCGGGAACCCCATCACTATGCAAACAACAAAGCGCGACACTCAATTATAAAATTTCACAAAGCGGCGCTGTAATATCCCAACCATGACCTTAGTCACAAAGTTGCTACCGGCGTGAACGAAGACACCCGTGATCCCTCTCATAAAAAGCAAAACGGGCATAGCGATTACAAAAAATTGTAATTTCTTTGGCGAGTCAGGAAGATTATGTTTACCTCGCGACATAGGGAGTTCAAAAAATAAACGCGTGGAAGTTTATAAAAAGCATCCGTCTTACCTCCAAATATAAACGCGTTTTATCCTGTTTCTTTCTACCCAAGAGGTTTGTTATGGCAATAGCATCCGAGATGAAGGCCAACAATCGTTATATAATCTCTGTCACGCTGGTGGCAACATTAGGCGGGTTATTATTTGGTTATGATACGGCGGTGATCTCCGGCACCGTTTCCTCCCTGGATAAAGTTTTTATTTCGCCCAGAGGATTAAGCGAATCGGCGGCCAACTCCCTGCTGGGCTTTTGCGTCGCCAGCGCGCTGATCGGCTGTATTATCGGCGGCGTGCTGGGCGGCCCGTTAAGCGCCCGCTTTGGCAGAAAGAAAACGCTGCTGGTGGCTGCCGTGCTGTTCTTTTTATCGGCGCTGGGTTCAGCTTTCCCTGAAATCGGCCACCGCGCCGTCGGTACTGACAGCGGCGTGCCTTATTACCTGTCGGGCTATCTCAGCGAATTTGTGATCTACCGTATCGTCGGCGGGATTGGCGTAGGCCTGGCCTCTATGGTTTCCCCTATGTATATCGCGGAAATTACGCCGGCGAAAATTCGTGGCCGTATGGTTGCCTGTAATCAGTTCGCTATTATTTTAGGGCAGCTGTTAGTTTATTGCGTGAATTACAGCATTGCGCTGTCCGGCAATGCCGACTGGCTGGATACGATGGGATGGCGGCTAATGTTTCTTTCCGGCGCCATTCCTTCTTTATTATTTTTCATTTTATTGTTTGCCGTCCCGGAAAGTCCGCGCTGGCTGGCAGCCAAAGGTATGAATGATAAAGCCGCCGCCATTCTGGAGAAGCTTTTTGGTAAAGCGCAAAGCCAGAAAGAGCTACAGAATATTTTACAGTCGGTTAATACCCGTACCAGCAAAAGCGCTCCGCTGTTTTCTTTTGGCGCTGGCGTCATTGTTATTGGCATTATGCTTTCCGTGTTTCAGCAGTTCGTTGGTATTAATGTGGTTTTATATTATGCGCCGGAGGTCTTTCGCTCTGTTGGCTCCAGTACGGATGTTGCTCTGTTACAAACTATCATTGTGGGCGTCATTAATTTAATTTTTACCACTATTGCCATTATGACGGTGGATAATTTTGGCCGTAAGCCGCTACAAATTATCGGCGCGCTGGGTATGGCGATCGGCATGTTTACGCTGGGCACCGCTTTCTACAGCAAAATGTCCGGCGTGGTGGCGCTGGGCGCAATGCTGTTTTACGTGGCGTCCTTTGCCATCTCGTGGGGGCCGGTCTGCTGGGTGCTGCTGGCGGAAATTTTCCCCAACCGCATCCGCAGTAAAGCGATGTCGCTGGCCGTGGCGGCGCAGTGGGTGGCAAACTATCTGGTTTCCTGGACCTTCCCGATGATGGATAAAAACAGCACGCTCAATGCGCATTTCAACAACGGTTTCGCCTACTGGCTGTATGGCGTGATGGGGCTGCTGGCGGCGCTGTTTATGTGGAAGTTTGTGCCGGAAACCAAAGGCAAATCGCTGGAAGAGCTGGAATCCCAATGGAAAAAACCCGCTTCAGCCGGGCTGAGTGAGAAACTGGCGGACTGACCGACTCGTGCACGGGAGACGGCCCATCTTCCCGGGCGGAGTGATTACGACAGCCAGCCATGGCTAAAAAGAATATCAGCTTTGCCATAAAAAACTGCACTTTACTCGGTTGGGTGACTAACTTTTAGGGTGCAGCCCATTTACAACGGGCCTGTGGTTTTTCTTACCGGCGTTTTGTCAAAGGCACAGGCATCGGCTGCTATTTAACCGATGCATTACTTTTCAGCTGCCTTATTGCCGGAACCAGGCTGGTTGCAACGGTAGCGATAACCACGGCAGCAGCGCAACACAGCAGCACGGCGCTATTGCCGTAGCGGATCGCCAGCGGCCCGGCGGCCAGCTCGCCTACAGGAATAGCAACAAAAGACCCCATAGCGTCATAAGCGTAAACGCGCGCCAGCCTGTCACGGGGAATATGCGTTTGTAGCGCATGCGCCCAGACCACGCCAAACTGCCCCAATCCCATGCCCGCCAGGCAAAACCCGCCCATCAGTGCCAGCGCCGTCGCGCCGGTCGCCAGCTGCAAAACAGGAACGGCACAAAGCGCCACCAGCATGACGCCGATAAACATCGCGCGCTGCGGTCGCCAGCGCAGCGCGACGCAGGAGCCGAGGATCAGTCCGATGCTTTGCGCGGCAATCATCATGCCCCAGCGGGTGCGGCCAAAAGAGGCGTCGGCGATCACCGGCCCCAGCACCATGACCATGCCGGTAAAAGCAGCGTTCACCACTGCAAACTGCGCCACCACCGCCCAGACCCAGGCACGCGCCGTAAACTCGCGCCAGCCGTCGCGCAGATCCAGCCAGAGATTACCCGGCGCATCGACAGGCTGATAGCTAATACGGATGCACCGATAGAGCGGCGCGGCGGCAGCGAACCCCAGCGCATCAACGGCAAGCCCCCAGCCCGGCCCAACCGCGCTGGTCAACACGCCGCCGAACGACGCGCCAAACACCGTCCCGATATAGATGCCGACCTGAATAAAGGCGTTAGCCTGACGCAGCGTTGGCGAGGGGACGGTTTGCGGTACAAGCGCTGAGGAGGCAGGCAGCGCAATACCGGCCGCTGCGCCGTTCACCGTGCCGAGCAGAACCAGCAGCGGGATAGTCGCCATCCCTTCCAGCACCAGCCATGCCACCACGCCCTGCGACAAAGCAGCCACGGCGGAGGAGGAAAAAAGCACCAGGCTGCGCGAATAGCGATCCGCCAGCACGCCGCCGAACAGCAGAAAGGCAACGTTGAAAATGGAGCGCGCCGCCACCACCAGCCCCAAATCCGCTGCGGATCCGCCCATATCCAGCACGGCGAAAGCCAGCGCAACGGGCGCAATGCTGTTGCCCAGCACCGTAAGGAAACGGGCCAGAAAAAGGTTTCTGAATGGCGCATAGCGGAACGCATGTTGTCGGTGCGGGAGTGCGGCTTTAGCGTTCAAACCTGCCTCCCTGCGCACCGCCTTGAGAGCGATTTCGGCTCAGGCAGGGACTGGTGCGATCCCCGCCTCCCCGTGGGCAGCCTTGATACGGGCTGTGGTTTGACGCCGCGCGCCCTGTGATTTTTCTGCTCATGCCGCCAGCTATCGCCTCCCTGCTTTTGCCTTTAACCCTGAAAAAAGAGGGTGAAATAATAACGGCTGGCTGGCCCGTTGCCTATGCCCTTTTGCCTGCGGTTTTACACCTTGAATCCATAGTGCGAGCCGTCCGGCAGCTCAATATTCAACTGCAGCTTGCCGCCCGCCGCTTCGATATAGCGTTTTAGCGTGGAAAGTTTGATATCGCGCCCCGGCTTTTCCATGCCCGCCACGGTAGGCTGTTTTACCCCCAGCGCCTGCGCCATCTCGCTCTGGGTTTTCTGCACCCGCTCACGCAGTTCAGCAAGCTGAATATCCAGCTGTATCTCTGCGGCCAGCTTTTCCGCTTCTGCCACGACATGCGGTGCTTCTTCCGCCAGCATTTGTTCTAATGTACGCATACGTTACCTCTGGTCCTGTTCAGATAGTCAGTAAACTCCCGATCGGCTATCGGGATCATCACGCGATAAAAACGTTTTTCATTGCCTGTTTTGCCGCCTGCGCAAAGCAGCACGCCGGTTCTCTGTGGGTCAAAAGCGAAAAAGATCCGTATCGGTTTGCCACGGCACTGCACGCGAAGCTCTTTCATATTGCTGTAGCGCGAACCCTGAATGCTGTCGGCCCTGGGACGTGGCAGCTCCGGCCCTCTTGCGCGCAGTACCAGCAGCGAACCCAGCACGGCTGCCCGTTCGTGATCCTGAAGCGTGCTGAACCACCAGTCAAACCTGTCCGTTGTTTTGAGCAACCACATATGCGGCCTCCGTTAATATAGCTCCAGACCTATATAGGTGTAAAACTATAATGACGGCTTTTTTTGTAAGATGCCGCTGCCTGTTTGCTAAAACCAGAAGCGCTTTCCTGAGAAAGCGTGCACGTATGCCTTGCTTGCAGTGTGAATGCAGCGCCGCTCGCAAAACTGTGCCTCGGAAAGCGCAGTTTTCTGCCTGTAACGAATTCTTTTGCGGCCGATCAATAAGCGTTAGAAAGTAACTTATTAGCCTTGAGCAGCGGCTATGTTGGCTGCGCGCGATGCCAAACAGGCTAAGGGTTAAGATGACAACTTTTGAAAAACGCATTCAGGTTAATTTCAGCCAGAGCCAGATGTATAACCTTGTCGCCGACGTCGCCGCTTATCCCGACTTCTTGCCCTGGTGTCGGCAGGTCGAGATCCTTGCCAGCCAACCGGAAGCAAAAATGGTGCGCATCGGGTTGCGCTTTCAGCAGTTTCCTGAACTTAGCCTGACAACCCGCGCCACTTTCCATCCCCCCTCCTCGCTGCATCTGCGGCTGGTAAGCGGTTCCTTTCTGTCGCAGTTTGAGGGCGACTGGTTTTTTGAGGCTACGGGAGAAAAAACCTGTACCGTGACTTTCGCGGTGAAATATCGCTTCGCTAACGGCCTGCTGCGATTGACCCTCGCGCCTTTTTTCAGCCTGATGGTCAGAATGCTGCCGGGCGTATTTATTCAGCGGGCGGAGGAAATTTATTCGCACGCCTGAAGCCAGGATGCGGCATCTGCGCCTGCAAACTGCCGCGCGCCCTTTTTCCCAAATCTGACTATCCTTATCTTTCCGATACGCTCCTCTGAGAAGAGCGATCGCATTCACCTTTTCAGGCATGCCTGTATTTCGAGCAATGAGGCAGTGTCGACATGAGTAAGCGCTGCGCACACTGTCAGTGACCTCCCCAATCTGGAGACGACAATGACTCAACTTTATCCTTTGCAGCTCACCGTCAACGGTGAAAGCTGTCAGCTGATGGTCGATCCGCGCACTACCCTGCTGGATGCGCTGCGGGAGCACATTGGTTTAACCGGCTCGAAAAAGGGCTGCGACCAGGGGCAGTGCGGCGCCTGTACCGTGCATATCGACGGCGAACGCGTGCTGAGCTGCCTGACGCTGGCGGCCCAGGCGGCGGGCAGAGATATTACCACCATTGAAGGTCTGGCCGCGCCGGACGGGACGCTGCATGCGGTGCAGGCCGCTTTCCTGCGCCACGATGCCTTCCAGTGCGGTTATTGTACCTCCGGCCAAATTATGTCGGCCGTCGCCTGCATCAAAGAAGGCCATGCCCGTTCCGATGACGAAATCCGCGAATATATGAGCGGGAATTTATGCCGCTGCGGCGCCTATCCCAATATCGTCAAAGCCGTGAAGGACGCGGCGGCCAGCCTGAGCCAGGAGGCCATATCATGAGATCGTTCAACTATCAACGCGCGACCGACGTCAGCCAGGCCACGACGCTGGCCAGCCAGCCAGAGGCGCGTATTCTCGCTGGCGGCACGACGCAGCTGGATCTGATGAAGTGCGGCGTCGAGCGTCCCGCCACGCTGGTGGATATTACGCATTTGCAGGATCTGCATGATATTACGCTCAGCGACGGTGAGCTGACGCTCGGCACCCTGGTAAAGATGAGCCAGGCGGCCGACAGCAAAACGGTAAAAACTTTTGCGCCCGCGCTGGCGGAAAGCCTTTCGCTCGCCGCCTCGGCGCAGCTGCGCAATATGGCCTCGCTGGGCGGCAATATTCTACAGCGCACCCGCTGCAGCTATTTTCGCGATCCGCAGGCCTGGTCCGCCTGCAACAAGCGCAACCCCGGTTCCGGCTGCGCCGCGCTGAACGGCCTGAATCATAATCATGCGGTGCTGGGCACCAGCGACAGCTGCATCGCGCTCTATCCCGGCGATTTTGCGGTGGCGCTGACCGCTTTCGACGCGGTGCTGAACCTGCAAAACAGCGCGGGCGAACTGCGTTCCGTTCCCGTTACCGATTTTTTCCGCCTGCCGTCCGATCGTCCCGATCTTGAACACCAGCTCGCGCCTGGCGAGATGATCGTCAGCCTGACGGTGCCGCGTAGCGCCACGCTGGCCCGCTCGCACTACCTTAAAGTGCGCGATCGTAGCTCCTACGAATTCGCCGCTGCCAGCGCGGCCGTAGGGCTGGAGATGGAAGAAGATAACCTGACCATCAAAGAGGTACGCGTCGCGCTGGGCGGCGTGGCAACCAAACCCTGGCGCGCTTACCAGGTAGAGCAGGCGCTGAAAGGCCAGCGGCTGGAGGAGAAAACGCTGCGCAAAGCGGCGGAAAAAGTGACGGAAGGCGCCATTGCCCGCCAGCATAACGGGCACAAAATTATTCTTGCGCCTCGCGTTATCGCCAGGGCTTTGATGACCGTGGGAGGTCTGGTATGAGCACGCTCGAAACGTCTTCGATCGGTCGTCAGCAGGCTTTAGGCAGCCCGCTGGATCGCGCCGACGGCAGGCTGAAAATTCAGGGGCTGGCGACCTACGCTGTCGAAAAATCGCTGGATAATCTCGCTTACGCGGTAGTGGTTCAGTCAACCATCGCCTATGGACGTATTACCGCGATGCATACCGAGCGAGCGCGCCAGTCGCCCGGCGTGTTGGCGGTGTATAACCACGAAAGCGGATTAACCATTCATTCAGCCAAAACCTTTGGCGAAGGCGGCGCGGCGGCGCAGGCTTTTCTGCCGTTGCAGGACGATAAGGTTTTGTGGAACGGTCAGCATATTGCGCTGGTCGTGGCCGAAACGCTGGAGCAGGCCACCGAGGCCGCCGCGCTAATTGAGACGGAATATGAACAACAGCCGCCTGTGGTGCATCCGACCCACCCCAACGCTAAACCAGAAACGGTGGATGCGTTAACGATTGACTGGGGCGACGCCATCCCCGCGCTGGCCCAGGCGGAGGTGCAGGTAGGCGGCATCTATACCACACCCAGAGAATACAACTCACCCATTGAGCCGCACGGCTGTATCGCGCACTGGCAGAACGGCAGCCTGACGCTGTGGGAACCGAGCCAGTGGCCGGGCGGCGCGCGTCAGGTGGTGTCGGAATGGATGGCGATCGACCATGAAAAAGTGCGTGTTATTTCGCCCTTTGTCGGCGGCGGCTTCGGCTGCAAAGGCGGGATACAGCCGCATAGCGCGCTGGCCTGCGTGGCCTCGCGCGAGCTTAACCGGCCGATTAAACTGGCGCTGACCCGGCCGCAGACCTTTACCGCTTTCGGCGGCAGGCCGCGCACGCATCAGCAGCTGGCGCTGGGCGCCAACCGTGACGGGCTGTTACAGGCTATCGTGCACGACAGCTGGAACGAAACCGCGCTGAACGATGTGCACAAGGAGCCTTGTAATTCCGTAACGGCGCTGATGTACGCCTCGCCAAACTTTTTATCGCACCACAAGCTGATCCACCTGAATACCGTCAATCCAAGCTGGATGCGCGCGCCGGGCGAAAACCCGAGCGCCTTTGCGCTGGAAGTGGCAATGGACGAGCTGGCGTGGGCGCTAAAAATGGATCCGCTGGCGCTGCGCCTGAAAAACTATGCGGAGCAGGATCCGCAGGCCAATATCCCCTGGAGCTCTCGCCAGCTGCGCGAGGCTTATCAACAGGGCGCCGACGCATTTGGCTGGAGTAAACGTCCTCTTGAGCCGCGCAGCCTGCGCGAAGGCCGCCAGCTGATCGGTTGGGGAATGGCTTCCGGTACCTATCCGGTACGCCGTACGCCCGGCGAGGCGCAGATTGTTTTGTCCGCTGACGGCAGTATTGAGGTGCAGAGCAGCGGGGTGGATATCGGCACGGGCACCTACACTATTCTGGCGCAGACGGCGGCGGACGTGCTGCTGGTTGCGCCGGAAAGCATCACCGTGTCGCTTGGCGATACGCTGCTGCCCCGTGCGCCGGTTGCGGGCGGTTCGCAGCTGGCGAATTTGCTGACCGGCGCGGTGCATAAGACCGCGCAGGCGCTGCGCGATAGGCTGATAACGCTGGCGACTGCCACGGAGAAATCGCCGCTGTGGCAGCAGCCGCCTTCCGCCCTCTCGCTGGCCGACGGTTATCTCTGGCTGAGCAACAGCCCGGGATTACGGATTAGCTTTGCCGAGCTGCTGAAGCTTAGCGGCCGCGAAAAGCTGGTGGCGCATCAGGATACCTTCGATAAAACCGCCAGCGAGGAAGATCGCAACAAAGCGGATCGTACTTCCACTATGATGCTGCCGCCTACCGATGGCGGCGTGTCGGCTCACAGCTGGAGCGCTATCTTTGTCGAAGTCGCGGTAGATGAAGACTTCGGCACGGTGCGGGTCAAAAGGATGGTCGGCGCCTTTGATTCCGGCCGGGTTTACAATCCTAAGCTGGCAGAAAGCCAGTGGATTGGCGGCATGGTAATGGGCATTGGCCAGGCGCTGCTGGAGCAGGGACAGATAGACGATCGCGACGGCTGGATAGCCAACGCCAACCTGGCCGACTATCTGATAGCGGTCAACGCGGATATCCCTGAACTGACCACGATTGACGTTGGCAAGCCGGATTACCTGGCTACCGTGCTGGGCGGCAAAGCGGTCGGCGAGCTGGGGATCGTCGGCGTGGCGGCCGCCATATCCAATGCGGTCTGGCACGCCACCGGCAAACGCATCCGCGATTTACCCATCACTCAGGACAAGCTGTTATAACCGCAGGCGGGCTGGCAAACGGCCCGCGATTTTTATGCGGCGCCAGCGCTGTTTCGGCTGGCGTTTTGCTGCCGATCGCCAGCCCTACCGGCGCAAACCGCACCGCCCCCGTCAACGATCGGCAGCGATCCCACTGCCCAAGGCGACGATCCCCAGGTTTTGATGACGATACAGAGCCAGACGGGCCGATCTTTAGTCCAGCTCAGCGCCTGGCGCATAACCCGATCGTTGAGCGACAGCAGGGCTCTCTCCTGCTGGCAGCTGTGAAGGCAGATCGATATCCTGCAAAATTGACGCATCCTGTAGCTCAATCGTATACAGGGGAAACTGCACCAGCAGGCTGCGTGCGCCCTGCTCATCGGTCAAGGCGCTGAGCGCCCTGAAAGCGCAGCGGCCAAACCCCACCGGATGCCCCGGACTGGCGCGAAAAACGGGACGCACGATCCCCTCCTCAACCACTTTACTGGCTACCAGCCGCAGCGTGGCCGCAGAAATAAAGGGCATATCGGCCAGATGGATCAGCCAGCCGTCCCATGCCGCCGTCTGGCGAACGCCGGCGGCGATCGATTCGCCCATGCGGGTATTTTCCACCAGCACCGTCGGAATGCCCTGCTGCTCACAGTAGTCGCGAATGGCCTGCTGCGCGGGCCGCGTCACCACGCATACCGGCAGGCCGCTCTGCTGCGCCGCCTGGCAGCTGTGAACAAACACCGATTTTACCTGCCCTGACGCATCGGCGAACGCCGCCTGGAGCTTATCGGTTGCGCCACCCGCTTCGGTAAACCGCTGTCCCTGACCGGCCGCGATAACCAGAACGCCGATCGTTTTTTCCCTGTGCTCATGCTTATCCATATCCCATTCCCCTTATTAACGTTCGGGGCTACCAGCGTAGCGCAAATTATCCCCTGTGGGGATGAATTCAGACTGCGCCTGAGCGCGCACGCTTTATTTCAGCTAACATGCTGTTAAGAAAACAATAACCGCCCAGGAGAGACTTATGACGCGGCCACCATCAGGATTAACCGTAGACGAGGCGCTGGATAAGCTGGATGCCCTGTACGAAGCAGCGGTCAGCGCGCTGCGCCAGGCGATTACCACCTATGTCAGCGAAGGCACCTTGCCGGATGCGGCCAGCCGCGCCGCCGGCCTGTTTGTTTACCCGGAGCTGCGCGTCAGCTGGCAGGGTGATGCGGCGGGCCACAAGCTGTCGCGCGCCTTTGGCCGTTTTACCCGCCCCGGCAGCTATGCCACCACCATCACCCGCCCCGCGCTGTTTCGCCACTATCTTTCCGAACAGCTTTCCATGCTTTGCAGCGAGTATCCGGTAACGCTGGAAGTCAGGCCTTCGCAGCAGGAGATCCCTTTCCCTTACGTTATCGACGGCTCCAACCTGGGGCTGGATCGCAGCATGAGCGCCGGGCTGGCGCAGCATTTTCCGACTACCGAGCTGGCGCAAATTGGCGATGAGAACGCGGACGGCCTTTACCAGCCGGGCGAAAAGTTCCCTTTGTCGCATTTTGACGCGCTGCGCACCGACTTTTCACTGGCGCGACTGCGTCACTATACCGGCACGCCGGTCGAGCATTTTCAGTCGTGGGTGCTGTTTACCAACTACACCCGCTACGTTGACGAATTCGTGCGCTGGAGCTGCGAGCAGATAGCAGATCCGGATTCGCCTTACGAAGCGCTTTCCTGCGCGGGCAATATCTGCGTGACTGCCGAAACGCCGGATCCCCAGACCACTATTTCCGGCCTGGCGTGGAAAAACCACCAGATGCCGGCCTGGCATTTAATTGCCAAAGAGGGCCAGGGCATTACGCTGATTAATATCGGTGTTGGCCCCTCCAATGCGAAAACCATCTGCGATCATCTGGCGGTGCTGCGTCCGCATGCCTGGCTGATGATTGGCCACTGCGGCGGCCTGCGTGAAAGCCAGACGATTGGCGACTACGTGCTGGCTCACGCTTACCTGCGCGACGATCACGTGCTGGACGCGGTACTGCCGCCGGATATTCCGGTACCGAGCATTGCCGAAGTGCAGCGCGCCCTGTTTGACGCCACCAAACAGGTTAGCGGCATGCCGGGCGAAGAAGTTAAACAGCGCCTGCGTACCGGCACGGTGGTGACGACGGACGATCGCAACTGGGAGCTGCGCTATTCCGCCTCCGCTCTGCGGTTTAACCTCAGCCGCGCGGTAGCGGTGGATATGGAAAGCGCCACCATCGCGGCCCAGGGCTATCGCTTTCGGGTGCCTTACGGCACGCTGCTCTGCGTCTCCGATAAGCCGATCCACGGTGAGATCAAGCTGCCCGGCCAGGCTAACCGTTTTTACGAAGGCGCGATCTCTGAACATCTACAGATTGGCATCTGCGCGATAGATCTGCTGCGCGCGGAGGGCGATAAGCTGCATTCGCGTAAGCTTCGCACCTTTAACGAGCCGCCGTTCCGCTGAGCAACAGGGCGGAGGTAGAAGCCTCCGCCTGTCAGAGACTGATGTCGCCAAAGCCAGCAGCTGGTATCGCTAAAGTGGTCATTCTTATCTCCGGCGAAAAAGCATAAAAACGCCGCATTAAAACCGGGACGTGCCCTGCACCTCGATCCAGCGACGCTCCAGCGCAGAAACGGCTATCGCCTCCAGCACTTTCGATACCTGTAGCCCTTCGGCAAAGTCTGGCCACATCGGATCGCCCGCCGCGATACCGTTGATTAGATCCCGGATTTCCACCGTTTTTTGATCGTTAAAGCCGATGCCGTGTCCGGCAGAAATGCAAAAGGCAGCATAATCAGGATGCGCCGGGCCGGTCAGAATGGTTTTAAACCCCTGTCGTCCGGCGGCGTCCTCATGCTGATAAAGCGCCAGTTCCGCCATTCTCTCCTGGCTGTAGCGGATCGCTCCTTTCGTGCCGGTCACCACGTAGGTCAGCCCCATTTTGCTGCCGCAGGCGATACGCGACGTTTCAATCACGCCGTGCGCGCCGTTGGCAAAGCGCAGCAGCGCGCTGGCCTGATCTTCGTTTTCTACCTCGCGCAGCACGGCGGGATTTTTTGCATCGGGACGTTGCCCGATCACCGTCTGCATATCGCCAGAAACCTCGCGGATTTCGCCTACCAGATAATGCGCCATATTAACGATATGCGCGCCCAGGTCGCCAAGCGCACCCAGCCCGGCCAGCGCCTTCTGACAGTGCCAGTCCAGCGGTGCCTGCGGGCTGGCGAGATAATCTTCATTATGCGTGCCGTAAAAATGCACCACCTCGCCTATCTCGCCGCTGGCGATAATCTCTTTCGCCAGCTGGCTGGTAGGGTTTTTCATATAATTAAAGCCCACCAGCGTTTTCACCCCGGCCTGCGCGGCGGCCCGCGTCATCTCCTCGGCATCCGCCACGCTCAGCGCCAGCGGCTTTTCAGAATAGACATGCTTGCCGTGGCGGATAGCCTCCAGCGCCATTTCTTTGTGCAGAAAATTGGGCGCGCAGATATCCACCACGTCGATCGCCGGGTCTGCCGCCAGCTCGCGCCAGTCCCCTGTCCAGCGGGCAAAACCCAGCGCCGCGGCCTGCGCTTTGGCGACCGCCGGGCTGACCTCCGCCACCATCTCGCGCACGATCTCGCCTTTCAGCGCAAAGACGGTGGCCGCCTGCGCATAAGCAATCGCGTGGCAGCGTCCGATATAGCCGGTGCCGATCAAACCTATCCTGACCTTTTTCATTGGGGTTCCTTACGGGTGAACGAGGCGCGTCGATGGAATGTATATTTCAAAATCCGTCTGAACAATGTGAAAATGAAATAAACGTGATCATGCTGACGAAAATTGCTGCGTTATTCAGCGGTTACATTCACGGATTGCGAGGCGCTACGCAAAGCCTGGCCGACGGCGTTTTTCGCGTCGGGCGATGCCCGCCGCTTAATTGCCGATTAATGCAGCAGTCAGCGAAAAAAGTGCAAACAGGCTTTGACATCGCAAATCGCTATAGATATTATGCGCCCCGTTCCAACAATTCCTCTGTAGTTCAGTCGGTAGAACGGCGGACTGTTAATCCGTATGTCACTGGTTCGAGTCCAGTCAGAGGAGCCAGATTTGAAAAGCCCGCTCAGGGTTACCTGAGCGGGCTTTTTGCTTTTTGCCGGGCCAGCGCCGGTTAGCGCGCCGGCCCCTGCCACGCCTCTTGCGCTATATCAGCCACCGCTATTCCGCCCCCATCGGCCTGTTCAACCTCATTAATAAACAGGCGGCGGCGTTCGCCTGCGGGCAACGAGACAGCCAGCCGCCGCCATGCCGGTTTAAACTGTCCCTGGCGGGAAAAGCTTACCCGTACAGCATCCGCCTCGCAGCGCATCTCCCAGTGCAGCAACAGCGCCCGGCCTTCTTTATAACCCCATGATTCGCCATCGTCCTCAAAAAGACAGCCGCTGGCGGTGCCGATCCCCCTCTGCGGAAACAGAAGCAGCTCCCGGCTATCGTCGGCGCGGGCGTCAACATGCTGTAAACGCTCGCTTATCGGCAGCCCCGCTCCGGCACGTACCAGCAGCGGCAGCTTTTCCAGCGGCGCGGCGAGCGTGATCCACTGGCCGCCGCTGTACCACTGGTGCGTGTAAAAGTCGTACCAGCCGTTCGGGTTATCCGGCAGCCACAGGCGCCGCTCGCGCTGCCCCGGCTCTACCACGCTGGCCACCAGCAGGTCGCGACCCAGCATAAACTCGTCGCATTCCGCAAAGGTCTGCGCATCATGCTCATGGTCGAGGAAGGTCGGCCGCAGCATTGGCTCGTCTTCGCTATAAGCCTGCCAGAGCAACGTGTAGAGATAAGGCAGCAGGCGATAACGCAAGGCGATGGCTTCACGCACGGCTGGCGTGACGGCCGGATACATCCAGGGTTCGTTGACGGTGCCGTCATCGTTCCAGGAGTGAATTGTAAACCGAGGATGCATCACGCCGTTTTGCACCCAGCGCACAAAGAGTTCCGCGTCGGGCCTGTCGCCAGCGAAACCGCCCACGTCATGCCCCACATTATACAGGCCGGAAAGGCTCATCCCCAGGCCCATTCGGATGTTGTAACGAAGCGACTGCCAGCTGGTGCGGTTATCGCCGCTCCAGGTCTGCACATAGCGCTGCATCCCGGCGCAGCCCGAACGAGAGATCAGAAAAGGCCGTTGATCCGGCGCGAAGCGCTGCTGCGCCTCCATTGAGGCCCGCATCATTAACAGCGGCATGACCGGACGAAGATGCTTAATGGCTATCGCTTTTCCAAAGCCGTAACAGCGCGCCTCGCCATCCCAGATTTCATATTCATTGTTGTCGTTCCAGCTGGCATCAATGCCTTTTGCCAGCAGCTGACCGGTAAGATTTTCCTGCCACCAGGCGATGGCGCCAGGATGCGTGAAATCGAGGTGGGAACCTTCATCGTCCCAGAACACGGAGCGTTCCGGCGCATCGCTTTCTGAATCACGAATAAAGAAGCCCTTTTCCGCCACTTCCTGATAGCGGGGATGATCCTGTAGCAGGCAAGGTTTGATATTGGCCGCCAGCCGCAGGCCTGCCCGGTGAAAAGCCCCGGTCATCGCTTCCGGCTGCGGCACCTTGTCATGATTCCAGTGAAAGACATAGCGCTTGTTGTTAATCGAGGTATAGCCGGAAGAGAGCTGGAAAGAGTCGCAGGGGATCGCATGCTGTTGGCACAGCCGGATAAAATTTAACAGCTGGGCCTGCGCATCCGGCGCGTCCGTGTAGTGCATGGTAGAGCCGCTGTAGCCCAGGCTCCATTTCGGCCCGAAGCAGGTTTTTCCGGTCAGCCGGACAAAAGCTTTAGTGACGTCGACCAGCCGCGCGGCGGCAAAAAAGTAGTAATCGATATCGCCGCTTTCCGCCTGCCAGCGCCGATAGGGCGCATGATAATTATCCAGCTCGTTCCCCAAATCAAACCAGCTGCTGCTCAGGTTGTCGTAAAACAGCCCAAAACTGGCCCCGCTCCGATGGGTCAGCGTAAACGGCACGTGCTTATAAAGCGGATCGGTCGAGGCGGCGTTATAGCCCATAGCGTCCAGATTGCGCATCTCAAAACGCCTGCCGTTACGTTGCAGATCGCCCGCTTTTTCTCCCAGCCCATAATAGCGATCGTCGCTCATCCGCCGCTGATAGTGCGCCACGCCGTCGCCATGAGCGTTAAGCAGGTAAGCGCCGCTGGGGCGATCGCTGGCCAGAAACACCCACTCTCCGCCGCTATTCCGATAGTGCCATTCCAGCCACAGCGGCTGATGAACCGTCACCCGCAGCTGCTCCGTCGCGATAATCAGCCTGTCATCCTGCTCCGTCAGCGCGTAGCCCGGCAGGGAGAAACCCGCCAGGCTTTCACGCGGCCGCCCTTCCCAGGGCACATCCTCCTGCGGCGCAATGCTCCAGGTACGATCCAAAGCAAACTGCCCATGCCGTTTGAGCGTGACCCGGATTAGCGCCTGTTCCAGTACCGACAGGCACAGCAGATGGCGGTTATCCACCCTGAGCTCAATACTATTTTTGTCCGAAGCGTTCAGGCTCCAGTGCTTAAGCGTTTTCATCGTTATCTTCCCTTCAGGCGCGTGCGGCGCGGCGTTCAGCAATAAAAGCGATCAGAAACAGTGCGCCGATCAGATCGAAAAATCCCATCGCGATAAACAGCGGATTGAAGCCGATTTTGTCCGCCGTCAGGCCAATGAGCAGAGAAAAGAGAAAGCTGGCGATCCACGCGCAAGAGCCTCGCATGCCGTTTACGGTTGCCATTTCGCCTTTATCGAACTTTTCCACCACCAACGCGCTCAGCATGCAGGAGATAATCTGATGCCCGAAGCCGCCCACGGAAATCAAGGCAATCGCGATATAGGGATCTTTGGTAACGGCTACCAGCGCCAGCGATACCATCAGAAACGCGCCGGTGACCGAGCTGGCGACCACGCCGTTGACCTGCGTAAAGCCAAACAGGCGCGTATAGAGGCGCGTCAGATAGCCGCTGGCTATGCTGCCCAGATCGGCGGCCAGAAACGGCAGCCAGGCGAATAAGGCGATCTGCTTTAAATCCATACCCAGATCGTTTGCCAGATAGAGCGGCACCCAAAAACTTAATACGCCCCAGGCCGGTTCGGCCATAAAGGCCGGAATGGCTATCCCGTAGAATCGCTTGTTTTTGCCTACCGAACGCAGCGCGCGAAACAAGCTCTGTTTCACGGCGGGCGGTTCATTATCCTGCTGGATAAGGGCCAGCTCTTTTGCGCTCAGATTGGGATGGTCGGCCGGATTGTGATAAAAAAGCGCCCATAATCCGACCCACGCCATCGCCAGAAAGCCGGTAAACAGAAAAGCGCCCTGCCAGCCGAAGGCGGCGTGCGCAAAATAGATAATGGGTGGCGCCAGCATCGCGCCGATGGAAAAGCCCACGCCAGCCCAGCCGGCCGCAATCGGCCGCTCTTTTTTAGGAAACCACTCGCCCAGTACTTTGGCATTGGCGGGCGTGGCCGCCGCCTCTGCGCCGCCCATAACAAAACGCAGGATCGCCAGCTGTAGCCAGCCGCCCGCGCCGGCATGGAGCAAACAGGTCAATGCCCAGACGGTAGCGCAAATCAGGAATCCGATTTTCAGCCCGATAACGTCAATAAGCCAGCCGCAAACCGGCTGAAACAGGGTGTAGGCCAGTTGAAAAGCGCCCACGATCCAGGAATAGTGTTCCGTCGTGATGCCCAGGCTGGTTTTCAGCTCGGGCGCCAGAATAGCTAATGAATTGCGGGTGATATAGTTAACCGTGACGCCGGTTAAAAACAGGATGAGTACCCACCATCGCAGATTGGGGAAGGTACGTTTGCTGCCTGCTGCGCTTATTTGTCGCTCTAAACTGCGGTTCATCTGCTTCTCCCTTTCAATGACACCGCCCTGGCTTTGCGCCTGGCCACAATACTGGTCAACCAATTAAAGGCGAGGTCGTCCTGATTATCAATCGATCTGATACCGTAAAAGCATCAGCTCAGATGCGCCCACAGCCCGCAAGGGCAAGCTGCCGCAGGGACTTACTTCAGCAAAGCAGCACTGGCATCCGAGCTGGAGTGAAGCACAGTTCCTGTCAAGGGTCGCCAGGGTGATAATATATTTGTGATGAGGTTAACCAAATAATCCATTTTGGTTGACTTATTTATGCGGATAACTAATTCTGCCCGTAACAGAGCGGGACACCGTGCGGCCAGCCCGCGCTGTCCGTTAACGTGTGGCGGCACGCGTCGCGTTTAGCTAAGAGCATGGAGGTGAAAATGGAACAAACCTGGCGCTGGTATGGCCCCGAGGATCCCGTCTCGCTGGCAGATGCGAGACAGGCTGGCGCAACGGGCATCGTCACCGCCCTGCACGCTATTCCCAACGGCGAGGTGTGGTCACAAGAGGCGATCCGCGAGCGAAAGACGCTGATCGAAGCTGCCGGGCTGGTCTGGTCAGTGGTGGAAAGCGTCCCCGTTCATGAAGAGATCAAAACCCGTAGCGGGCAGTGCGAGCGGTGGATAGAAAATTATCAGCAAACGCTTCGCAACCTGGCCGCGTGCGGCATCACTACTGTTTGCTACAACTTTATGCCCGTGCTGGACTGGACGCGCACCGATCTGGGCTGGACTTTACCTGACGGGGCAAAGGCGCTGCGTTTCGATCAGATCGCCTTTGCCGTTTTCGATCTGCATCTTTTACAGCGGCCCGGTGCAGAACAGGATTACAGCGCCAGGGTGATTGCCGAAGCCAGAGAGCGGTTTATAACCATGAGCGAGGAAAGCAAGGCTCGTCTGGTGCGTAATATTATTGCCGGACTGCCGGGCGCGGAAGAAGGCTATACCCTGGATCGGCTGCGCGCGCAGCTTCGGCGCTATGCCGCTATCGATAAAGCCCGGCTGCGCGAAAATTTCAGCCACTTTTTACGCCATATTATTCCGGTAGCGGAAGCCGTCGGCGTGCGGATGGCGGTGCACCCGGACGATCCGCCGCGCCCTATTCTCGGTCTGCCGCGCATTGTCTCTGACGCTGAGGACTGGCAGTGGATGATCGACACGGTCAGCAGCATGGCTAACGGCTTTACCTTCTGTACCGGGTCGCTGGGCGTGCGGGCCGATAACGATCTGGTCGCCATATTTGAACAGTTCGCCCCGCGTATCTATTTTGCCCATCTGCGCGCCACCCGACGCGAAGAAAATCCCGCCAGCTTCCACGAGGCCCCTCACCTGGCGGGCGATGTCGATATGTATGCGGTAGTCAAAGCGATCGCCCACGAGGAACATCGGCGTAAAACGGCTGGCAAAGAAGATCTTATTCCGATGCGGCCCGATCATGGCCACCAGATGCTGGACGATTTGCACAAACAAACCAACCCCGGCTATTCGGCGATTGGCCGCCTGAAAGGCCTGGCGGAAGTGCGTGGCGTGGAGCTTGCAGTTCATCGCGCCTTTTTTTAGTGCCTGCTGAGTGAGCATTGCTGTTTAAGGATAATGATTTATGGGCTGCCGGGCGGCATGGCGCGGGATATCTGCATCAACAATGCGGCGCGCTGTTTCGCGCCGTAGTCTTTGTCGTCCGGCCTGGTCAATTGCTGCCCGCAGCTGGCCCGCCCGCTGCCATCAATATGCTATAGTCAGCCGCTCACGGCGGTGATAACACCGGTCAGCCCAGCAACTTAAAAGAACATGATGAAATTAACTCCCTCTCAACAGCGGCCCTACCAGGAAGTCGGCGAAATGCTTCGTAAGCTGATCGCGCAAAAGCCTTACGCCGTCGGCGAGCGTCTGCCGCCTGAACGTGAAATCGCCGAAAAGCTGAACGTGACCCGAACTCTGGTGCGAGAAGCGCTGATCATGCTGGAGCTGGAAGGACTGGTTGAAGTCCGGCGCGGCGCGGGGATTTTCGTACTGGCCGATCGCGCTACGCCGCAGGCGCCTGCGGCGGCGGAAAGCGCCTGTAACGACGCCGGCCCGTTTGAAATGCTGCAGGCGCGGCAGCTGCTGGAAAGCAATATCGCCGGGTTCGCGGCCATCCAGGCCACGCGCGACGATATCCGCAAAATGCGCCAGGCGCTGGAGCTGGAGGAGCAGGAGCTGGCTTCCGGCGCGGTCAATGAAACCGAAAACGGCGACATGAACTTTCATCTGGCGATAGCCCAGGCGACGCACAACAGTATGCTGGTCGAACTGTTTAAGCAGTCCTGGCAGTGGCGCGAAAACAATACCATGTGGAGCCAGCTACACCGCCACCTCGATAACACCCACTACCGTAAAGAGTGGCTGAGCGATCATAAAAAGATCCTCGTGGCGCTGATTAAAAAGGATGCCCGCGCGGCGAAGCTGGCCATGTGGCAGCATCTGGAAAACGTAAAGCACCGCCTGCTGCAGTTCTCCGACGTGGACGATCTCGATTTTGACGGCTATCTGTTTGATTCCTGGCCGCTGGATACGGCCAACGGCCAGGCCGATCTTAGCTGAGATCGCTGCCGTTGCTGGCAATTACCTGCTGATACCAGTAGAAGGATTTTTTCTTATAGCGGTTGCCGGTGCCGGAGATAGTGTCGTCCAGATCGACATAGATAAAGCCGTAGCGCTTGCTCATTTCGCCGGTGGACATGCTGACCAGGTCGATGCAGCCCCACGGCGTGTAGCCCATCAGCTCGACGCCGTCGTCAATCGCTTCCGCCATCGCTTCAATATGCTGGCGCAGATAGTTGATGCGGTAGTCGTCTTCCACCCGGAAGTTTTCATCCGGCTTATCAATGGCGCCCAGGCCGTTTTCGACAATAAACAGCGGCTTCTGGTAGCGATCGTAGAGCTGATTCAGCCCGATGCGCAGGCCGACAGGATCGATTTCCCAGCCCCAGTCGCTGGCCTCCAGGAACGGGTTACGCGCGCCGCCCAGCAGATTGCCCTGAGCGGATTCCGCTTCCGCGGTTTTATTGATGGTGGTGGACATGTAGTAGCTGAAGCCGATGTAATCCACGGTATGCGCTTTGATTAACGCCATGTCGCCCGGCTGGATATCCAGCGTCACGCCCAGCGATTTCCACAGGCTTTTGGCGTAATAAGGGTAGTCGCCCTTTGCCTGCACGTCGGCGCAGTAGAAGTTAAACGACTGCATCTCTTTCAGCGTGGCCAGCTGATTAAGCGGGTTACAGTCAAAGGCATAGGCGGTAGCGTAGATAATCATGCAGCCAATCTGAATGGCGGGATTGGTTTCGTGCGCGATTTTCACCGCCATGCTGCTGGCGACAAACTGGTTATGCCACGCCTGGAACTTCGCCTGCGGATCCAGCGCGCCGGTTTTTACCGTCAGGCTCTGGCTCATCATCGGGAAATGTACCGCGCTGTTGATCTCGTTAAAGGTCATCCAGTACTTTACTTTCTGGCCGTAGCGTTCCAGCACCGTCCGGGCAAAGCGTTCAAAATGCTCAATGATTTCACGATTTTTCCAGCCGCCGAATTCGGTGGCGAGATGCAGCGGCATTTCATAATGGGAAAGGGTGATAACCGGCTCGATGCCGTGCGCAAGACAGGTAGCAATCACCTCATCATAATGACGCAGGCCCGCTTCGTTGGGCTGCTGCTCAACGCCGTTTGGATAGATGCGGGTCCAGGCAATGGAGAAGCGATAGCACTTAAAGCCCATCTCCTTAAACAGCGCGATATCCTCGCGGAAGCGGTGATAGTGATCGATGCCTTTATGGTTGGGATAGGTGTAGCGGGAAGGGTCGAGGGTGAAATCAAAATCAGGCGAGGAAACGATAGCCAGGCGGGACTTGCCGCCGGGAATGGCGTCCACGATGGAAAGCCCTTTGCCATCCTCGTTGTAGGCGCCTTCTACCTGATTCGCGGCGGTCGCGCCGCCCCACATAAAGCCTTGCGGAAATCTTTCTTTCATTGCATTCATCCTTTTTAAAACGGCAAGTTTTAACGGCAATTGATGACAAGATTTGTACCAGCGACGATTTTAAAGCAAAAGCAGGATGGCAGACAGGAAAGAAGCCGATTAATGCCGTGCGGGCACAATGGTCAGCGCTATGCGTTCTGCCAGCTCCAGCACTTTAAACCAGGTGCCGTGATCCTGTAGCAGAGAACGGGAAACGCCCGTGGGCCGTAGCGTTTTTACGCCGAGGCGATCGCCAAAAAGCACGATGGCGCGCGCCGCGTCATCCTGTCTGGATATCCAGAGCAATCCCTGCGCCTGCGGACACTGGCAATAAATAGCTTCGGCCCATTTTCGGGTGGCCGGATAGCAATCTTTTTCGGTATCGATTAGCTGGCTACGCTTCAGGCCGAGCTTGTGTAAAGCCAGGCTGCGTAAATCCACCAGCCTCAGCGCTTCCGTTACCTCAATAACCGAGTGCTGCTGGCCGGTAAACTTTGCCTTGTCCATGCTTTTGAACCCGGCGGTATGCGGAACGTCGTGAAACAGCGTTTCCATCAGCGCGCAGGAAAACGTCGTACCGGCATACAGCGTGGGAATAGCGCGATCTTCCTCATCTTTAATGGGGCTGAATCGCGCATTGCCTTTAAGGCCCGGATTAAACTGCGTCGCTTGATATTTATCCAGATGGATACGGTGTAGCTTTTCACCGGCGTTAAGGAGCGTCAGGGTAACAGCAAGCTCTGCCGTGGGAGCGGGAAGCAGTAAAGCATCGGCAGAGCTAGCCATGTTCAACGCCTTCTACCTCATCTTTCGCTGCTTCTATTACCTGTTCCGGGCTGCTGAGCAGCAAATCCTGCGGACGCCTGCCGCCCAGGGCGCTGTTGTCGGCCCGAAACCAGTAGGCCATTCCCCAACCGTCCTTGCTATCGGTGAAGATTTTTATGATTTCCGCCAGCGCCTTACAGGGCCGGAACCCGGTGTCCGCCGCCAGAGCCCAGGCAGGATAGTAATCAATACCGTGATGCTGAATGGTAAAAATCTGCTGCTGTTTTTTCCACTTATGCGGCTGCGCGCTGGGGTTGCGCGCGCTGAACCCGGCCAGCCCGGCCACTTCTGCCGCCGTCAGCCAGTCTCCGCTTTCCAGTACGGCCTTACGGGCCTGGATCAGCATAGCGGCTTCTTTCAGCAACGTTGGCGAGACCGGCGCCGACGGCAGCATGATTTCCGCCAGCCGCTCCAGCGATGACTGCTCCTGACGCTCCCGCAGCACCTCAAGCAAAGAAACGGTCATGTTCATAATGTTTTCCGTTAACGTCTCGACCACGCCCGGTTGTTGATGAACAAAGGTCATGGCCAATACGCGATCGGCCTGAGACTTATTTAAACGGGCCTGGATCTCTTTCGGAGTGCCTACCAGCGTCGCGATACCTGAAGAACCCGGAATGGCGCTCATAGCTTTATCCTTGGTGATGGTAGTTATGAGCAATATAACATAACCATCATTACTGACAAGGTCGCTTTTTGAACGGAAACGTAAAGATAAAGCCCCGACGTCAGCGATCGGGGCAACGGATTACAGCGCGACGCGCATCACCTCGTCAGGCGCGGCGACTTCCTGTTTGCGGGAAGAAGCCTGCTTAACGGAGATATACAACGTCTGACCATCCGGCGACAGCGCAAGGCTGTTTGGATGGGTCGGCGCCTTAAGGGTTTTGACAACTTTATAGGTTTTGCCGTCAATAATGCTGACTTCGCCCGCCTCACGGTGGGTCACATAAATTTCATTGCGCTGCGGATTAAACAGCACCGCCAGCGATTTTGGCACGGCGACCTTCTGTATGACCTTGCCGTCTTCGGTGTTCACCACCAGCAGCTCAGGCTGCTTAGAGTCGGTGATAAAGGCGCGATGCGTGGCCGGATCCAGGCTGATATTCAGAAAGAAGTGCTCGCCCTCTGCCAGCTTCACTTTGCCAAGCAGCCTATTGCTGGCGGTGTCGAAAGTGAAGAGTTCGTTATCGCCGCCGGTGGCGTAAAGGCGGTGCGCGGCGGTGTCCAGCGTCAGGCCGGTAGCGTGCTTGCCTAAGCCCTCCAGCGTATGGCGCAGCGTCAGCTTATCGCCATCCACCACCCAGATGCGGCTCTCTTCGCCCACGCCGCCGATATAAACCGTATTGGTATTTTCATCTACCGCCAGCTCACGCGGCGCCAGCGGACGGAAATTTTCGCTGCGCGGACGCGCATCCAGCACCAGACGTCCTTTTACCTGACCGCTTTTTACATCGATCGCAGTGACCGTGCTGTCCAGCGTGTTGCCGACAAAAAGCGTGTCGGTTTTATTGTTGATTGCCGTACCAAAGGGCTTGAGGTCGTTGTGGATCGCCTGAGTAATGGCCAGGGTCTGCGGATCGAGGCGGTAAACCACGCCGCCCTTATCCAGCTGGCGGCTGCCGGAAGTGGCCACATACAGCGCCTGCTGCGACGGGCTGTAAGCCATTTCATAAGCGCCTTTGGCAACGGGCTGGCGCAGCGGTTCAGCGGTTTCACTGTGGGCGGGGATCGCGGCGGCAAACAGCGCCAGCGTTAACAGGTAGCCTTTTCCACGGCTGAAGGTAGCGTTCATATTCTCTCCATGTAACTGAATGATCAGAGGTAAAGCGGCCCGACGCGCTGTCTTGCGGCGGCGGGCCGAAAATTAGCCCAGCAGCGCCGTGGTCAATCTTGCGGTACAGCAGCGCCTGTCCCTATCGTCATAGATAGCGATTTCCCAGACCTGCTGGCTTCTGCCCAGATGCAGCGGCTGACACACGCCGCGCACCAGGCCGCCGGTCACGGCGCGATGGTGGCTGGCATTAATCTCCGTGCCGACCACGCACTGCCCTTCCTGGCTGGTCAAAAAGCCGGCCATCGATCCTAACGTTTCCGCCAGCGCGACCGACGCGCCGCCGTGCAGCAGGCCAAAAGGCTGCTGCGTACGGGCATCGACCGGCATGGTCGCCTCCAGCCTGGCCTCTTCCAGCAGCGTAAAGGTCATGCCCAGATGGGCGACCATCGATCCGTCGCCCATGCGGTTAAGCTCATCCAGACTCAGCTGGCGCTTCCAGATAGATTTTGTCATTACGCCCCCAGCGTGCTGCCACCGTCGATCACAATATCCTGCATCGTGATATGGCTGGCTTGATCGGACGCAAGGAACAGGATGGTGCTGGCGACCTCCTCTGGCCGGGCGATTTTGCCCAGCGGAATACCGACTTTAAACTGCTCCGCGAAGCCGCGAATGCGCTGCTGTTCGGCATCCGGGCTTTTCCACAGCGTGCGCTGCATATCGGTATCGGTCGAGCCTGGCGACACCAAGTTGCAGCGCACGCCGAAAGAGGCCAGCTCCAGGCCAACCGTCAGGCTGAGGCTGCGCAGCGCCGCTTTCGACGCGCCGTAGGCCGACATGCCGATGCGCGGACAGTGCGCAGCGTCCGACGCCACGGTGACGATAGCGCCGCCGCGCTGCTCGCGGAACCACGGCATGGTCTGCTGGAACAGGTTAAACGCGCCGCCGACGTTGACGGCCATCACCGCTTCCCAGTCCGCCACGTCCAGCTCATCCGTCGCGCCCATCCGCAGAATGCCCGCACCGTTGACCAGCACGTCCAGTCGCGGCGTTTCCGGCCGCAGCCGTTGGCATACCGCTTTTACCTGCTGCGCGTCGGCCACGTTCAGCTCCACGGTCTGAAACGGGTAATCGGCCTGCGGGAAAGCGAGATCCAGCCCGACTACCGTCGCGCCCGCCTCGTGAAAGGCCAGCGCGGTGGCATAGCCAATGCCTTTACCGGCACCGGTTACCCAGATATGTTTATTGGTAAAATCGAGGCTCATGCGCGCTCCCGCGACAGCAGACGCCACCAGGCCGCCAGCGTCGGCTCTTTCGCCAGCATCACAAAATCGATATCGCCGTAAACTTTACGCCAGCGCGCCGCCAGCGCCATCATGCGCACCGAATCCAGGCCGTAATCGATCAGGTTCTCATCCTCTTCCGGCGTTTCGTCCTCATCCAGCATCGGTTGCACCAGCGCGCGCAGCTGCGCCATGCTCAGCGGCACCGGCAGCAGATCTTCCGTCAGCACCACTTTCCCGGCGCGACCGGCGGTGTATTTCAGCGCCATCAGGTGCTCGTCGCGGCTGAAGTCAGCCAGCGCATCCGCCACCATAAAGGGCTGGATATCCCGCATAAAGGCATCGATAGCGGTGGTCAGGCAGCCGATATGCGCGTACACGCCGCAGATAATCAGCTGGTCGCGGCCGGTCTCTTTCAGGTGCTGCTCCAGCGGCGAGCGATGGAAGGCGCTGTAGCGCCATTTCACCAGCACTTCGTCACCCTCTTCCGGCGCCAGTTCGGCTACGACTTTCTGCTGCTCCGGATGTTTATTCAGCCCCGGCCCCCACATATCGTTCAGCAGCGCGCGGTCTTTATCGCTTTGATGATTAGGCTGCGCCGTGTAGTAAACCGGAATGCCGTTCTGGCGGCAGTATTCACGCAGCGCGGCGATATTGCTGATGACCTGTTTGATCATCGGGCAGTCTTCGCCCCAGAAATTAATAAAATAGTTCTGCATATCGTGGATCAGCAGCGCGCCCCTGGCGGGTTCAAACGTCCATTTGACCTTGTTTTCTGGCAGGTCGGCGGCGGCAGGCAGCGCATAGGCTTTTAGTGCAGGGATAGTCATTTTTTCTCCGGAATTCAGTTGGTCTGGCTGGCGGCCAGCTGTTGACGCAGGCGTTTTTTATCCACTTTACCGACGGGCGTCAGCGGCAGTTCGTCAACGGTTTCAATACGATCGGGCAGCTTGTAGTCCGCCACGCCAAGCTCGCGCAGATAGCGGCGGATCTCTACGGCGCGCACGGGACGTTTGCCCACGATAAAGGCGCAGCTTTTTTCGCCCAGCAGGCTGTCCTCCATCGAAACCAGCGCAACGTGCAGAATGGCCTCGTGGCGTAACAGCAGGTTTTCGATCTCTTCAGCGGCAATTTTCTCACCGCCGCGATTGATCTGATCTTTTTCGCGGCCCTGCACGCAGATATAGCCGTCCGGCGTAATGGAGACCAGGTCGCCGGAACAATAGAAGCCGTTGGCGTCAAAGGCCTGCGCGTTGTGCTCCGGGCTGCGGTAATAGCCGCGGAAGGTGTACGGGCCGCGCGTCATCAGCCGTCCGGTTTCGCCCTGCGGCAGCGGATTGCCCTGCTCGTCCGCTACCCAGACCTCATCGTCCGGGCTCATCGGCGTGCCCTGCGTCGAGAAGATGTGCCACTCGTCGTCGGTCAGCTGCGTATAGTTGACCAGCCCTTCCGCCATGCCGAAGACCTGTTGCAGCCGGCAGCCGATTTCTGCCGGAATGCGTGCCGCCAGCGCTTCGCTTAAGCGCGCGCCGCCCACCTGCAACAGCTGGAGCGAGCCAAGCGCCCGATTGCTGCCCCACTCCTGAATCGCCTGTAGCCAGAGGCTGACCGCTGGCGGCACCAGCGCCGTCGCCGTAATCTGGTGTTTTTCAATCAGCGGGAAACAAAGGTTGGCGCTCGGATCGCCTGCCAGCACCACCAGGCCGCCGCCATAAAACACGCCGAAGGCGCCCGGCGAACTGAGCGGATAGTTGTGCGCGGCGGGCAAAGCGCAGAGATAGCGGGTTTTTTCGTTAAAGCAACAGACTTCCACGCTGCGGCGGATGCTGTAGTAGTAGTCGTTATGGGTACGCGGGATCAGCTTGGGCGTGCCGGTACTGCCGCCGGAAAGCTGGAAAAACGCGACTTCGTCAGCGGCGGAAGGCGCAGCGACAAACTCGCCTTGCGCCTCGTCAATTAAGGCCGCAAGCGAGGTATCGTCCTCACGAGCGTTGCGCAGCACCACCTCACGCAGCGACGGATAGCGCTGGCGCAGCGGTTGCAGATAGTCGTCGGTGGCGAACAGCGCGTGCTGACGATCGGCGATCAGCAAAGCAGGCTCAATCTGGCTGGCGTAGGCGTCCAGCTCCTGGCGCTGATGGCTGAACAGCGCGTTGACCGGCGCTACGCCGAGCTTAAGCAGTGCAAACAGCACGATATAGAATTCAGCCACGTTGCCCAGCTGCACCAGCGCGGTATCGCCGCACTTCAGGCCGCGACGCTGTAAGGCCGCCGCCAGACGGGTGCTGGCGCTCTCCAGCTGCCGGTAGCTGTATGCGCGGTCGCCGTCGATCAGCGCCGTTTCCGTGCTGTCGGCATGGCGAGTTAAAATATCCGTTAGCGGCAGATCCAGCCAGTAGCCTTTTTCACGGTAGCGGGCCGCAAAATCGTCGGGCCAGCGGGAATAGGAAATCGTCATAAAATAGCCTTATTGCAGTCCAAATACGTGCAGCATGGTGCTGAGCTTGACGCCGGTTTCGCGCCATTCCGATTCCGGCGAAGAGGCCGGAACGATGCCCGCGCCGGCGAACAGGCGAATGTTTTTTCCGGCCAGCGTGCCGCAGCGAATGGTCACCACCCATTCGCCGTTGCCTTCGTCATCGCACCAGCCGACGATGCCGCCGAACAGCTCGCGGTTAAACGGCTCCAGCTTTTCAATCCACTCGCAAGCGGCAGCGTGCGGATAACCGCTCAGCGCGGGCGTAGGATGCAGCAGGCAGGCGAGCGACAGCGCCGTTTCCTCAGCCGCTGCGGCTTTGCCTTCAATCGCGGTAGCAAGGTGCCACAGCGTCGAAGTGGTGATCAGCTCCGGCTTGTCCGGCACCGCCAGAGAGCGGCTGCGCGGTTTCAGCACGTCGTACATGGCGCTGGTCACCAGGCGGTGCTCGTAGCGATCTTTTTGCGAGTACATCAGCTTTTCGCCTACCGCAAGATCGCGCGCTTTGTCGCTGCGATCGCGTCTGGCCGAGCCCGCCAGCGGCAGCGAAGTGTAGGTTTCGCCCGACTTACGCAGCAGCAGCTCCGGGCTGGCGCCCAGCAGCGTGCTGCCGTCGGCCAGCGGAACATGGAAGTGATAGCTGCCAGGGTTGAGCGCAATCAGGCGATCCATTAACGCCGTAGCCTGCACCGGCTCGGCGGTAGTGATATCGATCAGACGCGAGAGCACCACTTTATCCAGGCCAGGCTGGGCGGTCGCTTCCGCTGCTTTCGCCACCATCTCCATAAATTCAGCCTGTTCAGGAATGTTCTGGCGCGCGGTAATTACCGGCTCTACGGCAGAGCTCGCCTGCTGCGCCGACTCTGGCTGCTGCTGGCGGGAGAATGCCTCATGACGCTCAGGAATAAATAGCGCGGAAGGCTGGCGCGTATCAAAGGGGATGGCGCCAACCATCACCGGGCGCGTAATCCCTTTGGCCCTGGCCGCGGCAAAGGCGCTGCGTACCTGCTGCTGGAAAGCGCCCTGCAGGTTGTCGCCGTCGGCGGCGGGACAGGTAATTTCGGCAAAGCGACCAGTGGTGATAAAGCTTTTCCACGGCGATGCGAAGAAAAAGCTCTCAGATGAGAGAGAAACTGATGGTTTAACTGCATCAGCGCAAAGCGTCTCCATAACGGCCTCCAGCCACAACGATAAAAAGTATAATAATGATTATCATTTGCATTATTACCGCGTAACTTTAAGTAAATTCTTTGTGATGTCAAGCAACGTTTCGCAGTTTAAAACAGTGCAAAACACCACGCCGCGACCGGGCGCAACGTTTGCGCCGTTATTAGCATCATTTGGCAGCATTACCTGCCGCCAGGGCAGGCAAGGAAGGACTAAAACCCGATGTTATTCAGTTACGCTTTCTCCCGGCGAAGCGGGCGCGGGCTGGCGATAGCGTCGGAGCGAACCGAAGGCGGCGGCCAGCACCAGGCTGACGATGGCCAGCCCCAGGCCGCTGCTGCTGGCGGCGGTGGCGGGCAGCATCACCGTGGTCATCGCGCCCAGCAGCAGCGCGCCCAGCGAGTCACCCATCACGTTTTGCGCCGTCCACAGGCCGTTGATACGGCCCAGCATCGCGTCCGGCGTCAGCGTCTGGATCAGCGTGTATTGCAGCAGCGCGCTCAGGGCGCTCAGGTAGCCGAACAGCATCAGACAGAGCGCGCCCGCCTCCCAGTAAGGCATCAGGCCGCACAGCCCTACCGCGACGAAAGCGGCGACGGCGGTGAAAAGCATCACCTTGCCCGGACGCGGATGCTGTGCCAGATTGCCGCTGGTCAGCGCGCCTGCGGCCGCGCCGAGCGGTACGGCAGCATAGAGAAAGCCGATCTGCTGCGCGCTCAGCTCCCAGCGAATAGCCAGCGCCGGATAAAGCACGCGTACCGCCGTCGCCATGGTCAACAGCGCGCCCACCAGCGCCACGCCGCCGATCAGACGATGGCCGAGCAGAAAGGTAAAGCCTTCCGCCAGCGACCGTAGCGGCCTGGCGTGCGACTGCGGCGGCGGCGGCAACGACGGCAGACGCAGCAGCGGGATCAGCGTAATAAAGGTGCCCGCCGCCGCCAGCGCGAAGTTCCAGAATACGCCGCCCGCCGCGAGCAGCACGCCGCCCACCATCGGCGAGATCACCGCACCCAGCCTGACCGTGAGCATGGTGATCGCCCCGGCCTGCATCAGGTTTTCACGGCCCACCAGCGCGGGCGTGGCGGCAAGCAGCGCCGTCACGCCGATGGCGCCGAAAAAGCCGTCCCAGATGCCCAGCAGGTAGATGGCGGTCAGCGACGGGGACGGCATGGCGGCATTGACGCACAGGCCGATAAAGCCCAGCCCGCAGGTCGATCGCGCGAACAGGATCAGCCGCCGACGCTCATGGCGATCCGCCAGCACGCCGCCCAGCATCAAACCGGTAAACAGGGCCGCGCCGGTCAGCGTGACCGCCAGGCTTACCTGCCAGGCAGAACCGGTCAGCTGCTGGATCTGCACCGGCACGCCGACGCCAAGCAGGCCCAGCGCCAGGATAGAGATAAAGCGGGCGATAAACACCGCCCGAAAATCAGGGTGCGTCTTCAGCAGGCTGAGGCTGAGCATAAAGGTCTGTTTTTTCATTGTGTTGCCCGATCCAGCAGTTGGTTAAGGCGTGGGCCGATATGGGTAAACGCCTCTGCCGAAATAATATCCACATGCGCGCATTCCACCGGGAAGGTTTGCAGCGCGTCGAGCCATGGCGCCCACGCGGTGTGCGCATCCTGCCCCGGCTTCAGCGTTTTCTGCGCGACGAACAGCGTGGCTTCCCCGACGAAGCGGCGGCTTTTCGCGGTCGCCAGCAGCCTGACCGCATCGCCGTAGTTGCCTTCGATAGCGCCAAACAGCGCCTGGCTGGCCGAGGCCGCCAGCGACTCGCGCAGCGACGCCTGGGCGGCCATAAAGGCTTCACGCTCGCGGTCGATTTCCGCCAGCACTTCGGCATCCAGCTGGTTATTCTGTGACCAGTTTTGCGTTTCCGGCGGCCAGGTATCCAGCAGCCCCAGGAAGGCGACTTTTTCGCCCTGCGCCTGCAGGCGCGCCGCGATAGCGTGCGCCAGCGTGCCGCCCAGCGAATAGCCCAGCAGATAGTAAGGGCCGTGCGGCTGCTGCTCGCGCAGCGTGGCCAGATGCCGCTCGCAAAGCTCATCAAGATTTTCCGCCTGCCGCATTGGCCCGTGCGGGCGCGGCGACTGAATGCCGATCAGCGACCAGCGCGCGTCCAGATAGCGTTGCAGAATGCTGAATTGCCAGGCGAAGCCGGAGGCCGGATGGAAGCAAAACAGCGTGGGGCCGTGCGAACGCCGCAGCGGCAGGATGGTTTCCATGCCCGCGCGGCTCGCCTCTTCTTCGCTCTGCCGCGTCAGCTTTTCCGCCAGCGCGCCGACGGTGGACGCCACCATAATCAGCCCCGGCGTCACCGGTCTGTCGAGACGGCGACGCAGATCGACCGCCAGCCGCATCGCCAGCAGCGAATGGCCGCCGAGGGCAAAGAAGTCATCATTAACCGAGCGGATCTCGCAGTCCAGCAGGCGGGCAAAGGCTTCGGCCACCACGGTTTCCACACCCTCTGCCGGCGCGCGACCTGCGGCGTGGGCCAGCTGTGGCAGCGGCAGCGCCTTGCGATCCAGCTTGCCGTTGGCGCTTAGCGGGAAAGCCGCCAGCTGCACCAGCACCACCGGCACCATGTGCGCGGGCAGGCGATCGCTAAGCTGCTCGCGTAGCGCGGCCGTATCCAGTTCGCCGGACGCGGCCACCACGTAGCCCACCAGCTGCCGTTGATCGCCGCCGCCCGCGCTGGCGTTGCCGAGCACGCAGGCATGGGTAACCGCCTGCGCCACGTTATCCAGCGACAGCAGCGCCTGATCGATCTCGCCCAGCTCGATCCTCTGTCCACGGATCTTAAGCTGATCGTCGCTGCGGCCCAGATATTCCACCGCGCCGTTCTCCAGCCAGCGCGCCACGTCGCCGGTGCGGTACATTCTTGCGCCCTCGCCTTCCGGATCGGCAATAAAACGGCTGGCGGTCAAATCGGCTCGCGCCAGATAGCCCTGCGCCAGCTGCACGCCGGTCAGATAGAGATCGCCCGCAATGCCCGGCGGCACCGGCTGCATATTGCCATCCAGGATGCGCAGCCCGGTGTTCCAGACCGGATAGCCAATCGGCACGCTTGCGCCCGTTACGTTGGCCAACGCTTCGCCGTAGGCCGGATGCCAGCTCACATCCACCGCCGCTTCGGTCGGGCCATAAAGATTGTGCAGCGGCACGGCCGTTTTGTCCTGCCACTGGCGACAGAGATCGGTCGGCAGCGCCTCGCCGCTACAGAATACCCGCCGTAAAGAAGCACAGTGGGCCACGGCCTCGTCATCGGTTAACGCGGTGACAAACGCCGCCAGCATGGAAGGAACGAAGTGCGTAGTTGTGACACCGTAACGGCTGAACAGCACCTGGAGCGCCTGCGGATCGCGATGCGCTTCCGGCGGCGCCATCACCAGCTGCGCGCCAGTCAGAAACGGCCAGAAAAATTCCCAGACCGAGACATCAAAACTGCACGGTGTCTTTTGCAGCACTACATCGTCGGTAGTCAATCGATAGTGGTCCTGCATCCACAGCAGGCGGTTTACGATCGCCTGCTGGCCGACCATGACGCCTTTTGGCCGTCCGGTTGAGCCGGAGGTATAAATCACATAGGCGGTATGGTGCGGGCGTGACAGAGCCTGAGCAGGCGCAAGATCCACTGTCGGCAGCGGCTGGTGGTAGCAGAAGCTTTGCAGATTTTCGAGCTGCGCAAAGCGGCCCAGCTGTTCTTCGGTGGTGATTAACAGACGCGGGTTAGCATCTTCCAGCATCATGCTCAGCCGATCGGTCGGATAGCCGGTATCCAGCGGCAGCCAGGCGGCGCCCAGCTCCACAATGGCCTGTAGGGCAAGCGACAAAAACACCGAGCGCGGCAGCGCCACGGCCACGATGTCTCCCGCCTGCACGCCTCGCTTTTGTAGCGCCTGAGCCAGCGCCGTTACCTGCTGACGCATCTCGCGGTAGGTAAAACTATGCTGGTCATCCGCCAGCGCGTCCGCGTCCGGGGTGCGCTGCGCCTGCGCCATAATCAGGCTGCTCAGCGTGGTTTGCGGCACCTCGATCGCCGTATCGTTAATCTGCCGCAGCCGCTTTTCCTCACGCGGGTGCAGCAGCGTCGCCTGCGCGCAGGACAGCGTCGGATGGCCCGCGAACTGGCTAAGCAGCAGCGGCAGGCGGGCAAGATGCTCACGCAGCGTTTCCGCCTGATAGCGCTCCGCGTTCGCCAGGATTTCCAGCGAGACGTTGCCCTCTTCGTCCGGGTAGAGCGCGATTTCCAGATCGCGTACCGGGCCGGAAGCCAGCTGGTGGGTCACGCCTTCGATACCGGCAAAATCCAGCCGGTAGTCAAACATTTTCAGGTTAATGACCGGGCCGAACAGCGGCTCGCTCAGCTGGCCGATATCCCTTTGGATTTGCTCCGCGTCGTAGCGCTGATGGCGACGCGCTTTTTTTAACTGCTGCTGCAGCGCCTCCGCCAGCTGTGGCAACGTGGCCTGAGGATCGAGCCGTATCGCCATCGGCAGCACGTTGAGCACCGGCCCGGTGGCGCTCAGCGCGGCCGATCCCAGGCGGCGCATAAAGATAAAGCCCGCGCTGTATTCCGCCCGCGCGCTGAGGCGGCCCAGCCACACCGCAACCAGCGCCAGCGCCAGTTCCGACGCGCTGAGCTGGCTTTGCGCCCGCAGCTCGCGGAAATCTTCGCGGCTCAGCTGCAAATGCTGACGAATAAGATGCGTGGTGGCGCTTTGTCCGTTCAGCGGCAGCGGCGACAGGCTGGCGGGCATCGGCAGCTGGCTCGCCTGCTCTTTCCAGAAGGCGGCATCGCGCTGGCGGGTCGCGGAGGCGCTATAGCGATCGTACTCCTCCACCACGTCGCTGAAAGGGACGAAAGGCGAAGGCTTCGGCTCGCTGCCGGTGCAAAGCGCAGTATAAATCTCCGCAATGCGACGAGTGATGGCGGTAAAGCTGAAGCCGTCCACCACCAGATGATGAAAACGCTGATACCAGTACCAGCGGCTTTCGCTCAGGCGAAAAAGAATATGACGGTAGATCGGACTGCCGCTGCTGATGCGCAAATCCTGATCCAGATCCTGCTGCATACGCGCCAGCGCCGCCGCTGCGGGAGCGGCCTCGTGGCGCAGATCGACGCACTCCGGCAGGGTAAAGTCAGCGTCGGCATCGACCCACTGCATCGGCACGCCGTCCCTTTCGGTAAAGCGCATCCGCAGCGTGTCCGCCTCCTGCATCCCGCGCACCACGGCCTGGCGCAGCAGCGGCTCATTCAAAGCGCCCTTCAGCTCCACATAGTGCGCCACGCTCCAGGCATTTACCTGTGACGAAAGCTGTTCCGCCATCCAGATACCGGACTGCGCCGCTACCAGCGGCATCATTTGCTGCTGCACTTTATGCATCAGCGCCTCGCTCATTTCACTTTTCACGCTGTGACTCCCGCCGCAAAATGGGCCGGGGTCAGCGTTTGCCAGCGCGCCAGCCAGTCGTTGCATTCGTGCTGCGTCGCCGGGCCATACGCCGGCTGCCAGCCAGCGGGCCGGGCGCAGTGGGCTGGCCACAGACTGTAGCCCAGATGATTTTGCAGCACGAAAAACGGCCCCTCAGGGCGATCGAAAGGATTACTCTGTTCCATCGGAAACTCCGGATTTAGCAGGGACAGACTGCCACAGCGTGGTCAGCCCGTTAATCAGGCCGCCTCGCCAGCACAGAGCGTCGTGGCCGCCGTCAACAAGGCGATAGTGCAGCGTCGGGCAGGCCCGTTGCAGCAGCGGATAAATGCGCTGGTTAGCCTGCAAAACGACAGGTTCGCGCAGGCCCGCTTCCAGATAAATGCGCAGCGGCGCAACGCTGAGCCGGCCCTGCATCAGCTGCTCTGTCAGCCAGCCGTCCTCGCCGGTGCGCTGGCGATGCGGCCACCAGAAAGAGCCGGACTGGCTGAGCGCGCAGCCGAAACGCTGCGGCCAGTGCAGCGCGGCATAGAGGGCGGAAAGACCGCCGAAGCTCTGTCCGGCCACCACGGTGGTCACCGGATCGTCGCGCCAGCGCGCGTGCTGCGCAAGCAGCGGCAGCAGCTCTTCCTGGACCGCCAGCCAGAAGTCGGGATTGCAGGTCAACTCCTCGCCGCGATGCTGCGTGTCGATGGCATCAATCAGCAGATAAACCGCCTGTGGCAGCTGACCGCGATCGGTTTGCGCCTGCAGTGCAGACCAGACCGGCATCTGCTCCGCCCAGAACTGGCCATCCAGCAGCACGGCCAGCGGGCGCTGTTCCGGCTGGCTTTCGCCAGTGGTGAAAAGCCATACCCGCCGCTGATTGCCCAGCCTTTTGCTTTCCCACGTCAGGCAGCACGGCGCAGCGAACTCAACGCGCTCTGTCCAACCCGGCTGCACAGGCGCCTGCGGCAGATGCAGCGCGGAGACGGGATGGCCGCGTCCGCCTCGCCAGCTGGTATGGGGATTAAGCGGATCGGCTATCGCCTGCGGCAGCAGCCTGCGCCAGCCTTCGCGCAGCGCCGCGCGGTCCGGCGGACTTTGCAGCGCCTCGGGGGGAAAATCATTTTCGTTTACGGAAGGGATAAAGCAGTAGCTGCCTCGCCAGCCCGCATTTAGCCGAACCTGCCACTGCCAGATAGCCGTGCCGCTGATGCGTTGCAGGCTTTGCGGCGCGCGCTGCTGGTGATGATCGGTGACGCCGGTGATATAAATCCATACCCGGCGCACCGGCGAAGTCTGTTCCGTTCCGGCGGGATCCCGCCAGTAAAAGGTGACGGTGCAGATGTCACCTTCCGTCACGACCGCTGGCGACCCCAGGCTCAGCTTGTGCTGCCAGCTCGCCTGCGCGTCGCTATCCCAACCGCCTGTCATATCATCATCTTCCATCATTAGTGCCATGAAAACAGGAACTGCAAGGCGTCGATTTTATTGATAATGGTTTTCATTTGCAATAAGAAATCATCACGTTTTTCAGACCGTCGAGACGTACCGCCTGGTCTTAACCCGCAGAAAAGATAAGGAAAAAAGGAAGCGACCACGGAAAAAACAGGCTGTCGATAACCTATCGGCGCGGCCAGCCTGGCGAAAAAAACGAGGGGGAGAAAAGCGGTAACGGCGCCGTTAATCATTAACGGCGCTTATTAAGGGTGGGATCAGGAAGAAGAAACGGGATCGTGCAGCCGCTGGCGCTTGCGAAGGCTCGGGAACCAGGCCATCCACAGGCCGACCACGATCAGCGTGCCAATACCGCCGACTGCCGCCGCCGGCGCCGCGCCCAGCCAGGCTGCCAGCATCCCCGACTCAAATTCACCAAGCTGATTAGAGGTATTAATAAAAATAGAGTTAACCGCGCTGACGCGTCCGCGCATCTCATCCGGCGTATCCAGCTGCACCAGCGAGCCGCGGATCACCATACTGACCATATCGAACCCGCCCAGCGCAAACAGCGCCAGCAGCGACAGCCACAGCTCTTCAGAGAGCGCAAACACCAGCGTCGCCACGCCGAAACCGGCTACGGAGGCAAACATGATTTTACCGACGTTGCGCTCCAGCGAACGACGGCTGAGCCAGAAGCCGACCAGCAGGCCGCCAACCGCTGGCGCCCCGCGCAGCAGGCCCAGCCCCCACGGCCCGGTATGCAGAATATCTTTGGCGAAAATGGGCAGCAGCGCCGTCGCCCCGCCCAGCAGTACCGCAAACAGATCCAGCGAAATGACGCCTAGCACGTCCGGCCGGTTACGGATAAATTTCACCCCGGCAAAGACGCTGGCGAAGGTGGCGGGCGTGCGCGGCGGCGGCGCATGGTCGTAGCGCAGGCGGCTGACCATCACGACGGAGATAAGATAGAGTACGCCAGTGGTGATATAGACCGCCTGCGGCCCGGCAACGTATAAAAAGCCGCCGAGCGCCGGGCCAAGCATGGAAGCCGTTTGCATCGATGCGGCGTTGGCGGCCGTCGCCCGCGCCAGTATTGAGGGCGGCACCAGCGCGGGCAGCATGGACTGCAGCGACGGCGCCTCTAACGTTTTGGCGATGGAAAGCACGAAAATCAGCGCCAGGATCACCAGCTCGTTGGTCAGGTGCATCAGCGTCAGCACCGCCAGCGCGGCAATCGCCAGCAGTTCGGTAAACTGCCCCAGTAATACGACGCGACGACGGTCAAACTGATCGGCAACGTGCCCTGCCGGCAAGGCCAGCACCACCGCCGGCAGAAACTGCGCCAGCCCGATTAAGCCTAAATCGAAGGCGCGGCCGGTAAGCGCATAAATCTGCCAGCCGACCGCGATAGAGAGCATCTGAAAACCGAAACTGGAGCTGGTGCGGGCCAGCCAGAAAGCGACAAAAGAGCGATGGTGAAACAGCGATTCCGACCCGGCGGAAGTAGGCGATTGCATGGTGATTTCCGGTTATTTTTTTGACAGCGCCAAATCCTGAGCGGCCGGCTCCTGCCGGGGCGCATATTTCCACAGCCAGCGTCCGCTGGTCATGCGGCGGTAGAAGAAGATACCACGGACAATCCAGTCCAGAAACATGCCCAGCCAGATCCCCACCACGCCAAAGCCGAGTACCACGCCCAGTCCGTAGCCCGCCACAATGCGGCATCCCCACATGCCCAACAGCGAAACCCACATGGTAAACCTGGCGTCGCGCGCGCCCTTCAGCCCCGCCGGTAAAACCCAGGATGCGGCCCAGAACGGCATAAACAGCGCGTTCAGCCAGATCAGGATTTTGACCACGTGGATAACCTCCTCGTCGCGGGTATAAAACGAAGCCAGAATGCCCGCAAAAGGCACCGTCAACGCCGCCAGCGCGCACAGCCCGATGGTTGAAAGCCAAAAAATATGCCGCAGCTGCATTTCCGGCTGCTTCAGCTGTCCTTTGCCCAGGCGGGTGCCGACAATAATGGTTGAGGCGGAGCCAAGGGAGTTGCCCGGCAGGTTGATCATCGAGGCAATGGAAAAGGCGATAAAGTTACCGGCGATCACGTCGGTGCCCATTCCCGCGACAAAAACCTGCGTCAGCAGCTTGCCGCCGTTGAACAGCACCGATTCAATACTGGCGGGCACGCCGATGCTCAGCACCTCCATCAGGATATTGGTGTTGAGCCGGGTGAAATAGCTTTTCAGCGTGATTTTCAGGCGCGGATTGAAGCCGATAGCCAGCACATAAATTACCGCCGCCGCGCCGATATAGCGGGCGATAGTCAGCCCCAGTCCGGCACCGACAAAGCCCATCCCTTTCCAGGAGAAACAGCCGTAGATCAGCACCGTACTGAAAATAATATTCAGGATATTCATGCCGCCGTTAATCAGCATGGGGATCTTGGTATTGCCCGCGCCACGCAGCGCGCCGCAGCCAATCAGCGCAATCGCGGCGGCCGGATAGCTCCATGCGGTGATATTGAGATAGATCAGCGCCATCTCTTTTACCCGCGGTTCTGCGTTACCGGCGATAAGATTGATGATCCACTCGCCGTAAAACTCAATGCCTATTGCCAGCAGCACGGCGAAAATAGTCATCAGCACCAGCGACTGGCGGGCGGCCGCCTGGGCCCGTTCACGGTTAAGCTTGCCCAGGCTGAAGGCGACCACCACCGTGGTACCCAGATCGATAGCGGCGAAAAAAGCGATGATGACCATATTAAAACTGTCGGCCAGCCCGACGCCCGCCATCGCCTCCTTGCCCAGCCAGCTCACCAGGAAAGTGCTCAGCACGCCCATCAACAGCACGCAAAGGTTCTCAAAAAAGATCGGTACCGCCAGCGGCGTGATTTCTCGCCAGAACAGAACCCGATAAGAACGTCTTTTGGGATACCAGGGCGTACGCCTGATGGCCTCTAACGGAGAAATACGGAATATTTGCAAAGTGCTGCCTGCCAGAAATGGAGAAGACTCTACTGATGATGGTAAAAGGCGCTCTGATATGCAAAGTCTTTTCCGGAGAAAAGTGATTTTCCCCTGCGGATAGCGCCGTGCCCTGTACGATCGAAAAAGGCGATCGTCGATCGCCTTTTTTGGTTCTCCAGCCCTGGCTACTGCGCTTTAGGCTCGCCCAGCGCCTTGAGCCTTTTGGAAAGCTCACGACGCTCTTTGGAAAGATCGGCGTTTTTGATGATGTAATCGTCAACGCGATCTTCGTAATCGCTGCGCATGCTGCTGATAATTTCCTGAATGGCTTCGACGCTCATGCCGGGCTTGATATATTCACTCAGGTTATCCAGCAGCAGCACGCGTTTCTGGTTGTCGCGGATTTTCTTTTCAATATCGTGGATTTCACGCTGCAGCTTGTTCTTACGACGGAACATCCGCACAAACTCCAGTACGTCCTGAAAGGATTGCTTTGCATTTTCCATGGAAACACCTTCTGTTCAGGCCTGCAAGGCAGGCATTATTATCATTGCGCTCAGCGTAGCGGCGAACCGCTGTCGAGGCGATTAGTTGTAGAGTCGGACTGGCGTTATCTTAGCGCGAACCGGCGCTTTTCGCAGTAAGTTGTTATTAATCGTTTATTTACGCAGCACCAGACGCATCAGATCCGACAGCCTTTCCAGCTGCGCGGCCATCTCCAGACTCAGCCAGACGTAGCCGTGGATCGGCGTTTCCACCAGCTCGTCGCTGTTGGAGGCTTTGATCAGCTGCCGCAGCTCGCGGGTGATTTCCGCCAGCTCCGCGCTGTTGGCGGAGATTTGGTCCGTGCTGCCCGCCACTATCGCCTTTGACAGCGCGCGCAGCGTATTTTCCGTCATCTGCTGGGTGCGCCTCAGCGTAGGCGCGTTCAGCATTATCAGGTGGCTTTCGCGAGAGGACCACCAGGCGTTCAGCTGCAGCTCCAGCGTGCAGACCATATTGCGGTTCAGCGTCTGAATACCTTCAAAAACCGAACGCGGAATACGCGTTTCCTTGCTGGCGGGATCGATCAGCGACCGCATTTTCACCACGCCGGTCAGCAGCCGCTGCAGGGGGCGCGTCAGCCGGGGCTTGTCCACCAGGTTAGGTGAACAGCCGGCATGGTAAATTTTAGCGGTTTCCAGCAGGGAATCGGAAAGCTTGATGCGCCAGTGGGTATAGGCCTTTTGCGGATAAATGCTGGTAAAAAACAGCGCCAGCACCGACCCCAGGATCACGTCGCCGCCTCGCCACAGCGCCATGGTCATATCGCCCGGCGCGCCGCCGCAGATCACCGCCAGCGTAATGCCGATCAGCAGCGCCATATAAGGGTGCTTGCCCAGCGTCAGAAAACCGCATAAAAACATCACCAGCGTGCACCAGGCCAGCATTACCGGCAGCGACCACAGCTCCAGCCAGAGCGCAATCAGCCCCGAAACCGAGCCGAATATCGTACCGCCGATGCGCTGGATCGCACGCGGAAAGACGTTACCCCAGGAGGAAATCGGCCCCATCACCACCACCAGCGTAATCAGCGGCCAGCTGCCTTCCGGGATAGAGAACAGGCGGATCAGCAGAAACGTCAGCACGAACGCCAGCGCGATGCGAATGCCGTGCACCGTGCGATAGTTACGATAGAGGGTGAATTCAAAGGCCGATAGCGGCTTGTCGGGACGCAAAACTTTCTCCAGGGGCGGGCTATTTTCCGGCATCATACCCTGCCCTGCGGGGCTTCGCCCGCTTTTTTGCGTATTGCCGTCTCACGATAACAGTGGTGCAACAGCAGCTCAACAAACAGGCAAAATGGCGACCCGTTGCGGATCGCCATCAGGGGTTACAGCTTGCGTTTGATGTAGTCAGTAATGCGAGTGATCACGCCCGCTTTTTCCACCGGTTTCAGCGTCACCAACGGGTAAGAGGCCAGCTCTTTGTCGCCATCCACCAGCTGGATAGTCCCGACCTGCTCATGCAGCTTCAGCGGCGCCTCAAGATCCTTGCGGTCAATGACGTACCTGGCCTTGATTTTTTTGACGTCTTCACGAGGCAAGGAGAGATAAACATCCTTATCGCTGCCTACGGCTACCTGATGCGGATTGCCGTACCAGACATTCTCATGGCCGATCTCTTTACCAGCATGGAACAGCTGCACGGTATCAAAATTGTTCTGTCCCCAGATCAGCAGCTTGCGCGCCTGCTCTTCGCGCCCTTTAGGGCTTTTGCCGCCCATGATCACGGCGATCAGTCGGCGCTGGCCGTCCACGCTGGAAGCAATGATATTGAAACCCGCGCTTTCGGTGTGGCCGGTCTTCAGGCCGTCGACGTGCAGCGTTTTATCCCATAACAAACCGTTACGATTCTGCTGGGTAATGCCGTTCCACGTCAGCGATTTCTCGCTGTACATCTGATAAAAATCCGGCTCGCCGGAGATAATGGCGCGCGACAGCTTAGCCAGATCGCCAGCCGTGGTGTACTGTCCCGGCGCATCCAGGCCGTGAACCGTTTCAAAATGGGTGTTTTTAAGGCCAAGCTTAACCACATACTGATTCATCTGCTCGACAAAAGCGGCCTGGCTGCCCGCCACATAATCCGCCAGCGCCACACAGGCGTCGTTGCCGGAATCGATAATGACGCCGCGGCTCAGATCGCGTACCGAGACTTTCTCGCCGGGCTTAAGAAACATCAGCGAAGACCCTTTAAACACGGGATTACCGGCGGCCCAGGCATCTTTACCCACGGTGACCATGTCGTCGCGGCTGATGTGCTTGCTGTCGATAGCACGATCCACCACGTAGCCCGTCATCAGCTTGGTCAGGCTGGCCGGGTTGCGGCGTTCGTCGGCATTGCCCTGCGTCAGCACCTGACCGGTCGTGGCGTCCATCAGCACCCAGGAAGCGGCGTCGATAGCGGGCGCGGTCAGGGGAAAAGCTAAGGGGTTATCTTCAGCATGGGCTACGGCGACCACGGCCAGAACCAGGCTGATACTTGCAAGCTGACGCTTCTTCAACGGTAAATCCTCAATAGACTGGAAAAAAACAGCCTGTTGTACGGGATCCGCCGTCGTAACGTATTAAAAAAGTGCAAGAAAATATTAAGATTTAAGATTAAGGAGTTTTTTTAATCTGACCTCCAGCCTGAGGGGGTTAAGCCAAAGATAAGGATGTTTTAACGTTGGCGTGCAGGCGCGCTTATTAAGACCCCGGCTGTGCTAAAAGGTCGGCCAAGGCAAAATTACCCCTTTTTAAATTGCAAAACAAACCCATCTGACATTGAAATTTTGTCGGTAAAATTTTATAGTATTATAATAAATATATACTGGATGACATCTCAATGCCGTTGAAAACTGTGGCCAACCTGTTGCAGCGTGGTAATAATAATCTCGACTTAATACGTATTGGTGCAGCATTAATGGTTATATGGAGCCATGCTTATGCTATCAATAATATTGCAAAGTTAACAGAACCTGTCTCCTCGTTTACCGGCAAGGAGACAGGTGGCAGCATAGCTGTTTATATTTTTTTCTTTATCAGTGGAATGCTAGTCACTAACAGCTTGTTAACTAAAAAAAACATTGTCGACTTTATACTTGCCCGAATATTTAGAGTTATTCCTGCCCTCGCTTTTTTATTGATTATAACCGCATTAATTATTGGCCCTTTTGTAACATCTTTAACAATCAGTGAGTATTTCTCTTCACCTCAATGGCATCGATATATTACAAAAAATCTATTAATGGATACGCAATTTTCCCTACCTGGGGTATTTGAGCATAATTCTTACCCTGGTAGCGTCAATGGTTCTTTATGGACGATTCGTTATGAAGTAATATGTTATCTTATTCTACCATTATTACTTCTCATGCGAGTAACTAACAATAAAATCATTAGCACCTCCTTATGTTTATTTGTTATCTTTGCTCCCACAATAGAAATTATTAAAAACCACATCCCACTATATAATTTTTTTTATATTGTGGTAGTTTTTTCCTGCTTTGCTTTGGGCGGAATTTACGCTATACATAAACATTTAATTCGCGTATCCCTCCTGATTCCGATGTTTTTTTTACTACTTCATTTGATTACAGAAAGACATTACCCTTCTATATCAAAACTTTTCCTTCCCTTTTTCTTTTGTACTATAGCATTGTGGTTCTCATCATTAAACCTCGTTAAAAATCTACATATTAAATACGATATTTCCTACGGTGTATATTTATGGGGATTCCTTATTCAACAACTTATTTCTAAATTCCTGAATATGAATATTTATTTATCGCAAATACTCGCTATTTTGTTAGCTATAGTGGCAGGTTACTTATCTTCAAAATTCCTCGAAATTCCGGCATTGAAATTATATAAAAAAATCATGAAGCATAGCTGGATTATGCGACTAACCCCTCAAAAATAAAAAATTATTTACTGACCGCTTGCTGGAAGCTAAAATTTGTCTTTTTTTGTTCAGAAAAATTTCGATGCTGCCTGTAATATTTCCCCTCTCGTTTTTTGCATCGTTTTATTATAAAATTAACATTCAGCTGTCGTCAACGCGCATAAGCCACTGTAAAATAAGGATTTATAATGTTAGCCCTCCTTACAAGGTATGTTTCAATTGGGGTTATAAATACGTTGATACACTGGATCACTTTTGCTACAGGCCATTATTTACTCAATCTTGACCAAATGTTGTCCAACCTGATTGCCTTTATTGTAGCAGTTAGCTTCAGCTTTTTTGCTAATGCAAAATGGACCTTCAAAGCCTCAGCAGGCCTGGCTCAATATATATTATTTACCATGTTTATGGGGTTTATGGCATTAACGGTTGGTTATACCGCTGACAAGATTCACTTAGCGCCTCTGTTAACGCTGATTTTTTTCTCAGCCCTGAGCATGGTATTTGGCTTTCTTTTTAGCAATTTCGTAATATTCAGGAGAAAAATATGAAGATCTCACTTGTTATACCCGTTTATAATGAGGAGGCTACCATACCAATTTTTTATAAAACGGTAAGAGAGCATAAAATCTTAAAAAATTACGATTTAGAGATAATCTTCGTCAATGATGGGAGTGAAGATAATACTGACGATATTATACAAGCATTAGCAATAGCCGACCTCAATGTCAAATTGATAAGCTTTACCCGGAATTTTGGTAAAGAAGCAGCTCTTTTTGCCGGACTCGAATTTTCGAGCGGCGATGCGATAATCCCTATGGATGTGGATCTACAGGATCCTATTGAAGTTATCCCACTAATGGTGGAAAAGTGGCGGGCCGGAGCCGACGTAGTGTTGGCAAAGCGTATTGACAGAAGCAGTGACACTGCTTTCAAGAAAAAAACCGCAGGCTGGTTTTATAAATTACATAACGCTATTAGCCACTCAAAAATTGTTGAAAATGTTGGCGACTTCAGATTGATGAATCGAACTACTGTCGACAACATTATCAAGCTTCCCGAGAGGAATCTTTTTATGAAAGGGATCTTGAGCTGGGTTGGAGGAGAGGTAGAGATAGTTGAATACAATAGAGCGGAACGCAGTGCTGGCGAAACCAAGTTTAATGGATGGAAGCTGTGGAACCTGGCGCTTGAGGGGATAACCTCATTCTCAACATTACCACTAAGAGTTTGGACATATATTGGTCTGATTGTAGCTGGAATCTCCTTTTTTTATGGCAGCTGGATGATCTTTAATAAAATGATATGGGGGAATAATGTGCCTGGTTATCCTTCTATCATCGTTTCAATACTCTTTTTAGGTGGGATACAGCTTATCGGTATTGGTGTGCTTGGCGAATATATAGGAAGAATATACCTGGAAGTAAAACGACGCCCAAGATACCTTATAAAAAAAGCGAAATTGAGTTTAAAAGAAAATGACGAAGACTAAATTATCAGAGTGGGTATTTCTTAGCGCCATCATTTTGAGCATGTTATTTCTTTATATGGCTCGTTATTCTATTAATGATTATAAAAAAGCAACCTCAGGCATAACAGAGGCGCTACCTGGCGATATCTCATACCATATCGACTATTGTACTATTCAGTCCCGCTTTATTTTAATACAAGGATGGGCCGGATTACCTAATGGCGGCATTAATGTTGTAAAAAATATTTATATCCTCGATCAGAAAGGTCAAGCTCATAAATTACATAGTACGACTATAAAGACACCCCAAATTGTCGAGAAAAAGAGAAACCCAGCTTTCAGCCATGCCGGCTTTATTGCCTCTGCAAAAAACGATTCTGGTATTAACGCAACGAAAAAATTTGTTATTGAACTAGCCCTTAATGGGAAAAATAACGTGGTGACTTATGAATGCAAGTAGAAAAACAGCCTTGCCAATTTTATTTTACTTATTGACCATGATTTTTTTATACGCTCTTTCACGGACATTACATCCGGTGCCGGGAGGGGATGATGAAATGTTTTCTAATATCCTAAAAAATAAAAAATTGCTCACGCTTATATATGAGCGGTATCTCGGTTGGAGTGGAAGAATTACCATTGAAATGCTGTTGATAAAGACGATCAATATAAAAATTTTCTGGAAAGCAGCTATTCCTCTTTCAATTTTACTATTAGCTTATTCTGCCTGGAAGTTATTCTTTTTTGATATTGTTCGCCCATATATTGCAATTCCTACAGGCATAATGTTTTTTATGCTGATTACTCCAAGTGTTAATGCTGATGCAGCATGGTGGATTACGGGTTTTTATAATTACCTGTTACCTGTTTCATGCGGTGCCTGGTCATTGGTGGTGTTAAAAAATTCAGCTACTTCTCATCTTTCAAGCAAAATCATTGCATTAATGCTTTTAAGCATAAGTTGTTTTAGTGAGCAAGTTGCTGTTCTAATGATAACTGCAGCAATATGCATTTATTTTACCAAGCAAAACAGAAAAAAATATGATGTTGTTTTTATATCATTATGCTTAATTCTTACTGGTATATTGTTAACAGCACCAGGCAACGCACAACGATATGCTTTTGAAATAAAAAACTCTCTCCCCGAATTTTCGAGTTTCAATATTATTGATAAATTAATGCTTGGTTTAGACCGTTTAAACCACCATTTAAACGATCCTGAAAATATCATTGTAAATATACTACTCTTACTGACAACAGCGATCGCTATACGTCAAAAGAACCTATCATCAACAGATCTTGTAGGAATCGCATTTTTAATAATTAAGTTATGTGGGTTTTTGTTGTGTCGTGCTAATTTATCCATGTCAGAGTTTATTTACAACCAACACTATTTTAATGCCACCTCATGGTTCGGTTATAAAATATACACTTCATTTTTCTTTACTTTAGCTTCAGTGTTTTCTTTAATATTGCTTTCTTATAAATTTATTGATGACAATAAGACAGCTATAGTTTCAGTGGTAAGTTTACTGGCAGGCTGTGCTACAGTAATGATGATGAGCTTTTCCCCAACGGTTTATGCGTCAGCGCAACGCATTTTATTCGCTTATGAAATCTGCTCGCTGGTAGCACTTTGTGCTTATGTGAGACACTTTCTTTTATCAAAAAGCAGAAAATAAATAAGGCACGCCGCACGAGATGACGTCGAGCGGCTCATTTTCATCCTGACCAGAATGGAGTATATATATATTAATTAAAAAAGAGTAACACTCACTTCATCTTGGCTTTGTACATTCAAATCCAAATGAATTCACGTTTCAAAATATGTATGCTTAAATAGTTTATTTATTTGATTACTATTTAACTCTCCTCAGCATGTCACTGTTACTCTTGGTATCTTATTCAGTGAAACTCAGATTTATACTTTTAAATTTAGCTCATTTAGTAGCAATTTTATTTGATACGGAATTATGACTCACTCTATTCCACTAATATGTGATATACCAAAAAATCAGCGTGAACTTATGCAAATGTCTTATGTCTTATGTCTTATGTCTTATGTCTTATGTCTTATGTCTTATGTCTTATGTCTTATGTCTTATGTCTTATGTCTTATGTCTTATGTCTTATGTCTTATGTCTTATGTTCTGACATTTACATAACTGCATTTTGTAGCAGATATAGCATTCATTCCCTACTCAATATTCGTATCGCTGCTACCAAGGATGCCTGGGTAAGATCCCCATGTTATATGTCTTTTTACCTGCCGCTTCAGACATGGTGAAAGATAGGTTACCCTATGCGAACAAGGTTCAGCAGCGTCAAAAACATAGCACCTTTGGTCTGCGTAATCATTAAGCATGGATAAACTTCCTTACTGAATTAAGTGGTTACGCTACGGTCAATGCTGGCATTTTAACGTCGAATCTTATATTTATATAATTAAATTACCTCAATAAAGGGGACAAAACGTAAAAGTGAAAAACGAAAGCAATCAACCTACGTTCCTTTTCCACGACTATGAAACTTTCGGGAAAAGCCCATCGCTGGACCGCCCTGCGCAGTTTGCCGGCATCCGCACCGATATGGATTTTAACATTATTGGCGAACCGGAAGTGTTCTACTGCCAGCCTGCAGACGACTATCTGCCGCAGCCGGAAGCCGTGATGATCACCGGCATTACGCCGCAGCTGGCGAAAGCCAAAGGCATGAACGAGGCCGCTTTCACCCAGCGTATTCACCAGCTGTTTAGCGAGCCCAATACCTGCATCGTCGGCTATAACAATATCCGTTTTGACGACGAGGTCACGCGTAATCTGCTCTACCGCAACTTTTACGATCCTTACGGCTGGAGCTGGCAGAACGGCAACAGCCGCTGGGATTTGCTGGACGTGATGCGCGCCTGCTACGCGCTGAGGCCGGAAGGTATCGAGTGGCCGGAAAATGACGACGGCTTTCCCAGCTTTCGCCTGGAACATCTGACCAAAGCCAACGGCGTGGCGCACGAAAACGCGCACGATGCGATGTCCGATGTTTACGCGACCATCGCTATGGCAAAGCTGGTAAAAGAGAAGCAGCCGCGCCTGTATGATTTTCTGTTCAGCCATCGCAACAAGCAGAAAATTATGACGCTTATCGATATTCCGCAGATGAAGCCGCTGATGCACATCTCCGGCATGTTTGGCGCCCAGCGCGGCAATACCAGCTGGATCGCCCCGCTCGCCTGGCATCCCACCAATAAAAACGCGCTGATTACCTGCGATCTGGCCCAGGATATTTCTCCGCTCCTGTCGCTGGATGCCGATGCGCTGCGTGAGAGACTCTACACGCGCCGGGAAGATTTGGGCGATGCCGCACCCGTCCCGATCAAGCTGATGCATATCAATAAATGTCCGGTCGTCGCACCGGCCAATACGTTACGCCCGGAAGATGCGGAGCGTCTGGGGATCGATCGTCAGCGCTGCCTGGATAATCTGGCGCTGCTGCGTCAGCACCCGGAGGCGCGTGAAAAAGTGGTGGCGCTCTATGCGGAAGCGGAGCCGTTTGTGGCTTCTGACGATGTGGACGCCCAGCTCTACGACGGCTTTTTCAGCGACGCCGATCGCAGCGCCATGAATATTATCCGGCAAACGACGCCGGAAAACCTGCCCGCGCTGGATCTGACCTTTAACGATAAGCGTATTGAGAAGCTGCTGTTCCGCTTTCGGGCGCGCAACTTCCCCGGCACGCTGGATGAGGCCGAGCAAAAGCGCTGGTTGCAGCATCGCCGTGAGGCGCTCAGCCCGGAACGCGTGCAGAACTATGTGCAGGAGCTGGAGATGCTGTTTAATCAGTACGACGGCGATAAGGCGAAGATGACGCAGCTGAAAGCGCTGTTTGATTACGCTCGCGAACTGGTTTCCTGATTTTTCGGCTACGGGCAGCGGCAATTAAAAAGGGCGCGGTTCACAGAACCGCGCCCTTCTTTTTAGCCCATCACCACGCTAAATGCGGGCTGGGTTACATCGGCTCTTCGGTGTATTGCGGCACCGGTTTGCGGAAGCGCTGCGTCACCACGGCCAGATAGACCAGGCCAATTGCGCCCCAGACCAGGCCGAGGATCATCGAGCTTTCTTCCAGATTGATCCACAGCGCGCCCACCGTCAGCGCGCCGCACAGCGGCAGCAGCAGGAAGTTGATGTTGTCCTTCAGCGTCTTGTTGCGCCCTTCACGGATCCAGAACTGCGAGATCACCGAAAGGTTAACAAAGGTGAAGGCCACCAGCGCGCCGAAGTTGATCAGCGCCGTCGCCGTCACCAGGTCGAAGGTAATGGCGGAAAGCGCGATAGCGCCTACCAACAATACGTTCAGCGCTGGCGTATGCAGCTTCGGATGAATATAGCCGAAGAAGCGCTCCGGGAACACGCCGTCACGCCCCATCACATACATCAGGCGGGAAACGCCCGCGTGCGCCGCCATGCCGGAAGCCAGCACGGTGATGCAGGAGAAAATCAGAATGCCGAACTGGAAGGTTTTACCCGCCACGTAGAGCATGATTTCCGGCTGCGACGCGTCCGGATCTTTAAAGCGCGAGATATCCGGGAAATAAAGCTGCAGGAAGTAAGAAACCACGATAAAGATCACGCCGCCAATCAGGGCGGTCAAAAAGATCGCTTTCGGGATCACTCGACCCGCATCCTTGGTTTCTTCCGACAGCGAACTGATGCCGTCAAAGCCCAGGAACGAGAAGCACAGAATGGTCGCGCCGGTGATCATAGGCACCACGTGCGCCTGCTCAGACCAGAACGGCTTGCTGCTGGTCAGGGTGCCGGCCCCTTCGCCATGGGACACGCCGTAAATTACCATACCGGTAATCGCCACCATGACCGCCATTTGCAGCACCACGATAATGCTGTTGAAATTGGCGACGGTTTTAATGCCCTTGAGGTTAGAAAGGGTCATAAAACCAACCAGCAGCACCACGAATATCCATGATGGGACACCCGGCACCAGCGCTTCAAAATAGATTTTCGCCAGCAGGATATTGATCATCGGCATGATCAGGTAATCCAGCAGCGAGGACCAGCCCACCATAAAGCCGACGTGCGGGCTGATGGCTTTTTGGGCATAGGTATAGGCCGAGCCGGCAGACGGGAAGCGGCGAACCAGCTTGCCGTAGCTCAGCGCAGTAAACAGGATCGCGATTAACGCGAAGGCGTAGGCGGTTGCTACGTGACCGTCTGTGAGGCCGGAAACGATGCCGAACGTATCGAACAGGGTCATTGGCTGCATATAAGCCAGGCCCATCATCACTACAGGCATCAGAGTCAGCGTTTTTTTCAGGTGCGCGCGCGGCGCGGCGGTCTGGGAATTATGCGACATGATTCAGCCTCCCCATAGCATCAACCTTTCTGGGTTGAACCACAGGGAAACTTCGCTTTATGCGAGCGTTGTTCTGATTTGGGAAGGTAAAGCAGGCAGGCGTGAAGGTGACGGCTGCCGCTGCGCCGTAGTCGTCGCGCAGATGTTTACCGGCTGCGGCCGGCGTAATGAAGTGTTGCCCCATCTTTATTTCCTCAAAAACACTGTCAGTGTGTATCAGTCCGGCTGAGCCGGCCTCTTTGGCTTCGTTTTTTTGTGCAAAAAAAATAACCGGCGCGTTAAGCGTCGGTTATTCATTTACAGTCCGTATATTTTGCCAGGCTGTAAGACAGAATACAAGTTTTTAAAGCCTTTCTGCGCCATTTCTTTACAGGAAACGTCAGGCATTTTTCAACATCCAGTCGATTTCTGTGGCGGTGATCAGCCGTTCAAAATGCATCAGTTCATGATGTTTGCAGCTGTGCCAGACAAACCCAAAGCGCTCGCCCAGCAGCTTTTGCAGCGGAGAGCTTTGGGCAAATTCGTCCAGCGCATCGCTTTGCCTGATCGGCAACGGTCTGCCGTCGGCTTCATGGCCGTTGCCGGTAATGGCCGACGGCAGCGGCAGCTGATTATCGATGCCGTGCAGAATGCCCGCCAGCACCGCGGCGACCACCAGATAAGGATTGGCATCCGCGCCTGCCACGCGGTACTCCACGCGATGGTTTTCCGCTTCGCCACAGGGAATACGCAACGCTACCGTACGGTTGTTGTGCCCCCAGGATGCCTGTAGAGGCACAAAGGCTTCCGGTAAAAAGCGACGATAGGCATTAACGTTAGGCGCCAGCAGCGCCATGGAGGCGGGCATCAGATCGATCATCCCGGCCAGCGCTCGCTTCAGCAGGGGCGAATCGCTGCCGTCATCGGTGATAAAGGCGTTATGATCGGCGGCGTCCAGCAGGCTGATATGAACGTGCATTCCGCTACCGGCCCAGGCCTCGTAGGGTTTTGCCATAAAGGTAGCGTTCATCCCGTGATTTTCTGCCACCTGACGGATTAGCCGCTTCAGCTGCACGGCATGATCGCAGGCGCTGAGCACGTTGCGGGTATGGCGCAGATTGATTTCAAACTGGCCTGGCGAGGCTTCCGCCAGCGCGCCGTCGGCCGGAATACCCTGCAGTCTGGCCAGCCTGTCGATATCATTGAGCACGGCGGCAAAACAGTCGAGATTATCAACCGAATAAACCTGGCTTTGCCGGTTACGATCGTCGCTGCCCGGCGAGCACGGCGGCTGAATGGCGCCTTCCGCATCGCGTTTTTTATCGACGAGATAGAACTCCAGCTCTACCGCTACCACCGGAAATAACCCCCGATTGCGCAACTGCTGCCAAAGGTGATTCAGGACATTCCGGGGTTCAACGTCAAAGGGAGTACCATCTTGATTACGCATGGTCAGCAAAAGCTGCGCCAGGCGCTGCGGATCGGTTGCGGAGGGAGTCAGCGTGCCTTCGACGGGAAAGCAGATATTATCCGGTTCACCCAGCGCCTGGCCAAGTCCGGCCTCTTCCACCGTGTTGCCGAGAATATCCATGGCATAGACGGAAGCGGGAAAATAACAGCCTTTTTCCAGCCTGAGCAAACTGCCGATCGGGAGGCGTTTGCCGCGAAAAACACCGTTTAAATCATTAAGCAGAACATCAACATGCTGTGTTTCAGGATAGCGTTCCAGATAAGTTTCTACTTCAAGCTGGAACGCGCTGGTTCGCTCGCCATGCCGCGTAAAATCTTCCACTTCGACGATATTGGTCATGATGCCACCCGCCTTCGCTCAGTCTGATGTTTGCGCGCCGCTCAAAATAAGCGCCGCCTTCTTAACATAGCGTCAACTATTCAGCGCGGCAAATGTTATGACAGAGTTTATTTTCCAGGCAAAATCTTTTGCATATTGCCTTGCAGAGTGCCAGATTGGCTGGATAAGGCACGGATCCGTCCTGCCTTTCCGCGCTCACTAAAACCGGACGGAGAGTTGGGATGGGCATTATTTCGAACAACCCCTTGATTGACGTAATAATGTATCAGGCAAGCCTCAGCAAACAGGCCCTGACGACGGCGCTTCCCGATGCCTGCCCGGCATGGCAAAACCCAACCGGGTATGCTGGCTTTGACCTTAAGGAAGACTATTTATTAACGCCTTTACGTGCGTTTTTTCGGCAGCAAAAGGAAACCCGTCGATGAGCGATATTTCTCTGGCCCCCGGCCGCCGCCTGGCTGAAATCCGCCAGCAGCAGGGCCTGTCGCAGCGGCGCGTGGCCGAGCTTTCCGGCCTGACGCACAGCGCCATCAGCACTATCGAGCAGGACAAGGTCAGTCCCGCCGTCGGTACATTACAGAAGCTGTTAAAAGTTTATGGCCTCTCCCTTTCCGAATTCTTTTCCGAGCCGGTCCAGCCTGCCAGGCCGAAGGTGGTAATAGAGGCAAATGAGCTGATTGATATTGGCAGCCAGGGGGTATCGCTGCGGTTGATCCATAACGGCAGCCCCGAGCGGACGCTGGCGATGATGTTAGAAACCTATGAACCCGGCGCGACAACCGAAAAAATTCGTCATCAGGGCGAAGAAATCGGTACGCTGCTGGAAGGCGAAATCACCTTAACCGTCGACGGCCAGCGCTATCAGCTTCGGGCTGGCCAAAGCTACGTTATCGATACCGGCCATCCCCACAGCTTTAATAACACCTCTGCGCAGCCCTGCCGGATCGTCAGCGCGCATACCCCAACCACCTTTTGATCGCCAGTTGACACCGCATCGCGCTTTTTGTTGGAGAAAGCTATGGAACATGTGCAGAGCTATTACGCCGCTACGGCCAATCCTCATGACCGTTGGCCACGGCTCGCGGATGATATTCTCTGCGACGTCTGCATCATCGGCGGCGGTTTTACCGGCCTTTCCTCGGCGCTCTACCTTACCGAAGCGGGTTATGACGTAGTGGTGCTGGAAGCGGCCAGGGTTGGCTTTGGCGCCAGCGGCCGCAACGGCGGGCAGGTGGTTAACTCCTACAGCCGTGATATTGACGTTATTGAGCGCCGCTACGGCAAAGAAAGCGCACGGCTGCTGGGCAGCATGATGTTTGAAGGCGCTGCGGCGATCCGCGACCGTATCGATCGCTACGCCATTAGCTGTGACTACCGGCCCGGCGGCGTTTTTGCCGCGCTGAACAGCCGTCAGTTCAGCCACTTAAAGCAGCAGCACCAACGCTGGCAGCACTATGGTAATCATCAGCTGGAGCTGCTGGACGAGCTGGGCATCCGGCGTAAAATCGCCAGCGAACGCTATGTCGGCGGCCTGCTGGATCGCAGCGGCGGTCATCTGCATCCTCTGAATCTTGCGCTGGGCGAAGCGGAGGCGATTCGCCGTCACGGCGGCAGGATTTATGAAGAGTCAGAGGCGACCGCCGTGACCTACGGCACGCCGCATCGCGTCAGGACGGCTCAGGGTAGCGTATTGGCTAAATACGTTATTTTTGCCGGTAATGCCTATCTGGCGCCGCAGCTGGAACCCAGACTGGCGAGCAAGAGCCTGCCCTGTAGCTCGCAGATCGTCGTCACGGAACCGCTCTCACGCGATAAGGCGCTGGCGCTGCTGCCGGACAACTACTGTGTAGAAGACCGTAACTATCTGTTGGATTACTATCGCCTGACGGCCGACAACCGCCTGCTGTATGGCGGCGGCGTGAGCTATGGCGCGCGCGAGCCGGGCAACATCCACGAGCTGATCCGGCCCAGACTGCTAAAGACCTTTCCACAGCTGGAAGGAATAAAATTTGATTATGCCTGGAGCGGGAACTTTTTGCTGACGCTGTCCCGTATGCCGCAGATCGGCAGGCTGGAAAACGGCGTTTACTATATGCAGGGCGACAGCGGGCACGGCGTGACCTGGACGCATCTGGCAGGCAAACTGGTTTGTGAAGCGTTGCAGGGCGAGCCAAAACGCTTCGATGCGTTCGCCCGCCTGCCGCATCTGCCTTTCCCGGGCGGTCGCCGTCTGCGCACGCCTCTGACGGCGCTGGGCGCCGCCTGGTATGCGTTGAGGGACCGATTGGGGGTTTAAGTGAAAGTTCGTATCAAGCAAAAGATCGAACAGGATAGAAAATTTACCCTTAAACTTTTAATTATTCCCGGATTGATTTGCTTATTTTCCAGCGTACTTAATAGAAACCGCCCGCTGAAAGTGATTCATAACATTCTCGGGGCGGTAAAATGACGCTACTCTCAAGAGTATAATCTTTTATCGATAGCGATAGCTCAGATTCTTACAAGTATAAAATTTATGTCCTTGCAACACAGCCAGACCTAAAGCGTTTTCCCCTGTAACTTCAGGAAGCTCATATTGAACCTCAAAGCCTGTAAGGCGTAACTTATTGTTTTTAAAGTGGCTGGCTACATCTTCACGCGCCACGATCCGTGTTCTGACAAAATATTCTTTACCCTTCTCGTCAACATTATGCACAAAAATGTCGTCGGGGGCAGTGTCTTCAGCTAAAGGAACTTTACTCCACCCTACAATAGAAACCTGACGCTGATTGTTTTGCGCAGAAAATTTAACACTTTCGAGATACCCTTCACAGCTGGCTGATGTCCTCTCACCTTCGTAATCCGGTGAAGAAATAATCTCACCAGGATAAGAAGAATGAATATCCATATTCTCTAAAGAAAGATTCTCCCAACTATATTTAAACTCAGGATAGAAGTAATTTGATGAAGTGGCAGTAAACTTAATTTTTTTTACTTTATCCCCTACATAGGGGAAAGAGTTTAATAATGGTGAAGCCAAAACCCCACTGCCAGCGTTGAGAATATTCAACCTGAACTTTTTTTCCTCTCCAGAATAGAGTAAGTAATGCACATAAAGAACATCACCACGAAACATCAGGTTTTTCATTTTAGCATAATTTGTTAATTTAAAACGTGGGATTATTTTTACTATTCCGTGAACAGAATTAGGAACATCAATCCAGCGATCAAATTTTTCATTACCTGAGAAGGAAATGTTTGGTTGATAATGGACAAGGCCTTTATTCGCCTGTAGTAACATCACAGGTTTATTATTCTTGTCTATAAAGTGCTGCACAACATGATAATTTAACATGATAGCGTTCGTGGTTAAAGGATCTTCATTTAATGCATATTTCCCGTCAAATCCTTCAAAACTATTGCATGTTTCATTAAAACAGTTTTGCCCCGCATGCCATATAACAAACTCTGGCCGATTATTACTTTCAAAATAATGTTGATTCATTTTATCCAGTATTGGCGTCAACGTCATATAATTTTGAAAGAGCGGTCGATTTTTATAGTTAAGATGGTTTGCAAAAACAAATTCATTATTATAAGGATAAACATCAACACTGGCCTTACCGATAATAGCAAGAATACTTTCAGGAAGCAGATAGTTTTTATATTTTTCAGCAATTCTTTGTTCAGGGCTTTTACTGAAATCCTCATGTTTATAAAAAGGTTTAGCTATAGAAAACCCTGCAACCACAGGAACAAATGAGATAAAAACCAAGGAACCCAAGACTGTCACAAACACTCCAAACCATCTTTTTCTGCTATTAAAGCAAGTTATCATAGCGATAACTGAAATTGGTATAATAAAATAATTAAGATAATGATCAGCCCTTCCAAAGCCTAGTTTGATAAATATAATCATTAAACCATTAAATGTTAGAATCAACGCAGGATAATGTGAAATTAAAAACAAATTCATTGCAAAAAAAATAATAATAAATGCAATATAAATCCCAATTGGCAGGACATTATCATACGTCATATCAACCGCATTACCAAAATTCAATTGCGAATTGATAGTGATATAATCTTTCATGCTAACTAAATCATGAAATATAGCTAAACCTACCGCTATGTAAGCTAAAAACAAAGCGATAACAAAGTAAAAAATCACCCCTGGTTTTTTATATTGAATAGATTTATACAAAAAATAACTACCAAAAGTCGCTGCAGCCACCATTCCATAAAGAAATCGCACGTAAAAGAAAGCACCTGTTACCAGCCCTAAAAATATTATTATTTTCAGAGAGTATGGTAAAGCCATGCCCTGACGTTTTACACCCTTATGATTTTCAAAAAGCACGACCAATAAAAAAGGCCATAACAAAAAAACAGAAGGGAACATCAGATTATTAAGATATAGAAAAAAAACAATAATAAAAGCACACCATGCGTGAATGCTTTTAGTCAACTTGATAAGGAGAAACCAAAACGTTGCTGCTACGAGGCTCATAAATGTTAGCGAGAGCCAATAGGTTAGTTCACTATATTGCGTGACAGTGCCTCCGGTCAGCCAATAAAGTGGCCCATAGCTAAATAAGAAATCCTTATTCCCATAAAACATGGAATTTGTCATATTAATCCACTGTTCAACACCGCGAATAGAATTCCCATTCATAGGGTTAGAATGTAGATATGCGAAAAGGAGACAAAAAACAACCGCAAAAAGCTTTGCGTTAGTGGTTTTTATTGAGCTCATAGTACTTTTTATCAACACAGCTCAGTCCTTTGGATTAAATTTACCCAGGCATGCATCAAACAGCGTTTTCAAAACCGCATAATTGCCGCGAAAGCTGCTAATTTTAGTGGGCACCTCACCCTTCGGATATCTCCTGACAGTTGCCATTTCAGTACACTTATAACCTAACTTAGGAGCACGATAAGACAGATAGGCAAGAAGTTCATAACTCATAAAAACATCACGAAACGGTGCTATACGCGGATCGGCCAACATTTTGCTACTGTATGCACGGAATCCCTGAGTTGTGTCAGTCCATCTGAAGCCTGAAGACAGGCTTAGTAAAGGGGCATGGATTAAGCGAATAGCAAAATGTCGAGATTTAGGCGTATTCTCCGCCACGCCGCCGCTAATAAAACGAGAAGCTTGAACGAAATCTACCCCCTTTTCCAAAGCAGAAATAAAGCGTGGAATAGCTTCAGGATCGTCTTTATCATTACCATCTATAGTAACAATACCCTTATAACCTTGATCCAGACAAAAAGAATAAGCGCAGCGTAATTGAGCACTCAATTTACCATTCCCTGTCTTAACTAACAGACCACTAACCCGGTATTTTTTTAATTTATCCAAAGCTAAGGAGCCATCCTGGCTGCCACCGTCAATAATAATGATGTCAGCGTAAGAACTCACGTTTATTTCAGCCATTCGACTTAATAGACTAGTAATACGCTCACCTTCATTAATAACAGGTATAACCACACACCAGGGATGATTTTTACCTTCCCACAATGATATTTTATAAGCAGGAACTTGCCATTCTGTGCGAGCTTGAAGATTTGACATAGCCTTTAAAATTCCTATTTAACTTTAGCTGTAATCAGGACGACGCCAGCCATCACCAGGGCGATACCAAGAGCGGTTGTCCAGTAGAAAGGTTCACGAAATATAATGAAAGAAAGTAAAGCAACGCAAGCTACTGCTCCGGATGTCAAAATTGGGTGAGCAACATTCAGTGGTAAAAAAGCTAACGCTGCGGCATAAAGAACAAAAGCCAGCCCGTAAAGTATTAATCCCAGCCAAAATGGCCAGTTATATAAAGCCGATAACGGCTCGCTTAAAGATGGAAACTTTCTTGGCGGCATCATCGCCATTTTGATCAAAACACTCGCTGAACTGTTTGCTGCAATTCCTAAGAGCAGGACTAACCATTTCATTGCATTTCACCATATTGCGCGGAAATAAACTTCAAAGTTTGCTCAATAGTATTCAGGCGATTTTTTTTGTCAGTCAACATCTCAATGGTCACGTACATTTCTGGAAGGTTTTTTTTGAGCTGGCTGCTTAAAATTTCATGCATTCCATTCTTTGCGGTTGGCGGGACAAGATTAGGCTCACTGATATGAATATGACCAATCAAGGCTTGGTATTCCTTTAACAACGTAGATATTTTTTCTTTATTTAAAGATATTGCGCCTGTATCAAGCTGCATACGAATGTGAGCATGGTTAACTGCTTTCACAACGCATGCTGTTTCTAAAGCCGTAGTCATGAAATTGGCACCATAATGTGTAGGGTTAGGCTCAAGGCAAATTACCACGCCAAAATATTGAGCAATATTACCGAGTTCGCGAAAAAAACTTACCGCTATCTTCTCTACCTGAGCATCGGATAGCTGTTTCCTGTCCCTGTTCTTAGGGGAGCCAAAAACCAGCTTTGTTGCGCCTGTTCCTGCAGCTATACGGCAAATGGCTGTAAGATGGGCAAGCATTTTCTGACGAGTGTCTTCATCGTCGAAAATATTAAATCCTTGTGTGCCAAACAACAAAGATTGCATTCCTGTGATAGTAATACCGCGCTGTGACCACCAGCTTTTTACCAATTCAATCTGCTCATGACTGGTGGTAAGAATATCTGGGAAATATTTCCCTGGCGCAATATCAATAGCGTTGACGCCATACTTATTCAGCAGTGAAGCAACTGCGGCATCTTCTTCTTTATCCCAGGCGATATTTGATATGGATATTTTCATGAGTCAACGCCATTTCTTTTTAATTCGGACTGAGCATAAGCTCGTATTGCCATCAGAGTTTCACGCTTACTGTATTGATACGCGCTGCCGCCTGAAAACAGTGCCGAGTGAAGGCTTTTCATATCATAGTGGCCAGGGCTTTCAGTAATATGATTTTTAAAATCGAGATTGAATGCCTCTTTAGCCACCTCAGCAACAGAAACAGGCTCAGCGCTCAAATGCAACAATTTAAGATTGTTTTTAACAGCTATATCGATATCGTACCAGAGATTAATCATGGGATAGAATTGAAAAACGCCCCGACTTTCAATTTGTGTGATATTATTGTTGTTATGGAAATCATAAATAATATTTTTACGTAACCCCGGCCCAACCAAACCTGGTAAGCGAACAATTAAAGCCCCTTCGAAATGTGACTCAACAAATTTTTCCAGATAGCGTCGATGTAAGCCATAAGGGTGCAACCCCTCTTCCTGAACCTTACTGTTTTCATCAACACCTATCGGCTTTTTAAAGACATCCACTGTACTAATCAGGATGAATTTTCGGCATTTGATTTTACTTAGCTTATCGATTAAAGAGTTTATTTTGTCTAAATCATCCTGTGGATGTTGATTAGCCAGCCATTTTTGCGCTGGTGCCCCTGCACATACTACGACATCAAACTCCTTGCCACAAATTTCATCAATATTTATTGAGCGATAGAGGAAAGAAAAACTCCTTTGTTTTAAAAGCGTTGAGCCAACGAAACCCGAATATCCAATTAAAGCATCCATATATCACCTTGAACTATTTATTACGCCCGGTTTGCACCGAATTATTACCTGATGAAAGTGATTCGCTAAGTACATTCACCCTGTCAGTATTTAACATAACTTCGCTATTTCTTTCATAAACAACAGCATATTCAGACTGTACGCTACTTTCATCCAGTAACCTTCCCAAATATTCGCCAAAAAAGGCCATCATGATAAACTGCAATGTGAAAAGAAGGGACATAAAAAGTACAATTGTAGTCCATCCTTCAACTACATGACCGTTAATCAAATGGATCAGAACGCTATAGCCAGCAAAAACAAATGCTGCCAGGCTGCCGCAAAAACCTACTGCGGACATCCAACGTAAAGGCCTGGGTGAATTGAATACCATCAAGCGTAACAGACGTCTTACTGACTTTAGCATTCCCAGTCCTTCCGCTTCCATTATGGGTGTATATGGAAAAGCGCCCGCCGGATATCCCGTTTTTTGTATACGTAAATAAAATTGATGATGGAAACGTCCAATGCGCGTTACAGCATTAACAGCCCTACGACTCAGGCAGCGTAGCCCAGTAGAGTTAGTCGGAAGTTCATATTCAATAGCACGCAGAGCCCCATTAATTAGTTTGCGTAACAGGCGATAAGAAAAGGATTTTGTGCTATTGGTAACGCCAATGACCACATCATGCCCTTGTCGACATTGCGTAACAAGTTGAGGAATGACTTCAACCGGATCGGAACAGGGGTTCCAGAGAACAACAAAATCACCAATAGCATTTTCAAGGCCAGCCGCCAGCGCCACATCTACATCTACAGCAGCTGAAAGATGAATAATTCTCATACTCGGAATAACTCGCAAAAGATTGTCTTCATCCTGTGCGTTCGTTGAAGATACCCCTGACGCGATAATAACCATTTCGTAATCTGTATAGTTTTTATCGAGGAGCATATGCAACCTGAACAGTTGTTCATTTATTTCCTGGAGCCGCGACTGAACCACGACAACAACGGAAACGAAAGATTCGCTTTTCATAATATCAACTCAGTTCAATGACGCGCTCTACTTCCTGAAGAGCGTCGTATATGTTATCTATTTTGCCACCCATGATACAATGTAATCCCCGTAATCCATGATTCGGCTTAAACAATATGGGTCTTGAATCATCAGAATCACTGCGCGGTAAAATAGTTTTCACTTCCCATATGGACTTTTGATATTGGCATTCACTCAATGACGGAATGTAGCGTTGCGCATCAGCAATCATATAACGCCAGGCACTGTGACGTTCATCTTCGTCATATCGTTTCTGTGAGTCCTGGTAATCTTCCCCAAGCGCATCTGACCACTGATAATGCGGTGTGTAGCGCACGTGGCTAAACGAGTGCCAGGCTGTTGAAGGAAACGGCATTACCGAGAAAAAGGGGCCGCACATCACCGTTATGCCTATTTTTTTAAGATGATCAGGTACTTCCACAAGGCACATCTCCGTCATCTCATGTTTCAAAGGAATGAGCTCAATACCCGATGATTCTAATAAATAATTGATACGTGAGTAAGTGCAATTGAATACATGATCAGCGAAAACTTCATCGACGGACCCCGCTGAGTTTACCTGAACGGACAGACCATTACCTGCCGGCATCACCTGTGTAACATCAGTGTTAAGCATGATTTTGACATTAGCCACCTGTAAACGCTCTAGCATGATCGTACGTAGCTTATGTGAATCGAACGCAAACTCTGTAGTCGTGAATACAGCGTCAATCATTGCAGGGTTGACTAATTGCTTCACTTTCGCAGGTGCTTCTTCACAATCGGCACCTATCCGGCCGCAAAAACGTTTGAACTGATCGGCCGTGACTTTACCCAAGTGGCCTGAAATGAGGTAGTATTTTTGAAAATCACTTTCAATACAATCCTGAAATTCGCTGACAAAACGAGGAAAGGAAACACGCGAGCGCAATGCTGTAAGAATACTTCGCGGATAGTGGTAACCGTTGTGGACGCGCGCCTGATTAACATAGGAAGCCCGTGACATCAGCAGGGGAGACTTCTCAAAAATTGTGACATCATTACCTTTTAACGCAAGTTGCTCGGCCAGATACAAACCAAAAAAACCGCCGCCGACTACAACTATGTTGTTCATTCTGCTTTTAATCATTTCTGATTCAACCCGCAAAAAAAGTTTAAATATATTGCAACAAGAATGAGCTTTTTGTAACCATTATTTTTAATTAAATCAATCCAGGGGAGAAAACGGTGTGGGTGGATTAGGGCTTATCCATGATTTCGCCCTTTTAGATACAATTTTATCAGAGTTTCCATACCGAGACATTCCCTTTAATGAAAATGTCTCTGGTAACCTTAATCCAGGACGCAATATAACAGCCTGTCAACATTACTTCTGATATCCTTCATCAGAAACAGGTATTCCAAACTGGTTATCATTATGCGTGATTTACCGTAACGGCATTTTCAATGGATCGGGATAGCGGTAGCTGAAACCCAGCTCCTTGCAGATACGCTCGCCGTTGATAATCTTGCCCGTGGCGGCGTTTGCTTCTGCAAGAAATGTCGGCGGCGTCAGCCCCAGCTGACGGGCAACCGCCGGATAAAAATCTTTGCGGGCAGGATGATGCGGCGCGCTCAGGTTATAAGTTCTTCCACCTTCGCCGTTTTCCAGCAGCAGGATAATAGCGGCAACCACATCTTCCAGGTGCACCAGATTAACGCCGTGTGAACCGTCGCCTAAATCGGTTTTACCCGCCAGGAAGCGGCCCGGATGCCGCTGCGGCCCCACCAGGCCGGACAGCCGCAGAATATCTACCGAGGTGCCCGGCAGATTATGTAGCCAGGTTTCCAGCTCTTTCAGCGTCTTACCCGCTACCGTAACCGGCTCAAGCGGGCTGTCTTCATTCATCTCGCCGTTTCCACTGCCGTAAACAGAGGTGGAACTGGTAAAAACAATGCGCGGCACGTTTGCCGCCAGCGCGCTGTCCACGATTTGCTGAACCGCCAGCAGATAATTTTCGCCGCCCTCCGCCGTGCGGCTGGCAGGTAAGGTGATGACCAACGCCTCCACGTCCAGCAGCGCGTCAAGATCGTCGGGATCGCACTCCAGTTCCGGCGTCAGCGTCAGCAGCACGCTTTCCAGCCCGCACATGCGCGCCGCCTCCACGCCATCAGCCGTGGTTTTGCTGCCGGTGACCTGCCAGCCTCGCGCCGTCATCGCCAGCCCCAGCGGCATACCCAGCCAGCCCAGTCCTACAATCGCCACTTTTTTCATCTTTGTTCCCTGCTTTCTCAACCATGCCCTAAAACTACGCCAGCCTTTCGTCAACAACAATCGGTTAAGCCTTTTTATCTGTCATCAATGATAAAAAAGTGTTGCGCCCGACATTTGTCCTGAGTTAGGTTATTGGTCACGAAATGAATAATCATTCACCCCTATTTGAGAAGACTATGACACGCGTTCAGTTCAACCACCATCATCACCATCATCCTGACTAGTCTTTCAGGCGATGTGTGCTGGGAGACATTCAGATCTTCCAGCGGTGCAGAACGCAAAAAAAGCCCCCGGAAGATCGCCTTCCGGGGGCTTTTTTTATGGGCGCAGGCCCGGGCCTGAAAGGATGAACAACGCTGGCCGGTTAAATCGAGCAGACAGGAAAAGAGGATAAGCACCGATGTTAGATAACAAACGTTTACGCATAGCTATGCAGAAATCAGGCCGTTTAAGCGATGAATCACGCGAGCTGCTGGCCCGCTGCGGCATCAAAATCAACCTGCAGCAGCAGCGTCTGATCGCCTTTGCCGAGAACATGCCGATCGACATCCTGCGCGTGCGTGATGACGATATTCCGGGGCTGGTGATGGATGGCGTCGTGGACCTGGGCATTATCGGCGAAAACGTGCTGGAAGAAGAGCTGCTGACCCGCCGCGCGCAGGGCGAGGATCCTCGTTATGCCCTGCTGCGCCGTCTTGATTTCGGCGGCTGCCGCCTGTCGCTGGCGATGTCGGTTGATGATGAATATACCGGCCCGCAGTGTTTGCAAAATGCCCGTATCGCCACCTCTTATCCTCACCTGCTGAAAAAGTATCTCGACAAACAGGGCGTCGCTTTTAAATCCTGCCTGCTGAACGGCTCCGTCGAAGTGGCACCTCGCGCCGGCCTGGCCGACGCCATTTGCGACCTGGTTTCCACCGGCGCGACGCTGGAAGCCAACGGCCTGCGCGAAGTCGAAGTTATTTACCGCTCTAAAGCCTGTCTGATCCAGCGCGACGGCGAAATGCCCGCCGCCAAGCAGGAGCTAATCGACAAGCTGATGACCCGCATTCAGGGTGTCATCCAGGCACGTGAATCCAAGTACATCATGCTGCACGCGCCGAGCGAGCGTCTGGAAGATATCATCGCTCTGCTGCCGGGCGCGGAGCGTCCAACCGTTCTGCCGCTGGCGGGCGACAAGAGCCGCGTCGCCATGCACATGGTGAGCAGCGAAACGCTGTTCTGGGAAACGATGGAGAAACTGAAAGCGCTGGGCGCCAGCTCCATCCTTGTGCTGCCTATTGAGAAGATGATGGAGTAAGCGATGATGACCCCGATTGACTGGCAGGCGTGCAGCGCCGAAGAACAGCAGGTGCTGCTGACTCGTCCGGCTATCTCCGCTTCTGAAAACATTACCGCCAGCGTGCGCGCTATCCTGGAAAAGGTAAAAGCGGAAGGCGATGAGGCGTTGCGCTACTACAGCGCCGCTTTTGACAAGACTGAAGTGGGCGCGCTGCGCGTTACCCACGAAGAGATAGATGCGGCGTCGGCGCGGCTTGGCGATGAGGTCAAACAGGCGATGGCGGTGGCGGTGGCCAATATCGATAAATTTCACCAGGCGCAACAGCTGCCGGAGGTGGATATCGAAACCCAGCCCGGCGTGCGCTGTCAGCAGATCACCCGCCCCGTGGCGTCCGTCGGCCTGTATATTCCCGGCGGCTCCGCCCCGCTCTTCTCTACCGTGCTGATGCTGGCGACTCCCGCCCGCATTGCCGGCTGCAAGCGCGTGGTGCTCTGCTCGCCGCCGCCGATCGCCGATGAGATTTTATATGCCGCTAAGCTGTGTGGCGTGCAGGAGGTGTTTCAGGTCGGCGGCGCGCAGGCTATCGCCGCCATGGCGCTGGGCACCGCATCCGTGCCGAAGGTCGATAAAATTTTCGGGCCGGGCAACGCCTGGGTGACCGAAGCGAAACGTCAGGTCAGCCAGCGTCTTGACGGCGCGGCGATCGACATGCCTGCCGGCCCTTCCGAGGTGCTGGTGATTGCGGATGGTGCAGCCACGCCGGATTTTGTCGCCTCCGATCTGCTTTCTCAGGCGGAGCACGGCCCCGATTCGCAGGTGATCCTGCTGACGCCCGATCGCCAGATGGCCGAAGCGGTCGCCGACGCGGTAGAAAAGCAGCTGGCCAGCCTGCCGCGCGCCGAAACGGCTCGTCAGGCGCTGGCCGCCAGCCGCCTGATCGTGGCGAAAGATTTGGCGCAGTGCGTTGAAATCAGCAACCGCTACGGGCCGGAACACCTGATTATCCAGACGCGCCAGGCGCGCGATCTGGTTGCAGACATCACCAGCGCCGGTTCCGTGTTTCTGGGCGACTGGTCGCCGGAATCCGCCGGCGATTACGCCTCCGGCACCAATCACGTGCTGCCGACCTATGGCTTTACGGCGACCTGTTCGAGCCTGGGTCTGGCCGATTTCCAGAAGCGGATGACGGTGCAGGAGCTGACGCCGCAGGGCTTTTTAAATCTGGCGCCGACCATTGAAACCCTGGCCGCCGCCGAGCAGCTGACCGCCCACAAAAACGCCGTGACGCTGCGCGTTGCCGCGCTGAAGGAGAAGCAATGAGCAAGATTGAAGATCTCGCCCGCGCCAACGTGCGCCAGCTGACGCCCTATCAGTCCGCTCGTCGTCTTGGCGGCAGCGGCGATGTCTGGCTCAACGCCAATGAGTATCCGCTGGCGGTGCCGTTCGACCTCCGCCAGCAGACGCTGAACCGCTATCCCGAGTGCCAGCCGAAAGCCGTAATTGAGCGCTATGCGGCCTATGCGGGTTTGTCGCCGGAGCAGGTGCTGGTCAGCCGTGGCGCGGACGAAGGCATCGAGCTGCTGATGCGCGCATTTTGCGAGCCGGGCAAAGACGCCGTGCTGTTCTGCCCGCCGACCTACGGCATGTACAGCGTCAGCGCCGAAACGCTGGGCGTGGAATACCGCACCGTGCCCGCGCAGGAGGGCTGGCAGCTTAACCTGTCCGCCATTGCTGAAAAACTTGACGGCGTGAAGCTGGTCTACGTGTGCAGCCCGAACAATCCTACCGGCAACCTGGTGAAGCCGGAGGCCATCCGCCAGCTGCTGGAGATGACGCGCGGCAAGGCGCTGGTGATAGCAGACGAAGCCTATATAGAGTTCTGCCCGACGGCGACGCTGACCGGCTGGCTGAAGGAATATCCGCACCTGGTGATCCTGCGTACGCTCTCCAAGGCGTTTGCGCTGGCCGGACTGCGCTGCGGCTTTACGCTGGCCAACGCCGAAGTTATTGCGCTGCTATTAAAAGTTATCGCGCCTTACCCGCTTTCCACGCCGGTAGCCGATATCGCTGCCCAGGCGCTGAGCGAACAGGGTGTCGCCCTGATGAAGGAGCACGTTGGCGAGCTGCTGGCGACGCGTGACAAGCTGATTAGCGATCTGCGCGACTGCCGCTGCGTGGAAAAAGTATTCCCCAGCGAGACCAACTACGTGCTGGCCCGCTTCACTGACTCCGCGCTGGTCTTTAAAACCTTGTGGGATCAGGGCATTATTCTGCGTGACCAGAACAAACAGCCGGGACTGGCGGGCTGCCTGCGCATCTCCGTCGGCACGGCTGAAGAGTGTGACCGCGTTATCTCCGCGCTGCAAAAGTTATCCGGCGCGTCCGCATCCATGGAGCAAGCATGAGCCAGAAAGTTCTTTTTATCGATCGCGACGGAACGATTATCGCCGAACCGCCGGAAGATTATCAGGTTGACCGTATGGAGAAGCTGGCCTTTGAGCCGGACGTGATCCCTGCCCTGCTGGCGCTGCAAAATGCCGGTTATCGACTGGTGATGATCACCAATCAGGACGGGCTGGGTACCGCCAGCTTCCCGCAGGCGGATTTTGACGGCCCGCACCAGCTGATGATGCAGGTTTTAAGCTCGCAGGGCATCCGCTTTGATGACGTGCTGATCTGTCCGCATCTGCCGGAAGACGGCTGCGACTGCCGTAAACCGAAAACCAAACTGGTCACGGCATGGCTGGCGGAAGGCGTGCTGGATACCGCTAACAGCTATGTTATCGGCGATCGCACCACCGACCTGCAGCTGGCAAGTAATATGGGCATTCAGGGGCTGCACTACTCTAAGGAAGGCCTTAACTGGCAGGGTATTGGGCAGCAGCTGACCAAACGCGATCGTCACGCGCTGGTGAACCGCAACACCAAAGAGACACAGATTAAAGTAGAGGTCTGGCTGGATCGCGAAGGCAACAGCCAGTTCAATACCGGCGTGGGCTTCTTTGACCATATGCTGGATCAGATCGCCACCCACGGCGGCTTCCGCATGAATATTGAGGTGAAAGGCGATCTCTATATCGACGATCACCACACGGTGGAAGACACCGGCCTGGCGCTGGGCGAGGCGCTGCTGAAAGCGCTGGGCGACAAGCGCGGCATCGGCCGCTTCGGCTTTGTGCTGCCGATGGACGAGTGCCTGGCGCGCTGCGCGCTCGATATCTCCGGCCGTCCGCACCTGGAATATAAAGCCGAGTTCAGCTATCAGCGCGTGGGCGATCTCAGCACCGAGATGGTGGAACACTTCTTCCGCTCGCTTTCCTATACCATGGCCAGCACGCTGCACCTGAAAACCAAAGGCAAGAACGATCACCACCGCGTGGAGAGCCTGTTTAAAGCCTTTGGCCGCACGCTGCGCCAGGCGATCCGCGTGGAAGGCAATACCCTGCCCAGCTCGAAAGGAGTGCTGTAATGAACGTGGTGATCCTGGATACCGGCTGCGCCAACCTTTCCTCCGTTAAATGGGCGATCCAGCGCCTGGGCTATGAGCCAGTGGTCAGCCGTGAGGCCGACGTCGTGCTACAGGCCGACAAGCTGCTGCTGCCGGGCGTCGGTACGGCGCAGGCGGCGATGGATCAGCTGCGCGAGCGCGAGCTGATCGAGCTGATTAAAGCCTGTACCCAGCCGGTGCTGGGGATCTGCCTGGGGATGCAGCTGCTTGGCTCGCACAGCGAGGAGAGCAACGGCGTCACCACGCTGGGGATTATCGATCAAGCGGTTGAGCAGATGAACGACTGCGGGCTGCCGCTGCCGCATATGGGCTGGAACCAGATTACCGCTCAGGCGGGCAACCATCTGTTTCGCGGCATTCCCGACGGCGCGTACTTCTATTTTGTGCACAGCTACGCTATGCCGGTGAATGCCTGCACCATCGCGCAGTGCAACTACGGCGAGCCTTTTACCGCCGCAGTACAGAAAGATAACTTCTTCGGCGTCCAGTTCCATCCGGAACGTTCCGGCGCGGCTGGCGCGCAGCTGCTGAAAAACTTCCTGGAGATGTAAGTGATTATTCCCGCATTGGATTTAATTGAAGGAAAAGTGGTGCGGCTGCATCAGGGCGATTACGGTCAGCAGCGCGACTACGGCAGCGATCCCCTGCCGCGCCTGCAGGAATACGAGGCCCAGGGCGCGCAGGTGCTGCATCTGGTCGACCTGACCGGCGCGAAAGATCCGGCGGCGCGGCAGATCCCGCTGCTGAAAACCCTGCTGGCGGGCGTCGGCGTGCCGGTGCAGGTTGGCGGCGGCATCCGCACGCGGGAAGATGTGGAGGCGCTGCTGGAGGCGGGCGCCACGCGCGTGGTGGTTGGCTCTACGGCGGTAAAAAACCCTGAAGAAGTGCAGCGCTGGTTTAAGCAGTACGGCGCGGAGGCGATCGTGCTGGCGCTGGATGTGCGTATCGACGCGGCTAACCGCAAGGAAGTGGCGATCAGCGGCTGGCAGGAAGCGGCTGGCGTGACGCTGGAAGAAGTTATCGAACAGTTCCGGCCTTATGGCCTGAAACATGTGCTTTGCACCGATATCTCCCGCGACGGCACGCTCGGCGGCTCTAACGTGGCGCTGTATCGTGAAGTCTCGGCCCGCTATCCGCAAATCGCCTTTCAATCTTCCGGCGGCATTGGCTCGCTGGAGGATATTCGTGCCCTGCGCGGCTGCGGCGCTGCGGGCGTGATTGTCGGCCGTGCTCTGCTGGAAGGTAAATTCAACGTATCGGAGGCGATAACATGCTGGCAAAACGGATAATTCCCTGCCTGGACGTGCGCGACGGCCAGGTCGTCAAAGGCGTGCAGTTCCGCAATCATGAGATCATCGGCGATATTGTGCCGCTGGCGCAGCGCTACGCGCAGGAAGGCGCGGACGAGCTGGTATTTTACGATATTACCGCCTCTTCGGCCGGTCGCGTGGTGGATAAAAGCTGGGTAGCTCGCGTAGCGGAAGTGATCGATATTCCTTTTTGCGTGGCGGGCGGTATTAAATCAGCGGAAGACGCGGCGCAGATCCTCTCTTTCGGTGCCGACAAAATCTCGATTAACTCACCGGCGCTGGCCGATCCTGAGCTGATCACGCGGCTGGCCGATCGCTTTGGCGTGCAGTGCATCGTGGTCGGTATCGATACCTGGTACGACAGCGAAAGCGGCAAATACCACGTGAATCAGTATACCGGCGACGAAGCGCGTACCCAGGTCACAACCTGGGAAACGCTGGACTGGGTACAGGAAGTACAGCAGCGCGGCGCGGGCGAAATCGTGCTGAATATGATGAATCAGGACGGCGTGCGTAACGGCTACGATCTGACCCAGCTGCAAAAAGTCCGCGAGGTCTGCAAGGTGCCATTAATTGCTTCCGGCGGCGCGGGCACCATGGAGCATTTCCTTGAGGCTTTCCGCGACGCCAACGTCGATGGTGCGCTGGCAGCCAGCGTTTTCCATAAGCAAATTATTAATATCGGCGAGCTGAAGGCTTTTCTGCTCGACCAGGGTGTGGAGATCCGCGCGTGTTAACAGAACAACAGCTTGCCCAACTTGACTGGGCAAAAACCGACGGCATGATGCCGGCTATCGTGCAGCACGCCGTCTCCGGCGAAGTATTGATGCACGGCTATATGAATCAGGAAGCGCTGACGAAAACGCTGGAGACCGGTAAAGTGACCTTCTGGTCGCGTACCAAACAGCGTTTGTGGACCAAGGGCGAAACCTCGGCGCATTTTCTTAACGTCGTCAGCATCACGCCTGACTGCGATAACGATACGCTGCTGCTGCTGGTCAACCCGGTTGGCCCAACCTGCCATCGCGGCACCAGCAGCTGCTTCTCGCCTGCCGCCGCCGACTGGGCTTTCCTGTATCAGCTGGAACAGCTGCTGGCCGAACGCAAGCACGCCGATCCGGCCAGTTCCTATACTGCCAGCCTGTACGCCAGCGGCACCAAGCGCATCGCACAGAAGGTCGGTGAAGAAGGCGTGGAAACCGCGCTGGCGGCCACCGTTAACGATCGCAATGAGCTGACTAACGAGGCTTCCGACCTGGTGTATCACCTGCTGGTGCTGCTTCAGGATCAGGATCTTAATCTGAGTGCGGTAATCGAAAACCTGCGCCAGCGGCATAAGTAACCAAGCCGGGGTATAGCAACAAATAGCAAGGTCGGGAAACCGGCCTTTTTTATTAAGGGAGCAAGATGAGCACGTTTGACAAGTTAATCACTCTGCTGGACGGCCAGCAGGCACGTTATAAGATCATGACGCATGAGCCGACCGGCAAATGTGAAGAGGTCGCGGCCATCCGCGGAACTGCGGTTGGTCAGGGTGCCAAGGCGCTGGTGTGCCATGTCAAAGGCAACAGCGTTAAGCAATATGTTCTGGCGGTATTACCTGCCGACCAGCAGGCCGATTTAAGCAAGGTGGCAAAAGCGGTCGGTGGCCTGCGCGCCTCGCTGGCCAGCCCGGCGGAAGTTGACCGGCTGACCGGCTGCGTGTTTGGTGCGATCCCGCCCTTCAGCTTTCATGATGAGCTGAAAGTCGTCGTCGATCCTACGCTGTGCGAGCGTAACAGCGAGATTGCGTTTAACGCCGGACTGCTGGAGAAATCAGTGGTGCTGAACGCGCAGGATTATCAGCGTATCGCGCCGTCGCTCCCGGCTGATATTTTAAAAGCATAGCGGCAACGGGCAAAAAAAAACCCCACCGCAGAGCGTGGGGTTTTACTTTATGCTGTTTCAGCCTGCGGAGAAACTTAATCCAGCCACTCGGTGTGGAACACACCTTCTTTATCGGTACGCTTGTAGGTATGCGCGCCGAAGTAGTCACGCTGCGCCTGGATCAGGTTCGCTGGCAGCACCGCTGAACGGTAGCTGTCGTAGTAAGCGATAGCGGCGGAGAAGGTTGGCGTTGGGATACCGTTCTGTACGGCATAGGCCACAACGTCACGCAGCGCCTGCTGGTATTCGTCCGCGATGTTCTTGAAGTACGGTGCCAGCAGCAGGTTAGCAATGTCGGCGTTATCCGCATAGGCATCGGTAATTTTCTGCAGGAACTGTGCGCGGATGATGCAGCCAGCGCGGAAGATTTTAGCAATCTCGCCGTAGTTCAGATCCCAGTTGTTTTCGGTGGAAGCCGCTTTCAGCTGAGAGAAGCCCTGTGCGTAGGAAACGATTTTGCCCAGGTAAAGCGCGCGGCGCACTTTCTCAACGAACTCTGCTTTATCGCCGGAAACGGTCTGCACGGTCGGGCCGCTCAGAACTTTGGAAGCGGCAACGCGCTGAGTTTTCAGTGAGGAGAGGTAGCGTGCGAATACGGATTCGGTGATCAGCGACAGCGGCTCGCCCAGATCCAGAGAGCTCTGGCTGGTCCATTTACCGGTGCCTTTGTTGGCCGCTTCATCCAGAATCACATCAACCAGGTAGTTACCCTCTTCGTCTTTCTTGGTGAAGATGTCTTTGGTGATGTCGATCAGGTAGCTGCTCAGCTCGCCTTCGTTCCATTCGCTGAAGGTCTTAGCCAGATCTTCGTTGCTCAGGTTCAGGGCGTTTTTCAGCAGCGAGTAGGCTTCTGCAATCAGCTGCATGTCGCCGTATTCGATACCGTTGTGCACCATTTTGACATAGTGACCAGCGCCGTCCGGGCCGATGTAGGCAACACAGGCTTCGCCTTCGGCGCGCGCGGCAATTTTATCCAGAATAGGTGCAACCAGCTCGTAAGCTTCTTTCTGGCCGCCAGGCATGATGGATGGGCCTTTCAGTGCGCCCTCTTCACCACCGGAAACGCCGGTACCGATAAAGTTGAAGCCCTGCTCAGACAGTTCGCGGTTACGGCGAATGGTGTCTTTATAGAAAGTGTTGCCGCCGTCGATCAGGATATCGCCTTTATCGAGGTGTGGTGTGAGAGAAGCGATAGTTTTGTCAGTCGCTTCGCCTGCCTGCACCATCAGCAGAATACGGCGAGGTTTCTCAAGGGATTCAACAAACTCTTCGATGGTGTAGTAAGGCGCCAGCTTTTTGCCTTCGTTCTCGGCGATGACTTCGTCAGTCTTTTCGCGAGAGCGGTTAAAGATGGATACGGTATAGCCGCGGCTTTCGATGTTAAGAGCCAGGTTACGACCCATTACCGCCATACCTACAACGCCGATCTGTTGCTTGGACATTACATACTCCTGTCATGTAAAAACAATGGCTTGCATCGCCCTCGTTTTAGTGCTTGAACTGTCTCTCTACCTTAGAGATTATCCATTCTATTGTACATAGCAAAATTAACATTCAAAGCTATCACAGCTATTACTCTTTTCAGATTAATGCTTAAGTAATAACCATATATAAAGCATGTCAATGAATAAAAAACAGTCATTAATAGTAACCGCGACAGCATTATTTACACTCTGAAATAAAAAGCCCCCGCGATGCGGGGGCCCAGGCACTATTTAACAATCTCGTGAATAGCACGATTTGATAATCGCCGTTTCACATAACGCTGCAAACGATAAGGGATTAGCCGCGCAACAACTTTAACGCCAGGAAGCTGAATGAGCTTCCACAGTTTCGCCAGATAGACCTCTTTTTGCGAGAGCTGATCGCTAATTACCCTGGTAACCTCAACATGATTGATCAACGTTTTGTAATCGATAATGCCGAGTTTCCCTTTGCGCTGCCATTCAGGATTGAGGTATTCCGCCTGATAAAATCCTTTATTTAGCTTGATGCCTTTATCATCAAGTATATTGTGCTTATTTTCACCATTATTCAGCAGTGCCGGATCGGCCGCCAGCGAGAGGAAGAATTCCTTCAGCGCCGGGATCGCCATATCCCACTGGATGACTCTGCTATATTGACGCTCGTTAACCCGCTCCGGGAATGCGCCAATGTTAGGCACGATCACAGGCAAACTATTCTCCAGGGCGATGCTAAGCGTATAGCTATAGGTTTCTGGCCATTGAGCAGGATACCAGACCACGTCAGGCTTCACTTCCTCAATGATTTTTTCGATATCGGCATCTGAATAGCCGCCCAGCGTATTAATTGCACTGTGTAACGGACGGAAAGCATATCCCATCAGGGTAAATTTCACCGGATGTCCATTCAGGGCGACGGCGGTTTCTTCCAGAAGAACAGCGCCCTTCTCTTTGCTGATAGCACCAATAATGAGGACATTCAGATTGCGCGAAGGCTGCGGCGCTTTAACCGGCACATCAAGCTGTTTAACATGATGGTCGATATGCCACGCGCTGACCGCATTGTAATTTTTCGCATCGTATACGTTGGCATAGCGCGCCTGCGTATCAATTGATGGAAAAATCACGCGCTGTGCGCCCTGTAGCCAGACGGCGACATGCTTGCGGTAGTCTTCTAGCGGCATATACATTGGCACTGGATAGTGCTCAATGCAGAGCTGATCCATAGTGGTTAAATCATCGCCGCAGAAGCGTCCGTTTCGGTCGGTTAACGTGGGGTTGCCGTTAATTAAAAAGTAGTCATGTACCGTTATATCATAACTGCATTTCAGCTTTTCATGCAGCGCCAGGATCTCTTTGCTGAATCCCATAATATGGTGATAGTGAATATTACCTACACCTACGAAGGTCAGCAAATCTATTAATTTATCTGTGCCCTGATCCAGATCGAAAATAATCCGGTCTTTGTTGGCCGCACCTTCTGCCGTTAGCGCCAGTGCATAGGTATTCTCTTTTTCACCTGGCGACAGCAGTAAAAAATGCACTTTATTCTTGTAATGCGCAATAAGCTCATTTAGATGGGTAACTACGCCGCCGCCCATTTTATGGCTGACCAGCAGCACTTTAGGGACCGGCGTGGTAGCGATAATACGCGCCATCATCTGTTGACGAGCTTTTTTAGCCGGATCGGCAGCGATAAAGGACATAACGTCAGCAGTATAATTCGGGTGCAGTTCGGACAAAAGCTCCATAGCTTTGATCTTACGTGGGCTTTGCTCGCCAGCAAAACTGACGCCGCCTTTATGGTAGGCAAATACGTTCAGCTGATGATAATTCTTCCACCCCAGCTTATCCGCTCGCTGACACCAGTCATTTTCTTCACCATAGCCGCGACCAAAGGTTTCGACATCGAAATAGCCTACCTGATTTAAACAGTCACGACGAATATACATGCAGAAACCGATCCCTGTTGGGATCTCAACCAGGTTGTCCTGGGTGCCATAACTGGAGAAATGGTCGTCCAATGCCTTAACGTCCAGCCCGAGCAACAGTTCGTTATCTTCACAGAAGTTAGGGAAGCTGCAAATAGTGGCATTATTTGAAAACGGCGTAATGCTGCCTACGCGCTCTTTGCTATAAGCGGCATCTTTAATCCTTTCAAGCCAGTCGTTCGCTACTTCAACGTCGCTGTTGAGTAACAGCACGTCATTACGCAGGTGAAGCTGCATTCCGCGGTTGACTGTAGCCACAAAGCCCAGATTGGTTTCGTTTTCCAGCAGGATAAACTCATCATTGCTGCTACGCGCGCGTAACCACTCCGTCAGCTCCGGCTCCGGTGAGCAATCGTTAATAACGACCAGCTGCGCCCAGTCCGGAATTGAAGCCAACGTGGATTCAATACACTCCTGGGTTTCTTCCAGGCCAGCATAGACAGGGACAATGACGTCAACCGTTTTCGACAGATCAATTTCGTTGCGTGCCAGCGCTTTGCGGTGGCTAGCCTGCACCTCATCCAACTGGGTTATTAGAGCGGCTACCTGCTCTTTCAGCGTCTGATTTTCCGCTTCCAGCGTTGAATGGTCATTAGCTGAAGCAATATGGCCAGCCTGGGTTTCAACACGATTAGCTTCCAGCATGGCTATAGTATTCTGCAACGCAGCGATGCTGGAGGTTAATTCCTTTATCTTACGGTCCTTAACGCCGTTTTCGATATCGGATGCCAGTGATCCCTTATCGTTATCATTCATTTTGTATTTCCTGCACTTTCATAAAATTGAAGATGTTTTTTTATAATCGCCTTTTCATCGGGCTTAGCGAGCCTGAAACGTATATAGTCTAAATCAAAGATAAGGGAATAGGGTACCAGATAAGCAAACAGGTAAAACCCAAGGCGGTTAATACGTTCCTTTTCATCTTCTGCCTCTAAAATAAATCGAAAAGATGAATCGCCAAAAGCAGCAACCGGCACGCCCATTAACAACGCTTCAAGACCTACACTGGAATTGATAGTCACTATTTTTTTACAACGAGCAATAAAATCAATGCTGGTAGCTGATTTGTCTACATTAAAAAGTTCGTCATTTAATCTGAAAGCGCTGCCCGGATGGCTACGCACGATAAAATCGCTGTCGTAGTTTAAGCGTGCGTAATCGAGCAATACCTGATTATTGAAACCATTAGCATAAGCAATAAGATTAGAGTCATTTTCGACCTGTAGCACTATGCCTGATTTGTATTCTTTTGTCAGCGGGGGCAACGGCGAAGAGGCAAAAAAATCTCTTAAATCTTCAAGCGTCAGGTCTAACCGGCATTCTTTCGCCACGGCCGCATAGCGAGTCGCTGCTTCAGTGTTGCCATTGACGCCGCTAAAATCAAGGTAGCCCGTAGAGATGTATTCCGGGTGTCTTAACGGCCCTAACTCCATATTCATTACTGGTATATTCAACTTTTTACAAGCCAGGGATAAAGAAGGACAATTACACCAGTTTAGTACAACTTCGACCTTTCCGATTGACAAAATCGTATCATGGAAATCTTTTTCAAGCGTAGCATCTTCTGTAGTGAGGTAATCATAAAACGCACGCGTCGGATTACCGTTATGCTCGGCCAACTTTCGGACAAAAAAGTCGCTGTTAAAAGGGGTGAAGCTCATAGCGGCCAGTTCTGCCGGAGTAGGCAGCCGATAGCCCTGACGAGTTTGCGAATCGTCCAGCAATTCCCAGCGTTCATACTGACGCCAGATATCGATATCTCTACGATAAAGATCGTCAGTCAGAAAATGCAGTCGATCGCCATAGGTCGTCAATAGCTTATAAAATATCCATAAATAAGGGGCAGACTGCCCCCTGAATGGAAAAGAAGGGAAATAGGCGACAATCATTTGTCGGCACTCTCTTTAAAGGAAACCTTGACCGGGGCGTAAAGCACACCACCCTGCTCACGCGGCGCCCAATATTTTATTTTGTGCATCGGGCGACGCTGATCCAGCTCTTCACGCTGTCCATTATCCAAAGAAGCCAGCCCACAATGGATTAAATAATCACCCGCATTGAGAGGCAGAGTTACCTTGTAATCAATATAATATTTACCCGGTTTAAGATGAAAAGGTTGCCCGGCGGCAATATTATTATCGCCCCAAACGTCTCCCCCCTGCGCTCTGGACAAAGAAATACCCAGCACGGCTTCTTTAATTTCCTCCGCAACCAACAGGGTGAAGTTAAAAGTGAGCGCCTCACCGGCTTTCACCATTGGCTTCTCTTCCAGAGGCGTACCGTCAGACTTGATGACGGCCATTTTTTCTATAATAGCGCGAGCGCTACCGAAGCGTTTTTCATCGACTTCACGATGAATACCTGTCTGCTGAATCCGCTGTAGATCTGGGACACTGAAAGCCGTGGCAGCAAGAGTTTCGTTTTGAGGCTTAACATTTTCTACCGCTTCGGCTTGCGAAAGGATCATGCCTTTTTCATAGGCAAGCACGGCAGCCAGAACATCCGTGGTGTCAGCGACCAATTCGCCGTTTTTCATCACGATGCAGCGATCGGCATATTCCAGGATACTGCCAGTCGAATGCGTCACCATCAGGATAGTTGTGCCCTTTTTCTTTAAGGCTTCCATGCGTTTGAAGCATTTGTATTGGAATCCGATATCGCCTACCGCCAATGCTTCATCGACAATCAATATTTCTGGATCCACACAGGCCTGCACGGCAAAAGCAAGTCGCACGTACATGCCGCTGGAGTAAGTTTTTACAGGCTGATCGATAAAGTTGCCTATATCGGCAAAGCTTAAAATTTCGTCAAGCTTAGCGTCAGTTTCGCTTCTACTCATGCCTAATACGCTGGCGTTGAGGTAGACATTTTCGCGTCCGGTAAATTCCGGATTAAATCCTGCGCCCAGTTCCAGCAGAGCGGCGACGCGGCCGTTGATTTCTACGCTCCCCGCCGTAGGGGAAAGCGTCCCACAGATCATCTGTAACAGCGTCGATTTTCCTGCGCCGTTGCGGCCAATAATACCTACGGTTTCACCACGGTTAATGGTAAAAGAAACATTCCTCAAGGCCCAAAACTCTTTAAAATAATTTTGGGTACTTTTCCCTGCGAAGCGGCGCGCGTGCGGGAGGACGAATTGTTTCAGGCGATCCCTGGGACGATCGTAGATGTGATAGCACTTACTCAGTCCTTCAATGCGGACAGCAAATTCATTAGAGGACATCAGCGAATCCCTTTCTGGTTTTCTGGAAGAAAGCAAAGCCGAGCCAGGCAATAACAGAGGCACAGCCGGTATAGATTAATAATCCTTTCCAGTTTGGTATATGCCCCCAAATTAGAACTTCACGTGCTTGCTCAATGATAAAAGTGAGCGGATTAAGCATAATCCAGATACGGAACTTTTCAGGAATAGCCGTGATAGGAAAAAATACCGGAGAGAGAAACATCATGATGGTAGTAATGATCATGGTGGTTTGCCCTACATCACGAATATAAACACCTAGTGAAGAAAGGATCCAGGATAAGCCAAGACAAAAAATTATCAAAGGTATAAACACAGCGGGTAGAAAGACGCTTGTCCAGTGCAGATAGCCGTTAAAAGTAAAGAAAGCGAGCATCAGGACAAACAGGCTAATTACGCTATGAAAAATAGCGGAAAGCAGGCTGATAACGGATAACGTTTCAAGGGGGTAAACAACTTTTTTGACGTAATTGATATTTCCCAAAATAATTGTTGGGGCTTTGTTTACCACCTCAGCGAACAGACCATGCACAATCATGCCCACAAACAGTATCAGTGCAAATTGCGTTTTACTTTCATCACCGCCCACGGACCAGCGGGCTTTAAAGGCTACGGAAAAGACGAAGGTATAAACCGCGAGCATAAATAAAGGATTCAGAAAAGACCAGGCCAGCCCCATGCTGGAGCCTTTATAACGGCCGACAACTTCTCGCTTGGTCATTTGATAAATCAATTGCTTATGACGAAAAATTGAAGCCAGCATCGCCCTGACGGAAATACGCTGTTTTAAATGAGGGTTGCTCATTTCTCTCCCCTCTCTGAACCTGCCATAATAAATTTTTTGAACATATTATTAATACCTCAAACAGTATTTAGGTATCGGCCCTGGTGGGTACCGACTTCAAACACTCTTTATTTTTTGAACGTCTTAGCGGATCGAAAAACCAGCCCCATTTATTAAAATATTTTATCGATGATAAAATATGTTGCAATAAGAGGTATTTACTTTTATAAGATCCTTTCTTAAAAAGATGTGTAACAGTGACATCTGAATAGTAAATAATATCTGTATACTTTAGGGCTCGGCGGCAAAGATCAATATCTTCCATATACATAAAGTATCTGTCATCAAAACCTTCCAGTCTGGCAAGCAGATCGGATTCTAAAAACATAAAACAGCCAGATACTGAAGGTACAGTGAAAACTTTCGAAAAATCTGCATTTCGCAGCTCATATTTATTATCGAGATCCTTTGCCAATGCCGGGATAAACCGACGAACAAATAAATTTACTGGCGTAGGTAAAAGACGGCAGCTAAACTGTTTTGATCCGTCCGAATAAACAATTGAGGGCGAAACAAATTTATATTTGTTTTGCCTGGCCACGTGATATAAAGCGGAAACAGATCCTTCATGAAAGCGTATATCAGGATTGCAGATTAAAAAATACTCAGATTGCTTAAGGTATTTTTTTATTGCAATATTGTGTCCCGCGCCAAACCCACGGTTGCTTTCAGCCCGAATATAGTCAACTCGCGGATGATGCAACTTTGCAGCCCAGTCAGCACCGCCATTGTCCACCAGCACGATCTTTTCTACCGTTTCCTCGCTTAACAAAGAAGCCAGCGTTGGCTCGATGTCTGCCTGAGTATGACGATACAGAACGATTGAGGCGACTATTTGCATATATGGGTTATTATCCATCGTTAAACCTGTCTGAAATTAGCACCTGTCCCGTGTGCCGGTCCGTTGCTCTGATTTGCATGTTGCGCGAACGCCAGGTTTTTCAGGATAGGCTTGTCTTCAGCTTTTGCAATACGAGATCAATACGTGGCAGCCAGCTAACGGGCATAATGCCTGCTGCTGCAATCTTTTGCGTAGACATAACCGAATACTTTGGTCGTTTCGCTGGCGTAGGAAACTGGGTGGTCGGGATGGGCGTCAGCTCAGGCATTTTTTCCAGCAGTCCGGCGACACAGGCCTTCTGTAAAATGGCTTCTGCGAAGCCAAACCAGCTAGTTTCACCTACACCGCTATAGTGATAAATACCTGTAGGGCGCGGGGCGGCAAATATTATCTCCATCGCAGCACTGGCTATATCGCCTGCATAGGTAGGGCATCCACGCTGATCGTCAATAATGCTTAGTGCGGGGCGCTCTTTACCCAACCGCAGCATGGTTTTCAGAAAATTATTGCCATATTCGCTAAATACCCATGACGTCCTCAGTACTATTGCCTGCTCACAGGTCAGCGCCGCTTTCTCACCAGCCAGTTTGGTAGAACCATATATGCTTTGCGGATCGCAGGGATGATCCTCAGCCCAAGGCTTATCTGCTTCTCCATTAAAAACGTAATCGGTAGAAATATGGATAAGAAACGCATGATGGCGCTGAGCGGCAAGTGCAAGGTTTTCTACAGCCTGTACATTTACGTTCCAGGCACCTTCAGGATCGGATTCCGCGCGATCTACCGCAGTATAGGCAGCCGCATTAAAAATAACGTCTGGCTGAAATTGTCCGACAAGCCGTTCAACAGCGGCAGCGTCAGAGATATCCAGCTGCGAGCGATCGGTAGCCAGCAGCGTAACCTGCGGAAACTTCTCTTTAGCAAGATCCTGGAAGCAAGAACCAACCTGACCAGATGCACCGGTTAACAGCACTTTCATTTGAACAGCTCTCTGAACAATTTACCTTGCGCGTCTTTACCGGAAAGTAGTGGCTCAGCGACAGGCCACTCGATATTCAATTGAGGATCGTTCCACAGCAGACAGCCTTCGTGTTGCGGGTCATAATAGTCTGTACACTTGTATTCAAAATCAGCAAATTCTGAAATCACTACGAACCCGTGCGCCAGGCCGGGTGGAACCCAGAACTGGTTTTTATTTTCTTCGGAAAGATAAACGCCAGCCCACTGGCCAAACGTAGGCGAATCAGGACGAATGTCTACCGCCACATCGAAAACTTCACCACGTACGACCCGGACCAGCTTGCCCTGCGGCCTTGAAGTTTGAAAATGCAGCCCTCTCAAAACCCCCTGAGACGAACGGGAGTGATTGTCCTGCACAAAATCTAAATCTATGTCCAGCAACGCCTGGTAACGCTCTTTCTGGAATGTTTCGAGAAAAAAACCTCGCTCATCGCCAAAAACCTTTGGCTCGATGAGTTTTACACCCTGTACACGCGTCTCAGTAACTTTCATTTGTACACCGTTCGTCATCCGTTAATACATGCTTTTGGCGCTGATTCGTATTTTATGGATCATTCAACAAAATCAAAAGAGCCAGTTTTAAGGGGTTGATCTTAGCATTAACTCGATCGACGCTGAACCCTGTGTCAGTAATTCTTTTTTTTCTTACGAGTTTGTCTGTAAAGGAATTTCATATAAAGGTCATATAAGCTCTTGACTTAAAGAAATTTTCGCCATTGCACCCTTAAAATATTCTTGCGCCTGCTGCTCATTTACATCTCATCAGCCTTTATATCCTTATGAGCGGTTACAGGCAGGAATGATACTGGGAAAAACTGTAACTAAACGCGTGTTTTTTGCCCTTCGATGGTTGAGGCGATTGTGGTTACAGGTATAATTTGCTCTCTTAACCTGTGGTCAGGTTATCTCTCTGATCCTGCGGCTTAATATGCTGGATAACTTCGCGATAGCAAATGAGTGAGCTTTAATTCATGAAAATTCTTGTAACAGGCGGTGCAGGTTTTATCGGTTCAGCCGTCGTCAGGCATCTTATTAACGATATTCAGGCGACGGTACTGGTGGTGGATAGCCTGACCTATGCCGGCAATCTGGAATCTTTAGCTGCCGTTTCACAAAGTCCTCGCTATCACTTCATTCAGGCTGACATTTGCGATGCGGCCGCCATGAAAAGAGCCTTCACAGAATTTCAACCGGATGCCGTTATGCATCTGGCGGCAGAAAGCCATGTTGACCGCTCTATCGATGGCCCGGCTGCCTTTATCGAAACCAATATTGTCGGCACCTATACGCTGTTAGAAGCGGCCCGAGCTTATTGGTCCTCGCTTTCCAGCGAGAAGAAATCTGCTTTCCGTTTCCATCATATCTCCACCGATGAGGTTTATGGTGACCTGCACGGTACGGACGATCTTTTCGTGGAAACTACGCCTTATGCACCAAGCAGTCCCTATTCCGCTTCTAAAGCTTCCAGCGATCACCTGGTGCGCGCGTGGCATCGTACCTACGGCTTGCCGGTAATTATTACCAACTGTTCAAACAATTATGGTCCTTATCATTTTCCAGAAAAACTGATCCCTCTGGTGATCCTGAACGCGCTGGCCGGTAAGCCGCTGCCCGTTTACGGCGAAGGGCTACAGATCCGCGACTGGCTCTATGTCGAAGATCACGCGCGCGCGTTGTATAAAGTCGTCTCAGAAGGTGTAGTGGGCGAAACCTACAACATTGGCGGCCACAACGAGCGTAAAAATATTGAAGTGGTAAAAACTATTTGTACGATCCTGGATGAACTGATCGCTGATAAACCGAACGGTATTACCCACTTTGCTGAGCTGATCACACACGTTACCGACCGCCCTGGCCATGATATGCGCTACGCCATTGATGCCGGTAAAATCGCTCGCGAGCTGGGTTGGAAGCCGCAGGAAACGTTTGAAACCGGTATTCGTAAAACCGTTGAGTGGTATCTGAATAATAGCGAGTGGTGGCAGCGTGTGCAAAGCGGCGCCTATGTAGGCGAACGTCTGGGTTTAAATAAATAAAAGGTATTTTATGAAAGGCATCGTTTTAGCCGGAGGCTCCGGAACGCGTCTGTACCCTATCACCCGCGGCATTTCAAAACAGCTGCTGCCTATTTACGATAAGCCGATGATCTATCATCCGCTTTCCGTGCTGATGCTGTCAGGGATCAGAGAAATTTTGGTTATCACTACGCCAGACGATCTGTCCTCTTTTCAGCGTTTACTGGGAGACGGCAGCCAGTTTGGCATTCAGCTGGAATATGCGGTCCAGCCTTCTCCGGATGGTCTGGCACAGGCCTTTATTATCGGTGAGGAATTTATCGCCGGTGATTCCTGTGCGCTGGTACTGGGCGACAACATTTTCTTTGGCCAGAGCTTTGGTAAGAAGCTTGAAACCGCTGCACAGTTAAAAAGCGGCGCTACCGTGTTTGGTTACCAGGTAATGGACCCGGAACGTTTTGGCGTGGTCGAATTCGATGAAAACTTCCGTGCGCTTTCTATTGAAGAAAAACCGTTAAAGCCGAAATCGCACTGGGCCGTTACCGGCCTGTATTTCTACGATAACAGCGTAGTAGAAATGGCTAAGCAGGTTAAACCTTCTCATCGTGGCGAGCTTGAAATCACCACGCTGAACGAAATGTATATGGAAAAAGGTCAGCTGAACGTTGAACTGTTGGGGCGCGGTTTCGCCTGGCTGGATACGGGCACGCACGACAGCCTGATTGAAGCGTCGCAGTTTATCCATACTATTGAGAAACGTCAGGGCATGAAGGTTGCCTGTCTGGAAGAAATCGCATGGCGTAAAGGCTGGCTAAATTATGAGGAAGTGGCAGTACAGGCAAAAATGCTGTCAAAAACTTCTTACGGACAGTATTTACAAAATCTGATCGACGAAAAGATTTAAAAAAGCACAGCGGAAGCTGTGCTCGACGTTTTACCTGAAGCACAGCTTCCGCTGTGCTTTTTTTACTTATAACCGTTAGGGTTATTGCTCTGCCAGTTCCAGGTATCGCGCATCATCTCGTCGATGCCGCGTGAAACGCGCCAGTCCAGCTCTTTATCTGCCAGCGAGGCGTCGGCCCAGAACGCTGCCAGATCGCCATCGCGACGAGGCGAGACCTGGTAAGGCACCGGACGACCGGAAGCCTTCTCGAACGCCTTCACCATTTCCAGTACGGAATAGCCTTCGCCCGCGCCCAGGTTATAGGCTTTATAACCGCTGATAGCCGACAGATGATCCAGCGCTTTCAGGTGGCCTTCAGCCAGATCCATCACGTGAATATAGTCACGTACGCCGGTGCCGTCTTTAGTCGGATAGTCGTCGCCGAAGATACCCAGCTTTTCGAGGCGGCCAATCGCAACCTGCGCAATATAAGGCAGCAGGTTGTTAGGGATACCGTTTGGATCCTCGCCAATCTGGCCGGATTCATGCGCGCCTACCGGGTTAAAGTAGCGCAGCGCGATGGCTTTCAGCTCCGGATTGGCTTTGGCATAGTCACGCAGGATCAGCTCAACCATCAGCTTAGAGGTGCCGTAAGGGCTGGTCGTGCCGCCGATTGGCGTAGTCTCAACGTAAGGTACCGGCGCATCCGCGCCGTAAACGGTGGCGGAAGAGCTGAAAATAAACTGATTCACGCCGGCCGCGCGCATCTCTTCCAGCAGCACCAGCGTGCCGGTCACGTTATTTTGATAGTATTCCAGCGGCATACGGGTAGATTCCCCAACCGCCTTCAGACCAGCAAAGTGAATAACCGCAGTGATATTGTGCTGAGCGAAAAGGTCGCGCAGGCAGGCGCGATCCAGGATATCACCTTCGCAAAAAACGGCCTTTTTACCGGTCAGCTTTTCTACCCGAACGATAGATTCGCGGGAAGCGTTGCTCAGGTTATCCAGAACCACCACGTCATCGCCGCGCTCCAGAAGCGTCAGCACCGTGTGCGAACCGATGTAGCCCGCTCCGCCCGTTACCAAAATAGCCATATTGACTCCTTTATGGCCGCGCTGGCGCGACCTTAAATAATGGGAAATTACTTAGCGAGGATCTTTTTGATTTCTTCGCGGAACTCGCGGCCCTGCGCGTTATTTCTCAGTCCCCAGGAGACAAAAGCTTTCATGTAGCCTAATTTACGACCGCAGTCGAAGCTGGTACCGGTCAGCTGCTGCGCGTCAACACGCTGCTTTTTCGCCAGGCTGGCGATAGCGTCGGTCAGCTGATAGCGGCCCCAGGCGCCCGGCTCCAGATTTTCCAGCTCGGCCCAGATATCGGCGGACAGCACGTAGCGGCCTACCGCAGCCAGATCGGATTGCAGCGTCTGCGGCTGCTCCGGCTTCTCGACGAATTCCAGGATCTGGCTGGTCTGACCCGGGTTATCCATAACTTCTTTCGTTTTAATCACCGAGTATTCGGAAAGGTCGGCTTCAGGCATATGGTGCGCCAGCACCTGGCTGTGGCCGGTTTCTTCGAAACGCGCAACCATCGCAGCCAGGTTATAGCGCAGCGGATCGGCAGTAGAGTCGTCCAGCAGCACGTCCGGCAGGACGACCACGAAAGCTTCGTCGTGCAGCATAGGACGAGCGCACAGAATAGAGTTAGCCAGGCCCAGCGGCTGTGGCTGACGCACGTTCATGATGGTCACGCCTGGCGGACAGATTGACTGCACTTCGCTCAGCAGCGAACGCTTCACGCGCGCTTCCAGCAGGGCTTCCAGCTCATAAGAGGTATCGAAATGGTTTTCAACCGCATTCTTGGACGCGTGGGTGACCAGAACAATTTCCTTGATGCCTGCCGCTACGCACTCGTCGATGATGTACTGGATCATGGGCTTGTCGACAACGGGCAGCATCTCTTTAGGAATGGCTTTTGTAGCAGGGAGCATGTGCATACCCAGACCCGCAACGGGGATAACTGCTTTAAGCTTGGTCATATTTTTTCCATATAAATGAAGTAAAAAACGTTCAGCAATTATGCATTAAAGTGATATTCAGCAAGTATAATCTTAATCTGAAAATTTAGCTGCGGCTGGCCCATATAAGGGCCGGCATTTTAATGCTTAGCCCATAAATTTTCATAAATGCACGCGGCAAACGGCCCTTGTGCTGCGAGCCTGCAAACGCAGGCGGCGCGGCTTTGCCAGACTTTGCCGTGAACCTCGTTCAGTTTCGGTAACTTATCGGGCTTAAATAAAAAAAGGCCATTGCCACAGCAATCGCCTTTCCCTGTCTTAGCTTAGCGCTGAATTAATTGTCGGGTATTCGATAAGTCCGCACAAAAATATAATTACGCTGCACTCAGCGGCAAATTTACTCTGCCGCTTTAATAAAGATTATCTGAAATTAATAGTGCAATTTATTAACGCTTAGCCAGCTTTTCCAGCGTTTCCGCCAGTTCCTGATAGGCAATATGCTGGTTAAACTCCGTTTCCACTTTTTGGCGAGCGGCGGCGACCACGGGCGCGACGTCCACATCGCCTTTGGACAGCCGGAACAGGATATCGCTCAGCGCCTGCGCATCGCCTTCCGGGGCCAGCCAGCCGGAAACGTTGTTTTCAATCAGCTCCGGAATGCCGCTGTGATCGCTGGAAACCACCGGTAGCCCTACGGCCATCGCTTCCATCAGCGCGACGGGAATGCCTTCCATATCGCCATCGGCGGCGGTCAGCGAAGGCAGCAGGAAGATGTCGGCTTCGTCCAGGTAACGCTTAATCTCTTCCTGAGGCTTAAAGCCGACCATCTGCACGCAGTCTTCCAGCTGGGCCTGCCGAATGGTGTTACGCATCTGCTCTTCCATATCGCCATTGCCGATGATGGTGTACTGGAAATTAGCGCCTTTCTCTTTCAGATATTTGCAGGCTTCCACCGCCACGCCCAGGCCTTTTTTCTCGGTCAGGCGCGCCACGGTAAGGATACGTAACGGCTGATGCAGCGCTTCACGCGCTTTCATATTGAATTTTTCAGGTTCAATACCCATCCGCGTGACCTGGATTTTCTCCGGCGGGCAGCCCATGGCAATCAGCTTTCTTTCCCACAGATGGCTGATAGGCAGCAGCAGCTCGGTATCGCGGAAAAGGATGGGATAATCTTTACGGTGCTCGTTGAGGATAAAGCGACGGGAAATATCCGCGCCGTGAAAAACCGTTGCCTGCTTGCCGCGCAGCACTTTCAGCTCACGCAGCTTGTTGGCCAGCGCGCCCGCGTAGCCGAAATGCACCAGAAACACATCTGAAGTAATAGGTTTCTTAGCCCAGGCGACGATAGCCGGCAGCAGCAGCTTCATGGACTGATCGCCATAGCGACCCACGTTCATGGCCTTAATAACCCCAGGCTTGAAGAGCTTCGGCAGGATCATTTTCAGGCGCTGCTTTAGCTTTTCCGCGTTGCTTTTTTGCTCTTCCGGCAACAGATAATGAATACGTTCCGCCAGATTGTAGCGATCGAAAGCCGCATGCCGGTTAACGTGATCGCCCGGAAATACCGAAATGATCTCTACGTCATATCCACTGTCAATGAAGTGGGTTACCTGGTTGAGCACAAAGGTTTCTGACGCTACCGGAAAACGCATGGTGAAAAAAGTTAGTTTCATCGATTTACCCTAAAATACTGACGACGTCTTCGGTAGTAAGTCCCGGGAACGCGCTCCTGCGCAGACTGGCGGATCGCCCGGGGCGAAAGACATAATATTCGCAGCGTCGTATCCACCAAGAGGCGGTTTTAGCAACAGGGCAGGAACGTCTCGCCCTGCCCCGAACAGCTTGATCAATTTTATCTAATACTAGCAGCTAACCTGTGCGGCCAGGCAAGCGTAATTATCCTAAAAATCAACCGGCTAGCCTGCTTTTTTACGATTAAAAGCAGGCTGACCGCCGAAAGCAGCCGTTAACCCTGATTTTTTAGCGCATACCAGGGCACCGCAACCTGCTGGCCGTTGATCACCATGGAAACAAAACCGCCGGGTTTGGTGGTATCGACCTCGGCCGCATCCAGCTGCCGCGACTGCACCAGCAGATCGCCCTGCTCGTTGGCGCCTATCCCTGCTTTGCCATTGTGCAGCGAGAAGCGACGCACGGCCTGACGCGCGCCCTGCGGCGGATTTTTGAAGTCCATCTCCGCATCGAAGCGGGCGCACTGGCCGGTCAGGAAGCGATCGCGCGCCGTGGTTTTCATCATCACGCCGGACGAGCCGACCCAGCCTGCCAGCTTCACAAAGACCTGCGTATCGGCATCGTGCGTAGTGGTATACATCACGTCGACAATCGGGCTGCTGCCCTCGATGTGCCAGCTTCCTTCAAAACCGTGAACCTTACGTTGCAAGGTGATAACGGCTTTACCGCCGGTGTTGCGATCGTTCAACAGATTATGCAGCGGCTCCGACGTGGTGCCATTGCTGAACTGCGACTGCCCGAGGATCTCAATTTCCCAGCTGTCGCCCACATCCGGCGTATGGATGTTGCCCAACAGATACCATTTTTCCTGGTTGCTGTTGTTCTGAATACGAAAGCGTGAAGTCAGATAGTTGTACTTCATGCTGCCGTCGGCGGCGATGCCGTAAGACTCTACGCGAGTAGAACCGCGTTCGTAAGGGCCAAGCCACTCATCGCCCTGCAGCGAGTTATCAATCCAGCTTTTCGCCTGCAGGTTGATTTGCCGCATATTCAGCCGCGAGTGGTGGGCAATCAGCGGGTTCGGGCAGGTTTCAATGCTTAACGCATCCACGATCCACTGACCGTTAGAGAGATCGCCCGGAAACTCGGTGTGCTCAATCCAGCCGTTGTGAATAATCGACTGCGTACAGCGCGGCAGGTTCAGCGCCATGCCTTTAGAGCAGTGCTGCACGTTGAAGTTCGACAGTTCGATAGCGGTGCTGTGGTCCCAGTTGCCTTTTTTGGTATAGGACCAGGTCGCTTTGATCACATCGCCGGTACAGTTATTGGCATACCACTGGTCGATTTTACAATCCAGCGTATCAACCAGGCTCAGCGACGTGCCGCCAACGCCAATAAAGCGCAGACAGGAACCGCGGAAGTACTGACCCGCCGGACACGAGTTGTGATAGAAGCCCTGCGTGTTCGGCAGTTCTTTATTGCGGCCTTCAAAGCTCAGGTTGCTGATCTCTACCCAACGCGCATTCACCTTAAAGGCAAAGTCCGATTTGCCATCGGAGACAATCGTGGTCGAGGGGAAATAGCCGAAGTTGATTGGCGCGCCCGATACGCGGAAGTAGCTGACGTAGTTAGCGGAAATATCAAACGAGGAGACGAAAAAGCGCCCGGCCGGGAACTGCACGGACAACATTCTGTTGTTATCCTGCGCCCAGTGGAACATTGCCTGAATGGCGGGCAGCGAGTCGGTGCGGCCGTCGGCCACCGCGCCAAAGTCAAAGATGGTCAGCGCGTTCAGATCGTCAGAGATGCGACGCCAGTGGTAATCCTGACCGGACGAGGCGATATAGCCACCGTCATCCTGTGCTTTGCTCAGCTCGCCGACAAAGGCGCCGCCGCCCGTTTCCGTTCCGGCGTGCCAGCCCTTAAGCCGCACTTTTGCGCCGTTGAACAGCGGTCGGGTCTGGCGTAATTCATCGTAAGAGCCGATTTCGCCAATCAGCTGGTAGCCGGAAGGCTGCGCCAGACGGCGGCTGAATTCGGAAGCGCCGCTGTTTTTCACATCCGGCACGTAGAACAGCTGCTCGTCGCGATCGTTATAGAGCGCCATCGAATATTCGCTGTTTGACCACAGCGCGCCTTTGGCTGCCACAAAACGTTTTAAAGTATCGCTGTTCAACGACACGGGCTGCGACAGCAGCGAAACTTCGCCGTTGGCGCTTTTAACAAAAACGTCGATCGGATGCTGAGCGGGATCGGTGCCCGCCTTGCCGATATAGAGCTTGCCGTTAAAGTCATGCCAGAATTCGGCGGGCATGGTGAAGACGTCGTCAGGTGAAAAAATCGGCACGTCATTTTTGGGAATGGCATCGGCCGGCACTTTCTTCAGCTTCAGACCCGCTTCTTCACTGCGGGCGGCTGCGGGTAGCGAACTCAGTGCTGCGGTTGCCACGATAGAGGAAAATGCTGTTCGGATTAATTCTCTGCGCTTCATACAAAATTCCGTTAATCAGGTAAGTGTCGATGCTGTTTCATCCAGAGGTATAGTCCGGTGCAGGCTTTTTTATCCTTTGCGATCCCGCTCGTACAGGAACTTCATTACGCTTACCGGCATCACCCGCGTTGAGGTGCGGATCAGAAAATAGAGCGTGCCGTTCACGAAGTTAGTCTGGCGCAGGCGATTCTTTAACGACCACAGCTGCACCTCGCTTTTGATATAGGTCATGCCGCGGCGCTTGCTGACCATCTCGCTGCCCGAGCGCACACGCATCAGCACATCGTGCAGGTTGGCGACGTCATAGCCCTGCGAGAGCATACGCAGCCACAAATTGTAATCTTCCATAAACAGGTGGTGCTGGTAGCTGCCCGCCGCCAATACCTTATCCTTACGGAACACCACGCACATATGGTTGAAGGGGTTTTTCATGCGGGCGAAATGGCGGATCTCTGCGTTGTTCAGCGGCAGACGCTTTAGACGCTCGTTGCCGAATTCATCAAATTCAATTACCGCCGCGCCCAGCAGCGCCATATCAGGATGCGCCTCCATATAGGGGATCTGTTTTTCAAAGCGTTCCGGCAGGCAGATGTCGTCGGTGTCCATGCGCGCGACGATATTATGCGAGCAGCGATCCAGACCCGCGTTAAGCGCCTTGCCCAGACCGACGTTTTTTTCCAGCGGCACGATGACAAGCGGCAGCTTGTCCATCCAGTTGTTGACCGCCGCTTTCAGATCGTCGCCCAGCGGGCCGTCGTAGACCAGCACGATCTCGTCAGCTGGCAGCGTCTGCTCGTACAGGCTCTGCATGCACTGCTCAACATTTTCCGGTTTCTCTCTGTGATAGAGAGACATAAGAACTGAAAACATAACATCACCCGTTAATTCAGAAGTTCATTCCACTTTTGTAAGATCAGCGTCGGCCCGTAGTTTTCGGCGTTGCGCCAGGCCGCGTGGGCAAAGGTTTTGCGCTTTTGCTCGTCGGCGATCAGCATGTTCAGCTGCGCCACAAAGGCGTCGTCGTTGTCGTAATCGATAACGAACCCGTCGTCTTTGATAATTTCCGCCGGGCCGGTTTTGCAGTCGAAGGCGACGGCGGGCAGCGCAAAGTTTTTCGCCTCGATCAGCACCATCGGCAGGCCTTCATAACGGGAGGTCATGATGATGATGCCGGCGGCGCGGTAGTAGTCGTTGATCTTTTTGCTGGGCGTAATGATTTCCGTGCTCGCTTCCATGCCGTAGCTTTTAATTTTCGCCAGCAGCGCGGGTTTGTCTTCGCCGTCGCCGACGATTTGCAGCGTCCAGCCCTGCTTATCCACGCGTTGCCAGACGTCGAGCATCCGATCGAAATTTTTCTGGTAAGTGAGACGGCCCACCGCCAACACCCGATCCTGCTTGCCGGCGAAAACGTCATCAAAGCTGCTGGCGCTGCTTTCAGCATGGAAAGGCGAGATGTTTCTCATCACGTGCACGTTTTTCACGCCGTAATTTTTTTCCAGATAGCTTTTATCGTGATCGGTAAGCACGGCGATTTTGTCCGCCAGGCCGTAGCAGAACACTTTCAGGCGACGGATCGGCGTTTTAAAGGTTTCAATCGAGACGTGATCGCAGCAGATGATTTTTGACTTCACGCCGAACAGCTTCATGGCCAGCAGCGCCTGCACGGAAAGCTTGCCCATGGAGATAATCATAATGCCGTCAAAGGGCTGCGATTTCGCAAAGCGGATAAACTCGCGGATCTTAAGCAGGCGCGCGGTCGCTTCGGGATAGCGAATTTTCACTTTCGCATCAGTCGGATAGTAAGGATCGCCTTTGTTCAACGAATAGAGCGTGACGTCGTAATCATTATTGCTGAGCAGGCTGGATAAGGTGCTGGCAACGCGATCCGTACCGCCGCTGTTGGAAATGCCGTCAATAAGGATCAGCAATTTGTACATATTCAATCATCCTGTTGAAATTGAGCAAAAAGCGCGGCTCAGGGCCGCCTAGCCGCTGAACATACGGAACAGCGGCGCTACGCTATAGCCGGTAATCGACTGCGCGGAAAGTATCGTGTTATAGGCGAGGTAGTAAGAACAGATCCCCGCTAACAAGGCGACGTTTACCAGCAGATTGCGTATTCGCAGCAGCAAGAAAGAGAAAAGTATCGGTTCGGCGTGAAGGAACAGGTTGCCCACCCTGCCGCCAAAGATACTGAAGTCGGAGAACGTAATACGCACGCCCGCGCCCACCGCATACGAGACCAGCAGGATATAAACCAGACGATCGCCTTTCTGGATGCCGTTACGGAAGTAGTAAAGGGTAAAGGCGGCAATAAAGAAGATGTTTTTCAGGTTGGCCAGGCCAAACACCGGCGAGGCGGTATCGAAGTCGGTGCCGCTATAGCCCGCCGCTCGTTCGCCCAGGCCAGGCACGATGCCCAACGAGTCGAGAAAGAGCTTTTTCCCGCCGATAATTCCCAGCGGAATACAGGCGAAGACGATAATCAGCGGCAGATACTTGCGCTCGCGCAGGAAGAAGAACGGCACCGCCAGCAGGATGGTATAACCCGTGGCGTGCGACTGCGTACTGAGCACCAGGAATACCAGCGCCAACACGTTTCTCTTCGTCGCCAGCGAGCAGATAAAGGCGATAGCAAAGGCGCTGGATAAGCCAAAGCGGATCTGGTTCATGTCTTTGTTGATAAACAGGTGAGTTGAATATAAACAAAGCGAACAGAGGATCAGCGGAGAATACTTTTTGTAGCAGTAAGCGTTAGTCGAAACCGCAATAAAGCAGATAAAAAAGAGAAAATAGTAGCTCTGGCTGGTGACCAGTGAAAACAGCCAGGCCAGCAGCATAAAGAGTTTTTCATAGCGATAGGTGTCGGTGATCGCGTCATAGGTGTTGACGTGAAGCTGTGCCGAAAAATCCGCGAAAAAGTCCAGGTACTGGCTGTCATCCATGCCGGAGTGCAGACCGCGCGAGCCGCCGAAACAGATCAGCGCCATCGTGCAGATAAACGCCAGCCACATGATGACGCGTTTGATCCTGGGGTCGTTAAGCTGGTTGATTGCTGCCAACTCAAAAATACAGCACGCCAGAATGCTGTAACTGATTATCCAATATATGGCCATTGTTGTTCCGCCGTCTTATTATTTTAATCAGGGCTATTTTTTTGCAATACGTTCTGAGAACTTCTGTTTTAAACGGCCGAGAAAATAATCGCGATTGCCTTTGTTGGTTAAAAAGAAATATTGCGCGAAGCTCAGGCTGGCGTGCAGCACCTTGCCATCCATTTTATAGCGGATCGGCAGCTTATACGCTTTATAGGTATAAACATCCCGCTTGCTCAGATACGGGCTCATGCTTTTCAGCCAGAAGGTGGAGTACTTTACGGACTCGCCTTTATGGCTGGAGTTGAATTTGCTCACCATATGGTAGTTAGCCAGTGGTTTTGCAATCATCACGAATTCAAAATCGTTTTTATCCGCGCGGATGCAGAAGTCGTAGTCCTGATGACGGATAAACCGCTCATCAAACTTAATTTCCGCCGCGTGCTCGCGCTTCAGCACAATAGTACTGGTCTGGATAAAGCCGTAGCAGCCAAACAGATATTCGGCGATGCTTTCATTGTGCGCAGGCAAATTGATCGGCATCACCTTTAAAAAGGCGCCGTCCTGCATAATGTTCACCTGGCTGTAGATCACAAAGCGGTCTTTGCCTCTGGCAGTCAGCTCCTGGATTTTTTTGACGTTTTCCAGCAGCTTGTCTTCATGCCATTCATCGTCGGCGTCCAGGAAGCAGACATAGTCGCCCGTCGCCAGGTCAATGCCCCGGTTGCGCGCGCCCGCGCCGTTGAGTTTGACCTCTGACAGCACCAGATTAATTTTCAGGTCGCTGTAGCGATCGCTGTTAACGACCTCGGCCAGCTTTGCCGCATCGGCCGACTTGTCGTCGACGATAATCACTTCAAAATGCTTATAGCTTTGCGCTTTAACGCAGTCCAGCGTGGTGACGATCGATTCGGAGGCGTTATAGGCAGGGATAACGATCGAGAAGAAAATATCCTTCATCACAAGGCACCTTTTAAACGTTATACATAAAACAGCCGGAAACAGGCCTGATTCCAGAGGCGAAAGGATCCGCCTCGCGGCGGATCCTTTTAAGCATTAGCTTTTTGCATTGCCTTTGTAGCTGTAATCGTAATAGTCGTAGCCGTAGCCGTACGCATTGGCGGCTTTCCGCACGACGGCGTTAAGAATGACGCCTTTAATATCGATACCGTTTTGCGCAAAGCGCTTGTAGCTGAACTCTACTTCTTTCAGCGTGTTGGTTTCAAAGCGCGCCACCATCAGCGCGGTGCCTGCCAGCTTGCCGATAATAGTTGCATCGGTCACGGCCAGCACCGGCGGCGTATCGATCAGTACCAGATCGTAATTTTTGCTCGCCCACTCCAGCAGCTCGTTCATGCGGCTGTGCATCAACAGCTCGGAAGGGTTTGGCGGCACCTGTCCGCGCGGAATAAAGTCAAAGCCGTATTCGCCGTGCTGGATCAGATCCTGCGTGAAGGCGGTTTTGCCCGACAGGATGGTGGACAGTCCGGACTTATTGGCCGCGCCCAGCAGCTCGTGCGTATAGCCACGGCGCATATCGCCATCGATAAACAGCACTTTCTGCCCCGCCTGTGCAACCAGCGTCGCCAGGTTGGCGCTGATAAAGGTTTTACCAATGCCAGGGCTGGCGCCGGTGATCATCAGCACGTTGTTACGGGCTTCCATCATCGCGAAGTGCAGGCTGGTACGCAGGCTACGGATCGCTTCGATAGAGAGGTCGGTCGGGTTGCCCAACGCCAGCAGGCTGTTGTGCGGATCGACCTTCACGCCGCGCTTGTTCAGCGCCTCGACGTCTTTCTTACGCTGCCATTCGGAAAGCGGCACGCTGGCATAAACGTTCATACCGGCTTCTTCCAGCTGGTCCGGCGCGGTGATGCCGTGGTGGAACAGCGCTTTCAGCAGAATGATGCCCACGGAGATCACCAGGCCTGCAATCAGGCTGGCCAGCATAATCAGCATTTTCTTCGGCGCAACCGGCTTGGATGCGGTTTCCGCATGGTCGATGATGCGCACGTCGCCAACCGTACTGGCTTTGCTGATGCTCAGCTCCTGCTGACGGTTAAGCAGCTGCATGTAGATTTCCTGACCGGCCTGCACGTCGCGGGTCAGACGTAAAATTTCCTGCTGGGTCTGCGGCATCTGACCAATTTTCTGGTTCAGTTTTTTCTGCTCGTCTTCCAGCGTTTTACGTTTTTCCAGCAATGCGCGATAGGTCGGGTGATCCTTGGTGAACAGCTGGGAAACTTCCGCTTCACGGAAGGTCAGCTCGTTCAGCTGGCTCTGTACGCTAACAGAGGAGTCCAGCGCCGATTTGGCTTCCAGCGACATATCCACCGAATCGTTATTGCGACGATAGGTGTTAAGCTTGTCTTCCGCTTCGTCCAGCTTGCTGCGCACCTGCGGCAGCTGATGCTGCAGGAACTCCAGGCTCTTCTGCGCTTCGGCGGATTTACGCTCCACGTTCTGCATCAGGTAGTTGCTCATCACCCGATCCAGCACCTGGCTAATCAGCTCCGGATCTTCACCGGTATAGGTCAGACCCATCACGCCGGTATCTTTGCCTTTGTCGGCCACGGCAAGGTTGTTAGTGACCATGCCGATCGCCGCCAGCGTGGACAGCTTAGAGACGGTAAAAGTGGTGCCCGGTTCAGCGTCAATGCCGCTAACCAGCATCGACACGCCATGCTGCTGCTGGAACTGGCCGATTTTACCTTTGAACAGATCGTCGCCGTCTTTCGAAACGGTGTAGCTGTCGGCGCCGGTGATCTCAACCTTTACGCTGGCATCTTTCCAGCTTTTCGGCATCTCAAGACGGGATACCGCGATTTTGGCCGGCTTTTCGCCCAGCAGGCGGGCAAAGCCTTTGCCCACTACGGGGAAGTGATTTTGCTCAACCTGTATGTTCAGGCCCAAATCGTCTACCGTTTTGCCAATCACCATACGAGACTGGATGATCTGGATTTCCGTGGCGGAAGCGGGTTCCACCGGCGCCTCGGTCAGATCGGTCAGCACGGTGTTAGGGCTTTTCTGCTCTACCTGTACCAGCGCGTCCGCACTATAGATAGGCGTGGCGAACAGCGAATAGAGCGTGCCGAGCAGCAGGAAGAAGGCCGTAACGGCCACGATAATCCAGCGATGATCAACCAGCTGTCCGACAAGGTGCGCTAAATCCCACCCGCCAGCTTCCTCTTTCGACGCGGTCGGCGCCTTACTTTTTATATTCATCGAGTATCCCAACTATCGGCTTAATGCGGTGACCCATTTCTGGGCAGCTTTTTCGAGTAATCCGTACACGGCTTCAAAGGCATCGCGGCTTTTCTTATAGGGATCCGCTATTTCCTGCTGGTTGAGCCAGTGGCCAAATAACATGGTCTTGCCACGTACGGAGGGGTTAATGCGGTTGACCAGATCGACATGCCTTTTTTCCATCACCAGGATGAGATCGTAATCCCGGCACATGCCGGAGGTCAGCTGCCGTGCCTGATGGCCCGCCAGCGAAACCCCATGTTCGCTGGCGACGCTGCTGGCGGTTTCGTCGGCCGGATGGTCGACCAGCGCGCTCAGCCCCGCCGAGGCGATCTTTTTATCCGGTAGCGCCTGTTTCAGCAGCCGCTCCCCCGTAGGAGAGCGGCAGATATTGCCGACGCAGACCACTAAGATTGAATTAATCATCATGCCCCGCTGTTACCAGTTGTGAATAATCTGCGCGTTTTCGCTCGCGTTATAGATACCGGTGATAGTTGGGGTCAGCTGCGAAATAACACGGTTCCAACGCGTCAGCGGCGTTGAGGTGACATAAACGATGTCATACGGTTCCAGCTGGAATTCGGAGCCCATCACCATCGCCGACGCATCCTTCAGGTTCAGCTGATAGATGTTGGCGATCTTGGTGCGGTTTTTCCCTTTGATTGGACGGATAACAAATACGCCCGTCGCGTCAGAGGCGGTCTGATCCATGCCCTGGGCGCTGCCCAGCGCTTCGGAAAGCGTCATACCGCTGCGATCCATTTTCAGCGTGGTCTGCTGTCTGACTTCGCCCATCACAAAGACTTTCAGATCGTCGTTGCGCGGCACAAACAGGATATCGCCCGGATAAAGCAGATGGTTCTGCGACAGATCGCCGTTTTGCATCAGCGCCTGCAGAGAAACCGGCACTTCGCTGCCGTTGTGGGTCAGCACTACGTTGCGCCAGTCGGCATTGGCGGTCAGGCCGCCTGCGGCGTTGATCGCATCCAGAATAGTCAGCGGCACGTTGGTAATCGGCTGCTGGCCAGACGTGGTTACTTCGCCCGTCACGTACGCTTTCTGCGACTTGAACGAGGCAACGCTGACGTCAACCTGAGGGCTTTCGATATACTGTGCCAGGCGGCTGGCGACTTCGGTACGCACTTCCTGCACGGTACGACCGGCTACGCGAACGCGGCCGATATAAGGATAAAAAATGGTGCCGTCTGAGTGAACCCAGTTACCGGTGTCGCTGGCGCTGCGGTACTGGCCCGCTGGCGTGGTCAGCTCCGGGTGGTCCCAGACGATAACGGTCAGCACATCGCCGACGCCGATACGATACTCATAGTTTTGCAGTTCATTTTGCAGCTGAACGTTCTGTCGTGCCACAACGGGCGCCGGACGCATACGGTCAACCAGGCTTGGGGTCATCGGGAAGACATTAACGTATTTATCAATGTCAAAATCGTTGTCCTGCTGCTTAATTACGTCTTTTCCGCTGGTGGAAAGCTTTGAACCCGGAACTACCGTACATCCGGAAAGGAGGGTAGCCGATATCAACAAGGGCAGTAACTTCGTTTTGATTGTAATCATCTGTTTCATCGCTATCAGTAATTTGATTGATAGTGGCGGATCCGCCGCTGTGTAGCGTCTTGCAAAAGTAAAGATAAGCGTTTCAATCGCTATAACTGTCAGTCATTATCGTCCGATCCCTATCCTTTTTTAATGCCTTGCCGACTCGCTGTGAACCGACGCTTAACAAAGAAAGTGGTGAGCGCGTAAGTCCATGACGGTTACAGTCAAACTACGCTATAACAGCGACGCGCTCCGAAGAGCGCGTCGAAAGCTCAAATTAATAGGCGCCGTCGCGCTTAAGCACCACCCCGATGGTTTTGAACAGGATGGCGATATCGTTCCACAATGACCAGTTTTTTACGTACCAGGAGTCAAAATAAACGCGGGTTTCATAATCGACATCGTTACGTCCGCTTACCTGCCACAGGCCGGTCATACCAGGCTTAGCCATAAAGTAGTAGTCAACGTCGCCCGCATAGCGCTCCAGCTCGTCTTCAATCACCGGACGCGGGCCGACCAGGCTCATCTCGCCGCGAACCACGTTCCACAGCTGCGGCAGCTCATCAAGGCTGGTTTTACGAATAAAGTGACCGATGCGGGTGATGCGGGGATCGTTCTTCAGCTTAAAGTCTTTATCCCATTCCGCACGCGCTACAGGATCGGTGCGTAGCACTTCTTCCAGTACCTCTTTGGAATTCACCACCATTGAACGGAACTTAAGGCATTTAAATTTGCGTCCGTTGCGCCCTACTCGCTCATGCCCATAAATAGGATTGCCGCCGTCGCGAGCGACCATAAAGATCAGGAAGGCCAGCGCAGGCATCAGCATGGTGATAATACTTAAGGCACCGACAATATCGAAGGTACGCTTAAGGAAACGCGAGGTGCGCTTCGCCAAATTATTGCTGACGCGCAGGATCATAACTTCATGGCTGAAGATATAAGCCATATCAGTACCGTATAGCGGTACGCCACGCAGTGAAGGAATAACGGAAACGGAACGGCAATTATGTTTCGCCAGATTTTTCAGCCAGAGATCACGATACTGACTCTGTTCATATTCTACGGCGACAATAAATTGCGTTTCGCTGTTGACCAGCTGCCAGAGCGAGGTTTCATCGCGAATGACCGGAATGCCGAACAGCGCAGGCGCGGGCGTAGTGCCATCCACATCGTAGAAAGCCACCACGTCAAAGCCCATTACCTCTTCGCTTTGCAGCGCCAGATAGGCTTCTTCCGCATTTTTACCGCTGCCGATAATAATGGACTGCTTTTTCCACAGGCCGTTACGGTTCAGCACACGCTTAACGATGGCGCGGCCGACAGGAATAAGGATCAGCGCCAGCAGCCAGGTAATAATCCACACCCAGCGGGACATTTCCCATTTTGACAATGCCGTAATCGACAGGTCAATAACGGAGAAGATCAGCACGCTGCGGAAGACTTCTTTTAATTCAAACCAGAACGGTTTGCGATAGGTATAGTGGCGCAGGCGAACCCAGAACCAGCCGATACAAATCACAGAGAGAATGATGTGTGTGCTTATTTTTAATTGCAGATCCTGCTCTGACATATTTTCCAACAAACTGTTTGGAAAAGTTTTCATCAGCAGAACAGCAATAAATAAGGAGGCGTTAAAGAAAATAAGATCTGAAAGTGCCAGTGATATTTTTATTAACAGTCCTTTAAATGTAAATTCTATATCGCGCATAGTTAACTCTTATTTTTTCTTCAAAAGCCTGTGATTTAATAATTCCCACCGCTAAGGATTGCGTATCTTATCGACACGCTCTTTATTACACAGGAGACGTATTCAGAAATTGTGTAAAAGCTCATGGTAACTGGCAGTACAATCAGAGAATGACATGTAAAATCAACAACTGCGGTGATTTTATCGCCAAAAGGCGTGGTCTTTTCACCGCTTCGGACACGCTACCGCCCCTGGCTTGTAGCTGCCAATGCGCTGTATTTTGTCCTGAAGTGTTGGTTTTATCCTGCCATCTAAAGGCACTAACTGGCGCGTCTACATAAAGCCGAACATAAAAAAGAACGTTAAGACGCGACCGTGCTAATTGCTACATTAACGCAGCCATTTACTAACACATTGCTATACTAGTTATTACTGGCCTGTTTACAAGAGCCTGCCGCTACCCATGCGCGCTTTTAGGATTAAGACTACCTTCAGCGCCATGCTAAACCATACCTTTCATCTTTATCCTCACGATAAATTCAGATTAGCTTTACTGTCACAGTCAGAATATTCCTGTCTGACTTTACTTCATTGCTTAAGTATCCCTTATTTCAACAGGCAGACCTATGCGAATATTCCTGAAAACCTTTTAATCAGATGCCAAATTTTGCGCGGGCAATTCCAGGAATGAGTGGCGATTTATTCGGCTGTTTATCGACCTTGCGGCGACTTTCAGGGGATTATTTGTTGAATCAGGCGACGTTCACTATCATCATGGCATTTCCTTAATCTGTATGAGTGAACTTCTGATGTTTGAATGGATCGTCGATCCGTCAATCTGGGCTGGCCTTGTCACCCTGATCGTGCTGGAACTGGTGCTGGGCATTGATAATCTTGTCTTCATCGCTATCCTGGCGGAAAAGCTGCCGCCCGCGCAGCGTGACCGCGCCCGCGTCACGGGCCTGATGCTGGCGCTGATTATGCGTCTGCTGCTGCTGGCCTCTATCTCCTGGCTCTCTTCACTGACCTCTGCCCTCTTCTCGGTTGGCGGACACGCCTTCAGCGCGCGCGATTTGATCATGCTGCTGGGCGGCGTTTTTCTGCTGTTTAAAGCGACAGTGGAGCTGAACGAACGGCTGGAAGGCAAAGATGAGGATGAAAATCCACAAAAGCGTGGGGCTAAATTCTGGCCAGTGGTAGCGCAAATTGTGGTGCTGGACGCAGTTTTTTCCCTGGATTCCGTGATCACGGCCGTAGGGATGGTGGACCATCTGGCCGTGATGATGGCGGCCGTTATTATCGCAATTTGCTTAATGTTGCTGGCCAGCAAGCCGCTGACGCGTTTTGTTAATCAACACCCGACGATCGTTATCCTCTGCCTGAGCTTCCTGCTGATGATTGGTTTCAGCCTGGTGGCGGACGGCTTTGGCTATCATATTCCTAAAGGCTACCTTTACGCCGCTATCGGTTTCTCGGTGATTATCGAAGCGCTGAATCAGCTGGCGCATTTCAACCGTCGCCGCTTCCTCTCTTCCAAAGCGCCCCTGCGTAAACGTACCGCCGAAGCCGTGCTGCGCCTGCTGCGCGGCAGCCACGAGCAGGCGGAGCTGGATGCGGAAACCTCTTCGCTGGTTGCCGACAGCAGCAGCCAGGCGATCTTTAACAAGCAGGAGCGCATGATGATTGCGCGCGTGCTTGGCATGGGGCAGCGCACGGTCAGCAGCATTATGACCTCCCGTCAGGATATCGCTTCTGTGGATCTCAGCGAGTCGCCGGCAGACATTATGGCGATGCTTGACCAGAACCAGCATACGCGGCTGGTGGTCACGGAAAACAGCGAGGATCCGCTCGGCGTGGTGCACGTTATTGACCTGCTGAAGCAGGCGCTGCACGGCGACAGTCTGGATATCCGCGCGCTGATCCGTCAGCCGCTGGTGTTCCCCGAGCAGCTGTCGCTGTTGCCGGCGCTGGAGCAGTTCCGCAATGCGCGCACGCATTTTGCCTTTGTGGTGGATGAGTTTGGGTCGGTAGAGGGCGTGGTCACGCTCAGCGACGTGATGGAAACCATCGCGGGCAACCTGCCTAACGAAGGCGAAGCTATCGATCCCCGCTACGATATCCAGCAAAACGCAGACGGCAGCTGGACGGCCAACGGGCATATGCCGCTGGACGATCTGATTATGTACGTGCCGCTGCCGCTGGATGAAAAAAGGGAGTATCACACGCTGGCGGGACTGCTGATGGAGCATATGCAGCGGGTGCCGCAGGAAGGCGAAGAGATCCAGATTAACGACTGCCTGTTCCGCACGCTTAAAGTAGAAAGCCACCGCGTGCAGAAAGTCCAAATTATCCCTCTGGTGACGGAAGAAGAAGACTGGTAACACCGGCGCTGATAAAGCGATGCTGCTTTATCAGCGCTGCCCATCAAAGGTCGTTAATCAGTTTCTGTACCGAACTGCTTTTGCCGCTTTGCGGATTTTTCTCCGACCACGCTTTCAGACGCTTCTTCGCTTCATCCTGTAGCTGCTGGCGCAGTACCTGATCGATTTGCAGCGAATAGTTCAGGCCATCCCACGGGCCGTAGATCCTTAACGGCACCGGCGTCTGCTGGAGCCGTCCAATCAGCTCGCTATCGCCCTGCCAGCCCTCGGTGACCGTTACGCCAAAGTTCATATCCGCCTGTTTGTCTGCCATATTCACCGTGCCCTTGCCGCTATAGTTAAGCATGGAGGCGCGTCCGTGCAGGTCGACGAAAGCCAGCAGCCCTTTTTGCAGCGACATCTTACCCGTGATTTGCTGGAAGTCGTTCTCCGGCCCGGCGGCGGCGTGAACGCGGCTGCTGCTACGCTCTACAGCGCGCTGGATCATACGCTGGAAGTTCAGTCCGGAGAGCAGCGCGTTGTTCAGGCTGATTTCGGCACTGCCCTGCCAGGCATGTTTAAAGGCGGGCACGCTCAGGCCCGCGCCGCTGAAGCTGCCGTTCAGCGTCAGATCGCCGCTCAGCGAAGCCGGCAGCTCAAACGCTTTAAGCAGCGGCGCCACGGCGATATTCTGCAAGGAAGGCGTCAGCGCGATCTGCGTCTGTGCATGGCGGAAATCGAGGCTGCCCGGCAGGGAAAACTGCCCGTTGCCCGTTTTGCCGGTCAGCGTCGCCAGCGTCACCAGGCCATTACTGCTGTTGCCCTGTAGCGTCACCCCGTCAAACGTCATACCGCGCCAGTTAAGCTTATCTGCCGACAGCGCCAGCTGTCCGTCCATCTGGTTAAACGGCGAGCTGGCGTTATCCTGCACGGGTTGAGCAATAACGGGCGCAGGGCCGCCGCGCTGAGTCTGGATATTTTGGCCTTCGCTGTTGACCTCGGTTTCCAGCCCTAACAACGGATCCAGATTCAGCACGGAGGCATGCAGATCCAGCGAGATTTGCGGGCGGTCGCCCAGCGTCCCGCTGGCGCTGCCGTTGAGCTGACTGTCGTTAAGGCTTAGCGCCAGATTTTTCAGGCTGAAAGCATCGCTGTCGCGCCACTCCGCCTGCAGGGTCGCCTGCCCTTTGACGCCTTCACGCGGCAGATCGGCCCCGCTCAGCTGGTAGTCCAGCTGGTTTACCGTTGCTGCAAGATGCTGTGGATAGTGGCTGAGATCCACATCCGCATTCAGATTCACCAACAGCTCACGCTGGTCACGGCTGACGCGGCTGCCAAATTCAATATGGGCATGGCGCTGCGCGTTCTGCGACAGCTGCAGGTTCAGATCGCGAACGTTAAGCTGCTCGCCGCTGTTCTGTTGCCAGATCAGCAGGCTGTCGGCAACCTGCAAATTATCGATATCAAAGGTCCAGCGCTGAGTCAGCGGCGGCGGCGGTGCGGTATCCGCCGGGCCCTGCGGCGCATTGGCCGGACGCTGCGCCGCGCTGTCGGGCGTCAGGCGCATCACCGCCCCTTTCAGCAGAACCTGTTTGACCGCCAGCTGATGAGAAAGCAAAGGAAGGAGCTTGACGTCAAGCCGCATATTGCTGGCGCTGACAAAAGGCTGCTGCGCGCCGGGCGCGGTCAGGGTCATCGGGCCGGAGAGAATGCTGAGCTGCGGCCAGACGTGCCAGCGCAAATCGCCGTTCAGCGCCAGCTGATAGCCGCTGCGCTGTTCGACCTGTCTGGCCATATAGGCGCGAAAATCATTGGGATTGACCAGCAAAACCAGCGCCGTCATGCCGGCCACGATAACCACCAGCAAAATGGCCAACGTGGTGATAAACCTTTTCATGCCTTCCCCTTATAGCTTCCACTTCCTGACGCATGCCGCTGGCTCAGGCCCTGCCCCGCCGCCGCTATACCTCGTCCTGATCTTTATCGATACGGCTGGCGTCCGCGCCCTGTTGCCCTTTGTATTTGGCATCCTGACGGCGGTTATAAGGACGAGCCGCCGGCCCGGAAAGCGGTTCAAAGCTCAGCGCGCCAATCAGCATCCCCGGCCGTAACGCCAGCGGCAGCTTACCAGAATTATAGAACTCCAGCACGATACGTCCCTGCCAGCCTGGATCGATACGGTGGGCGGTAACGTGCACCATCAGTCCCAGCCGGGCCAGCGATGAACGCCCGTCCAGCCAGCCGACCAGGTTATCAGGAAGGGTCACGGATTCAAACGTCACCGCCAGCGCCAGTTCGCCAGGGTGTAAAAAGAACGCTTCGCCTTCCGGCAGCACGATTTCGTCGCTCATCACGCGGTCAAGCGCCGCGCTGACCTCGTCTTTCGGGCCGCTGAGATCGATAAAGGCAGCGGTGTGGCCGCGGAAAGTGCGGAACTGATTGCCGAGGCGGACGTCAACGGTAGCGCCGTTAATACGCTCTACCGGCGGACGCGGAGAGATATCAAGCTGGCCGCTGTCGAGCCAGGCTTCTATATCACGGTCGCATAAACGCATGGACAGATACTCCCAAATTAATAACAGGCTGAGCGGCGGGAGCATGAGCGCTCCCTGCGCGGGCTACCCGGCTGGCCCTTTCGGCCGCCGGGGCAGGTTTACTCGAAGAACTGATTGATCTTCGCCTTCAGGATATCGATCGCGATGCGGTTTTTACCGCCGCGAGGCACGATAATGTCAGCGTACTGTTTGGAAGGTTCGATAAACTGCAGGAACATCGGACGCACGGTTTTCTGATACTGCGCCATCACGGAGTCCATTGAGCGGCCTCGTTCGTTGACGTCGCGCTTCATGCGGCGCATCAGGCAGATATCCAGCGGCGTATCCACGAAGATCGAAAAGTTCATTTCGGCGCGCAGCCGCGCGTCCGTCAGCAGCAGGATCCCTTCCAGAATAATGACTTTCTTCGGTTTCAGCTCAATAGTCTGCGCGGTACGGGTATGTTCTACATAGCTGTAAACCGGCAGATCGATCGCTTCCCCTGCTTTCAGCATCTGCAAATGCTGCAGCAGCAGGTTATGATCCATGGCGCTGGGGTGGTCATAGTTTGTTTTAACCCGTTCATCCATGGTCAGATGGCTTTGGTCTTTGTAATAAGCATCCTCAGGGATAACACCAATATTTTCATCGCCGACCCGATCGCGAACTTCACGATAGAGCGTACTGGCGATAAGACTTTTTCCCGAGGCAGATGCGCCGGCGATACCTACGATGACGCACTGATGCGACTTGTCAGTCATAAATTAAAGACCTGATTTGTGTCTGAGACAGATGGAGAGGATGAATTCGCGCGTAATTATAGGGATTTCGGGGTGTTGATGCCAGAAAAAACCGGCGGAAGGCTTTTAAGACTTTCCCGTTATACCTCTGCTGCCCCTCTCGCTAAACTGTTGGCTGTCAGATTCACAATGTCGGCCCGGCCGTTGCAGGCACCCTGTTGCAACAGCGTAGCGGGTTATCACAGCATAATAAGGAAACACCGTGTACTGGCGTACATTGCATTTTTTGACCTATTTTGGCGACAGCATGTTGCTTATTCCTACCGCTATCGTGATGGCCGGGCTGATTAGCTGGAAAAACAGCGATCGCCGCGCGGCCTGGTATTGGGCGCTGGCGTTCTGCACCGCCGGTGCCGTGGTCAGCCTCTCTAAAGTGGCTTTTATGGGCTTTGGCCTTGGCAGCGCGCACCTGAACTTTACCGGCTTCAGCGGCCATACCGCCATGTCGGCGACGCTGTGGCCGGTGATGCTGTGGCTGCTCAGCGGACGCCTGTCGGACAAGGGCCGCCTGTTTGCCGTTGGTATCGGCTACCTGATCCCCATCCTGGTCGGCGTCTCGCGGCTGCTGCTTAGCTACCACTCCACCAGCGAAGTGATTACCGGTCTGATCCTGGGCTTTACCCTGAGTACGGCTTTCCTGGTCAGCCAGCGGCGCGCCAGAGTGCAGGGCTTTTCCACGCTGCAGCTTTGCATTGCGCTCCTGCTGCCTCTGCTGCTGCTGAGCCACGGTCGTCTTGCCACCACGCAACAGTTTTTACAGCGTCTTTCCGTGCAGATTGCCGGCATTGACCATCCCTGGACACGCGACGATTTGCTGAAGCTTCGGCAGTAATTTCCCGTCCACCAGCGGCGCGCGGCGGTCAATCGCCCGAATAAAGCGATCTTTTGAATTAGCGCAGGCATTCAAAAACGAATGTGTTAGCATGCCTTAAGTTACCTGGTTCGAGCTGACCGTTCTCCGTTGCCTCGCTGGATTTTTATGACGACTGATACGTTTTCCCCCGCTGACCGCTCCTCTCTCCCCTGGCTCAGGGGAGCGATGTTTGGCGTGCTTTCCTTTGTCCTGACGCTGTTTTGTCTGGAACTGATTAAAGTCAGCATTCAAATCTCTTCGCTTTGGCTGCCCACCGCCCTGATGACCCTGCTGGTGTTCCACTATCCGCCGCGCAGGCTGCCGGGACTGCTGGGCGGCTGTATGGTCGGCATTATCGCCGCCAACGCGCTGATGGTAGGCACAGCCGTCGTCGTATTGACGTTTCCGCTAATCAATTTACTTCAGGCGCTGCTGGGCGGCGCGCTGTTGCGCAGGCTGCTGGACAGAGAAGCGCCGCTGGATTCGCTGCTCGGCTGGAGCAAGATGGTGGTATCGGTCGGCATCTTTACGCCGCTGCTCGGCGCACTGCTCGCCTGCTGGTCACTGAACTTTACCGGGCGGGCCAACTTCCACTTTTTTACCACCTGGGCGGTGTCGGAAACTATCGGGATGCTGGCGATCGGCCCGGTTTGCCTGCTATGGCGACCCGAAGAGCTGCGCAAATCCCTTAGCCAGCACGCGCTGGTGGAAACGTTATTGACGCTGATCGTGACGCTGGCGCTGAGCTACTGCGCGTTACGCTATCTGCCGTGGTCTTTTACCTTTGTGATGGTGGTGCTGTTCTACAGCGCCGTACGCCTGCCGCGCCTGTCTGCCTTTATTGTTTTCTTCGCCACGCTGCTGATGATGAGCCTGCTGCTGGCGCTAAACCAGCTGGTGCAATATACCAACGCGGTGACTATCGTGAACAGCGCGCCCTGGCTGCCGTTTTTGCTGGCGATCATTCCCAGCCATATTATGGCGCAGGTGATGCACTCGTTCCGGGAGGAAAAAAAGCATATCTCCCAGAGCGAGGCCAGATTCCGTCATGCCATGGAGTATTCGGTGATCGGCATGGCGCTGGTGTCGCCGGAAGGCCGCTTTCTACAGGTGAATCAATCGCTTTGTCGGCTGCTGGGCTACGCCCAAACCGAGCTGGTTACGATGACCTTTCAGATGCTGACGCACCCTGATGACCTGGCGGTTGATGAAAGCAAGTTTCACGAGCTGCTGGCAGGCGAGATCGAAACCTACAGTCATGAAAAACGCTATCTGCGTAAAGACGGGGGGATTGTTTGGGCGCTGCTGGCAACCTCGCTGGTGCGCGACAGCGAGCAGCGGCCGCTCTACTTTATTTCTCAAATTGAAGATATTTCCGACCTGAAGCAGACCGAAGCCGCCAACCGTCGCCTGATGCAACGTATTACGCTGGCTAATGAGGCGGGCGGCATCGGCGTCTGGGATCTGAGCCTGAAGACCGGCAAAATGAACTGGGACAAGCGCATGTTTCAGCTCTATGGGTTGAAGGAAGAAGGCCAGGCGACCTATCTGACGTGGGTTAACAGCCTGCTGCCTGCCGATCGTCAAATGGCCATCGACGCTTTTGATAAGGGCATCAAAGAATCCCTGCCGGTAGATATCGTGTTCCGTATCGCTACGGATGACGGCATCCGCTTTATTCACAGCCAGTCGACGCTGGTTTTTGGCGACGACGGCAACGTTGAAAGAATGCTTGGCATCAATCAGGACGTGACAGCGATGCGTCAGCTGACCGACGCGCTCTACCAGGAAAAAGAGCGAATGCACATTACGCTGGACGCCATCGGCGAGGCGGTGATCAGCACGGATGAAGAGATGCGGGTGACGTTTATGAACCCGGTAGCGGAAGTGATGAGCGGCTGGACGCAGGAAGAGGCGGCAGGAAAACGGCTCAGCGATCTGCTGCGCATCACTCACGGCAGCGACGGCCCGGAAATGGAAAACCTGCTGTTATGCGGGCTGCCGCACAGCAAATCGGTGCCGGAACTGGCCGAAGAGCTGGTGCTGCATACTCGTTCCGGCGACTGTTTTGATATTCACTACAGCATTACGCCGCTGAAAACGCTGGAAGGCGGCTATATCGGCAGCGTGATGGTGATCCAGGACGTCAGCGAATCGCGGGAGATGATGCGGCGGCTGAGCTACGGCGCCTCGCACGATATGCTGACCCGCCTGCCTAACCGCGTCAGCTTCGAGCAGCGTCTGAAACAGCTGCTGCACAGCGCCAGCCAGCAGCAGCGTCAGCACGCGCTGATCTTTATCGATCTCGATCGCTTTAAGGCGGTCAACGACAGCGCCGGTCATGCCGCCGGCGATGCGCTGCTGCGGGAGATATCGGGCCAGATGAAACAGCATTTGCGCAGCGGCGATTTTCTGGCGCGCCTGGGCGGCGATGAGTTTGGCGTGCTGCTGCCGGACTGCGCGCTTGGTGAGGCTCGCGATATCGCAGAGTGCCTGGTGGTGGCAGTAAATCATTATCCTTTTCTGTGGGAAGGCCAGCTGCACCGCATTGGCGCCAGCGCGGGCATCACCCAGCTCAGCAAGGACAACGCTCACGCCAGCGACGTGATGGCTCAGGCCGATCTGGCCTGCTACAACGCCAAGCACAACGGTCGCGGCCAGTTTTCCATTTATGAAGCAAAGCTGATAGATACGCTTAAACCCGTGCTGTCACAGCGCGAAAACGAACAAATTTTACCGCAGCAGCTCTCTTCTCAAGGCAATAACAGCAGCCCGCTGCGGTAGCCTTTGCTCGCCCTGGCACACAACCAGCGCCGCGCGCGTCAATTAAAGCTTACCCGGCGCTTGCTCTCCTGCCGCCCCTGGGCTAAAGTCGCCCCCTTTTTTTATTAGCGGAGGGAAGGAATGTTTATCGGCTTTGATTACGGGACGGCAAACTGCTCGGTCGCCATCATGAAAGAGGGCGTGCCCGCGCTGCTGCCGCTGGAAAACGGTTCCAGCCTGCTACCCTCAATGCTCTGCGCGCCGACGCGCGATACGGTCAGCGAATGGCTGTTTCGCCATCACCAGGTGCCAACGCCCGAAGCCGAAAATCAGGCGATTTTACGGCGCGCCATCGCGTTCAACCGTGAAGAAGATATCGAAGTCACGCCCGCCAGCGTGCAGTTCGGTCTGGCTTCGCTGGCGCAATATATGGCCGAGCCGGAAGATACCTGGTTCGTTAAATCGCCAAAATCCTTCCTGGGCGCGAGCGGCCTGAAGCCGCAGCAGGTCGCCTTCTTTGAAGATCTGGTGTGCGCGATGATGCTGCATATCCGCCAGCAGGCCGAAGCGCAGACGCAGGAAAGCATTACCCAGGCGGTGATTGGCCGTCCGGTCAACTTCCAGGGGCTGGGCGGCGAAGAAGCCAACCGCCAGGCGCAGGGCATCCTGGCGCGCGCCGCCAGCCGCGCCGGGTTTAAAGAAGTTGAGTTCCAGTTCGAGCCGGTCGCGGCCGGTCTGGAATTTGAAGCGACGCTGAAAAAAGAGACGCGCGTGCTGATTGTGGATATCGGCGGCGGTACCACCGACTGCTCCGTGCTGCTGATGGGCCCGCAATGGCACGACAGGGCCGAGCGACAGGAGAGCCTGCTGGGCCACAGCGGCTGCCGCGTCGGCGGTAACGACCTGGACATAATGCTGGCCTTTAAAGAGCTGATGCCGCTGCTGGGCAGCGGCGGCCAGACGCACAAAGGCATCGCGCTGCCTGCGCTGCCGTGGTGGAACGCTATCGCTATCAACGACGTGCCTGCGCAAAGCGACTTTTACGCCACGGCCAGCCGCAAACAGCTTCAGGATTTGATCCGCGACGCCCGCGAGCCGGAAAAAGTGCAGCGCCTGCTGAAAGTCTGGCAGCAGCGGCTGGGCTATCGCCTGGTGCGCGCGGCGGAAGAGAGCAAGATCGCCCTTTCCGATCGGCCTTCGGCCACCTCGACGCTGGATTTTATTGAGCAGTCGCTGGCGACCGATATCAGCGTGGACGCGCTGAAAAGCGCTATCGCCCAGCCGCTGGAGCGCATTCAGGAACAGGTAAAGCTGGCGCTGGACGGCAGCGGCACCCGACCGGACGTGATCTATCTGACGGGCGGCAGCGCCCGCTCGCCGGTGCTGCGCGAGGCGCTGCAAAAGCAGCTGCCGGACATCCCGCTCGCCAGCGGCGATGACTTCGGTTCCGTCACCGCCGGTCTGGCGCGCTGGGCGCAGGTGCTGTTTCGCTAATTAATAGCGGCTCGCTTCGGTAAGCTTGCGGATCGCTTCCTCGCTAAGCTGAAGACTGGCAGCCTTGCTCAGCTCTTCCAGCTGAGGAAGCGAGGTCACACTGACAATCGGCGCGGTGATGCCCGGACGGGCAATCTGCCACGCCAGCGCAACCTGCGTTGGCGTGGCCTGGCTCTCTTCCGCCACCTCGTCTAACGCTTTCAGGATGCGCAGGCCACGATCGTTCAGGTACTTCTCGACCACGCCTTCGCCGCGCTTGCTTTTATTCGCGTCAGCCTTGCTGCGATATTTGCCGCTTAAAAATCCGCTGGCCAGCGAATAGTAGTTGATCACGCCCAGACCATGTTCCCGTGCTACCTGCTCCAGGCCGCTTTCGTAACCCTGGCGGTCATAAAGATTGTATTCCGGCTGTAGCGTTTCATAGCGGGCCAGGCCCTGCTGTTTGCTGATGTTCAGCGCTTCCTGCAGCCTTTCCGCGCTGTAGTTAGAGGCGCCAATGGCCCGCACCTTGCCTTCTTTAATCAGCGCGTCGAAGGTCGCCAGCGTCTCCTGCAAAGGGGTGTCGCTGTCGTCGCGGTGCGCCTGATAGAGATCGATATAGTCGGTTTGCAAACGTTTTAGCGAGGCCTCTACCGCCTGGCGAATATAGGCGGGCGACAGGCCGGTTTTGCCTTCGCCCATCTCCATGCCGACCTTGGTGGCCAGCACGATTTGATTGCGCTTGCCGGTTTTCTTCAGCCAGTCGCCGATGATGGTTTCTGATTCGCCGCCCTCGTTGCCCGGCGCCCAGCGCGAATAGCAGTCGGCGGTATCAATAAAGAAGAGGCCTTTTTCCACCAGCGCGTCCAGCAGAGAAAAAGAAGTTTGCCGATCGACCGTCCAGCCGAAAACGTTGCCGCCAAAAGTCAGCGTGGGAACCTGAATACCGGTACGGCCCAGCTCGCGATGCGTTTGGATCATCTTTATACTCCTGTATTGGAAGGGTTTCTGAAGTGACTATTAGCGTAGCAAATATCCACACGAGCCGTTTGTTGATTGACGGTACAGGCACGCCGGGGCAGGAATACTTACACTTGCTGAACGGTTATTCTTAATTCCTTCATTTTTATAATCGATAAATCCGTTAAAATTGAAATATTAAGCGTCTTCAGTCTCGGCCGGCCCCGAAAAACAGCCAGGCTTTTCGACCGGCGAGATTGCTTTACCGACGCTAACTTTTGCCTTTGGAGAGCTGATAACAGGATGAACACCCGGCGCCGTTTTAAAATCATACTTGTGGTGCTCGCGGCTATCGCAGCGGGCGGACTTTACTGGTGGCACAGCCACGGCGAGCCGCAAAAAACAGCCGAACGCCCGCACGCTTCCGGCGGCGGTCGTAAAGCCGCAGGCGGCCCGCTGGCGCCGGTGCAGGCCGCCGCCGCCGCGCGTCAGAGCGTGCCGCAATACCTGACCGGGCTGGGCACCGTGGCCGCCGCCAATACCGTTACGCTGCGCAGCCGCGTCGATGGCGATCTGATGGCGCTTCACTTTACCGAAGGCCAGGAAGTTAAAGCGGGCCAGCTGCTGGCGGAAATCGATCCTCGCCCCTTCCAGGTCGCGCTGACGCAGGCGCAGGGCCAGCTGGCAAGAGATCAGGCGACGCTTGCCAACGCGCGTCGCGATCTGGCGCGGCTGGAGAAGCTGGTGAAAACCAACCTGGTTTCGCAGCAGGAGCTGGATACGCAGCGCGCGCTGGTCAGTGAAACCCTGGGCACGATCAAAGCGGACGAGGGCAGCGTTGCCAGCGCGCAGCTGAACCTGACCTACAGCCGCATCACCTCGCCCATTTCCGGCCGCGTCGGGCTGCGTCAGGTAGATATTGGCAACTATATCAGCAGCGGCGATACCAACGGCATCGTGGTGATCACCCAAACGCATCCTGTCGAGCTGGTGTTCAGCCTGCCTGAAAACCAGATCGAAACCCTGCTGAACGCGCAAAAAGCCGGGCAGCCGGTGCCGGTAGAAGCCTGGGACCGCAGCAACAAAACGCTGCTGGCGACCGGTTCGCTGCTGAGCATGGATAATCAGATCGACGTCACGACCGGTACGATTAAAGTCAAAGCGCAGTTCACTAATCAGGACGACCGCCTGTTTCCTAATCAGTTTGTCAACGCGCGTTTGCAGGTCAACACGCTGCACGACGCCATTGTTATCCCGGTAGCGGCGCTGCAAATGGGCAATGAGGGGCATTTTGTCTGGGTGGTTAACAGCGACGGCAAGGTCAGTAAAAAGACTATCACCGTCAGCGTGCAGGACAGCGAAAAAGCGATTGTGGATGCCGGACTGGATGAAGGCGAAAAAGTGGTGACCGACGGTATCGATCGCCTGACGGAAGGCGCCACGGTAGAAGTGGTCGCGCCGCAGGCCACGCCGCTGCCGGGCACCGGCACGCCGCCCGCTAAGGGAGCGCGCCAGTAATGCAGGTGATGCCTTCCAACCCCGGCGGCGGCCCTTCCCGCCAGTTTATTATGCGTCCGGTGGCAACCACGCTGCTGATGGTCGCTATCCTGCTGGCCGGTATTCTGGGCTACCGCTCGCTGCCCGTTTCGGCGCTGCCGGAGGTCGACTATCCCACCATTCAGGTGGTGACGCTCTACCCCGGCGCCAGCCCGGACGTGATGACCTCGGCCGTTACCGCGCCGCTGGAACGCCAGTTCGGCCAGATGTCGGGCTTAAAGCAGATGGCTTCGCAGAGTTCCGGCGGCGCGTCGGTCGTGACGCTACAGTTTCAGCTAACGCTGCCGCTGGACGTGGCCGAGCAGGAGGTGCAGGCCGCCATCAACGCCGCGACCAATCTGCTGCCGTCCGATCTGCCAAACCCGCCGGTTTACAGCAAGGTGAACCCCGCCGATCCGCCGATCATGACGCTGGCCGTAACCACCACCAGTATGCCGATGACCCAGGTGCAGGATATGGTGGAGACGCGCGTGGCGCAGAAGATTTCGCAGGTTTCCGGCGTGGGTCTGGTGACGCTCGCGGGCGGCCAGCGGCCAGCGGTGCGGGTGAAGCTCAACGCGCAGGCGCTGGCCTCGCTGGGCTTAACCAGCGAAACGGTGCGCACCGCTATCAGCAGCGCCAACGTTAATTCGGCTAAAGGCAGCCTGGACGGCCCGGAGCGCTCGATTACGCTTTCCGCCAACGATCAGATGAAGTCGGCGGAAGATTATCGGCAGCTGATTATCAGCTGGCAGAACGGCGCGCCGGTGCGCCTGCGCGACGTCGCTACCGTGGAACAGGGAGCGGAAAACAGCTGGCTGGGCGCCTGGGCTAACCGCCAGCAGGCTATCGTGCTTAATATTCAGCGGCAGCCGGGCGCAAACATTATCACCACCGCCGACAGCATTCGCCAGATGCTGCCCGCGCTGACCGCCTCCCTGCCGAAGTCGGTCGAGGTCAAAGTGCTGACCGACCGCACCACCAATATTCGCGCCTCGGTCAACGACGTGCAGTTCGAGCTGATGCTGGCAATCGCGCTGGTGGTGATGATCATCTATCTGTTTCTGCGCAACGTGCCGGCAACGATTATTCCGGCGGTCGCGGTGCCGCTGTCGCTGGTCGGCACCTTTGCCGTGATCTACTTCCTCGGCTTCTCCGTCAATAACCTGACGCTGATGGCGTTGACCATCGCCACCGGCTTTGTGGTCGATGACGCTATCGTGGTAATTGAAAATATCTCCCGCTATATCGAAAAAGGCGAAAAGCCGCTGGACGCGGCGCTGAAGGGCGCGGGCGAGATCGGCTTTACCATTATCTCACTGACCTTCTCGCTGATTGCGGTGCTGATCCCGCTGCTGTTTATGGGCGATATCGTCGGCAGGCTGTTCCGCGAGTTTGCCGTTACGCTGGCGGTATCAATCCTGATTTCCGCCGTGGTGTCGCTGACGCTGACGCCGATGATGTGCGCGCGGATGCTCAGCGTGGAATCCTTGCGCAAGCAGAACCGCTTTTCGCGCGCCAGCGAGGCGATGTTCGATCGCGTCATTGCCGCCTATGGCCGCTTTCTCAAGCGCGTGCTGGATCACCAGTGGCTGACGCTTGGCGTGGCGCTCGGCACGCTGGCCATCACCGTGCTGCTGTGGATAGCTATCCCGAAAGGCTTTTTCCCCTTGCAGGATAACGGCATTATTCAGGGCACGGTGCAGGCGCCGCAGTCGGTTTCCTGGGCCAGCATGGCGCAGCGCCAGCAGCAGGTCGCGTCGATTATTATGAAAGATCCGGCGGTACAGAGCCTGACCTCGTTTGTCGGCGTGGACGGCACCAATCCGGCGCTGAACAGCGGACGGCTGCAAATCAACCTTAAGCCGCTGGACGAGCGTGAGGATCGCATTCCGGCGGTGATTGCCCGTTTACAGCAGGCGGTCGCCGCCCTGCCCGGCATTAATCTTTATCTTCAGCCGGTGCAGGATCTCACCATCGATACCCAGCTCAGCCGCACGCAGTATCAGTTTACGCTGCAAACCGGCTCGCTGGATTCGCTGAGCCTGTGGGTGCCGAAGCTCACCGAGGCGCTGAACCAGCTGCCACAGCTAAAGGATGTCAGCAGCGACTGGCAGGATCGCGGGCTGGAAGCCTATATCAAGGTGGATCGCGATAACGCCAGCCGTCTTGGCATCAGCATGGCGGACGTCGACAACGCGCTCTATAACGCCTTTGGTCAGCGGCTGATCTCCACTATCTATACCCAGGCCAGCCAGTATCGCGTGGTGTTGGAAAACGATATTTCCGCCACGCCGGGCCTGGCCGCGCTGGAATCGATTCGCCTGACCAGCACCGACGGCGGCAGCGTGCCGCTCAGCGCTATTGCCAGCGTGGAGCAGCGTCACGGCGCGTTAAGCATCAATCATCTGGATCAGTTCCCTTCCACCACCTTCTCGTTTAACGTCCGCGACGGCTATTCGCTGGAGGAGGCGGTGAACGCCATTACTCAGGCTGAACAGACGATGGCAATGCCCGCCGAGATCGTCACGAAGTTCCAGGGCAGCACGCTGGCGTTTCAGGCGGCGCTCTCCAGCACCGTCTGGCTGATCGTGGCCGCCGTGGTGGCGATGTATATCGTGCTGGGCGTGCTGTATGAAAGTTTTATCCATCCGATCACCATTCTTTCCACGCTGCCGACGGCGGGCGTCGGCGCGCTGCTGGCGCTGATGCTCAGCGGCAACGAGCTGGATGTGATCGCCATTATCGGCATCATTCTGCTGATCGGCATCGTGAAGAAAAACGCCATTATGATGATTGACTTCGCGCTGGCGGCGGAGCGCGAACAGGGCATGACGCCTTATGACGCGATCTATCAGGCCTGCCTGCTGCGCTTCCGGCCGATCCTGATGACCACGCTGGCGGCGCTGCTGGGCGCGCTGCCGCTGATGCTGAGCACCGGCGTCGGCGCCGAGCTGCGGCATCCGCTGGGCGTGGCGATGGTGGGCGGCCTGATCGTCAGCCAGGTGCTGACGCTGTTCACCACGCCGGTCATCTATCTGCTGTTCGATCGCCTGGCGCAGGCCGCCCGTCGTCGTCTGCCGTCGAAGGAGGCGCAGTGAAATTTTTTGCGCTGTTTATTCACCGTCCGGTCGCCACTATTCTGCTGACCATCGCCATCGCGCTGGCGGGCGCGCTGAGCTTTCGCCTGCTGCCGGTCGCGCCGCTGCCGCAGGTCGATTTCCCGGTGATTTTAATCTCCGCTTCGCTGCCCGGCGCATCGCCGGAGACGATGGCTTCGTCAGTGGCCACGCCGCTGGAGCGGTCGCTGGGCCGCATCGCGGGCGTCAGCGAGATGACCTCCACCAGCTCGCTGGGCAGCACGCGCATCATTCTGGTTTTTGATTACGATCGCGATATCAACGGCGCGGCGCGCGACGTGCAGGGCGCGATCAACGCGGCGCAAAGCCTGCTGCCGACGGGGATGCCGAGCCGGCCGACCTGGCGCAAAATCAACCCTTCCGACGCGCCGATTATGATTATGACGCTGACGTCGGATGCCTGGTCGCAGGGCGATCTGTACGACTACGCCTCTACCCAGCTGGCGCAGAAGCTGGCGCAGATCGAGGGCGTGGGCGACGTCTCCGTAGGCGGCAGCTCGCTGCCAGCGGTGCGCGTGGATCTGAATCCGCAGGCGCTGTTTAACCAGGGCGTGTCGCTGGACGCGGTGCGCACGGCTATCAGCAACGCCAACCAGCGCAGGCCGCAGGGCGCGATTGAAGACAGCCATCAACGCTGGCAGATCAAAACCAACGACGAGCTGAAAACGGCGGCGGAGTATCAGCCGCTGATCGTGCACTACAGCAACGGCGCGGCGGTGCGGCTCCAGGATGTCGCCAACGTCACCGACTCGGTGCAGGACGTGCGCAACGCCGGGATGGCCAACGCTAAACCGGCGATTTTGCTGCTGATCCGCAAGCTGCCCGAAGCCAATATTATCGATACCGTCGATCGTATTCGCGCGGCGGTGCCGGAGCTGCGCAACAGCATTCCCGCCTCCATTCAGCTGGATGTCGCGCAGGATCGCTCACCAACTATCCGCGCGTCGCTGGCCGAAGTGGAACAGTCGCTGGTTATTTCCGTCGGGCTGGTAATCCTGGTGGTGTTCGCCTTCTTGCGTTCGGGCCGCGCCACGCTGATCCCTGCCGTTGCCGTGCCGGTATCGCTGATCGGCACCTTTGCCGCCATGTATCTCTGCGGCTTCAGCCTCAACAACCTGTCGCTGATGGCGCTGACGGTGGCGACGGGGTTTGTGGTGGATGACGCCATCGTGGTGCTGGAAAATATTTCCCGCCACGTGGAGGCGGGCATGAAGCCGATTCAGGCCGCGCTGCAGGGAACGCGCGAGGTCGGCTTTACCGTGCTGTCGATGAGCCTGTCGCTGGTGGCGGTGTTCCTGCCGTTGCTGATGCTCGGCGGGCTGATTGGCCGCTTTTTCCGCGAGTTCGCCGTGACGCTCTCCGTCTCCATTATCATTTCGCTGCTGATCTCGGTGACGCTGACGCCGATGATGTGCGGCCGCCTGCTGAAAGCGCATCCCCGCCGCGAGCAGCCGCGCCTGCGCGGTTTCGGCCGCGTGCTGACGGGCATTCAGCAGGGCTACGGCCGCTCGCTGAACTGGGTGCTGAACCATTCGCGCTGGACGCTGCTGGTGTTTATCGCCACCATCGGCCTGACCATGTACCTGTACGTCGTGGTGCCGAAAACCTTTATGCCAGAGCAGGATACCGGGCGGCTGATGGGCTTTATCCAGGCGGATCAGAGCATCTCTTTCCAGTCGATGCGCGGCAAGCTGGAAGATTTTATGAAAATCGTCCGTGACGATCCGGCGGTGGAAAGCGTGGTCGGCTTTACCGGCGGCTCGCGCACCAACAGCGGCTCAATGTTTATTTCGCTTAAACCGCTCAGCGAACGCAGCGACAGCGCCCAGGCGGTGATCGCCCGGCTACGCGGCAAGCTGGCGAAAGAACCGGGCGCGAGCCTGTTTTTAATGGCGGTACAGGATTTAAGAGTGGGCGGGCGCGAGTCGAACGCGGGCTATCAGTACACGTTGCTGTCGGACGATCTGGACGATTTGCGCAGCTGGGAGCCGAAAATTCGTCAGGCGTTTTCTAAGCTGCCCGAGCTGGCGGACGTTAACTCCGATCAGCAGGACAAAGGCGCCGAGATGGCGCTGGTTTACGATCGCACCCGCATGGCGCAGCTGGGCATCAACGTCGCCGACGCCAACAGCCTGCTGAATAACGCCTTCGGCCAGCGGCAGATCTCCACCATTTACCAGCCGCTGAATCAGTATAAGGTGGTGATGGAGGTCGACCCGCGCTATACCCAGGACGTCAGCTCGCTGGATCTGATGTACGTGATCAACAACGACGGCAAGGCGATTCCGCTTTCCGGCTTTGCGAAGTGGCAGCCCGCCAACGCGCCGCTGTCGGTGAACCATGAGGGGCTTTCCGCCGCTTCGACGGTGTCGTTTAACCTGCCGGAAGGCGTCTCGCTTTCTCAGGCGTCCGAGGCTATCGAGCGCAGCATGACCGCGCTGGGCGTACCGTCCAGCGTGCGCGGCAGCTTTGCCGGCACGGCGCAGATCTTTCAGGAGACGCAAAGCAGCCAGCTGTGGCTGATCCTGGCCGCCATCGCCACCGTTTATATCGTGCTGGGCATTCTTTACGAGAGCTATGTGCATCCGCTGACTATCCTCTCCACCCTGCCCTCTGCGGGCGTGGGCGCGCTGCTGGCGCTGGAGCTGTTTGGCGCGCCCTTCAGCCTGATTGCGCTGATCGGCATTCTGCTGCTGATCGGCATCGTGAAAAAGAACGCTATCATGATGGTCGACTTCGCGCTGGATGCGCAGCGCAACGGCAATCTGAGCGCGCGCGAGGCGATCTTCCAGGCCAGCCTGCTGCGCTTCCGCCCCATTATGATGACCACGCTGGCGGCGCTGTTGGGCGCGCTGCCGCTGGTGCTGACCACGGGCGACGGCGCGGAGCTGCGCCAGCCGCTGGGGATCACCATCGTCGGCGGCCTGGTGATGAGCCAGCTGCTGACGCTCTACACCACGCCGGTGGTTTATCTCTATATGGATAAGCTGCGCAGAAAACCGGCCGCGCGCAGGCGCGCAGGCGCGACCGGCTGATGGAGACGCTTCCGGCCGGCGTGCGCTGGCAGCTGTGGATTGTGGCGTTCGGCTTCTTTATGCAGTCGCTGGACACCACTATCGTCAACACCGCGCTGCCCGCGATGGCGCACAGCCTGCACCAGGATCCACTGCGTATGCATTCGGTGGTGGTTTCCTACGTGCTGACCGTCGCGGTGATGCTGCCGGTCAGCGGCTGGCTGGCCGATCGCTTCGGCGTGCGCAATATCTTCTTCAGCGCCATCGTGCTGTTCAGCGTTGGTTCGCTGTTCTGCGCGCTCTCCTCCACGCTTGACCAGCTAATCGCCTCGCGCGTGCTGCAAGGATTAGGCGGCGCGATGATGGTGCCGGTCGGCAGGCTGACGGTGATGAAGCTGGTGCCGCGCGCGCAGTATATGGCCGCGATGACCTTTGTGACGCTGCCGGGCCAGATCGGCCCGCTGCTGGGGCCGGTTCTGGGTGGCGCGCTGGTGCAGTACGCCAGCTGGCACTGGATTTTCCTGCTGAACCTGCCGGTCGGCCTGGCGGGCGCGGCGGCAACGCTGCTGCTGCTGCCCGATCTGCGCCTGCCGCGCCGCCGCTTTGACTTTCGCGGTTTTCTGCTGCTGGCCGCAGGCATGGCGACGCTGACGCTGGCGCTGGACGGCTCGCGCGGCGCCGTTTTTTCTCCGCTGCTGCTCTGTTTGCTTATCCTGACGGGCGTCCTGGCCCTGCTGTCCTATCTGCTCTATGCCCGCGCCAACGACCAGGCGCTGTTCAGCCTGAAGCTGTTCGACAACCGTATTTATTCTGTCGGCCTGTTGGGCAGCCTTACCGGGCGGATCGGCAGCGGCATGCTGCCTTTTATGACGCCGATCTTCCTGCAGGTCGGCATGGGCTATACGCCTTTTCACGCGGGGCTGATGATGATCCCGATGGTGCTGGGCAATATGGGCATGAAGCGCATTGTGGTGCAGATCGTTAACCGTTTCGGCTACCGTAACGTGCTGGTCGGCGCTACCGTCGCCCTGGCGCTGGTGGTGCTGCTGTTCCCGGTGACGGCGCTGCTTGGCTGGGAGACGCTGCTGCCGCTGGTGCTGTTCCTGCAGGGCATGGTTAACGCCATTCGTTTTTCGGCCATGAACACGCTGACGCTGAAGGATTTGCCGGACGAGCTGGCCAGCAGCGGCAACAGCCTGCTGTCGATGGTGATGCAGCTGTCGACGAGCGTGGGCGTCACGCTGGCCGGGCTGCTGCTCGGCACCTTTGCTGCTCAACAGTCGCAGCCTGAGCTGATGCAGCAGGCCTTTATTTCAACCTGGATCTGTATGGCGGCGGTGATTGTTCTGCCCGCGCTGGTGTTTCGCCACGTGCCGCCAGACGTCACCAAAAACGTGGTGCTGAGCCGTCGGAGAAAGCCCTGAATGTTTGCAAAATTACGTATCGGCATCACCGCCAAGCTGTTTATCGCTATTTTTTCCACCTGTATGCTGGTGCTGATCACCATGCACTGGGGCGTGCGCCTCAGCTTTGAGCACGGCTTTATCGACTATATCAAAAAAGGCAACGAGCAGCGGCTGGGGCTGCTGAGCGACGCGCTGGCCGATCAGTATGAGCAGCACGGCAACTGGGACTTTCTGCGCCATAACAACAAGCTGGTGTTTCAGATCCTGCATTCGCTGGAGCAGAACCCGGAGGCGAATAATCAGCTGCCGCCGCACGGCTGGCGCACGCAGTTCTGGATCATCGATCAGCAATATCGCGTGATGATGGGGCCGCGCGGGCCGGTGCCGCCGGAAGGCACCCGCCGCAGCATTACCACCAGCAGCGGCCATATCGTGGGCTGGGTGATCGGCTCGCCGCCGGAAAGGCTGACCCGCAGCGCAGATATTAACTTCGATCAGCAGCAGAAGCGCACCAGCTGGATGATTGTCGGCCTGACCATGCTGCTGGCGGCGCTGGTGACCTGGCTGATGTCGCGCGGCCTGCTCGCGCCGGTGAAAAGGCTGGTCGAGGGCACGCATCACCTGGCCGCCGGGGATTTCGCCACGCGCGTTAAGGCCGACAGCCGCGACGAGCTGGGCCGCCTGGGCCAGGATTTTAACCGACTGGCCAGCACGCTGGAGAAAAACGAAAGTATGCGGCGGGCTTTTATGGCGGATATTTCGCACGAGCTGCGCACGCCGCTGGCGATCCTGCGTGGCGAGCTGGAGGCCATTCAGGACGGCGTGCGCAAGCTGACGCCGGAGTCGATTGTCTCTCTACAGGGTGAAGTCGCGACGCTGACCAAACTGGTGGAGGACGTGCATCAGCTTTCACTCTCTGACGAAGGCGCGCTGGCCTATCGCCGCAGCGATATCGATCTGGTGCCGCTGCTGGAAATGGTCGCCGCGAATTTTGCGGGACGTTACCAAAGCCGACATCTGACTTTGCAGCTTCGCCTGCCCGATTCCGCACCGCTGTTTGGCGATCCGGATCGCCTGATGCAGCTGTTCACCAACCTGATGGAAAACAGCCTGCGCTATACCGATGCGGGCGGCGGCCTGGTGGTGACGCTGCGCGCGGAACAGGGCCAGCAAATTATCGATTTTGAGGACAGCGCGCCGGGCATTACCGACGAGCAGCGCGAGCAGATTTTTGAGCGTTTCTACCGGGCGGAAAGCTCGCGCAACCGCGCCAGCGGCGGTTCCGGCCTGGGGCTGGCCATCTGTCAGAATATCGTGGAGGCGCACGAGGGCGCGATCAAAGCGGATCACTCTGCTGCCGGTGGCCTTAAAATTACGGTACACTTACCCGCAAGACTAACCCGGGCGTAATGCGCCTGCTTGCAAAGAAGAGTGTCATGAATCAGGAACCGCTTAGCCCACTGATCCTGGTGGTTGAGGATGAACCCAAGCTCGGCCAGCTGCTGGTCGATTATTTGCAGGCCGCCAATTACCGCACGCATCATCTGCTGCGCGGCGACGAGGTGCTGGAATGGGTTAAGCAGACGCCGCCGGATCTGATGCTGCTGGATTTAATGCTGCCGGGCGTGGATGGCCTGACGCTGTGCCGCGAGCTGCGCCGTTTCTCTGAGCTGCCGGTGATTATGGTTACCGCCAGAACGGAAGAGATCGACCGGCTGCTGGGGCTGGAGATTGGCGCCGACGACTATATCTGCAAGCCTTTCAGCCCGCGTGAAGTGGTCGCGCGGGTGAAAACTATCCTCAAGCGCTGCAAGCGTACGCCGGAAGAGGCGCAAAAAGCGTCGCTGCTGGTGGTGGATGAAGCGCGTTTTCAGGCCAGCTGGAACAGCACGCCGCTGGAGCTAACGCCCGCCGAGTTTCGCCTGCTGAAAACGCTGGCGCATGAGCCAGGCAAAGTCTTTTCGCGCGAGATGCTGCTGAACCATCTGTATGACGACTATCGCGTGGTGACCGACCGCACCATCGACAGCCATATCAAGAATCTGCGCCGCAAGCTGGAGGCGCTGGATGCCGATCAGCCCTTTATCCGCGCGGTCTACGGCATGGGCTACCGCTGGGAAGCGGACGTGTGCCGCTTGATCTAGCGCAATTTACATTCCTGCCGCCAGCTTTTACAATCCCCGCACATTTTGTAAGGCCGTCATACGGCCTTATGCCAGGATTGAGACCTCTATGTTTAAACCAGAACTGCTTTCTCCCGCCGGCTCGCTGAAAAACATGCGCTACGCCTTTGCCTATGGCGCGGACGCCGTCTATGCCGGTCAGCCTCGCTACAGCCTGCGCGTGCGCAACAATGAGTTCAACCACGAAAATCTGGCTATCGGCATCAGTGAAGCGCACGCGCAGGGAAAGCGATTCTACGTCGTGGTGAATATCGCGCCGCATAACGCCAAGCTGAAAACCTTTATCCGCGATCTGACGCCCGTCGTGGCGATGGGGCCGGACGCGCTGATTATGTCCGATCCCGGTTTAATTATGATGGTGCGCGATGCCTTCCCGGAGATGGACGTTCACCTTTCCGTGCAGGCCAACGCGGTCAACTGGGCCACGGTCAGGTTCTGGCAGCAGATGGGGCTGACGCGCGTTATCCTCTCGCGCGAGCTTTCGCTGGAGGAGATCGCCGAAATCCGCGAGCGCGTGCCGGAAATGGAACTGGAAATTTTCGTGCACGGCGCGCTCTGCATGGCCTATTCCGGCCGCTGCCTGCTTTCCGGCTATATCAACAAGCGCGACCCGAATCAGGGCACCTGCACCAACGCCTGCCGCTGGGAATATAAGGTGCAGGAAGGCAAAGAGGATGAAATCGGCAATATCGTGCACCAGTATCAGCCCATTCCGGTAAAAAACGTCGAGCCGACGCTGGGCGTGGGCCAGCCAACCGACAAAGTCTTTATGATTGAGGAAGCCATGCGTCCCGGCGAGTATATGACCGCCTTTGAGGATGAGCACGGCACCTATATTATGAACTCCAAAGATCTGCGCGCGGTGGCGCACGTGGAGCAGCTGACGAAGATGGGCGTGCACTCGCTGAAAATTGAAGGCCGTACCAAATCGCATTATTACTGCGCCCGCACCGCGCAGGTTTATCGTCGCGCCATCGATGACGCCGCCGCAGGCAAACCCTTCGATGCCTCCCTGCTGGAAACGCTGGAAGGCCTGGCCCATCGCGGCTATACGGAAGGCTTTTTACGCCGCCACACGCATGACAGCTACCAGACTTACGACCGCAGCTTCTCCGCTTCCGAGCGCCAGCAGTTTGTCGGCGAGTTTACCGGCGAACGCCGTGGCGACATGGCGCTGGTCGAAGTAAAAAACAAGTTCAGCCTGGGCGACAGCCTGGAGCTGATGACGCCGGCAGGCAACGTCAATTTCCGCCTGGAGCAGATGGAAAATCAAAAAGGCCAACCGACCAGCGTCGCGCCGGGCAACGGCCACTTTGTCTGGATCCCGGTGCCGGAAGCGATCGACCTCGCTTTCGCGCTGCTGATGCGCAATTTTCCTGAATCGGCATAACGTTCAGGGTGCTAAAAGTTTCCTGACGTGACTTTTAGAATGCCATCACATTCCGGCGCGCCGTTTCCGGTTATGATGCACGGGCCTCGAATGAAAAATTCTAAATAGCGGTTTTTAAAACCACCTCCTGGCCCGCCCGGCTCGCCGAGCGGGCCTTTCTTTTAGCCCACGGTTTTTTCCACCGATGGTCGGATGTGCTATAACAGAAGCTCGTCTGGCTAAGGCCATTTTGACAGGAAAAGAAGATGGACCAACAATCGCTTACGCTGGTAATCCTTAATGGTAAAGGTGCAGGTAATGAGGAACTGCGCGAAGCTATTCTGTCGCTGCGCGAGGAAGGACTGCAGATTGAAGTCCGCGTTACCTGGGAACACGGCGATGGCGAACGCTTCGTCAAAGAGGCGGTAGATCTGCACGCGGCGACCGTGGTTGCGGGCGGCGGCGACGGCACGATTAATGAAATCGCTACCGCGCTGGCGGGCGTGGATGCGCCGCTACGTCCGGTATTGGGGATTATTCCCCTCGGCACCGCCAACGATTTTGCCACCAGTGCGGGCATACCTGAAGAGATGGAGCACGCGCTGCGGCTGGCTATCGTCGGCAAGGCCACCTCCGTCGATCTGGCGCGGGTCAATCAGGATCGCTACTTTATCAATATGGCGACCGGCGGCTTCGGCACGCGTATTACCACCGAAACGCCGGAGAAGCTCAAATCAGCGCTGGGCGGCGTCTCTTATCTGATCCACGGCCTGTTGCGCATGGATACGCTTAAGGCGGACAGCTGCGAACTGCGCGGCCCGGACTTTAGCTGGCAGGGCGACGCGCTGGTGATCGGTATCGGCAACGGACGCCAGGCGGGCGGCGGCCAGCGGCTCTGTCCGACCGCGCTGATCAACGACGGCCGGCTGGAGCTGACCATTGTCACCTCAAAAGAAATTTTGCCGACGCTGTTTAACTCGCTGACCGGCGGCGATGATGAAAATCCAAACATCATTCGCGCTTCGCTGCCGTGGCTGGAAATTACCTCGCCAAACGAGATGGCCTTTAATCTTGATGGCGAACCGCTGCGCGGCACCACTTTCCGTATTGAGATTTTGCCCGCCGCGCTGGCCTGCCGCCTGCCGCCTTCCTGCGAGCTTCTGGCCTGACCGACCGGGGCCATTGCGCCCCGGTTTTGGACAGCGATGCATAAAGGCGAAGGCAGGCTTTTAGCCTTGTCCCACGCAGGCCGCCAGCCTGAACGTTCAGGGCGACCGGCGCTGACCGCAAGCCTTAGCGTTCAGGACGACCGGCGCTGACCGCCAGCCTTAACGTTCAGGGCGACCGGCACTGACCGCCAGCCTTAGCGTTCAGGGCAAACCGACGCTGACCGCCAGCCTTAGCGTTCAGGGCGAACCGGCGCTGACCGCCAGCCTTAACGTTCAGGGCAAACCGACGCTGACCGCCAGCCTTAGCGTTCAGGGCGAACCGGCACGCGCCCTCTTCCGCCGTTACCGATCTTATCTCCTGCCGCATAGCGGCGCCGTTTCCGTCTGGATGCTGAAAAGCGCGCTTCCGGTGGATCCGGCATCGGCTTCCGCCAGCAAAAATGCCTCTCTGCTCATAACAATGCTTTCACAAGTGTGATCGCTATCGGAGTTTCGTCGCCTGCAACTTGTATGGTAGTACGCCAGAACGTATTTTCTCCTCATTCTCTTCACCAGGACGACAAGAATGAAAATTGTAAAAGCGGAAGTCTTTGTTACCTGCCCCGGCAGGAACTTCGTTACGGTTAAGATCACCACGGATCAGGGGCTGACCGGCATCGGCGACGCCACGCTGAACGGCCGCGAGCTGCCGGTGGCCTCCTATCTGAAAGATCACGTTTGCCCGCAGCTGATCGGTCGCAACGCGCATCAGATCGAGGACATCTGGCAATATTTCTATAAAGGCGCCTACTGGCGTCGCGGCCCGGTGACCATGTCCGCCATTTCGGCTGTCGATCAGGCGCTGTGGGACATCAAAGGCAAAGCGGCCAATATGCCGGTCTACCAGCTGCTGGGCGGCGCCTCGCGTGAGGGCGTGATGGTTTACTGTCACACCACCGGCCACAGCATTGATGAAGTCATGGACGACTACGCAAAGCATAAAGAGATGGGCTTTAAGGCTATCCGCGCGCAGTGCGGCGTGCCGGGCATGAAAACCACCTACGGGATGGCCAAAGGCAAGGGCCTGGCCTACGAGCCGGCCACCAAAGGCGACTGGCCGGAAGAGCAGCTCTGGTCTACGGAAAAATACCTCGATTTTACCCCTAAACTGTTTGCCGCCATTCGCGACAGGTTCGGTTTTAATGAGCATCTGCTGCATGATATGCACCACCGCCTGACGCCGATTGAGGCCGCCCGCTTTGGTAAAAGCGTGGAAGATTACCGTCTGTTCTGGATGGAGGATCCGACGCCTGCCGAAAATCAGGAATGTTTCCGCCTGATCCGCCAGCACACCGTTACGCCGATTGCGGTAGGCGAAGTCTTCAACAGCATCTGGGACTGCAAGCAGCTGATAGAAGAGCAGCTGATCGACTATATCCGTACCACCATCACCCATGCGGGCGGCATTACCGGTATGCGCCGCATCGCCGATTTCGCTTCGCTTTATCAGGTACGTACCGGTTCGCACGGCCCGTCCGATCTGTCGCCAATCTGCATGGCGGCCGCGCTGCATTTTGACCTTTGGGTACCGAACTTCGGCGTGCAGGAATATATGGGCTATTCCGAACAGATGATGGAAGTGTTCCAGCACAGCTGGACTTTTGAAGACGGCTATATGCATCCGGGCGATAAACCGGGCCTGGGCATTGAGTTTGACGAGAAGCTGGCGGCGAAATACCCCTATGAGCCTGCCTACCTGCCGGTAGCCCGCCTTGAAGACGGCACTTTATGGAACTGGTGAGGAAAATAAAATGAAAAGCGTCGTTATTGCTAAACCCGGCGAGCTGGTAATTGAGGAGCGCGCCTTACCGGAGCCAGCCGCTGGCGAAGTACGGATAAAAATAGCCTATGCCAGCATCTGCGGTTCCGACGTGCATATCTGGCACGGCCACAATCCTTTCGCCCGCTATCCGCGCGTGATCGGCCACGAGTTTTTTGGCGTGATCGAGGCAGCAGGCCCGGGCGTAGAGGCATCGCGCGTTGGCGAGCGCGTAGCGGTCGATCCGGTGGTCAGCTGCGGCCACTGCTATCCCTGCTCCGTTGGTCGCCCCAACGTTTGTAGCGAGCTACAGGTGATCGGCGTCCACCGCGACGGCGGTTTTAGCGACTATGCCGTCGTACCGGCGCGCAACGCTTACGTGGTGCCGCCATCGATCCCCGATAAGCTCGCCAGCCTGATCGAGCCTTTTACCATCGCCGCCAATATCTGTGCTTTCCTGAAGCCCGTGCCGGACGATGTTGCGCTGATCTTCGGGGCCGGCCCGATGGGCTTAACCGCTATCCAGGCGCTGAAAGGCGTATTCAACGTGCGTAACGTCATTGTGGCGGACAGGCTGCCGGAAAGGCTGACGATGGCGCAAGAAAACGGCGCGGATACCGTGCTGGATAACAGCGAGATCCCGCTGGCTGCCCAGCTGGAAGGGGTCAAGCCAACGCTGATTATCGATGCCGCCTGCCATCCCGCTATTCTGGCCGAAGCCGTCGCGCTCGCTTCGCCAGCGGCGCGTATCGGGCTACTGGGTTTTTCCGGCGAGCCGTGCACCGTAACGCAGCAAAGCCTGACCAGCAAAGAGCTCTCCCTGTTTACCTCAAGGCTGAATAGCCACCGTTTCCCTCAGGTGATCGAGTGGATGGAAAAACGCCTGATCCAGCCAGAAAAGCTGGTCACGCATTATCTGCCGCTGAGCGAGGTGGAGGCAGCGATGACGCTGTTTGAAAAAGATCCGCGCAGCTGCTGCAAAGTTGTCCTTAAAGTCAGTTAACGAACGCCGGGCTTAACGGTCAGGGCGGTAGTCGGTAAGGGAGGGCCAGCCTCCCGTTACCAGGCTCCCTGAGTCGTCAAGAGAATCACTTAAAACCATAAGAAATAAGGATTTTATATGTTCAAGCATCTCCGCTGGACTATCGTACTCCTGCTGTTTCTGGTCTACATGATCAACTATCTCGATCGTGTGGCGCTCTCTCTGACCGTGCCGATGATTGAAAAAGATCTGTTGCTGAACGCCGAACAGTTCGGTTTGATTTTCGGCAGCTTTTTCTTTGGCTATGCGATTTTCAACTTTGTTGGCGGCCTGGCCACCGATAAATATGGCCCGACGCTGGTGCTGGGGATTGCCGTCGGCCTGTGGTCGCTGTTCTGCGGCTTTACCGCGCTGGCTACCGGCTTCTGGTCGATGCTGATCCTGCGGGTGCTGTTTGGCATGGCCGAAGGGCCGATCTGCGCCTCGGCGAATAAGGCGATCAACGGCTGGTTTCCTAAAAAACAGGCCGCGACCGCGATGGGCTTTCTCAGCGCCGGTTCGCCGCTGGGCGGCGCGGTAGCCGGCCCGATTATCGGCTATCTGGCGCTGGCCTTCGGCTGGCGGCCGGCGTTTATGATTATTTGCTCTATTGGTATCGTCTGGATGGTGGCGTGGTTCTTTATCGCCGCGGATAACCCGTTAAAAAGCCGCCTTGTCAGCGCGCGCGAGCGTGAGCTGATTGCCAGTCTGAAAGCGGAGCAAACCACGCCGGACGAAGAGCTGGCGCAGGCGTCCCACGGCCTGGGCTACTATCTGCGCCAGCCGATTATCCTGGTGACCGCCTTTGCCTTCTTCTGCTACAACTATATTCTGTTTTTCTTCCTGAGCTGGTTCCCGGCCTATCTGGTGCAGGCGCATAACCTTGATATCAAATCGATGAGTATGACTACGGTGATCCCCTGGGTGGTGGGGTTCGTCGGGCTGGCGCTGGGCGGCTTAATCTCCGACAAAATCTTTAAGGTCACCGGTAAGCTCCTGCTCTCCAGAAAAATTGTGCTGGTGGTGTCGCTGCTGGCCGCCGCTATCTGCGTCGCTTTCGCCGGCTCGGTAAAAGGGGTTTATCCGGCCGTTATCCTGATGTCGGTCTCTATCTTTTTCCTCTATATCACCGGGGCTATCTACTGGGCGATTATTCAGGATGTGGTGCATAAAAGCCGCGTCGGCAGCATCAGCGGCTTTATCCACCTGATCGGCAGCCTTTCCGGCATTATCGGCCCTGTCGTTACCGGCTATATCGTGCACCACACCGGCAAGTTCGACAGCGCTTTCGTGCTGGCCGGCGTGATTGCCGCCGTGGGCGCGGTGCTGGTACTGCTGGTGATCAAAAGCCCGAAAAACGCGGCGGCGCGAGTTTCCGTCTGACTGGCGCATTGCGGCGCCTTTTATTTGATAAGGATTTATCATGTTACTTGTCGATGTGTTACCTGAAGGCACCCTCCTCCCGCGTTACGATCGTAGCGCGCTGCGTACGCGTATCGTGCATTTTGGCTTCGGCGCTTTCCATCGCGCTCATCAGGCCGTGTGTACCGACAGGCTGGCCGCCGAGCAGCAAAGCGACTGGGGCTATTGCGAATGCCAGCTTAACAGCGGCGATCTGATTAAAGCGCTGCGCGGGCAGGATTGTCTCTACAGCGTAACGGAAAAAACCGCCGACGAGCTGCGCACCCGCGTGGTTGGCGTGGTCAAAGAAGCGCTCTTTGCGCGCGAAGACGGCGTCGAGCGCGTTATTACCGCGCTCTGCCAGCCGGACGTGGCGATTGTCTCCGCCACCATCACGGAAAAAGGCTACTGCTACCAGCCTGCCAGCGGCGAGCTAAACCTGACGCATCCGTCCATTGTGCATGACCTGGCTCATCCTGAGCAGCCTGTTTCTTTTCCGGGGATCGTGCTGGCGGCCATCAGACGTCGGCGCGCGCTCGGCCTGCCGCCCTTCAGCGTGATGTCCTGCGACAATATGCCGGAAAACGGTCGGGTAACGCGCAACGTCATCACGCAGCTGGCGCAGCAGCAGGAGCCGGCGCTGGCCGACTATATCCGTAAACACCTTACCTTCCCTTCCACTATGGTGGACCGCATCGTGCCCGCCATGACGCCGGAAGCCTTTGACGAACTGAGCCGCAAGCTGGGCTGCGCCGATCCGGTGGGCGTCGAATGCGAGCCTTTTTTCCAGTGGGTCATTGAAGATAATTTTGTGAATGGTCGCCCGGCATGGGAAAAAGCGGGCGCGGAGCTGGTGGCGGACGTCCTGCCGTTTGAGGAGATGAAGCTGCGGATGCTCAACGGCAGCCATTCGCTGCTGGCCTACCTCGGCTATCTGGCTGGCTATGAGCATATCAGCGACTGTATGGACGATCCTTACTACCTCAAGGCCGCCCGCAGCCTGATGCTGGATGAGCAGGCGCCCACGCTGAGCACTAAAAATGTGGATCTGACAGCCTATGCGGATTCGCTGATCGCGCGTTATCGCAACCGGGCGATTAAGCACCGCACTTATCAGATCGCTACCGACGGCACGCAAAAGCTGCCGCAGCGCTGGCTGGACAGTATTCGCTGGCATCTGGCTAACGGCAGCGATTTTACGCTGCTGGCGCTGGGCGTGGCAGGCTGGATACGCTTTGTTGGCGGCGTGGATGAGCAGGGCAAGCCAATCGTCATTAACGATCCGCTGCGTGCGGAGCTGGCGCAGCGGGTAAACGACAGTCAGGAAGGCGATGAGCGCGTCGCCGCTCTGCTCTCGCTGCGGGCTGTTTTTGGCGAGGATCTGCCCGATAATTCGCTGTTCCGCGAAAAAGTCGGCCATTACTACGCGCTGTTACTGAAGTTGGGCGCGAAAGAAACGGTCAGGCAGGTTATCGGCTGACCGCCGCTTAATGGCAAAAGAACTGGCGCTGGCGCAGCAGGCTGATTAGACTGGCTGTTTCCAGCGTCAGGCTTCGCGACGCACTAATGAAATGAAAATTGCCGCATGTCTACTGCCTATATCATTACCGCCAGCGAACCAGTCAATCAGCAAATCTATCGCTTTTTACGCCAGGATATTGTGACCTGCGTGATTTCACCGGGTGCCTTACTGTCTGAAAAAGAGGTTTCTGCCCGTTTCAGCGTCTCGCGCCAGCCGGTGCGGGAAGCCTTTATTAAGCTGGCCGAGGCCGATCTGGTGCAAATTCTGCCGCAGCGCGGCACCTTTGTGCGCAAGATTTCTGCGCGACGCGTTGCCGACGGCCGTTTTATTCGTGAAGCGGTGGAAACGGCGGTAATAAGGCGAGCGGCGACGGAAGCGACCCCAGAGGCGCTGGCCCGGCTGGAGCATAATTTGCGCCTGCAAAAGCTGTCTGCGGAGCGCAACGACAGCCAGGCGTTTTTGCTGCTGGATGATGAGTTCCACCGCCTTATCGCGCAGAGCATCAACTGTGAGCTGGCATGGGAAACGGTAGAAAATATCAAGGCGACGATGGATCGCGTGCGCTTCCTGACCCTCAGTAAGGTTTCGCCGCCGGAAAGCCTGATCAATCAGCATGAAGAGATCCTGCAGGCGCTGCTGGCGAAAGACGCCGACGCCGCCGAACGGGCGCTGCGGCATCATTTGCAGGAGATGATTTTTTCCATCACGCCGATTGCAGAGCAAAACGGCGCGTGGTTTGAACAGGAGTAATCCTGCCGGGCTGGCGAGCGGTTCCGGCCGTCAGCGTCCTTCCACCCGCGCGTCTCATCACTACCGCTACACGCGCCGGTTCAGCCGTAACGTTTTCGCTCGTCGATGCACTACTAATCATCCTCTCCCGGCCCGTCAGCAGTTTGCCCGCTGATAGCGTTCCAGCGCGCTACCACCAGCGGTAGAAATGATGCACCGGGCCAATGCCTTTACCCACTTCCAGCGTATCTGCGTGCTGCAATGCGCCCTGCAGCCACTGTTTCGCTGCGCTTACCGTACCCGGCCAGCTGGTATGACGCGGGCGCAGCGCGGCCAGCGCGGAAGAAAGCGTGCAGCCGGTGCCGTGCGTATTTTTAGTCGGCACGCGCGGCGCGGTAAAGCGCTCTTCTCCTTCCGGGGTCAGCAGCCAGTCCGGGCTTTCGTTGTCGCTCAGGTGGCCGCCTTTCATCAGCACCGCCTGACAGCCCAGCGCCAGCAGCGCCCTGCCCTGTTGCAGCATCTCCTGTTCGTTGCGGGCCGGTGAGCACTCCAGCAGCGCAGCGGCTTCCGGCAGATTCGGCGTGATAATGGAAACCTGCGGCAGCAGTTTTTCCCGCAGCGTCGCCACGGCCCGCCCGGAAAGCAGCGGATCGCCGCTTTTCGCCAGCATCACCGTATCCAACACCCGCCAGGGGATCGCCGCCTTTGCCAGCCCTTCTGCTACCGCCTCCACAATATCGCTGTCCTGCAACATACCGATTTTGACGCTGTCGATGCGCACGTCGCTTAATACCGAGGCTAGCTGGGCCGAAACAAAATCGGCCGCCACGGAATAGACGGCCTGCACGCCGCAGGTGTTCTGCGCCACCAGCGCGGTGATCACGCTGGTACCGTAGGCTTCAAGCGCGGAGAACGTTTTCAGATCGGCCTGGATCCCGGCTCCGCCGCTGGGATCCGTACCGGCGATGGTCAATGCGTTGACTCTCATACCGCCTCCTTGTACAGACGGTAGAGCGCATCGAGAAACAGCGGTTCAAAGGTGCCCGGCCCGTTGGCCGCCGCCGCCGCCTGCTCGCCCGCCTGGCTCATTACCCGACAGGCGGCAGCGATATGCAGCAGCCTGTCGCCCGGCAGTGCGCAAAATGCGGCCACCACGGCGGAGAGCGCGCAGCCCGTGCCGACCACGCGCGTCATCAGCGGAGAGCCGCCCGATACCGCCAGCAGCCGCCGTCCATCGGTGACGTAATCCGTTTCGCCCGTCACGGCAACCACCGCGCCGCTGGACTGCGCCAGCTGAATAGCGGCCTCCAGCGCGGCGGAAGGATGATGCTGGCTGTCGACGCCGCGACCGGAAACCGCCTGTCGGGCCAGCGCCATAATTTCAGAGGCGTTGCCGCGAATGGCGGCAGGACGGAATGCCAGCAGCCGCTGGCAAAAATCGCTGCGAAAAGTCAGCGCGCCGACGGCAACCGGATCCAGCGTCCACGGTCGGCCTGCCGCCGTCGCTCCCTGCACCGCGGCCAGCATCGCTTCGCTACGTGCAGCGGTCAGCGTGCCGACGTTGATCAGCACGGCATCGGCAATGGCGCTGAACTGTGCCGCTTCCACAGGTTCAGTCACCATCGCGGGCGACGCGTCCAGCGCCAGCAGCACGTTAGCCGTCAGGCTTTGTACCACATCATTGGTCAGGCAGTGAACCAGCGGCGACCGCTGGCGGAACAGAGCAAGAGACGCGGCCGGGCTGGCCGTATAGTGAGTAGGTTGGATCATAGCGCTCCCAACCGGCGATCAAGAAGGCGATGCGATAAAGCATCTGACTTCCCTCCGCTGGCATTATCCAGTTCAGGTTCAACGGGTATTTCTCAGCCTTCACAAGGAAGGGCACCCCGAGTCGTAGTGCTTGCCAGCATAGGGAAACGCGCTGTTTTACGCAAGCGCGGAACGGCTTGCTAACGCAGATAGCGCCAGGGTTTACACTGCTGCCAGCGCCAGCGCCAGCAGCAGCAGCGGCGGACGGCATGGATTGGCGGCCTGGCCTGGGATTACACGCTGCCGATAGTCCCTGGCACCCTGCATCTGGGCATGGACATGCACTGGCTTCATCGTCCGGCAGGCCAGGGCAAAGTAACCGTTAGCGATGGCCACAACCGTGACGCCTTCCGTACCGGCAACGGCGGCGATGCGCTGGCTGTGCAAGCGGAGGCCAGGCTGGCCGTTACCGACAATGTGACCTTCTCCACCCGCCTCAACCATCAGCGCAGGCTGCAACAGGAAGGCGCCAACGACTGGCTGCTGGCTGGCGGCGTGACGGTGAATTTCTGATTATTTTCCGGCGGCCTCTTTTGCCGCCGGGAATTTTTGCGTCATACTCTCCGATCCCGTAGCGGCTTTTGATAAAGTCCGCCCATTCGCTAATCTGAACGCCATTCCTGTCCTGACGAGAAGTAAGATGACAAGACCGCTTAATGAACAATACGGCATCAGCGTCGCGGCGCTGCAAATGCTGCACTATCTGCAACAGATAGCGCGCGGCGATCGTGCCTTTACCATTCAGGATACCGTGCTGAATAGCCGCTGTAACGTTACGCCCCCGGACAATTTCCGCCTGCTGGATCAGCTTTTTGAAGCGGGCAAAATCGATTATGACTATCGCGGCACGGGCATTGAGGGCGAAAGACACGTAAAGCCCGTCTGGGGAGAGAACGGATGACGGTACGCGCCTTTACCGAAGCCGACCGCCCTTTTCTGCGCACGCTGTTTCTGGCCGCCCGCAAGGCGAACTGGCACTGGCTTGACGGCAGCGACTGGCAGCTGGAGGATTTCGACCGCGTAACGCTGGGCGAACGCATCCTGGTCGCCGAGCACGACGGCCACCGCACGGGCTTTGCCGCGCTGCTGCCCGCCGATAATTTTTTGCACAGTTTATTTGTCGACCCGGCGTGTCAGGGTCAGGGTATTGGCAGCGAGCTGCTGGAGGCGGTGCAGGCCGGCTTCACGTCGACCGGCGCGCTAAAGTGCCTTAAGGCAAACGACCGGGCGCTGGCTTTTTATCAGCGTCACGGCTGGCAGGTTATCAGCAGCGGCGAAGGCGAACAGGGAGAATATCTGCTGCTGCACTACGTGCTGTAAAAGAAAACGGGCGCCTGGTGCGCCCGTATCGCACATTTGCCGTCAGACTACGCGGAAAGCGATATCGTCCGGGATCACTTCGCCATCCCAGTAGAGCTGTGCGGCGACCTGGCCTGCCAGCTGGCGATACAGCCAGGTAAATTCGCTGTCGGGACGGCGCACCACCGTCGGCATTCCGTCGTCCAGATCCTCGCGCAGCGTGATGTGCAGCGGCAGCTGGCTCAGCAGGCGCGTGTGATACTGTTCCGCCAGCGCCAGCGCGCCGCCGCTGCCGAAAATCGGCTCGTGATGACCGCAGTTGCTGCACACGTGCACGCTCATGTTCTCGACGATGCCCAGCACCGGCACGCTGACCTTTTCAAACATCACAATCCCCTTACGGGCGTCGATCAGCGCGATATCCTGCGGCGTGGTCACCACCAGCGCGCCGGTCACCGGCACGTTTTGCGCCAGCGTCAGCTGAATATCGCCCGTGCCTGGCGGCATATCCAGGATCAGGTAGTCCAGATCCGGCCACAGCGTTTCGTTCAGCAGCTGCATCAGCGCCTTGCTGGCCATCGGCCCGCGCCACACCATCGCGTTGTCATCGGTCACCAGATAGCCGATAGAGTTGGTCGCCAGCCCGTGCGCCATAATCGGTGCCATATGCGTACCGTCCGGCGAGGTAGGCCGTTCGTTTTGCGTGCCGAGCATATCAGGGATCGACGGGCCATAGATATCCGCATCCAGCAGGCCGACTTTCGCGCCTTCGGCCATCAGCGCCAGCGCCAGGTTGACCGCCGTGCTGGATTTGCCGACGCCGCCCTTGCCGGAGCTGACGGCAATAATATTTTTCACGCCCTTTACGCCTGGCTGGTTCTTCACCCTTTTCAGCGTGGCGATATCCAGGCTCAGCTTCCAGCTGATGGCGGTGGCATTAGTCAGGCGCAGCAGCTCCGCGCTGGCGCTCTCCTTTAAGGCTTCAAAGCCGCTGTGCCAGGCGAAAGGCATCAGCAGTTCAATATGCAGGGTGTTGTCCAGCATTGCGCAATGGTGCAGCGCCTTCAGCGCGGTGAGGTTGCGCTGTAGCGTCGGATGTTCAAACGTGGTTAAAACGCCCATCACTATCGCGCGCAGCGCTTCAGGTGAATGTTGGGATTGAGGCATCATCCCGGCTCCTTTTTTTCTGTGACGTTATTCAGAGCATATCAGATAAGGCTGTCGGCGGCAGGCAGTAAAAAACGGCACGGTCGGCGCGGCGTTGTTTACGCAGGCCGGGCCTTTCGGGTAACATCGGAACCCCCTATTTTAAACAGGTATAGCAAGTCTCACTATGACTCAAGTCGCGAAAAAAATATTGGTAACGTGCGCACTCCCTTACGCCAACGGTTCTATTCATCTCGGCCACATGCTCGAGCATATCCAGGCGGATATTTGGGTCCGTTACCAGCGAATGCGCGGCAACGAGGTTTACTTCATCTGCGCCGACGATGCGCACGGTACGCCGATCATGCTGAAAGCTCAGCAGATGGGCATTGCGCCTGAGCAGATGATTGCCGAGATGAGTCAGGAACATCAGAATGACTTCGCCGGTTTCAATATCAGCTACGATAACTACCACTCCACGCACAGTGAGGAGAACCGTGAGCTGTCGGAGCTGATCTATACCCGTCTGAAAGAGAACGGTTTTATCAAAAACCGGACTATTTCGCAGCTTTACGACCCGGAAAAAGGCATGTTCCTGCCGGATCGCTTTGTGAAAGGCACCTGCCCGAAATGTAAATCGCCGGATCAGTACGGCGACAACTGCGAAGTGTGCAGCGCCACCTACAGCCCGACCGAGCTGATCGATCCTAAATCCGTGGTGTCCGGCGCGACGCCGGTACTGCGCGACTCCGAGCACTTCTTCTTCGATCTGCCGGAGTTCAGCGCCATGCTACAGGCCTGGACCCGTTCCGGTGCCCTGCAGGAGCAGGTCGCCAACAAGATGCAGGAATGGTTCGAGTCGGGTCTGCAACAGTGGGATATCTCCCGCGATGCGCCCTACTTCGGCTTTGAAATTCCGGGCGCGCCGGGCAAATATTTCTACGTCTGGCTGGATGCGCCTATCGGCTATATGGGCTCGTTTAAAAATCTCTGCGACAAGCGCGGCGATATTGATTTCGACGCCTTCTGGCAAAAAGACTCCGAGGCGGAGCTGTATCACTTTATCGGCAAGGACATCGTCTATTTCCACAGCCTGTTCTGGCCAGCCATGCTGGAAGGCAGCAACTTCCGCAAGCCGAACAACCTGTTTGTCCACGGGTACGTGACGGTTAACGGCGCGAAAATGTCCAAGTCGCGCGGCACCTTTATCAAGGCCAGCACCTGGCTACAGCATCTGGATGCCGACAGCCTGCGCTATTACTATGCCGCCAAGCTCTCTTCGCGCATTGATGATATCGACCTGAATCTGGAAGATTTCGTCCAGCGCGTGAATGCGGATATCGTTAATAAAGTGGTTAACCTGGCGTCCCGTAACGCCGGATTTATCAACAAGCGCTTTGGCGGCAAGCTGTCCGCCGAGCTGGCCGATCCGGCGCTGTATCAATCCTTTGTGGACGCCTCCGCCAGCATTGCGGAAGCCTGGCAGAGCCGTGAGTTTGGCCGTGCGGTGCGTGAAATCATGGCGATGGCGGACGTAGCGAACCGCTACGTTGACGAGCAGGCGCCGTGGGTGGTGGCGAAGCAGGAAGGCCGCGATGCCGACCTGCAGGCGATCTGCTCAATGGGCATCAATATGTTCCGCGTGCTGATGACCTGGCTGAAGCCGGTGCTGCCTTCGCTGAGCGAGCGCGCCGAAGCCTTCCTGAACCAGGAGCTGAGCTGGGACGGTATTGCGCAGCCGCTGCGCGATCACATGCTTTCCGCCTTTAAAGCGCTGTACAACCGCGTCGAGATGGACAAGGTCAACGCGCTGATCGAGGCCTCGAAAGAGGACGCGGCGGCGGCGAACAAACCGGCGCTGACCGGCCCGCTGGCGGACGATCCGATTCAGGAAACCATCACCTTTGACGACTTTGCCAAAGTGGATATGCGTATCGCGCTGATCCAGAACGCCGAGTTTGTCGAAGGCTCCGATAAGCTGCTGCGCCTGACGCTGGATCTGGGCGGCGAAACCCGCAACATTTTCTCCGGCATTCGTACCGCCTATCCGGATCCGTCGGTGCTGGTAGGCCGCCTGACCATGATGGTGGCTAACCTGGCGCCGCGTAAGATGCGCTTCGGCATCTCGGAAGGTATGGTGATGGCCGCCGGCCCTGGCGGCAAAGAGATCTTCCTGCTGTCGCCGGACAGCGGCGCTCAGCCGGGAATGCAGGTAAAATAAGCAACGGAGACGGGCGAAGCGATTCGCCCGTTTTTTTGCGGCCCACTGTGATCTCTGGCACAAATCTCCTGCCGATCGTATGATTAATGCGTTGCAAAACCGGAGCTTATCATGCGTACCGTACTGTTGATCCTCTGGCGCTATCTGCGCGCCTTTCTGATTATCTATCTCTGCCTCTATGCCGGAAACGCGCTGGCGCTGCTGCTGCCGGTCACGATCCCGGGCAGCATTATCGGTATGCTGATCCTGTTTTTTCTGCTGGCTTTTCAACTGGTTCCACCCGACTGGATCAGGCCCGGCAGCCTGCTCCTGATCCGCTATATGGCGCTGCTGTTTGTGCCGATCAGCGTCGGCGTGATGAGCTATACCGACCTGCTCAGCGCGCAGTTCGGCCCGATAGTGGTTTCCTGCGTGGTCAGCACCTTTATTGTTTTGCTGACCGTGGGGCTGGCTTCGCACCAGCTGCATGGCAAAGTGAAAGGAACAGGCGATGAGTGATATCTGGTGGTCTCTGCCGCTGACCATGCTGGTCTTTTTCGGCGCTCGCCGGGTGGCGGCGAAGGTGAAAATTTCCCTGCTCAATCCGTTGCTGATCTCCATGGCGATCATCATTCCGCTGCTGCTGCTGATGCAGATGCCCTACGCCCGCTATTTTCAGGGCAGCGCGATCCTGAACCAGCTGTTGCAGCCCGCCGTGGTGGCGCTGGCGCTGCCGCTGTATGAACAGATGCATCAGATCCGCGCGCGCTGGAAGTCAATTATCGGCGTCTGCTTTATCGGCAGCATGACGGCGATGATTTCCGGTACGGCTATCGCGCTGTGGATGGGCGCCACGCCGCAGATAGCGGCGACTATTATGCCTAAATCCGTGACCACGCCGATTGCCATGGCGGTTTCCGCCACGCTGGGCGGCATTCCGGCCATCAGCGCCATTTGCGTGCTGATTGCGGGCGTACTCGGCGCGGTTTTCGGTCATATGCTGCTTAACCTGCTGAAGATCCGCAGCAAGGCCTCGCGCGGTCTGGCGATCGGCAACGCTTCTCACGCGCTGGGTACGGCGCGCTGCTCGGAGCTGGATTACCAGGAAGGCGCCTACAGCTCGCTGGCGCTGGTGATCTGCGGCATTATCACTTCGCTGCTGGCACCGTTTCTTTTTCCGCTACTGATGCATTTCTGGCGATAAAACTTGCGATGCGTCGCGCATTTTGTGGTTCTCTTTCATAAATTGCATAATCTGTGTGATTATAATCACATACATTAGCCTGGCTGCCCGCCAGAATAAGCGGCCACTTATGCAAGAGAAGCCACTATGCAACCACGTTTTCAAGCGGCTTTCGCCGCGCTGCCTTCCCCGCTGCAGGCGGCGTTGCAGCCTTTGCTGACCGACACCTTTCCCGCTTTTTTTACCCCAGAACAAATGGCCGCCATCAGAACCGAAACCGGTCTGGACAACCGCGAACTTACCTTTGCGCTGCTGCCGCTGGCGGCCGCCTGTGCCGTCGCGCCGCTGTCGCGCTTTAACGTCGGCGCGCTGGCGCTGGGCCGCAGCGGCCATCTCTATTTTGGCGCAAACATGGAGTTTTCCGGCGCGACCATGCAGCAAACCGTCCACGCCGAACAGAGCGCGGTAACCCATGCCTGGCTGCGCGGCGAAAAAGGTCTTGAGGCGATTACCGTCAACTACACGCCCTGCGGCCACTGCCGCCAGTTTATGAACGAGCTGAACAGCGGCACCGCGCTGCGCATTCATCTGCCGGGACGCGAACCGGCGACGCTGGGCGATTACCTGCCAGATGCTTTCGGCCCGCGCGATTTAGCGATTGAGACGCTGCTGCTGGACGAGGTCGATCACGGCCTGACCATTACCGGCGACGCGCTGGTCAGGGCCGCGCTTGAGGCGGCTAACCGCAGCCATGCGCCTTACTCGCAGGCGTTAAGCGGCGTGGCGCTGCAAATGGCCGACGGCGCGATTTTTGCCGGCAGCTATGCGGAAAACGCTGCCTTTAACCCAAGCCTGCCGCCGCTGCAGGCCGCGCTGATCCTGCTGAACCTTGCAGGCTACGACGTGCTGCAAATTCAGCGCGCCGTGCTGGCGGAAGCGCCCGATGCCCGCCTTATCCAGCGACAGGCAACCGCCGCGACGCTTCAGGCGCTGGGCTGCGCGACGTTGCAAACCGTGCCGCTGCGCTGATCCGCTTCGCCAGCCCGTAAGCCCCGCTGCCGGCTGGCTTTTTATTGCCAAAAAAGTGCCCGCATTTGTTATAAGCTGTTAACAAATGCTGTACTTTCGGATGAATTATTTTAGGATTGGGCCACTACCGATCCCAGTGAGCATTGATTACATGGAACTCGACTACGAAAGTAAACGCCCTCTCTACATTCCCTACGCTGGCCCTATCCTGCTGGAATTTCCGCTGTTGAATAAGGGCAGCGCCTTCTCTATAGAAGAACGCAATGACTTTAACCTGAACGGTCTGCTGCCCGAGACGGTGGAAACCATTGAAGAGCAGGCCCAGCGCGCCTGGCGTCAGTTTCAGGATTTCAAAAACGCCAACGACAAGCACGTTTATCTGCGCAACATTCAGGACACCAACGAAACGCTGTTCTACCGCCTGCTGGATAATCATCTTGAAGAGATGATGCCGATTATCTATACCCCGACCGTTGGCGCGGCCTGTGAACACTTTTCTGAAATCTATCGTCGCGCGCGCGGGCTGTTTATCTCCTATCCGAACCGCGCCAGCATTGAAGATATGCTGCAAAACGCTACCAAGCAGAACGTGAAGGTCATCGTAGTCACCGACGGCGAGCGTATTCTTGGCCTGGGCGATCAGGGCATCGGCGGCATGGGCATTCCTATCGGCAAGCTGTCGCTGTATACCGCCTGCGGCGGCATCAGCCCGGCCTATACGCTGCCGGTGGTGCTGGACGTCGGCACCAACAACCAGCAGCTGCTGAACGATCCGCTCTATATGGGCTGGCGTCATCCGCGTATCACCGGCGAAGAGTACGATAACTTCGTTAATGAATTTATCCAGGCGGTAAAAAGCCGCTGGCCAAACGTGCTGCTGCAGTTTGAGGATTTCGCGCAGAAAAACGCCATGCCGCTGCTGGAGCGCTATCGCGATGAAGTCTGCTGCTTTAATGACGATATCCAGGGCACCGCCGCCGTCACGCTGGGCACGCTGATCGCCGCCAGCCGCGCGGCAGGCAGCAAAATGAGCGAGCAGAAAGTCGTGTTCCTGGGCGCGGGGTCTGCCGGCTGCGGCATCGCCGAGCAGATTATCGCGCAGATGAAATCAGAAGGTCTGAGCGACGAAGAAGCCCGCGCGCGCGTCTTTATGGTGGATCGCTTCGGCCTGCTCACCGACAAGCAGCCAAACCTGCTCAGCTTCCAGAGCAAGCTGGTGCAGAAGAGCGAGGATCTGGCCGACTGGGATTCCAGCTCCGATTCCCTGTCGCTGCTGGACGTGGTGCGTAACGCGCGCCCGGATATTCTGATCGGCGTTTCCGGCCAGCCCGGCCTGTTCAGCGAAGAGATTATCCGCGAGATGCACAAGCACTGCGCGCGCCCAATCGTCATGCCGCTCTCCAACCCGACCTCCCGCGTGGAAGCAACGCCGCAGGATATTATGGCGTGGACCGACGGTGCCGCGCTGGTCGCGACCGGCAGCCCGTTCGCGCCGGTCACCTGGAAAGAGCAAACGTTCCCGATCGCGCAGTGCAACAACTCCTATATCTTCCCCGGCATCGGCCTGGGCGTGATCGCTTCGGGCGCCACCCGCGTGACCGACAGTATGCTGATGGCCGCCAGCCGCGCGCTGGCCGACTGTTCGCCGCTGGTCAACGACGGCGCTGGCCCGGTGCTGCCGGAAGTGAAAGATATTCAGGGCGTGTCGAAAATAATTGCGATGGCCGTAGGCAAAGCGGCGCAGCTGGCCGGCGTGGCGGTGGTCACCTCGGAAGATGTGCTGTCCAAAGCGATTGCCGCCAATTTCTGGTTGCCGCAGTACCGTAACTATCGCCGTACTTCTATTTAATACCGCTGACCGGGCGCGCCGTGCGCCCGGTTTTTATCCCCTTTCCACAGCGTTTGACGATTTTGTGCAAAAAGCCGCCAGCCGGTGCGCTACCGCTTGCTTCACCTCGTCGGGTACAGTAGCCTTGAGCCACCTTTTCGGCTTCAGTCTGAGTACCGTACGGCATGATAAAACGCTTGATCTACGGCCTGATTATCATCGTTACCCTGATGGTAATAACCGCGCTCGGCCTGGATCGCTGGATAAGCGTCAAAACCGCGCCTTACGTCTACGATAATCTCAAATCCCTGCCCCATCGTCAGGTCGGCGTCGTATTAGGCACGGCAAAATATTATCGTACCGGCGTCATCAATCAGTATTACCTTTATCGGATGCAGGGCGCGCTCAACGCCTATAACAGCGGCAAGGTTAACTATCTGCTGCTGAGCGGCGATAATGCGCAGCAAAGCTACAACGAGCCGATGACCATGCGGCGGGATTTGATTGCCGCCGGCGTGGCGCCTGCCGATATTGTGCTGGATTACGCCGGCTTCCGTACGCTGGATTCTATCGTGCGCACGCGCAAGGTCTTCGACACCAACGACTTCATCATCATCACCCAGCGTTTCCACTGCGAGCGCGCGCTGTTTATTGCGCTGCATATGGGTATTCAGGCGCAGTGTTACGCGGTGCCCTCGCCGAAGAACATGCTGAATATCCGCACCAGGGAAGTGGCGGCTCGCCTGGGCGCGCTGGCCGATCTGTATCTGATGAAGCGCGAACCGCGCTTTTTGGGGCCGCTGGTGCCGATCCCGGCGCGGCACGAAGTCCCGGAAGATGCGCAGAGCTATCCGGCGGTCACGCCTGAACAGCTGCTGGAGCTGGAACAAAAAATGAAGGCGGATGCCCGTCCGCCAGCGTGACATGCCGCCGTTAACGCACTGATTGTTATGAACCTGCCCGCTTCTTCTGTCAGTCTGTCTGCCGAATAGATCACTAAACGTTAACAGGAGAGACAAATGGATCTGAACTTGAAGGATCGTCGCGTACTGGTCAGCGGCGGCTCGCGCGGCATTGGACGAGCAATTGTGGAATGCTTTCTTGCCGAAGGCGCACGGGTGGAGTTTTGCGCGCGCAGCCCTGAAGGCGTGCAGGAAGCGCAACAGGCGCTGGGTTCACGCGCAAACGGCACGGCGGTCGATGTCACCTCCCCAGAGCAGATGCAAACATGGATTCAGGAAGCGGCGAACCGCCTTGGCGGGCTGGATATTATCGTGCCTAACGTCAGCGCGCTGGCGGCAGGCAGCGATCCGGACGTGTGGCGTAAAGCGTTCGACACCGACCTGATGGGCACCGTAACGATGGTGCAGGCCGCCCTTCCTTACCTGAAAAAATCCTCTGCGGCATCCATAGTGCTGATCTCCAGCGTGGCGGGACGCGAGGTCGATATGTTTGCCGAGCCGTACGGCATCATGAAAGCGGCGCTGATCCATTACGGCAAAACCTTATCGGAACGCCACGCGGCAGACGGCATTCGCGTGAATACCGTTTCGCCGGGCAACGTTTATTTCAGTGAAGGCGTGTGGGGCGATATTGAACGCAACCAGCCGGAAACCTTTGCCAAATGCCTGGCGGCGAATCCGCTGGGAAGAATGGCGACGCCGCAGGAAGTAGCGAAAGCCACGGTGTTTCTTGCCAGCGAGGCGGCCAGTTTCACCACCGGCACTAATCTCCTGGTGGACGGCGGGCTGACCAAAGGCGTGCAGTTCTGACAGGAAAAAGAGAAAGGCCGGGCTGGCCTTTCTCTATAGAAGCACACTATTTCTTGCGGGCGTATTTCAGGGAGTCGAGCGCCACGGCGAAAATAATGATGCCGCCTTTGATAATGTACTGCCAGTAAGGGTTAACGCCGATATAGGTCAGGCCGTAGTTGATAACGGTGAAAATCAGCACGCCCGTTACCACACCGGCCACGGTGCCCACGCCGCCGGCGAAGGAGACGCCGCCTACTACGCAGGCCGCAATCGCATCCAGCTCGTACATAAAGCCCAGGTTATTGGTTGCCGAGCCGATACGTCCCGCTTCCAGCATCCCGCCGAAGGCGTAGAACACGCCGGAAAGCGCATAAATCAGGATCAGGTTGAAGTTAACGTTCACGCCCGACACTTTTGCCGCTTCCGGGTTGCCGCCGATAGCAAAGATGTTTTTGCCAAAGCGGGTCTTGTTCCACAAAATCCAGACAAAGAAGATAGCAATAGCCGCATAGAACGTAATGTAGGAGAGCTTGAAGTCGCCCAGGCGAATAAAGCCCTGCGCAAAGGTCGAGAATTTCTCATCGAACCCGGCGATCGGCGAAGCGCCTACATAGTCGTAATAAAGCGAGTTAATGCCGTAAACGATAATCATCGTGCCCAGCGTGGTGATAAAAGGCGTCACCTTCAGATAGGCGATGATCACGCCGTTGATCAGGCCAATCAGGCCGCCGACAACGCAGACAATCAGGATAACCAGCGGGATCGGCACGGTATCCATATGTGGAAACACCTTGTTGGCGTTATCCATCGCCTGGAGCAGCGTCGCCGCCACTACCGCGGCCAGACCAACCTGACGACCGGCGGAAAGGTCGGTGCCCTGCGTTACAATCAGCCCGGCCACGCCAAGCGCAATAATAATGCGCACGGAGGACTGGGTCAGAATATTACTCAGGTTCATCAGGCTTAAAAATGTCGGATCCTGGAAAATAATAATCGCCAGCAGAACCAGCAACACAACATAGATGCCACCCTCTTTCAGCCAGGTGAGCGCATTCTTCTTATTCACAGCATTCATGGACAGCCCTTACCTCATTAAAGGTGCTTGGATGCTAAACGTAATATTTCGTTTTGCGTGGTAGTTTTGGTTTCGACAATGCCTGCAACCATGCCGTTGCTCATGACCAGGATCCTGTCGGTAATGCCCAGCAGCTCCGGCATTTCGGAAGAGATAATAATGATGCCCTTCTCTTTTTTCGCCAGATCGGAAATCAGCTGATAAATTTCAAACTTTGCGCCGACGTCAATGCCGCGCGTCGGTTCGTCCAGCATTAATATTTCCGGCTGGGTTAACAGCCAGCGGCCAATAATGACTTTCTGCTGGTTGCCGCCCGAAAGCGAGCCGATAGAGGTCGCGTGTCCCGGTGTTTTTACCCGCATGGCATCGATAACCCATTGGGTATCGCTTTTCATCCGGTTATTATCCAGCAGGCCAATCGAGTTTTTATATTTGCGAATATTTGAAATCAGCGAGTTAAAACCGATATCCAGAAACGCATAAATCCCCGTGGCGCGACGCTCCTCCGTCACCAGCGCAAAGCCGTGATTAATCGCTTCGTTAGCCGAGTTATTGTTGATTTTTTTGCCGTGCAGCTTAATGGTGCCGCCGGACTTTTCGCGGATGCCGAACAGCGTTTCCACGATATCGGTACGTTTAGCCCCCACCAGCCCGGCCACGCCAAGGATTTCGCCCTTGCGCAGATCGAACGAAATATCGCGAATAGACGGCTGGCGCAGTGAGGTAAGGTTACGCACCTCCAGGATAGTTTCGCCCGGCACGTTGGACTTATCCGGGAAGCGCTGGTTCAGCGAGCGCCCTACCATCATGGCGATGATCTTATCCATATCCAGCCCTTCCAGCGGCTGGGTAGCGATCCACTGGCCGTCGCGCAAAATAGTAATTTCGTCGCACAGCTGGAAAATCTCTTCCATCTTGTGGGAGATATAAACTATGCCGCAGCCGCGATCTTTTAATTTACGGATAATAGTGAACAGGTGGTTCACTTCTTTTTCCGTTAATGAAGAGGTCGGCTCGTCCATAATGACAATTTTGGCATCATAAGAGAACGCTTTAGCTATCTCTATCATCTGCATCTGCGAAACGGAAAGGTTAATCACTTTGTCGCGCGGATCGATATCAATATCCAGCTCTTCAAAAATGGCTTTGGTATCGCGATACATTTTATCCTGGTCGACGAAAAAGCCTTTTCGCGGATAGCGGCCCAGCCACATGTTATCCATGACCGTGCGCTGTAAAACCAGGTTTAATTCCTGATGCACCATAGATACGCCGTTTTCCAGCGCCTCTTTGGAACTTTTAAAGTCGATCTCTTTGCCCTGAAAAAGAATGCTTCCCGTGTCTTTGCTATAAATACCAAACAGGCATTTTAATAAAGTCGATTTGCCCGCGCCGTTTTCCCCCATCAGCGCGTGAACCGAATGGGGACGAATTTTTAAATTAACGTTATCTAACGCCTTTACGCCCGGAAAGGACTTGCTGACGTTAGTCATTTCCAGCAGATACTGCCCCTGATCGCTGCTCATAATTCTACCTGGCGGATCGTTTTACGATCGGGCCCGTTCTGCGACGGGCCCGGTAACGGACGCGAGTGCGCCCGGAAAGACTTATTTACTGAACTGAGCGAGGTTCTCTTTATCAACCGGCACATAGGCTACGCGCACCACTTTGCCTTCCAGCTTGTAGTTGGTGCCTTCGGTCGCCGGTTTGCCCGCCGCCAGGTTTTTCGCCATTTCAAAAGTGGCTCTGGCCTGGTTTTCCGCATCGTTCAGCACGGTGCCTTCCATCGCGCCGGATTTCACCATCGCCATCGCTTCCGGCAACGCATCCACGCCGAAGACCGGTACGGACGTTTTATTATGCGCCTTCAGCGCTTCTACCGCGCCCATCGCCATCGCATCGTTATTGGCGATCACCACTTCGATTTTGTTGCCGTTCGGGCCGGAGAGCCACGCGTCCATCTTGTCTTTTGCCTGAGCGGTATCCCACATGGCGGTATCCAGATGCAGCTGCTGCGTTTTCAGGCCGTCTTTATTCAGGGTTTCGATCACGTATTTGGTACGCGCTTCGGCATCCGGGTGGCCCGGCTCGCCTTTCAGCAGCACAAACTGCACCACGCCGTCTTTGTTCAGATCCCAGTTGGCATTGGCTTTCCAGTGTTTCTCAATCAGCTCGCCCTGCTTGACGCCGGACTCTTTAGAATCGGTACCGACATAGTAAGCCTTGTCGTAGCTGGCCAGCGCTTTAGCAGAAGGCTCTTTGTTGAAGAAAACAATCGGAATATCGTTGGCTTTGGCTTTACTGATAACCACCGCCGCCGCCGCCGGATCGACAAGGTTAATCGCCAGCGCCTTCACGCCTTTCGCCACCATCACGTCAATCTGATCGTTTTGCGTTGACTGGCTGTTCTGCGAATCGTTCATCAGCAGCTGAATGCCGCTGCTGTTTTTCGCTTCCTTCTCGATATCCTTGCGCACCACGGACATAAAGTTGTCATCATATTTATAAATGGTTACGCCAATGCGGGTATCGGCCGCCTGCGCCGTTGCGCCAAACATCATGCTGGCAACCAGGGCTGTGAGGGTGAATGCCTTCTTCATTGTTCTCTCCGGTTCTTTGTAGGGTCGGTATGCGTGTGCAGCCGGACCGTGTTGTTATTCTGTCCCGGCCAGGCACGGCCATCTTAGTGAAGCAGATGTTAATTAACTGTGAACTTACTCACGGATTGAAAACGGTTACATGGCGGTATCGTTGCGTATAGTGATCGCCGCCACACTTTGGCAGGGCGCGACGGAATGACGGCGCACCAGCGTTGGCATAAAGCAGTGACCGGCCGACTCGTCCAGCAGGCCCGCCGCGCCTTTCAACGCCAGTTCGGTAGCCAGTTTAGCCATGGAAACAATAGGATAGCGGACGGTCGTCAGCTGCGGGTCGGTATAGCGGGAAATGGGGATATCGTCGAAGCCAATCACCGACAGCTGCTGCGGCACCGCAATGCCGTTATCTTTCAGCGCGGTCAGTGCCCCGGCGGCCATGCTGTCGTTATAGGCGAACACGGCGCTGAGGTGGAGATTACGCCCCAGCAGCTCCACCATCGCCGCCTCTCCGCCCTGCATATCCGGCTCGGCGCTGGCGATCCAGCTTTCGGCAGGCTGGGTAGCCTGCTCGGCCAGCGCCTGCCGCCAGCCCGCGCGTCGCTGGTCTGTATCTTCGATAGTATGGCTCGACCCCAGATAACCGATGCGCCGGTGGCCCTGCTGTTGCAACATGCGCATAGCCATCAGCGCGCCGCTGACGTTGTCCAGGCAGACGCAGCGGTGCGCGTAGCCCGGCACGACGCGGTTGATCAGCACCATGCCGGGCACCTGATCCATCAGCGAGGCCAGCTCGTCGTCTGCCAGGGCTTTGGCATGAACGATCAGCGCGCCGCAACGCTGACGGATCAGCACCTCGATAGCGTGCCGCTCTTTGTCCGCCTGATGATAGGAGTTGTTGATAAGTACGTGTTTTTGCATACGCTGCGCGACGGTATCCACCGCTTTGACCAGCGCGCCGAAGAAGGGATCGGAGACGTCCATCACCACCACGCCGATGGTATCGCTGACCTGGGAAGCCAGCGCCTGCGCGTTGGCGTTGGGTCGGTAGCCCAGCTGGCCGACGATGCCCAGCACTTTTTCCCGCGTTTCCTGTGTGACCGCCGCGCTGTGGTTAAGCACGCGTGAAACCGTCGCCACCGACACGCCAGCCTCACGGGCTACATCGCGAATGGTGATCATGGCTGACTGCCTGTGGAAGATAAGGTTTGCATAGCCCTCCCGGATGCGTTGTTTGCGGGGCTATTCTGACAAAGGGCAAGGCAAGACTGCGTGAATCAGGTCACACTGATGAAAACGGTTACATCCCTTTCCGTCACATTTGTGACGCTTATCATTTTTGTAACATTACGTCGCGGCTGCTCAGACGGGTGAGCTGACGCCAGCACCATTCGACCGGCCCCTGGCGGAAATAGCGCAGCCAGCACAGCGAAAAGAGGAGATTTACCAGCCAGACCAGCAGCACTACCACCAGCAGCTGCGGCCGATCGAGCCGGTTGAACCAGCCGAAATGGTTAAAAAGCGTGGTGCAAAGCAGCGTTTGCAGTAAATAGTTGCTCAGCGCCATCCGCCCTACGCTGCTGATGGCGCGCGTGAGGGTAAAACGGGCCAGCGTAGGCCAGAAACCAAAGCAGAGCGCGGCATAGCCGATAGCCTGAAGCGGCGCGCTCAGCTCGCGCGGCAGCTGTAAATAGAACGCTGACGGATAAAATGCCCAGCCGCAAGCCCACTGCAGATAAATGCCCGGTATTTCGATGATGGCCGCCAGCAGCAGCAGGATCAGCGCAGTGCGCCGGTAGTGGGTCAGGCTCCAGCGCCCCTGTAGCCAGCCGCTGCGCATCAAGGCGCCGCCAATCAGCATCAGGCCGGCCAGCTGCCAGCCGTACTGCGCCGCCAGCGACAGCAGGCCTGACGAGAGCAGATCGAGACGGTTGCGCACCGCTTCCCAACCGCCGTGGGTTTTCCAGAAGGTTTCATACTGAATATCCGCCGCCCCCGCCAGCCAGGAATTGTTAGGCTGATGGCCCGACAGCAGGCCGAACACTAGCAGCACGCCGCAGCCCACGATATAAAGCATCACGCCGGTATTAAACAGCTGCCGCGTCGAGGAGACGTCGCGGATCATCCGCCAGGCTACCAGCCCAATCAGCCCGTAATCCAGCAGGATGTCCCCTTCCCAGAACAGCAGACAGTGCAGAAAACCGAGCAGCACCAGCCAGCTCAGGCGCGCCTGTAGCCAGCGTTTGCCGCGCGAAAGCAGCAATTGCAAGCCGCCGCCAAACAGCAGCGCAAACAGCGCGAGGAATTTCAGCTGGGCAAAGAAATCGATCAGCGCCCACGTCCAGGCATCGCCCGGCGTAACGCTGCCCTGCCACGCCGGGTTCAGATAGGCGGCGCCCGGCAGACCGAAGGCGTTAATGTTGAGCAGCAGGATCCCCAGAATGGCGATGCCCCGAATAAAATCCAGCGTCTGAATACGAGGCATCGGCAGGCCCTGACTGTGGTGAAGGGTAACGACTACGACGGCGCGCCGTAGCTTAGCTGTGGCGAACGGCGCGCAGAAACTCCTGACGGGTGTTCTGGCTGGATTTGAACAGGCCGCCCAGTGAAGTGGTGGTGGTGGCGCTGGTCGCATCACGAATGCCGCGCGCTTTTACGCAGTAGTGCACCGCGTCGATGGAAACCGCGACGTTATTGGTGCCAAGCAGCGTTTGCAGCGCAACCAGGATCTGCTGGGTCAGCCTTTCCTGTACCTGTGGACGGGAAGAGAAAAACTGCACGATGCGGTTAATCTTCGACAGGCCAATCACTTTATCTTTCGGGATATAGGCTACCGTCGCTTTGCCGTCGATGATCACAAAGTGGTGCTCGCAGGTGCTGGTCAGCGTGATATCCCGCACCGTCACCATTTCGTCCACCTTCATTTTGTTTTCAATCAGGGTGATTTTCGGGAAGTTGGCGTAGTCCAGGCCGGAGAACACCTCATTCACATACATCTTAGCGATGCGGTGCGGCGTTTCCATCAGGCTGTCATCTTCTAAATCAAGATTAAGCAGCTGCATGACTTCGGTCATGTGCCCGGCGATCAGCCGCCTGCGGGTTTCGTCATCCATATCACGCGCAGGCGAGCGTAGGGGTGTTTCCAGTCCACGCGCAAGCAGCGCTTCGTGAACAAGTGTGGCTTCCTGACTTAACGTAGCCATGGCGATCTATTCTCCAGCAGGTGTAACGCCGGTCCCGACGGGACCGGTACAATTTCAGAGGGCGTATTTTGGTACACAACGCGTCGTTAATCCAGCGAATCAAGCTAAACCACCCTGAAACTGTTTCATGCAGCACCGGGATCGCGCCGCCAGACCAGCAGCCCGGCCACCAGCAGTCCCGCGCCCGCGACGTAAAGCGCTGGCTCAAGGCGATGGGTAAAAGTGGTGGAAAGTGCGGAAACCAGCGGCCCGGCCAGCTGGCCGATAGCGTAACCGGTGGTCAGCAGGCCTGCCATATACCGGCTATGGCGCGGCGCCATCTCGCGGGCATATTGCAGCGAAAGCGACACCAGGTTAAGAAAGCCAATGCCCATCAGTATTGAACCGACCACCAGCCCGCTCAAACCCGGCACCACGGCGGCGCACAGCACGCCCAGCGCCTGCGCCCACAGGTTAAACGCCAGCCGCGTATTGGATGAACCGATATGCCGCATAACAATGCCCAGCCCGACGCCTAACACCGCCGTGCCGCCAAAAATGGGCCAGACAAACTGCGCAAAAGCGCTGGCAGGAAAACGGGCCGCCGCCATCTGCGACAGAAACGTGGCGGGAATGATGTAGCCAAAGCCGGCCAGGCTATAGCTCCAGACCAGCTTTTTCAGCCCGCTGGTCAGCACCAGCGGTTCCGGCGTGGTTTCGGGCCGGTGCAGCTCGCCTTTACGCGGCAGGAAACGAAAAATAAGAGAAGCCAGCACCAGCGCCAGCACGCCATAGGCGCACCAGGCCTGCGCGGCGCTGACCTGGCGTGCGTGAAGAAACACGGCCAGCAGCCCGCTCAGAAAGATGCCCATGCCCGGCCCGGCGAAGACGGCGGCGCTTAAGCCGGGACGGCCATATTTATGCAGCTGCTCGTTGCTCCATGCCGCTACCAGCACCATCGCCCAGCCGCTGGCCCAGCCGATCGCAAAGCGCACCACGCCGTGCAGCCAGGCGTCGGACACGCAGGCGGAAAGCAGCGTCAGGATCACCGCGCCGCCGATGCCTGCCTTAAGCCTGGCCTCCACGTGCGTGGTCGTCCGCATCGCGTTCCAGGAGCCGCAGAGGTAGCCCAGGTAGTTGAAGGCCGCGACCACCGCCGCGCTGGTCAGCGTCAGCTGATGCTCCGTAATCATCAGCGGCACCTGCGGCGTAAAGGTAAACCGCCCAATGCCCATCGCGACAATCAGCGCAATAAAAGCGCTTAGCGCTACCCGTATTGCCATTTGTTCTCCCTTCCGGCTTTATCCGGCTTGATGAAAGTGTTGCAGTCAGTCTGCATCATGGATAGACTTACAAAAAGTGAATAATACAAACCAACTTGTTTACGAAAAGAGAATAAATGGATCTGACCCAGCTTAAAATGTTCTGCGCGGTAGCGGAGACCGGTTCGCTGGCGCGCGCCGCCGAACAGCTGCATCGCGTGCCGTCCAACCTGACGACCAGGCTGCGCCAGCTGGAGCAGGAAACGGGCATCGATCTTTTTATCCGCGAAAAGCAGCGCCTGCGGCTGTCGCCGATGGGCCATAATTTTTTGTGCTATGCGCAGCGGATCCTGGCGCTCAGCGAGGAAGCGCTGGCAATGACGCACAACGGCGAGCCTGGCGGCATATTTGCGCTGGGATCGATGGAGAGCACCGCCGCTGTCCACCTGCCCTCTTTATTGTCAACCTACCATCAGCGCTATCCTGAGGTCACGCTGTCGCTGGTCACCGGTACCTCGGGTGAAATCATTGAGCAGGTGCGGAAAGGCACGCTGGCCGCCGCGCTGGCCGAAGGCCCGGTCGTGGCCGACGAGCTGAACAGCTGCAAAACCTTTAGCGAGCGCATGGTGCTGATCAGCAACCTGCACCATGCGCCCATTCAGCGCCCTGAAGATGCCGCAGGCGATACGCTGTTCGCCTTCCGTCCCGGCTGCTCTTACCGTCTTCGTTTAGAAAATTGGTTTCGTCAGGCGGGGATTTCACCCGGCCCGTTTATGGAGATCCAGTCCTATCACGCCATGCTGGCCTGCGTAGCCAGCGGCGCCGGGCTGGCGATACTGCCGGAATCGGTGCTGGAAAGGATCGCCGCGCCGGGCCAGGTGCAAAAACATGCGCTGCCTGCGGATATCAGCGAGACCACGACTTACCTGGTGTGGCGTCGGGATGCGTTTACCCCCAACGTCAAGGCGCTGAAGTACCTGATTATAGAGCAATCCCCGGACGATGAAATTCAGCCATAATTAAATGGTTTGAGCGGCGTCAGGCCGCTCGCCAGATCCCTGCCAAATGGCAACCTCTACAAGGAATAAACTGATATGCAGATGATTAAAACTCGCGCCGCTGTTGCCTGGGCCGCCGGCGAGCCGCTGTCGATTGAAGAAGTCGACCTGATGCCGCCGCAGAAAGGCGAAGTGCTGGTACGCATCGTCGCGACCGGCGTCTGCCACACCGATGCCTATACCCTTTCAGGAAAAGATCCTGAGGGCGTGTTCCCGGCTATTCTGGGCCACGAAGGCGGCGGTATTGTCGAAGCGGTTGGCGAAGGCGTTACCAGCGTGGCGGTCGGCGATCACGTCATTCCGCTGTACACGCCGGAATGCGGCAAATGTAAGTTCTGCCTCTCCGGCAAAACCAACCTGTGCCAGGCTATCCGCGCCACCCAGGGCAAAGGGCTAATGCCGGACGGCACCACCCGTTTCTTTAAGGACGGCAAGCCGATTTTCCACTATATGGGCACCTCGACCTTCTCTGAGTACACCGTTATCCCGGAAATTTCACTGGCGAAAATCAGTAAAGAAGCGCCGCTGGAAGAAGTTTGCCTGCTGGGCTGCGGCGTCACCACCGGTATGGGCGCGGTGATGAACACGGCCAAGGTAAAAGAAGGCGATACCGTGGCGATCTTCGGTCTGGGCGGCATCGGCCTTTCGGCGATTATCGGCGCGAAGATGGCGAAAGCGGGCCGGATTATCGGTATCGATCTCAATACCAGCAAGTTCGATCTCGCCAGAAAGCTGGGCGCCACCGACCTGGTTAATCCAAAAGATTACGATAAGCCCATTCAGGATGTGATTGTTGAAATGACCGATGGCGGCGTCGATTTCTCCTTTGAGTGCATCGGCAACGTTAACGTGATGCGTTCCGCGCTGGAGTGCTGCCACAAAGGCTGGGGCGAGTCCGTGATTATCGGCGTGGCTGGTGCAGGCGAAGAGATTTCTACCCGCCCGTTCCAGCTGGTGACCGGACGCGTCTGGCGCGGCTCCGCGTTTGGCGGCGTGAAAGGCCGCTCGGAGCTGCCGGGGATCGTCCAGCGCTACCTGGATGGTGAATTCCAGCTGAATGATTTCATCACCCACAATATGCCGCTGGAAGAGATCAACGACGCGTTCGATCTGATGCACGAAGGGAAATCTATCCGTTCCGTGGTGCATTTTTCTAAATAAGGAGACAAGGATGGTATCCACCCTGGAGTTACTGGAAGAACACCGCATGTTTGGCGGCTGGCAGCAGCGCTATCGCCACCAGTCGGCCACGCTGAACTGCTCTATGACCTTCAGCATTTTTTTGCCGGGTCCGAAAGGCGATACCGCCCCGCCGGTGCTCTGGTTTCTGGCCGGGCTGACCTGTAGCGACGAGAATTTCTCGACCAAAGCGGGCGCGCAGCGCGCGGCGGCAGAGCTGGGTCTGGTGCTGGTAATGCCGGATACCAGCCCGCGCGGCGAAGTGGTGCCTAATGACGAAGCCTACGATCTGGGCCAGGGTGCCGGATTCTATCTGAACGCGACCCAGGCGCCGTGGGATGCGCATTTCCGGATGTATGACTACCTGACGGAAGAGCTGCCCGTGCTGATTGCCGGCAACTTTAACGTCAGCGATAAGCAGGCGATTATGGGTCATTCTATGGGCGGTCACGGCGCGCTGATGCTGGCGCTGCGTAATCCGCAGCGTTATGTTTCGGCCTCCGCCTTTGCGCCGATCGTTAATCCAACGCAGGTGCCGTGGGGCGAAAAAGCCTTTACGGCCTATCTGGGCGAGGATCGCGCGCTGTGGGAAGCCTGGGACAGCTGTCTGCTGATGCAGCAGGCGACGCATCCGCTGCCGATGCTGCTGGATCAGGGCGACAGCGATCAGTTCCTCGCCGATCAGCTGCGCCCGGAACGGCTGGAAGCGGTGGCCAGCGAGAAAAACTATCCGCTGACCGTGCGCATTCAGCCCGGTTACGATCACAGCTACTACTTTATCGCCAGCTTCGTGGAAGATCATCTGCGCTTCCATGCCCGCTATTTGCTGGCGTAACCCTTCAGGGCCGGGATCTTCCCGGCCTTTTTTTTCTTGCGCTCCCCTCAGGATCCGCCCTGCAATAGCAATACATCCTCCTGTCGGCATGGCCATAACCACTTGCAGTGAAGCCGTAATGGTTATTATAATAATGGTTACTATATGGAGCGGAGGCCAGGGAAATGGCGATTTATATCCATAAGCGCCTGGACAAGATGTTTGCAAAAGCTGGCATTGCAGATACCGACCTTTGTCTGGCCGCAAGGGAGGTTGAGTGCGGCAACTATGAGGCAGATTTGGGCGGGGGCGTTAAAAAAAAGCGGATTGCTTTGAATGCAGGCAAACGCGGCGGCGCCCGCACAGTGGTATTTTTTAAAAAAGATAGCAATCTGTTTTTTTATGATGGCTGGCTGAAAGACGGTTCGAAAAAAGCGGCAAAAGAGATTGGCGAGGATGAGCTGGAGATTTATAAGAAGCTCGCCAGAGCCTATTTTAAAGCGGATAAAAACATGCTGGATCGACTGAAAGCAAGCGGGACGTTCAGAGAGGTAAAACAATGAAAACGAAACCGGCCGAGTTACATGAGATGCTTGACGATGCTAAAGAGCTACAGGCGCTGGGGCTAATGAGCAATAACGATGTGCAGGAAATCGCTGCCCGCGTCAGCCTGCGTGAGTTTCGTCAACGTATTGCCGCAGTCCGCACCATGTCCGCCAGCGAAATCAAAGCCGTTCGCGCCCGCTGGGGACTGACCCAGGCCACGCTGGCCTATACGTTGGGCATGACGGTAGACAGCGTTTCCAAATGGGAGCGTGGCGAGATTACCCCAAGCGGCCCGGTTCTGCGCATACTGAACACGCTGGCGGTAAAAGGCCCCGATGTTTTCGCTATCTGAGCACAAACGCAGGGTAAAAATCTGAGCGTCAGGGAATTAACAATGATGCGCCAGACAGAGAGGGAAGCAATGCAAAAGAGAGCCGGCAAGAAACCGACTCGTCCATTCAGGAAACCGGCTCGCTGACCAGGCCATCAATCAGCACCTGCGGCGTCCCCTGCGAGCAGCGCTCAATACGGCCGCGCACGCCGTATACCTTCGCCAGGCTTTCCGGCGTAATCACCTCTTCCGGCAGGCCGTCAGCGATCAGGCCGCCGTTTTGCAGCATCAGTACGTGCTGACCGTGACGCAGAGCGATATTGATATCGTGCACCACGACTACGGTAACGATATTCCGCTTGCTGGTTTCCCGGCGCACTAAATCCATGACGTGGAACTGATAGTTAAGATCCAGCGCGCTTAGCGGCTCGTCCAGCAGCAGCAGCTCCGGGCGACGGATCAGCGACTGCGCCAGGCCAACCAGCTGCTTCTGGCCGCCGGAAAGCTGATCGAGGTAGCTCAGCGCCAGATGCGCAATGCCCAGCCTTTCCAGCAGCGCCATCACTTCCCCCTCGCTCGTCGCGCTACCGCGTGCGCCGGAAGCGCGCTGGGCGACGATAATGGATTCAAGCACGTGCAGATGCACGCCAGCGGGCAGCGACTGCGGCAGGTACACCACTTTTTCCGCCCGGCGGGCAAACGGCTGGCTCAGCAGCTCCGTGCCGTTCAGCCACAGCTCGCCCTGCGCCTGATTCAGTCCGGCAATCGAGCGCAGCAGCGTGGATTTTCCGCAGCCGTTCGGCCCCAGCAGCACGGTGATTTTGCCTCGCGGCAGCAGCGGCACGTTCAGGTTGCTGATAATCTTGCGTTTAGGATAACCGGCGTGAAAGCCTTTAATAGCTAAACCGTCCATCAGACGCTCCCCCGATGACGCAGAATAATGCTCAGGAAGAACGGCACGCCGACCAGAGAAGTGACGATGCCGACCGGGATAATCACGCCGGGCACCAGGTTTTTCGACACCACCGACGCCATTGACAGCACCAGCGCGCCGGTCAGCGCGCTGGCTGGCAGGTAAAAACGGTGATCCTCGCCAAAGATCAGGCGAGCGATATGCGGCGCCACCAGGCCGATAAACCCGATTGGGCCGACAAAAGCCACCGCCAGCGCGGAAAGCACGCTGATGCGCAGCAGCGTGCCCAGACGCAGGCGGCGCACGTCAATACCAAAACTGACGGCGCGATCTTCGCCCAGGCGCAGCGCGGTGAGCTTCCAGGCGCTCATCATGGAGAACGGCAGAACCAGCAGCAGCGCCAGCGTCAGCACGCCCAGTTTCTCCCAGGAGGCGCGCGCCAGGCTGCCCATCGTCCAGAACACCAGGCCCTGCAACGTATCTTCGCTGGCGATAAACTGCATCATGGATACCAGCGCGTTAAAGGTAAACACCAGCGCGATGCCGAACAGCACCACGCCGGAAGTCGCCACGCGCGTCCAGCGGGTAACGCCGTCCAGCATCAGCGCGGCCAGCAGCGCAAAAATAAAGGCGTTAGCTGAGATAAACCACTGATCCGGGATACCGGGCAAACCGATGCCCAGCACGATAGCCAGCGCGGCGCCAAAGGCGGCGGCGGAAGAGACGCCCAGCGTAAACGGACTGGCCAGCGGGTTATTCAGGATAGTCTGCATTTCCGCCCCGGCCAGCCCCAGCGCCAGCCCGACCACCACTGCCATCAGCGCGTAAGGTAAACGAATATCCCAGACGATAACGCGCGAACCGGCATCCACGCTCTGCGGCGACAGCAGCGTTTGCCACAGCGTTTCCAGCGACAGGCCCGACGGGCCTAAAGTAAAGTCGAACAGCAGCGAAGCGAGGATAGCCAACACCAGCACGCCCATAAAAAACAGGCGGCGGCGCAGCAGATGATGATAACGATCCATCGCGCCTTCGTGCTGTTGGACGCTGGCGTAGCGGTCGGTGTTGTGGGTCACGCTCATGGTTTCTACCTGTCATGGAGTTCGCACCAGGCCGGCTGCAAACCCTGAAAATTAGCAAAGCGGAAAACGTACGGCGCTAACAATAAAGGAAATGATAATAGTTATCAATCCTATATGTAACAGAGTATGTCAAAGAAAAAGGCGCGGAAACCGCGCCTTCACCCTTATTTAAATTTGGGGAACTGCATTTCGCTGTATTTCACAAAGCGCGTGCGCTTCGTCAGCTTGTAGCCGAACCAGATAATCAGGAACAGCGGGATGCCGATATAGGTTGCCGCCGCGCCGTACCAGTCAATGCGATCCGCCAGGAACGCCTGGTAGTTTTGCCCCAGGGTGATGATCAGGCAGAGCACGAAAGCGAAGATCGGCCCCAGCGGGAAGAACTTAGAGCGGTACGGCAGATCGTTGATATCGTAGCCCTGCGAGACAAAGCCGCGACGGAAACGGTAATGGCTGATGGCTATCCCCAGCCAGGCGATAAAACCGGTCATGCCGGAAGTATTCAGCAGCCAGAGATAGACCGTCTGGTTGCCGAACATTGAGGTCAGGAAACAGAGCGCGGCAACCACGGTGGTGGCATACAGCGCATTGCGCGGCACGCCGCCTTTTGACAGCTTGCCAAACATACGCGGCGCTTTTCCTTCGCGCGCCAGCGTAAACAGCATACGGGTCGACGCATACATGCCGGAGTTGCCCGCTGACAGAATAGCGGTGAGGATCACGGCATTCATGATCGCCGCCGCTGAAAGCAGCCCGGCATGTTTAAACACCAGCGTGAACGGGCTGACGCTGATGTCTTTCACATCGTTACGCAGCAGGCTTGGGTCGGTGTAAGGGATAATCAGGCTGATCACCAGGATCGCCAGGATATAAAACAGCAGGATGCGCCAGAAGACCTGACGAACCGAGCGCGGAATATTTTTGGCCGGATCTTCCGATTCGCCTGCGGCGATACCAATCAGTTCCGTTCCCTGGAAGGAGAAGCCGGCAATCATCGCCACGCCGATCATGGCGGAAAAGCCGCCGGAGAAAGGCGCATCGCCGATCTGCCAGTTACCCCAGCCCGCGACCGGCTGGTCGCCGCGCAGAATGCCGAGGATCATCATCACGCCCACTACGATAAAAATCACTACCGTGACCACTTTGATCAGGGAGAACCAGTATTCTGCCTCACCAAAGCCCTTTACCGAGATGTAGTTGAGCAGGAAGATAACGCTCAGAAAGAGTACGCTCCAGATCCAGCCGGGCGTATCGGGGAACCAGTAGGTCATCACCAGCTGCGCGGCAACCAGTTCAATCGCCACGGTCACGGCCCAGTTGTACCAGTAGTTCCAGCCCAGCGCAAAGCCGAAGCCTTCTTCAACGAAGTTGGAGCCGTAGGTAGAAAAGGAGCCGGATACCGGCATAAAGGCGGCCAGTTCGCCGAGGCTGGTCATCAGGAAATAGACCATCAGGCCGATCAGGGCATAGGAAAGCAGCGCGCCGCCGGGGCCAGCCTGGGAGATAGTCGCGCCGGAAGCGACAAACAGGCCGGTGCCTATGGAACCGCCGATGGCGATCATCGTCAAATGACGCGCCTTTAGTTTGCGCTGTAATTCAGGCTGTTGTGTTGTTTTTGTGTCATGATCCATTGGTAAATGCTGTGCTCTGGCTAAAATGAGGCGCGATTGTAACAAACTCCTTCGTCAGAAGAAGTCATTCCGCGACGTTATAAGATAGCTTCATGATCTGCGGCGAATTATTAGCGCCTGATTAAGCCCCGTTTTTCTGACTGCTCCGCTTTATTCCGCGCAGTAGCTTAGAAAACGCAGCAGCGCCTTCGAGAGATGCTTCTGCCGATGATGAATACGGTACAGCGTGCGTTTGAGTTTGGGCAGCGGGATCGGCACTTCTTTTAACGTGCCTGCCGCCAGCTGTTCCGCAATAACCCGCCGCGACAGACAGCTGATGCCCATCCCGTGGCGCACGGCATGCTTGATTGCCTCTGAGTTGCCCAGCTCCAGCGCCAGGCTAAACTGCGGCAGATGCGAAAGCAGCAGATAATCGACGATTTCGCGCGTGCCGGAGCCGTGTTCGCGCAGGATCCACGACGCGGCCGCCAGGCTTTCCAGCGTCACCGGCTGACGCAGAATAGCCGCGTCGGCGGCGGCAAAAACCACCAGCTCATCTTCCAGCCAGGGTTCGCCAACCAGCTCGCTGACGTGGCACGGCCCTTCGATAAAACCCACATCGACGCGAAAATCAGCCACGGCGTTAATCACATCCTGGCTGTTGCCCACGCTCAGCTCCAGCGGCAGCTCGGGAAAGTCGCGCCGCCAGCCGGCAATCATGCCCGGCAACAGATAGTTACCAATGGTGCTGCTGGCGTAAACCCGCAGCGCGCCGTTATCTTCGCGAAACAGTTGTTCGATTTCAGTGGTTTGCTCCAGCAGCGCCACCGCCCGTGGATAAAGCAGGCGGCCGTGCTCGTTAACCACCAGCCGTTTTCCGACCCTGTCGAACAGCTGAACGCCCAGCTGATTTTCCAGATCCGCCAGCGCCGCGCTGACCGCCGACTGCGACAGCGACAGCACCTGCGAGGCCTGAGTTGTCGAGCCGCTTTTCAGCACCTCAGCAAAGACCTCAAGCTGCCTTAATGTGATATGCATTGTTCTTCCTTACTGACTCCATGTCTTCACCAGCCAGATAATCATCGCCAGCCATACCAGCAGCACTATCGCCAGCCAGCCGCCAAGCTTCTTTTTCCTGTGGGCCTGCCGGGCGGTTCGCTGTTGGCTGGCGGCCCTGACCTCCGCCGGCAGCAGGCGCAGCAGCAGCATCATGCCCGACGGCACGATAATAGCGTCGTCCAGTAGCCCAACAAAGGGAATAACGTCGGGAATAAAATCAACGGGGCTTAGCGCATAAACCGCCAGCAGCACGGCCATGCCCTTTTGCCACAGTGGCGTACGCGGATCGCGGCAGGCATACCACAGCGTGACGCCATCTTTTCTGATTACGCTTACCCATCTTGTTAATCGCCTGAACATCCCCGCCCTCTCATATCACTTATTCTGGTTAATTATAAATATATAATCAATTTCTCTTTTAAGCCAGCCTGCGCCATGCTGCGTCTGTCTACTAAGGAGGCTGATATGGCTGAACTGGCATTTCCTTCTTCTCGTCCGCTGCGCTATGGCGCAGGCCTCGGGCTGGCAATGCTGCTGGCCGCTGCTGCCCTTCAGGCTGGCAACCTGCCCGTGCTGAAAACGGCCGGGCTGGGCACCTTAACGCTGGCGATGCTGTTGGGGATCGTAGCAGGCAATACGGTTTATGGCCGCCTGGCTGCGCGCTGCGGCACAGGCGTACACTTTGCCAAACAGCAGCTGCTGCGGCTTGGCATCATGCTGTACGGTTTTCGGCTGACCTTTCAGCAACTTGCCGATATCGGCTTAAGCGGCGTGCTGACCGATCTGCTGCTGCTGACCTCCACTTTTCTGCTGGCCTGCTGGCTGGGCCGTCGCGTGTTGCATCTGGATCGCGATACCGCCTGGCTGATTGGCGCGGGCAGCAGCATTTGCGGCGCGGCGGCGATTATGGCGACGGAGCCGGTAATTAAAGCGGAGCCGCAAAAAGTGGCGGTAGCGGTGGCTACCGTGGTGCTGTTCGGCACGCTCGGCATCTTTCTTTATCCACTGCTATGGCATGAGCTGGCCGCTCTGCTGCCGGGCCTGACGCCGACGCAATGGGGGATCTTTACCGGCTCTACGCTGCATGAAGTGGCACAGGTGGTGGCGGCCGGGCACGCCGTGAGCGCGGAAACGGAGAACGCGGCGGTCATTACTAAAATGCTGCGCGTGATGATGCTGGCGCCCTTCCTGCTGCTGCTCAGCCGTTTCGTGCGTGCCGACGACAGCGGCGGCGGCGAAGTAAGCTTTCCCTGGTTCGCGCTGGGTTTTATCGGCGTGGCGCTGTTTAACTCGCTGCATCTGCTGCCGCCGTCGCTGGTTAGCGGCCTGAACGAGCTGGACAATTTTTTACTGGCCGTGGCGATGGCGGCGCTGGGATTAACCACGCAGTTCAGCCTGTTGAAAAAGGCGGGACTAAGGCCTTTACTGCTGGGCCTGCTGTTATTCGTCTGGCTGCTGCTGGGCGGCGGCGCGATAAACCTGGCTATCCAGCATTTGCTGGCATAAATCCGCGCCGTTTCCGGTTATCATGGCCCGCTTTACAGTAAAACCAACAGGAGAGCAGGCATGAAATATATCGGCGCCCACGTCAGCGCATCCGGCGGCGTGGATCAGGCGGTGCTTCGCGCCCATGAAATCGAGGCGACGGCCTTTGCGCTTTTCACTAAAAATCAGCGTCAGTGGCGCGCGGCCCCGCTGAGCAAAGAGGTGATTGCCGCTTTCCGCAACGCCTGCGAAAAATATCACTACAGCGCCGCCCAGATCCTGCCGCACGACAGCTTTTTAATTAACCTGGGCCATCCACAGGAAGAGGCGCTGGAGAAGTCCCGCCTCGCCTTTATCGACGAACTACAGCGCTGCGAGCAGCTGGGCCTGACGCTGTTGAACTTCCATCCCGGCAGCCATTTGCAGCAGATTGACGAGGACGCCTGCCTGAAGCGCATCGCCGAATCGGTTAACGTCGCGCTGGATAAAACCCAGGGCGTCACCGCCGTGATTGAAAATACCGCCGGTCAGGGCAGCAATCTGGGCTTCCGCTTTGAGCACCTGGCGGCCATTATCGACGGCGTAGAGGATAAGTCGCGCATCGGCGTCTGTATTGACACCTGCCACGCCTTTGCGGGCGGTTACGATCTGCGTACTGAAGAAGATTGCGTGAAAACCTTTGAGGAGTTTGGTCGCGTGGTGGGCTTTGAGTATCTGCGCGGGATGCATCTTAACGATGCCAAAAGCGCGTTTGCCAGCCGCGTTGACCGTCATCACAGCCTGGGCGAAGGTAATATCGGCAATACGGTGTTCAGCTGGCTGATGAAGGATGCTCGCTTCGACGGTATTCCGCTGATCCTGGAAACCGTCAATCCTGATATCTGGAAAGATGAAATCGCCTGGCTCAAGTCGCAGCAGGTCTGATCTATAGACGAAAAAAAAGCGCGGTCGCCCGCGCTTTTTTATTATGCCCGCCTGGATCAGGCTTTAGCCATTTCCGCTTCCGGGCGCTTCAGCACCGCGTAAGAGAGTCCGGCAACCAGCGTGCCGACGATAATCGCTATCAGATAGCCCAGCACCGGCGTAATAGCGCCAGGGATCAGCAGCACAAACAGCCCGCCGTGCGGCGCCATCAGCTTCGCGCCTACCCACATAGAGATAGCGCCGGTCAGCGCGCCGCCAACGATACAGCATGGCAGAACGCGCATCGGGTCACGCGCCGCAAACGGAATAGCGCCTTCGGAAATAAAGCACAGGCCCAGCACCAGCGCCGCTTTGCCGCCTTCCTGCTGGCCTTTGTTGAATTTCCGGCGCGCCACCAGCGTAGCGACGCCCATCGCCAACGGAGGCACCATGCCGCCCGCCATAATGGCCGCCATCGGCGCATAGGTTTGCGAACTGAGCAGGCCGACGCCAAACGCATAGGCCACTTTGTTCACCGGGCCGCCCATATCGGTACACATCATGCCGCCCAGTACCGCACCCAGCAGAACCGCGTTACCCGTGCCCATATTGCTCAGCCAGTGGGTCAGCCCCGCCATAATCTGGGCAACCGGGCCGCCAACCACATAAATCATCAGCAGGCCGGTGATCAGACTGGCGACCAGCGGAATAATCAGGATCGGTTTTAACGCCTCCATACTCTGCGGAAGCTTAAGCTTAGCGCTGATAAACTTCGCGGCGTAACCGGCAATAAAACCGGCAATAATGCCGCCAAGGAAACCGGCGTTGATGGTGCTGGCCAGCCAGCCGCCAATCAGGCCAGGCGTCAGACCAGGACGATCGGCAATTGAGAAGGCGATAAAGCCCGCCAGCACCGGCACCATCAGTTTGAAGGCGCTGCCGCCGCCGATTTCCATCAGCGCCGCCGCCAGCGTGCCCTGCTCTTTAAAAGCGGTAATGCCGAAGGCGAAAGAGAGTGCGATGCTCAGGCCGCCCGCCACCACCATCGGCAGCATATAGGAAACGCCGGTCAGCAGATGACGATAGGCGCCTGCGCCCTCTTTTTTCTCGCCCTGCGCCGCTGGCTGACCGCCGCCCTGCGGCTGATAAGGTTTGGCCTGCGCCAGCGCCTTATCAAACTCCTGTGCGGTTTTCTTCAGCGCCAGGCCGGTCGAGGTGCGATACATCGGCTTACCGGCAAACTTAGCCAGATCGACTTCAATATCCGCCGCCACGATAACCAGGTCAGCCTGGGCCACTTCTTCCGGCGTAATGGCATTGCCCGCGCCTACGGAGCCGCGCGTTTCGACTTTCACCCACCAGCCGCGTTTTTTCGCTTCGGCGTCAATGGCTTCGGCCGCCATAAAGGTGTGCGCCACGCCGGTTGGACAGGCGGTAATGGCGACGATGCGTTTTGGCCCGCTGGCAACCGCATCGGCCGTGTTCACCGCGGCAGGTTTAGCTACGGCGGCAGGCGCCTGCCAGGCTTTCGCCTCGGTTTGCGCGCGGGCCAGCTCTGCTTCCGGCTGGCGCAGCAGCTGCTCCGCCGTGGTCTGATAAACGGTTTTACCCGTCAGGTCGATGTTGGCGGGCAGCGTGTCGCCCACCAGGATCACCTGGTCCGCTTCGGCCAGATTTTCCGTTAGCGTCAGCCCTTTTGCGGCCGCGCTCGCTCTGGTGATATTTTTTGCCAGATGACCGGTAGCCAGTCCCAGCGAAGGATCAAGTATCAGCAGCGTTTTCATTATGCCTCTCCTGCTGTCAGTTAAAAGGTTTCAGGTCGACGCGCGCCATCATCGCGGCCAACTGGGTACGATCGCTTACGCCCACATTGCTCTGGCTTACGGCCAGGGCTGCTACGGCGGTAGCCAGGCGTAGGGTATGCTCGCTGGATTCGCGCATCAGCAGGCCGTAAATCAGCCCGCCCACCATTGAATCCCCGGCCCCCACGGTACTCACCACCTCACAGGCCGGCGGTTTGGCGATCCATTCGCCTGAAGCGTTAACCCACAGCGCGCCTTCTGCGCCCAGCGAAATCACTACGTGGGCGATCCCCTGTTCACGCAGCGCATGCGCCGCCTCAATCACATCCTGCAGGGTCGGCAGCTTGCGCCCGGCCCAGATTTCCAGCTCGCGACGGTTTGGCTTAACCAGCCAGGGCGCGGCTTTCAGGCCCGCCACCAGCGCTTCGCGGCTGCTGTCGAAAATAATGCACGGGCAGTGCGTGCGCAGCGCGATCATCCACTCCGTAAAGGCATCGGGATTGACGCCTGCGGGCAGACTGCCGCTGACGCAGACCATATCGAACTGGCCCAGCCACGTCAGAGAATCCGTGGTGAAGCGCTCCCAGTCCTGCGGGGTGACGTCAAAACCGGAAAAGTTAAGATCGGTGACCTCGCCATCTTTTTCAGTCAGCTTAACGTTGATGCGGGTCCGGCCTTCGACCACCTGAAAACGGTTAGCAATGCCCAGATCGCTGAACAAATGCTGAAAGCCATCCTGATTCTCTTTGCCCAGGAAGCCGCCAACGGTGACATCGATGCCCAAATCTTTCAGCACTTTGGCAACGTTGATGCCTTTCCCGGCGGCGTGCAGGCCGGTGGTTTTCACCAGGTTGACTTCGCCGCGCTCGATTTCCGGCGTATAGCCCACCAGATCGTAAGCGGGATTCAGCGTGATGGTTGCTACGCGTCTGCTCATGCCGCCCCCTCGCCTAAACCAGCGCTGATAGCCTCGCCGATCGCATCCAGCGCCGCGCGGGCATCTTCGCCGCTGGCGGTGAAGCGCAGGCGGTGACCTTTTTTCACGCCCAGCGCCACTACTTTCATCAGGCTGCGGCCGTTAGCCGGCTTGCCGCTGCCGTCAAGGTTGGTCACCGTGACGTCGCAGTTGAATTTTTTAATGACGCTGACCAGCGCCGTGCCCGGACGGGCATGCAGGCCGTGCTCGTTGCGGATAGTAAACTCTTCCGTCAGCGTATCGGCCTGTTCGGAGACTTCGCTGGTCAGCAGCGCCAGGATCCCTGCGGCATCGGCGCTCAGCAGGCGATCCGCTTTTTGCTTAATCAGCAGATCGCTTAGATAGTTCAGCACGTTCAGCGGCTGCTCGTCGGCTACGGCAACCGTCACCAGCAGCGCGGCTTTTTCGCCGTCTACTTCAAAGGGTGTCGCGCTACGGCTTACGGCGACGGCGCTGCCCAGGTTGCCTTCGGTGCTGTCGCTCAGCCAGACGCCCTGCCCTAAATTCAGCGGACGCGAAGCGATAACGCGGCTGACAAAGCTCGCATCAACCGCGCCGGCCTGCTGTAGGCGACCGGCGTTCAGCGCCTGGAGCGTCATCAGATCGGTGGCCGCCACGTCAACTGTGATCAGCGAGGTGTCGAATTTAAATTCCGTTCCCTGCTTTTCCCCCATCAGCAAACCGCGCAGCGTTTCTGCGGAGTCCGTGGTTTTCAGCTGTTCCGCCACGCTGTCATCGCTCAGCACGTGCGTCAGCTGACGCAGCAGCGCCAGATGCTCGTCCGATTTAGCGGCGATGCCGATCACCACATAGGCGGTCTGGTCTTCGCCCCAGGCGATGCCCTGCGGAAACTGATAAACCTGCACGCCGGTTTTCAACACCAGATCGCGCGTGTCGGTCGTGCCATGGGGAATAGCGATGCCGTTACCCAGATAGGTCGAGGTTTGCTGCTCGCGGGCCAGCATACCGTTAACATATCCTTCACCCACGTTGCCGGCTGAGGTTAAAGCGGCTGCCACCTGTCGGATGGCCTCTTCTTTATCTCCGGCCCTGGCACCGGGATGGATTGCATTCAGTTCAAGCTGGAACATAGTTCTCCTCACTGCTTCATTGAATCGTTTCAGCTGGCGGACGGAAAAACAAGCTTTCAGGCCGCTAACTGCCTGTGCAGACGACGCTGAAACGTTTCAATGATTTTGGCCCCGTTCCTGCGTTTATGGCAAGTTTTACTGCCAACGGCATAGCAGATTTTTGAAGCGACGCACACTTCGCCTTATCTTTTTGGGAAAAAGGTCTCATCGGCCGATGGATGGCTGATGCCTTACTTTTAGCCAACAGGCAATTAACACCAGGCGGTCTGTTTTTCCAGATCCAGTAGCCAGACCATCGCCTCTTCCCGACTGTTACGGCACATTTCAGCATCGGGTTTCAGGCTGCCGCAGACCGACGGCCGCAGCGGCGAGGTAAAGATTTTGCAGCGCTGCTGTTCATCCAGCTGAACGCAGGGCGTGTTGGCCGGTTTGCCGTCGGGCATTCCGGGGATCGGTGTGGAAATAGACGGCGCGGTACAGCAGGCGCCGCAGGAAGCTCGACATTGCATTGGTTATCCCCTTTAAGAGACGCGACAATAGCAGGCGCGCAGTGGGAATACTATGGTCGCCATCCCCGCTTTTCTTCCTCGTTCAGCACTTGCCTGAAGCCGTCAGCAAGAGTAATTTGTCGCGAACATTTTCATTGCCCCTTTCATCGAGATAACACAATGCCAAGAGCAAACGAAATCAAAAAAGGCATGGCCGTCAGCCATAACGGTAAGCTGCTGTTAGTCAAAGATATTGATGTCCAAAGCCCCAGCGCGCGCGGGGCTTCTACCCTTTATAAAATGCGTTTTACCGATATTCGTACCGGCATGAAAGTCGAGGAGCGCTTCAAGGGTGACGACATCCTGGAAGCGATCTCGCTGAGCCGTCGTCAGGTTACCTTCTCTTACGTAGACGGTGACGAATACGTCTTTATGGATGACGAGGACTACACGCCTTACGTCTTCAAAAAAGATCAGATCGAAGAAGAGCTGCTGTTTATCCCGGAAGGCGGCATTCCGGGCATTCAGGTGCTGACGATGGACGGGCAAATTTTGGCGCTTGAGCTGCCGCAAACGCTGGATATGGAAATTATCGAAACCACGCCGGGCATTAAAGGCGCTTCCGCCAGCGCGCGTACCAAGCCTGCCACCATGAGCACCGGCCTGGTGATCCAGGTGCCGGAATACCTCAGCAGCGGCGAGCGCATCCGCATCCATATTGCCGAACGCCGCTATATGGGCCGCGCAGACTAATAAAAAGGTATTCGCGCCTGCCCTTATGGGCCGCGCAGAATAATAATAACGGCAAGCGCGCCAGTTCTCATAGGCAGCGTAGACTCATAAAACGGCGCGCGCGCCTGCCCTCATGGGCCGCGCAGACTAATAAAACGGCAAGCGCGCCACGCCTCGCCGTTATTGTTATATTATTACACTACTAGCGATAGTTAACGATCAGTATGCCCTGTCGTCGCGCCTGGTCCAGCCATTCAACGTCGATACGGGCGATGCCGGATGGCAGCGTACCGTTGGCCTGTAGCGAGATCGGCGATACTTTTAGCTGGCCGTCGCGATAACAGGTAGCGCTGATTTGATTCTGTTCCTGTTGCACAGCGCAACCCGGCTCCGTGATCGCTCCGGAAAAAGTGATAACGCCGGTGCCTGCGGCTACCGTCGCCAGCGCGCTACCTGCCGGAACCATCAAAAAAAGGGCCAGCGAAAAGTTAAGTTTGCTCATACTTACCTCATTTATTAGCGTCTCTTAATTAACATAGTCGGCAATACGCTTTCCGAAAGCCGATAAGCACAACCGGCCACAACTCAAGGAGAAAATAATGACTCGCGTAAACCTGATTACCGGTTTTCTGGGCAGCGGCAAAACCACTACGCTGCTGCATCTGCTGGCGCAGAAACCACAGGGAGAAAAGTGGGCGGTGCTGGTTAATGAGTTCGGCGAGGTAGGTATAGACGGCGCGCTGCTGGCGGAAAGCGGCGCGGTGCTAAAAGAGATCCCCGGCGGCTGCATGTGCTGCGTTAACGGCCTGCCGATGCAGGTGGGCCTGAATATGCTGCTGAAGCAAACCAGGCCCGACCGTCTGCTGATTGAGCCGACCGGCCTTGGTCATCCTAAACAGATCCTCGACCTGCTGTCTGCGGAGGTTTATCAGCCCTGGCTGACGCTGGATGCCACGCTCTGCCTGCTCGATCCACGTCAGCTAGGCGATGCCCGCATTACGGCTAATGAAAACTTCCGCGATCAGCTCGCCGCCGCCGATATTATCGTGGCCAATAAAGAGGATCGCTGGGATGAGGCCACGCTGGCAGCGCTGCAAGACTGGCGCGCGCAGGACGCTTTACAGCGCCCCATTATTCCCGCGCGTTTCGGCCAGATCGCTGGCGAACTGCTGACGCGTCCACGGTTGAATCAGCAGCCGCTGCCGCAGGCGGCACACCATCATGCCAGGCCCGCTTCGCGACTGGCGGCGCTGGCGCCCGTGCAGAATACGCGCTGGCGGCGTTCGCTGAATCAGGGCCAGGGCTACTATTCCTGCGGCTGGGTGTTTGATGCAGAAACCGTGTTCGATACGGTTGGCCTGTTGGAGTGGGCGCGGCTCGCTCCGGTTAGCCGGGTAAAAGGCGTGGTGCGCATTCAGGAAGGCCTGCTGAGCGTGAATCGTCAGGGCGAGGATCTTAATATCGAAACGCGTCAGGCCGCGCCGCCAGACAGCCGGATCGAAATTATTCATGAAGAAGAAGCCGACTGGAACAGCCTCCAGGCATCTTTGTTGAAACTTCGTTTAACTGCTGTTGTATAATGTACGCCGTCACTTCTTCTTAACTTAATCTTAATAAAATGCGTGCTAATCAACTGATCACTATCCTGGTGCTTAACGCGCTGGGACTGGCGCTCTTTTTTTCCTGGTATTTGCCGGAGAATCACGGCGCCTGGTTTACGCTCGATAAAAACCTTTTTTATTGGTTTAACGAGCGGCTGGCAACCAATAAAGCGCTGTTATGGCTGGTTGCTATTACCAACTTTCGCCCTTTTGACGCGGTGTCGCTGCTGGCGATGGGCGCGCTTTATTACAGTTTCTGGCGGCGTGAAACGCCCCAGGGGCGCAGGCGGCTGCTGGCTATCGGCATCGCTATGCTGCTGACGGCGGTGGTGCTGAACCAGCTTGGTCATCTGATCCCGGTTTCGCATCCCAGCCCGACCAAATATTTCCCGGACGTTCATCACGTGACGACATTAACCGGCATTCCAACTAAAGATGCCTCTTCCGATAGTTTTCCTGGCGATCACGGCATGATGCTGATGATTTTTGCCAGCTTTATGCTGCGCTACTTTGGCGTTCGTGCTTTTTTAATTGCCGTGGGGATCGTGCTGATATTCGCTACGCCGCGCATTATGATTGGCGCGCACTGGTTTACCGATGTCGCGGTAGGCTCGCTTTCCGTGGTGCTGGTAGGGACGAGCTGGTGGTTAATTACGCCGGGCAGCGACTGGCTGGTGAATATTTTATATCGTGCTTTACCAGGTAAATATAAGCCGGCTAATTAATTAAGCCGCTTTTTTTACCGTTTTCAGGAAGCAACGAAAAGTGATTTACGCCACTTTCGTTGCTTTTTTATGCGATGCAGCCCTCAAAATCCCACTTTATGCTACAGCTGCCGTGATGTTTGCTCCCCAGCGGAATCTTCTGCCTTTAAGAAACGTACAGCAGGATTAAACTGAATTGTGGCTAACACGCATTTTTTAACGCTCTTTTAGCCTTTCACGCCTCAGGTTTTCAGCGTTTGTGCCGATAAAGTGGCCAGACTACGACCTCTCTGTTTCTTATGATAAAAATCAATAAAAAAGTCGTTAAAACCCCTCGCCAGCACGCAGTTAATCGGGTAATCTCATTTCCGATTAGGACAAAGCTGTAAGATATTTCCATTATTTACATTTTAAACTGTGCGCTTTCGCACAATTTGAATTTTGTGGAATTGTTTTGCCCGTGTGCCCTAATTAATCTCGTTCCGTTTCGCATAGCTAGCGACTTCTGTCGTTAAGGACTTCAAGGGATCACAAACATAATGGTCAAGTCTCAACCGATTCTGAGATATATATGGCGGGTATTGCCCGCAGTGGCTTTAGCCACGCTGCTTTCAGCCTGTAGCTCGACGAATACCAACAGCAATGCACAAACTGATACGCATGCAGTTAATGGCCATAACGGCTTTTTACTTCAGGCGTCTCAGGATGAATTCGAACAGATGGTTCAGAATGTGGATATTAAATCCCGCCTGATGGATCAATATTCGGACTGGAAGGGCGTTCGTTACCGTCTTGGCGGTACCAGTAAACGCGGCATTGACTGTTCTGCCTTTGTGCAGACCACCTTTCGTGAACAGTTTGGCCTGGATCTGCCCCGCTCAACCTATGAACAGGAAGACACCGGCAAAAGCATCCAGCGCGGCAAACTGCGCCCGGGCGATTTAGTGCTGTTCCGCGCCGGCTCTACCGGCCGCCATGTCGGCATCTACCTGGGCAACGATAATTTCGTGCATGCCTCTACCAGCAGCGGCGTGATGATTTCCAATCTCAACGACGCCTACTGGAAAAATCGCTATCGCGAAGGCCGCCGGGTACTAAGCCGAACGCAAAGCTGATCCCCCTGAAGTCTGTGCAAAACGGTTCCGAGCCCCGCTATAAGCGGGGTTTTTTATGGGTAAAGGCTGGCTGCTTCCTGGCTCTTCCCCTTTTTCACTAAAGCCCCGTTGGAAAACGGCAAAGAGGGGCCAGCACAAAGAAACCTGTTTCCCGCTGAGCCTGACACTCTTGCTTTAATATTAACTGGCACTAATTTGTTATTAATAACAGACGCACAAATATTTATATTCAAAAGCTTTTTGGCTACATCGGCCGTTCTGATGGTTTGTTTTATTGCGCCCTGCCTGCGCGCACGAGCGAAATAACTGACATAATGCGTTAAAAAACCGAAGCTAATCATAATAATAAGAAGACAAACGGCACTTTCCCGGTATATCCTGCCGGATTGAAACGGCGTCTGTTGTGCAGGACAGCGCAATGACTTAACCGGCACTTTCGGGAGATAAACCCCATGCCACTCTCATCAAGCCTTACGCGGCCACTTCTCAATCCTCGCAAGATTGCCTGCTTCAGCGCGACCCTCGGCTTACTTCTTTTTCTGGCATTTATCATCATCGCGCTGGCCGTTATGCTTCATCGCCGGGCCGACAATCACGATGAAATGGCCAGAAACACCCAGGCCTATGTGCTGACGATGCTCGATGAACTAAAGCGGAAACTGTTGCCGCTACAAACGTCGCCTCGCCCTGCCTGCTCCGCCATAAAAAATGACCTGATTGAGCGCGCCGCCCTGGATGATAATATTCAGGCTATCCTGATGGTTAATCACAATCGGGCATGGTGCTCTTCGCTGGCCGGAGAAACCCAAATCGCTATGCGCCAGTTTTCCCCTACGACGGACACCCGCAAGCCGCTTGATATTCAGCTTGCCGCCGCGCCGCTGACGCCTGATAAACCGGTTCTTCACCTCTGGTTGCAGAATGGCGAGGCAGGCAACGGCCTGCTGGTCACGCTAAAGATTAATCTGACGCCCTGGCTGCTGTATACCGAACGGCAGCATGAGATGTCAGGTATAGCTATCGTGACCGGCAAGCGGGCGTTAACCAGCTGGGAACAGCGCGTAACGGCAACCAGCTCGTTGCCCGACGATCCGTCAAAAACCATGACGCTACCCGGCTATCCTTTACAGTTAAAGCTTTATGGCGGCAGGCTGAATAGTGACGATATTACGCTGGTGCTGCTGGCCGGTTTGTTGCTGAGCCTGACCGGCGGCTTTGCCTGCTATGCCCTGCTCACGCTCTTTATCCGACCGGGCAAGGAAATCCTGCAGGGCATTCGGCGCGGGGAATTCCACGTAGAGTACCAGCCGGTTATTGCCGCGGCGACCGGCCAGGCCTGCGGTCTGGAAGCGCTACTGCGCTGGACGCATCCCGAAGCTGGCGCCATTCCGCCCGACGTTTTTATCCGCTACGCCGAAAACAAAAATTTGATTGTGCCCTTAACCCGGCACCTGTTTGAACTGGTGGCGCGCGATTGCCATACGCTGCAACATGCCGTGCCGGCCGGCATCAATCTCAACCTGAACCTTTCGCCTGCTCACCTGGGCGATAAAACCTTTTTCCAGGACGTTTTAGCGTGGCTGGAAGCGATGCCTAAGGATCACTTCAGCTACGTTTTTGAAATTACCGAACGGACTATGGTAGAAACCCGCAACGCCCAGTCGGTGTTCGACTGGCTGCGCGGCCAAAATATTCGTATCGCGCTGGATGATTTCGGCACCGGACACAGTGCCTTAATTTATCTGGAAAAATTCCGTTTTGACTACCTGAAAATAGATCGGGGATTTGTAAAAAACATCGCCCGCGAGTCGTTTTCTTCGCCGGTGCTGGATGCGGTGCTGGCGCTGGCGAAAAAACTCAATCTGCTGACGGTAGCTGAAGGCGTAGAAACCGGTGAGCAGGCGCGCTGGCTGCGCCACCGTGGCGTCTGTCATTTTCAGGGCTATTTATTCAGCCGCCCGCGTACGGTGACGCAGCTGATTGATTATTTTCAGCATGAGCCCCGCAGCGAACCGGCTGCCGGATGAGTTATTGCGCTACGCTTTTTAAATGTGCTTCGCTGGCGCATTGCGCAATGCTCTGGCAGGCTGGGGATCGCGCTGCGTTTTTTATCAGGATCGGATAATAAGATGATTTTTCGCTGGTTAGCTTTGCTGCTGTTCTGCTGCGCCGCGACGACGGCTCGGGCTGAAGAAATTCATGAGAGCTACGCCTTTGCCCAGCTGGGCGAGCCTAAATATGCCGTGAACTTCACGCATTTTGACTACGCCAATCCGGCTGCGCCCAAGGGCGGTAGCGCGACGCTTGCCGCTATCGGCACTTACGATAACTTTAACCGTTTCGCCTCGCGCGGCAATCCGGCGCAGGGCACGGATACGCTTTACGATACGCTGTTCGTGAACTCAGAAGACGAAGTGGGCAGCTACTATCCGCTGATTGCCGAATTCGCTCGCTACCCGGATAGCTATCGCTGGGTGGAAGTCACGCTGAATCCCCAGGCGCGTTACCAGGACGGTTCATCCATCACCGCAGAAGATGTTGCTTTTACCTTTAATAAATTTATGCAGCAGGGCGTACCGCAGTTTCGGGTGTTCTACAAAGGCGTCACGGTCAAAGCCATTGCGCAGCTGACGGTGCGCTTTGAGCTGCCGGTCGGCAACAAAGATATGATGCTTTCGCTGCTTACGCTGCCCGTTTTCCCGCAGAGCTTCTGGAAAGATCATAATCTCAGCGAGCCGTTACCTGCACCGCCGCCCGGCAGCGGGCCGTATCGCGTGTCGGCCTATAAAGTTGGTCAGTCCGTGACCTGGTCACGGGTCAAAGATTATTGGGCCGCTAATTTGCCCGTCAATAAAGGCCGTTTTAATTTCGATACGCTGCGCTACGACTACTATCTGGATGACAATGTGGCTTTCGAGGCGTTTAAAGCGGGCGCGTTTGACTTTCGTGCCGAAGGCTCCGCCAAAAAGTGGGCCACCCAGTATCGCGGCCGGAATTTCGACAGCCATTACATCGTAAAAGACGCAAAGCCGAATACCGTGGCTACCTCCTCAAACTGGCTGGCGTTTAACGTACAGAAACCCCTGTTTGCCGATCGCCGCGTGCGCGAAGCAGTTTCGCTGGCGTTCGATTTTGAGTGGATGAATAAGGCGTTATTTTACGGCGCTTATAAGCGCACCCGCAGCTATTTTCAGAACACGGACTATGCCGCTACCGACTATCCCGACGCTAAAGAACTGGAAATTCTGGCACCCTTTAAGGGCAAAATTCCTGATGAGGTTTTCTCGCAAATTTATCAGCCGCCTCACACCGACGGCAGCGGGTACGATCGCGCCAATCTGCTGAAGGCCACGGCGCTGCTGGAGCAGGCCGGCTGGACGTTGAAAAATCAGCGCCTGGTCAACGCCAGCGGCCAGCCTTTCACCTTTGAACTGCTGCTGCGCAGCGGCGGCAACGATCAGTGGGTGCTGCCTTTTCAGCACAATCTGGCGCGCCTGGGCATCAACCTGGTCATCCGGCAGGTAGACAGCTCGCAATATCTGGCCCGCATGCGCAAAAGCGACTTTGATATGCTGGTTTCGCCCTACCCGGCTATCCCCTACCCCGACAGCAACCTGCAAATTTACTGGTCAAGCGCCTATGTAAATTCCACCTACAACCGGCCGCATGTCGCCAGCCCGGTAATCGACCAGCTGATTGAAAAGATAAATCAGCATCAGAGCGATGAAGCCGCGCTGCTGCCGCTGGGTCGTGCGCTGGATCGGGTGCTGCTGTGGAACTATTACATGATACCGATGTGGTATGGTGCCAGCGATCGCTATGCCTGGTGGGATAAATTTTCGATGCCCGCCACGCGGCCGACTTATTCTTTAGGCTTCGACAGCTGGTGGTATGACGTTAATAAAGCCGCGCAGCTGCCGGCCCAGCGTCGTTAAGGAGAGCAGTTTGGGCGCCTATTTGCTACGCAGACTTCTATTAATCATTCCCACGCTGTGGGCGATTATTACGATTAACTTTTTTATCGTGCAGATTGCGCCGGGCGGCCCGGTCGATCAGGCGCTGGCCAATATCGAATTCGGCCAGACTACCGGAATGCCGGGCGCCGGCAATACGCCGCAGGCGCAGGGACGCAGCGCGCTGAACGCTCAGCCCGGTGACAGCCAGTATCGCGGGTCGCGCGGGCTGGATCCGGAAGTGGTGGCGGAAATCACCAAACGTTACGGTTTCGACAAGCCGATGTATCAGCGCTACCTGGATATGCTGTGGAACTATGTGCGCTTCGATTTTGGCGATAGCCTGTTTCGCAGCAGCTCGGTTGTGCAGCTGATTAAAGAGAGCCTGCCGGTTTCCGTCTCGCTGGGGCTGTGGAGCACGCTGATTATCTATCTGGTCTCTATCCCGCTTGGCATCCGCAAAGCCGTGCATAACGGCAGCGCCTTCGATATCTGGAGCAGCTCGCTGATTATCATCGGCTACGCCATTCCCTCGTTCCTGTTCGCCACGCTGCTGATCGTGCTGTTTGCAGGCGGCAGCTATCTGGACTGGTTTCCGCTGCGCGGGCTGGTGTCGGCGCAGTTCGACTCGCTGCCCTGGTACGGCAAAATCACGGACTATCTCTGGCATATTACCCTGCCGGTGCTGGCGACGGTGATCGGCGGCTTCGCCACGCTGACTATGCTGACCAAAAACTCGTTTCTTGATGAAATCCGCAAGCAGTACGTGGTCACGGCGCGGGCCAAAGGGCTGGACGAGAGCAAAATTCTCTACCGTCACGTTTTCCGCAACGCCATGCTGCTGGTGATCGCCGGTTTCCCGGCCACCTTTATCAGCATGTTCTTTACCGGATCGCTGCTGATTGAGGTGATGTTCTCTCTGAACGGGCTGGGCCTGCTGGGCTACGACGCCACCATTCAGCGTGACTATCCGGTTATGTTCGGCACGCTTTACATTTTCACCCTGATCGGCCTGCTGCTGAATATCCTCAGCGATATCACCTATACGCTGGTCGATCCGCGCATTGATTTTGAAGGTCGCTGATGAGCCGATTAAGCCCCGTTAATCACGCGCGCTGGCAGCGTTTTCGACATAACCGTCGTGGCTACTGGTCGCTGTGGATTTTTGCCGTTCTGTTTGTGCTCTGCCTTGGCTCCGAGCTGCTGGCTAACGATAAGCCGCTGCTGGTGCGCTACGATCATCGCTTCTATTTTCCGCTGCTGGTGGACTACAGCGAAACCGATTTTGGCGGCCAGCTGGCGACCAAAGCCGACTATCAGGATCCGTGGCTGAAATCCCGCCTGGATAAGGAAGGCTGGGCCATCTGGGCGCCGATCAAATTTGGCGATGGCACCATCAATTTCGCCTCCAGCGTCCCCTTCCCTTCGCCACCCTCGCTGCAAAACTGGCTGGGCACCGATGCTAACGGCGGCGACGTGCTGGCAAGGATCCTCTACGGCACGCGTATTTCGCTGCTGTTTGGCCTGATGCTGACGCTGATGTCCAGCGTAGTCGGCATCATCGTCGGCGCCTGTCAGGGTTATTATGGCGGGCGGGTAGATTTGTGGGGCCAGCGCTTTATCGAAGTCTGGTCGGGGATGCCCACGCTGTTTCTGATTATTTTGTTGTCGAGCGTGGTGCAGCCCGGCTTCTGGTGGCTGCTGGCCATTAACGTGCTGTTTGGCTGGATGCAGCTGGTCGGCGTGGTGCGCGCTGAATTCTTACGCGCGCGCAACTTTGACTATATTCGCGCCGCGCAGGCGCTGGGCGTCGGCGACCGGACTATTATGCTGCGCCATATGCTGCCGAATGCGATGGTGGCGACGCTGACCTATTTGCCCTTTATTCTGTGCGGCTCTATTACCACGCTGACCTCGCTGGATTTCCTCGGCTTCGGGCTGCCGATGGGGTCGCCTTCGCTGGGCGAGCTGCTGCTACAGGGCAAAAATAACCTTCAGGCGCCCTGGCTCGGCATGGCGGCCTTTTTCTCGCTGGCGATCCTGCTGTCGCTGTTGATCTTTATCGGTGAGGCGGTTCGTGACGCCTTCGATCCCAGTAAGGTGCACTGATGTCGTTGCTGACCGTCAAAAACTTAAGCATTGCCTTTCGCCAGGCCGGCGTTGAGCGTCAGGTTGTCGATAATTTGTCGCTGAGCCTCGCAGCGGGCGAGACGCTGGCGCTGGTGGGCGAATCCGGCTCGGGCAAAAGCGTGACCGCCCTGTCGATGATGCGCCTGCTGCCCACGCCGCCGGTGGTCTATCCGCAGGGCGAAATCCTGTTCGCCGGTCAGGACGTGCTGAAGGCCGATGAGCGCACGCTGCGCGGCCTGCGCGGCAACCGTATGGCGATGATTTTTCAGGAGCCGATGGTGTCGCTGAATCCGCTGCACAGCATTGAAAAACAGCTGTATGAGGTGTTATCGCTGCACCGTGGCATGCGCGCGGCGGCGGCGAAGGCCGAGATCCTTAGCTGTCTGGATCGCGTGGGCATTCGGCAGCCCGCCAGGCGAATGGGCGATTTTCCGCATCAGCTTTCCGGCGGCGAACGGCAGCGGGTAATGATTGCGATGGCGCTGCTGACGCGGCCTCAGCTGCTGATTGCCGATGAGCCGACCACCGCGCTGGACGTTACCGTGCAGGCGCAGATCCTGGTTCTGCTGAAGGAGCTGAAGCAGGAGATGAATATGGGCCTGCTGTTTATCACCCACAACCTGAATATTGTGCGGCAGCTGGCCGACAACGTGCTGGTGATGCGTAACGGCCAGGGCGTGGAGCGCAATACCAGTCGCCAGCTGTTCAGCGCACCCGAACATCCCTATACCCGCACGCTGCTGGATGCGGAGCCGGAAGGCAGCCCCGATCCTGTTGACAGCGCGGCGCCACCGCTGCTGAAGGTCAGCAACCTCAGCGTCGCTTTTTCCCTGAAAAAGGGTCTGATGCGCCGCGTAGTGGGTGCGCATCAGGCGCTGAAGTCGCTGAGTTTTGAGCTACGTCCGGGCGAAAGCCTGGGGCTGGTCGGGGAATCCGGCTCGGGCAAAAGCACCACCGGCCTGGCGCTGCTGCGGCTAATCGAGGCCAAAGGCGAAATCTGGCTGGGCGACAGACCGCTGCACCAGTGGGATCGCAGGCAAATGCTGCCGGTACGCCGGGAAATGCAGGTGGTTTTTCAGGATCCGAATTCTGCGCTCAATCCCCGGCTGAACGTGCAGCAGATCATTGCGGAAGGCTTGCAGGTGCACCAGCCTGAACTGATCGCGGAACAGCGCGAGGCGCTGGTGATCCAGGCAATGCAGGAAGTGGGACTGGATGCGGAAACCCGTCATCGTTACCCATCGGAGTTTTCCGGCGGACAGCGGCAGCGCATCGCCATCGCGCGCGCGCTGATCCTTCAGCCGCAGCTGATCGTGCTGGATGAACCAACCTCTTCACTGGATCGTTCCGTACAAAAACAGATCCTGGCGCTGCTGAAAAAGCTCCAACGGGATCGTCAGCTGGCCTATATTTTTATCAGCCACGATCTGCGCGTAGTCAGATCGCTGTGCCACCAGGTGGTGGTGCTGCGCCAGGGAGAAGTCGTGGAGCAAGGCGATTGCGAAACTATTTTTACCGCGCCGAAAGCGCGCTATACGCAGGAGCTAATTGCGCTTGCCTGAGGCCTGGCTCAGGCAGGTATATTTTTAAAGGCTTCAGCAATGCCGACGCCAAAGTTTTTCAGGCGGCAGGTAGTGGCGCATTCATCATTACGCGCCACGAACAGGCACGGCTCGCCTTCCCACTCGACCACGGCGCAGTCGAGCTGAATTTCCGCCAGCGCCTCTTTCAGCATCTGCATGATATCCCAGGCCTGTACGCCCTGATGACTAAGCAGGCTCAGGCCTACCAGGTCATCCTCCGCCTCTGTACCACTGAGCGCACGCGGCTCCAGCCGCTTTCCGGCTCCCCAGCGATAGCTTTGCGGCAGGCGATGCACCACCGAATGTTGTAATCTGTTCACCCCTACTCCCCAGCCCGTAGCCATCATCATTTCTGCCTGTTTCTGGTCGTGGACATACCCCATCTGCGAGGGCTTAGTACCGCCAGTTCGTGATTTTGTTCTCATTTTTACCGCGTCGGCGCCGTAATAACAATCAATTTTGTTGCACAAAAGTAATTTAAGCTTAGTTATTTTTACAATAAGGCAACATTATAGCGTGTATCAGCAGAAAAGCCGGGAAGCAAAGCTTCAGAAAAGCCGGGAAGCAAGGCTTCCCGTTTTGGCGAGGATTAAGCGGGTCAGGCTGTTACGCGGATGCGGGCGTCAATGTTATGGCAAGCTGCGCTGACGGCTTTTACGCGGGCGCGTGGCGTAGATAAACAGCAGCACGGAAAACGCGGCGCAGATAAAAATGGAGCCAACCATCGGCCAGGCGCTGGTAAAGGTCATGGTGGAGAGCAGCGCGCCGACCAGCGCGCCCACGCCAAAGCGCAGCGTGCCCGCCAGCGAGGAAGCGGTGCCCGCCATATGCGGAAACTCTTCCAGGATCACCGCCATGGCGTTAGAAGAAACCATCGCCACGCAGCCGATAAACATTGCCACGCCAAACACCAGCGGCAGGAAACCGAGGTTCAGTGCGCTGACCACCACCAGCCAGATGCCCATCGTAAACTGGATCAGCAGCCCCAGACGGAACATCGCCAACGGGCCGAAGCGGCGCACGCAGCGGCTGTTCAGCAGCGTCATCAGGAACAGGAAAACCACGTTCAGCGCAAAGTAGTAACCAAAATCCTGCGGCGAAATATGGTTCAGCTCGATATAGACAAAGGGGCCGGCGTTAAGGAAAGAGAACATCCCGGCAAAGGAAAAGCCGCTGGCCATCATATAGCTGAACACGCGCTTGTGGCGAAACAGCGACAGAAAGTTGCGCAGCGTGGTGCGCATATTGAATTTTTGCCGCTTATCGTGCGGCAGCGTCTCTTTGATCTGCGTGACCACCAGCAGCGTGGTGACCACGGCGGCCAGCGAGATAGCCCAGAAGATGGCGTGCCAGTTCCACAGCAGCAGCATCCAACCGCCCAGGATAGGCGCCAGCAGCGGCGCGATGGTGGTGACCAGCATGACAAAGGACATCATGCGCGAGAACTCCTCTTTCGAGTAGCTGTCGCGCATCAGGGCGCTGATCACCACGCTGCCCGCCGCCGCCGACAGGCCGTGCAGCAAACGCATAAAGATCAGCTGATCGATGGTTTGCGCCAGCGCGCAGGCCGCCGCCGCGACGGCGAAAATCAGCGTGCCCACGGCTATCACCGGCTTGCGGCCAAAGCTGTCGGCCAGCGGGCCGTAGATTAACTGCCCCAGCGCAAAGCCCAGGATATAGAGGTTCAGCGTCATCTGCACGCTGCCGGCCGACACGCCAAATTCGCGGGCGATTTGCGGAAGCGCAGGCAAATACATGTCGATCGACAACGGCATTAGCATAGCCAGCAGGCCAAGAATAACGACCAGTCCCGCCGACGAGTTCTTTTCCTTACGCATCCCTGTTTCCTTATTTTAATTCTGCGGGCAGTCTCACGCTGGCGATCTCTTCCGCCGTCAGGGCGCGATACTCGCCCGGCTCCAGTTCCTCATCGAGCACGATATCGCCAATACGCTCGCGATGCAGCGCCACCACGTGGTTACCCACCGCAGCGAACATCCGTTTTACCTGGTGATAGCGCCCTTCGCTGATGGTCAGCCGCACCTGATTTTCACTGATGACTTCCAGGCTGGCTGGCTTAGTGAGGTCTTTTTCGTTATGCAGCTGCACGCCTGCGGCGAACTGCTCCGCCGTATCCTCGGCCAGCGCGTTTTCCAGCGTCACCAGGTAGGTTTTTTCACAGTGATGGCGCGGCGAGGTGATGCGGTGCGACCACTGGCCATCATCGGTCATCAGCACCAGGCCGGTGGTGTCGATATCAAGCCGCCCTGCCGCGTGCAGTTTATACGCGGTGGGCTCTTCCAGAAAATAGAGTACCGTTGGGTGATCCGGATCGTCGGTGGAGCAGACGTAGCCCTGCGGCTTGTTCAGCATAAAATAGCGCGGGCCGATCTGCAGCCGTAACGGATTGCCGTCATATTCCACTTCGCTTTCCGGGCTGAGCTTAAAAGACCCTTCGCGCACCACTTCCCCATCAACCGTCACCTTACGCGCGCGCAGCTCGCGAGCGGCAATCGCCCGGCTGACTTCCAGTTGCTGAGATAAAAATTTATCAAGTCGCATTAAATCTGCACTGCCTGTTTCAATGAATGAATTCACCGTTCCTGTAGGGAACGTCAGAAGAGAGTAACAGCAGAAGTATATCGGGAGTTGCGGCTCAGGCACAGAGGCGCGCGCGCACGGAGCGGACTTTCGTGGCATAATGCGGCTTTGCTCGCGGATTTAATCATGTCCTTTACCCTGCGCCCCTACCAACAGGAAGCCGTTGACGCCACGCTCAGCTACTTCCGTCGCTCTCACCAGCCCGCCGTGATTGTCCTGCCGACCGGCGCGGGCAAAAGCCTGGTGATCGCCGAACTGGCGCGGCTGGCGCGCGGACGCGTGCTGGTGCTGGCGCACGTCAAAGAGCTGGTGGCGCAGAACCACAGCAAATATCAGGCTTACGGCCTGCAGGCCGATATCTTTGCCGCCGGTCTGCAAAAGAAAGAGAGCCGCAGCAAGGTGGTGTTCGGCAGCGTACAGTCGGTGGCCCGCAATCTGGCGCAGTTCGACAGCGAGTTTTCGCTGCTGATTGTGGATGAGTGTCACCGCATTGGCGACGCCGAAGACAGCCAGTACCAGCAGATCCTCAACCATCTGCGCCAGCGCAATCCGCAGCTGCGCCTGCTGGGCCTGACCGCCACGCCCTATCGCCTGGGCAAGGGCTGGATCTATCAGTTCCACTATCACGGCATGGTGCGCGGCGACGAGCGGGCGCTGTTTCGCGACTGCATCTACGAGCTGCCGCTGCGCTATATGATCAAACACGGCTTTCTGGTGCCGCCGGAAAGGCTGGATATGCCGGTGGTGCAGTACGATTTCAGCCGCCTGACCGCCAGGGAAAACGGCCTGTTCAGCGAGGCGGATCTCAACCTGGAGCTGAAGCAGCAGCAGCGCATTACGCCGCATATTATTCAGCAGATCGTTGAGTTTGCGCAGGATCGCCAGGGCGTGATGATTTTTGCCGCCACGGTCGAGCATGCCAAAGAGGTGCTGGGCCTGCTGCCCGACAGCAAGGCGCTGATCAGCGCCACCACGCCTGCCGCCGAGCGCGATGCCCTTATTACCGCCTTTAAAGCGCGCGAGCTGCGCTACATGGTTAACGTGGCGGTCTTGACCACCGGCTTTGACGCGCCGCACGTCGATCTTATCGCCATCCTTCGCCCTACGGAATCGGTCAGCCTGTATCAGCAGATTGTCGGACGCGGGCTGCGGCTGTGCCCTGGCAAAACCGACTGCCTGATCCTGGACTACGCGGGTAATCCGCACGATATCTTTACGCCGGAAGTGGGCGCGCCCAAGGGCAAAAGCGACAATAAACCGGTGCAGGTTTTCTGCCCGGCCTGCGGCTTTGCCAATACGTTCTGGGGCAAAACCACCGCCGACGGCACCATTATTGAGCACTTTGGCCGCCGTTGTCAGGGCGTGATGGAAGACGACGACGGCGAGCGCGAGCAGTGCGACTTCCGCTTCCGCTTTAAAAGCTGCCCGCACTGCAACGCCGAGAACGATATCGCCGCCCGCCGCTGCCATCAGTGTGACGCGGTGCTGGTCGATCCCGACGATATGTTGAAAGCGGCGCTAAAGCTGAAGGATGCGCTGGTGCTGCGCTGCGCTGCGATGGTGCTGGAAAACGGTCGCGATGAGAAAGGCGAGTGGCTGAAGGCGCGCTATTTCGATGAAGAAGCAACCGAAGTGAGCGAGCGCTTCCGCCTGAGTACGCCCGCGCAGCGCAAAGCCTTCGAGCAGCTGTTTATGCGACCGCATCAGCGAGCGCCCGGCGTGCCGCTCGGCTGGGAAAACGCGGCGGATATCGTAGCGATGCAGCCGCTGCTACGCCATCCCGATTTTGTGGTGGCCCGCAAACAGCGCAATTTCTGGCAGATCCGTGAAAAAGTGTTCGATTATCAGGGCCGTTTTCGACGCGCTAATGAGATCCGTTAGGGCACACGGTGTTTAATGCGTTGCCCGCACCGGCCTTGCCTGCTACAATGCGCCCCGCTTTTGCCGCTGGCGAAAGCTGAACAATCCAACCTGTTGCTGGGTCGCCTGTAGCAGGATAATTACTTAGAAAGAGACTGAACAATGTTCACTATCAATGCAGAAGAACGTAAAGAGCAGGGTAAGGGTGCGAGCCGCCGCCTGCGTACAGCTAACAAATTCCCGGCCATCATCTATGGCGGTAACGAAGCAGCTGTAGCTATCGAACTGGATCACGACTACGTGATGAACATGCAGGTTAAGCCTGAGTTCTACACCGACGTGCTGACTCTGGTTGTTGACGGTAAAGAAACTAAAGTAAAAGTGCAGGCTGTACAGCGTCACCCGTTCAAGCCAAAACTGCACCACATCGACTTCGTTCGCGCTTAATCGCCGACCGATCTCTGTGTGAAGAAAACGCCGCTTAATGCGGCGTTTTTTTATGGGCGTTTGTCAGCAGCGGGCATCCCTGCCGCTGCGCTTATTTGCCGCCGCTGCGACGCTGTAGCTGGTCGCGCAGATTAGGCGGCGTGCCTTTGATGGTCAGCGTATCGGTAGCCGGATCCCAGAAAATGCGCTCGCCCAGCAGCATGGCGTCAAAGTTAATGGTCAGCCCGCCGCCGCTGCCGGCGAACTTCGTCAGCTGGCGCAGCGTGCTGCGATCCGCCGGGAAGCTCTCTTCCAGCTCGTAGCCCTGCTCCTGGGTGAAATCCTGAAAGGTTTTTTCGCCCAGCGGCGCCAGCTCTTTCGACAGGCCTTCCAGCTCAATCTCTTCGCCCGACTGCAGCTGTTCGTTACAGTAGCTGTAAACCTGCTGGCGATAGTTCTGACGCTCGTTTTTATCCAGCGCCGCCTCGGCACAGTAGTCGTCCACCGCCTGGAGCAGACCACGGTTTTGCGCTTTGGTATCCAGGCCCACGCTGGCACCAAGGAAATCCATAAAGAAGTCGGCGACCTTGCGCCCTACTCTGCCACGCAGGAAGGTCAGGTAGCGAGTTGATTCCGGATTGGTTTCCCATTCGGTCAGATCGATACGCGCCACGATATCCGCATGGTTGATATCCAGATAGTGCGTGGTGCTGATATCCAGCTCTTCGTTAACGCGCATGCTGTTCTGGCTGTTCAGCACCGCAACCAGCAAATACTCCACCGCCAGATAGCGATAGTGGGCAAACAGCACGACGCCGCCGTCCGCAAAGGGATACTTAGCGAGTTCGTCGCGTAAACGTCCGGTCGCCGCGCGGCTGAAGGCCAGAAAATCATCCTGGCCCTTCCGGCAGTTGCGCAGCGCGTCGGCCAGCTCGCTCTCTTCATTAAACAGGCCGTAAGCCTTGCTTTTGGCGCTGTAGACGCGATGCAGCTCCTCCATCATCGCCGTAACCGGGCCAGTGGCCGGCAGCAGCGACTCCCGCAGCACCAGCTCCAGCGTCTGCTCGTCACGCTTAATCATCTGATGAAGGGCAATCTGCTCGATATCCAGACTCATGTAAACTCTCCTTTAAACTTAAGCGCGTATTCAATCACCGAGCGTGGTCGGGATCAACAGGCAACAACATTAACCTTTTCCACATGATAAAATTGCAGAAAGAATCGCGCTTTTACGGTAAGATGCCGCCTTTTAATACTCGATAAATTTGACGCTATGCCACAATCATCCCGTTACAGCGACGACCGCGTGGAAAAACTCCTCGCCGAAATGGTCAACGTGCTTGAAAAAGACAAGGCGCCCACCGATCTCTCTTTGATGGTGCTGGGCAATATGGTGACTAACCTGCTGAACACCAGCGTTGCTCCGGAGCAACGCCGCGCGCTTGCGCGTTCATTTGCCGAGGCGCTTCAGGCTTCGGTACGTGAAGATAAAGCACACTGATGTGATCCCGCTATGGTAACAAGTCAGCCGCGCTACCGTGATAAAGTCTCCCAGATGATTGGCTGGGGGCACTGGTTCGCCCTGTTTAACATTATCTTTGCCCTTATCCTGGGTAGTCGCTATCTGATTGTTGCCGACTGGCCTGCCTCGCTGGTCGGGCGTATCTATGCGTTTACCAGCTGGACAGGCCATTTTAGCTTTATTGTTTTCGCCGCCTATCTGCTGATTGTTTTTCCCCTGACGTTTGTGGTGATGTCGCAAAGACTGCTGCGCTTTCTTTCCGCCATCATCGCTACCACCGGGCTGACGCTGCTGCTTATTGACAGCGCGGTGTTCGCCCGCTTCCACCTGCACCTCAACCCGGTCGTCTGGGAGCTGGTGGTCAATCCCGATCAAAGCGAAATGGCGCGTGACTGGCAGCTGATGTTTATCAGCGTACCGGCTATTTTCCTGGTCGAGATGCTGTTCGCTACCTGGAGCTGGCAAAAGCTGCGCAGCCTGAATCGCCGCAGCTTTGGCAAGCCGCTGGCCGTGCTGTTTATCGTCACGTTCTTTGCCAGCCATTTGATGTATATCTGGGCCGATGCGAATTTCTATCGGCCTGTCACCATGCAGCGTTCCAACCTGCCGCTCTCTTATCCGATGACGGCCCGCCGCTTTCTGGAACGCCATGGCCTGCTGGATGCGCAGGAGTATCAGCGCAGGCTGGTGCAGCAGGGTAATCCGGAGGCGCTTTCGGTCGCCTATCCGCTGAACGATATTACTTTCCGCGATGGCGGCACCCGCAGCAATCTGCTGATCGTCACCGTGGATGGCCTGAACGAGGCCACGATGCCGAAACAGCTGCCGCATCTGGCCCGGTTCGCTCAGGACAACGTGCGTTTTACGCAGCATTTCAGCGCGGGCAGCCAGGCCGACAGCGGTCTGTTCGGCCTCTTTTACGGTATTTCGGCAGGCTATATGGACGGCGTGCTCTCTTCGCGCGTGCCTTCGGCGCTGACGGAGGCGCTGGCGAAACAGGGTTACCAGTTTGGCCTGTTTGCCAGCGACGGCTTTGCCTCGCCGCTCTATCGTCAGGCGCTGCTGGCGGACTATTCGCTGCCCACTTCAGAAAGCCAGTCCGATGCACAAACCGTTGCGCAGTGGCAACGCTGGCTGGAGACGCAGAAAGCGAAAAGCGCCCCCTGGTTCTCCTATCTTTCTTTGTCCGGCGGCAAAAACGCTGGCGTGGCGAAAGAAGCGGCACGGCGCTACGCGCGCAGTGCGGCAGAGGTGGATGGGCAAATCCAGAACGTGCTCGCCACGTTACAGGAGAAAGGCCTGCTGGATAATACGGTGGTGGTGATCACGGCGCAGCACGGCGTGGCGTTGAACGACGATGACGATATGGGCAACCGTGCAAACCTACAGGTGCCGCTGGTGATCCACTGGCCGAATACGCCATCGCAGCAGATTGATAAGCTGACCAGCCATCAGGATATTATGACTACGCTGATGCAGCGGCTGCTGCACGTGCGTACGCCAGCTTCTGATTATTCGCAGGGCGAAGATCTGTTTGCCGTGCGCCGCAGCCATAACTGGATAACCAGTATGCATGACGGCCAGCTGGTGGTGACTACGCCGAACCTGACGCTGGAGCTGAACAGCAACGGCAGCTATACCGCCTGGGATGCTCAGGGCCAGCGGTTGAAAGATCACAAGCCGCAGCTGACGCTGCTGTTGCAGGTGCTGACGGAAGAGAAACGCTTTATCGCTAACTGAGGCGTGGGTTTTAAAGATTATTTCCCGCGCCCTGCTCTGCGTAAACCAGACGGCAACGTTGGCTATTTTCATAGCAGTCAACGTGTTAGCCGCTTGCAATCGTAGCGAATTTGCGTACTATTAGCTCACGCGTCGGCACGTAGCGCAGCCTGGTAGCGCACCGTCATGGGGTGTCGGGGGTCGGAGGTTCAAATCCTCTCGTGCCGACCAAATACCTATTCTGTCAGTACCGGTTACTGATGGAAACCCCGCAAGAACCCGCATTCTCTTTGAGTTTGCGGGTTTTTTGTTGCCTGTAGGTAGGGGGATTTAACGTATACAAATGGATTTCTTAAGATTGGTCTGGAGAGGCTCACAACTCTGTCCGACCGGGCAACGAACTGTTCCTGACAGGTGTAAGTCGCTTCGTTAATAGTCACTATATGTACACTCATCGCCACGCTGTAAGGATTTATTTGCATCGTGATGCACAAAAAGTAAGCCTTATTTGCGGTCAATCCACAGTAGTTATGGCCTGGCAAAGGCATCACTACTGAGTCTGTCAGTCAGGGACTCATTTTGGGATCAGGATAGTACAGAGCGCTTGATAAGCCTGTCCTCGTATGATGTACATTTCCCCAAATGCCCCATAAAAAAGAGACTCATCAGCCCTTCCTGGTCAGCTTTTCTTCAAATAGCCTACAAACTGCCCTTGCTTCATCAAAGCGACTTTACCGCTCTTATAGATGATCACACTAAACAGCCCTTGCTGATAGGCTGTAGCCTTCTCTGTGATTTCATCCACAGCCGCTGGTTTTCCGTCAACAGTGACAATCCCTAAGCTGTCCCTCTTAACAATGACATCATATCCTTTCCACTGCGCAACCTTACCAGCAGGAACGGTGTGATTGGGTGTAGGAGACGCACAGGCAAAGTTAACTATATTCATGGAAATAGCGACTATAAGTAAAAGTTTCTTCATTTTTTATCCATCCACTCTCTGACAAGATGAGAAGCAGCAAAGCCAGCAATACCACATACGGCAAAAGCTATCCAACAGAAGCTAAGATCCGCGCTGCCCTCTCAACAATAGACAGATCCTGTCCTCACGCTGAAACCTGTCCGCAGGCCTACGGACTGATGCCCCGGGCTGGCTATGATACCGGGCCTGATTTCAGAGCACTTCAATGTAATCGAAGATATCGGCGCGGGCCAGATCGCGAGTTTTGTAGATCCTTTTCTTATACGCTCTTTTTTCAGTAAATCGAAGAACGACTCGGCCACCACATTATCCCAAATATTGTCATGCCGGCTCATACCCGGTGCAAGGCTGTTAGCCCGGCGGCGCTCTTTGTTATGAGAAAATCCTGACATATTAATTTCATTAACTGAATGATATCTTTGAGAATCCCTGAGCCAACGTGACTGATAGCAATGGCCAGCTATACGGGCGGTTACAACAGTGGCCGGGCACAGGGAAAACTAAAGCGGTTTTAACTCTCATTCTTTCAGGAAAACTGACTATGACGGTGAATATAAGCGGCAAGAATACCCAACGGCACGTGGCCATTTTTAACTGCGCTGAACAAGGACACGTCAACCCGACCCTGGGGCTGGTCAAGGCACTGGTCGCGCGGGGCTACAGGGTCAGCTATACCACCTCGCCAGAGTTTTCCTCTCTTGTCGCTTCCTGCGGCGCCACGCCGGTTCTGTTTGAACCCACTTTTACTAAAGAGCAGCCACGACCAGAGGAGATGGGCTACGTTGTCCGCGAGCTGGCACGGGAAGCACAGGCGACCTGTCGCCCTTTGCTGGCGGCCTTTGAGAACGACCGGCCCGACATTATCGCCTACGGCCCGCTTAGCTGGCTGGGCAAGATATTCGCCCATCTTTGGCAAGTTCCGGCCATCAGCCTTAATCCTACCCACGTCAGCTATCAGGGGCAGTCCGAGGAGTGGCTGGGCCTGTCGGGCGAAGAGTGGCCCTGCATACCGATTCTGGAAAAAATGCTGCATGACAATAATTTGAACGTGGATCTTCGTGCCATCCTGGCCGCCCGCGATACTGCCATTGCCTTTATTCCGCGCTCTTTTCAGGAAAAACCAGACACTATTCCCCCTGGCGTAACCTTTGTCGGGCCCGAAATCAGGCCACTGGCCGCGCAGCCTGGCTGGCGACTAAAAACAGCAGGACGGCCGGTTGTCGTCATCTCGCTGGGTTCGGTTTATACGCATCAGACCGCCTTTTTCCGCACCTGCATTCAGGCTTTCACCAATAGCGAGTGGCATGTCGTAATGGCTATTGGCCGCTATGTCGATTCTGCCCAGCTGGGAGAGCTGCCCGCCAATATTGAAATTCACCGTCAGATACCCCAGCTTGATGTGCTACAGGCGGCAAGCCTGTTTATCACCCATGCCGGAATGAACAGCCTGATGGAGGCCGTTTATTTCGGGGTGCCGATGATAGCCGTACCGCAGCAGGCCGAACAACGCCTCAATGCCCGGCGGATTCAGGCGCTGGGCATAGGAAAATATTTGCCTCGGGAAACCCTTTCTGCAGCCAGTCTGCTTATGGCATCGCAGGAGATAAGCGCCGATCCGGCCTGTCAGAGAAACCTGGCCGTCTTACAGCAAGAAATCTCTCAGGCAGGCGGTGCCAGCGCTGCCGTAGACGTGTTCGATCGGATCATGGCAGCAGGTCAACACGCCGCCTGACTGGCTTTTAAACCGCTGGTGATGGCCCGCAACGGTGTGAGGGCCTGAACTGATGGGCAGACGTCAGGCTTTTATAGATAGATCAAAGCCCCTCACAGGGCTGTTTTATCGCAAATGCATTCAGGGGCTGAAAATGACCAGAAGGGAAAAGCCAAAAGCGTGCGGCTGATATCAACGAGGTGGTAAACGCAGCGTAACCAAGACTGTCCTCGGCCCCCCCGTTAGCGCCTCTCTTTATGCTTATCTGTTTCCTCCTTTGCTGAACATCTACGCCTGACCGCATGCTGCTGCCTGCCCGCAAATAACTCCCCAGGTCTGTTGGCCAGCGACGTCGTAGCAGGATATAGCCTTTTCTAAACCTTCAAACTATGTAAAAAGTGTGATGACGATCACTTTCGGATTGAATTTTATGCGGCCGGCTCTAGAATGACGCGTTTTGAGTTTTGCGGAGCAGAAGCCTATGACTGATATGAACACCGTTACCGTTTCACGCAAAGTTGCCTGGTCACGCGTTCTGGCTTTGGCTGTTGCTGCGTTTATCTTTAATACCACGGAATATATGCCTGTCGGCCTGCTGTCCGATATCGGCCATAGCTTCGGCATGGAATCGGCGCAGGCGGGCATTATGCTGACCATCTATGCGTGGATTGTGGCGCTAATGTCGCTGCCGCTGATGCTGATGACCAGCAATACCGATCGGCGCGTGCTGCTGATTGCGATCTTTGGCCTGTTTACCTTTAGCCATGTATTGGCCTTTTTCGCCTGGAGTTTCGACGTGCTGCTGCTGAGCCGCGCGGGCGTAGCGCTGGCCCATGCGCTGTTCTGGTCTATTACCGCATCGCTGGCGGTCAGGCTGGCCCCGCCGGGTAAAAGAGCGCAGGCGCTGAGCCTGATTGCGACCGCTACCGCGCTGGCTTCCGTGCTGGGCCTGCCGTTGGGCAGAATTATCGGTCAGGCATTCGGCTGGCGCAGCACCTTCCTGGCCATTGGCGTCGGGGCTTTAGTGCTGCTGGGTCTGATTTTAAAAATTATGCCGCGCGTGCCGTCGGAGCATACCGGTTCGCTGAAAAGCCTGCCGGACCTGCTGCGCCGCCCTGCGCTGGTGGGCCTTTACGTGCTGGCCGTCGCCGTGGTGACCGCGCACTTTACCGCGTTTACCTACATTGAACCTTTTGTCGAGAAAGTAGCCGGATTTGACCAAAGCTTCGCCACGCTTCTGCTGCTGATTTTCGGCATTGCGGGCATTACCGGCAGCATTATTTTTGGCAAGAGCGGCGAAAAACGCCTGTCGCCGCTGCTGACCGGCTCTATCGCACTGCTGTCGATCTGCCTGCTGCTGCTGGCGTCGGTAGCGGCCAGCAAGGCCGGCCTGATTGTGCTGGGGCTGTTCTGGGGCATGGCCTTTATGATGATCGGCATGGGGATGCAGATGAAAGTGCTGACGCTGGCACCGGACGCCACCGATGTTGCTATGGCGATGTTCTCCGGTATTTTCAATATTGGCATCGGCGCGGGCGCGCTGCTGGGCAATAAGGTTAGCCTGGATCTTTCCATGTCCTCGGTGGGCTATATCGGCGCTATACCTGCCGTCGCGGCGCTGGTGCTGGCGGTGGCGATCTTCCGCAAGACAAAAGAGCAGCCGTCCACCCATGAAGGCAGCGTGATTACCGAAGTGAAATAAACTCAGGGCGCAGTCATCTGCGCCCTTTTTTTACGGCTTTACGGCCGCTGTGCCCTCTCTGCCAGCAACCGCCCTGCCCGTTCGCGCTTAGCCGTTGGGCAGCGCCTTCTTTTTCCCTCGGAACAGAATAAGGTTCCTCAGCGTATCTCTGACGGCCGGTTCAATGTATTTAGTGATCAGCCAGGCAACCAGGTAAAGCGCGGCGACTACCGCTATCGGCATAAAGACCATCACGTAATCGCTGCTGATATGGCGCTCCAGCTTCCTTAACGTAGCGATCAGCATGTTTTCATGCAGCAGATAGATGGTGTAGCTGATAAAGCCGGTGAGCGTCAGGAACTTTCCTGACAGCAGTCGTTCCACGAGCCGGCTGTAAAAGCTGACGATAAACAGCGCCAGCATCAGCAGCAGCGGTAAAATAACGATATAGCCATTGTTTTTGATGTAATAACTGAAGTTAATCAACACCGCCACCAGCACCAGTGCGTAATGGAATTTGGCGTCGCGCTGATGCAGCCGCTCATACACCAGGCAACCGATCATAAACCATGAGTAGTGGATAAAGCCGAACTTGGAGATAAAATCCGCAATGGCCGGATGACCAATCATTTTGAAGGCGGAGGCGCCCGCCACCAGAAACATCGGCACCAGCAGCGAAGGCAGGCAGTATTTTCTGCCCAGCGTAAAGTAGACGGCACCGATAAAGATATAAAACGCGGCTTCAACGTAAAGCGACCAGAACGATCCTTCCAGCGGTTTAAAGGCCACACCGGTTAAATACTGGAGTATCTCTGGACTGATAAAAGTCAGGCCCGGAATGGCATTGGCCGGATGCGGGACGCCGAGCGGTCTTTCGCTAAATAAGCTGGCCGTAGCGAAGATCAGCAGCGTTACTATCAGCATGGCCGGGAAGAGCCGCAGCCAGCGCTTAAACATAAAGTTTATAAAGCTTTTTGATTTATCCAGGGTCATAAAAATAACGAACCCGGAAATCATAAAGAACAGCGGCACGCCCAGATAGCCCCAGGCGAATAAAGGAAAATCCTTAGTAAACGAAACGTACCCCAGGTATTCAGGCCATCTGGCCCAGGCATGAAAGCCGATCACCAGCAGTATTGCTAGTCCCCGCATTCCATCCAGGTGTTTTATTCGCGTTTCCATGGTGACCTCTGATAGCCTAAAACAACAAAAGCGGCAACATAGCACTCATAAACAACACTTCACACATGGGAGGAATCTTAGAAAAGGATGCGGCATAAAAGCTGGCCGCCAGAGAAGCAGGGTTGTAAAAAAATCACCTTAATTTTAAATAACTTACAAAGTATAACGAAAACGAGCATAAGGTGACGTCTCTTACCGGAAAGTTCTGAAAAAGCTTTGCCTGTCTGTAAACGTTTACAATTCAGCCTTTTTGCCCACCGCCCAGCTTATTCAGATAGTGAAAGTAACCATTTTCCACACTTGAATATCGCGCTAATTAATTATTATCAGAAAGTACCAGCCAATGCTTACTGAGATATCAGCCAGATCAAGGCGGTATGGTGGTTCAGCGCTGACTGGCCAACAGCCTGATACAGCCGCGTATAATTACTTACAGCCTTCGGGGCTCAGGCTCAGGCTCAGGCTCAGGCTCAGGAGTCAGGTGTCAGGTGTCAGGTGTCAGGTGTCAGGTGTCAGGTGTCAGGTGTCAGGTGTCAGGTG
>NZ_JBGFFX010000005.1:0-285691 GCF_041224955.1 Erwinia aeris | reverse complement strand
TTAAGAGCAGTAAACGTGAGTAAACCGTTTGCGCTCAGACCTTCCAGTGACGTGGAAAGGGCGAAACACCTGAGATCGGAAGCAACATTCTGAGTTCAGTACAGAATCGGTGGAGCGGTAGTTCAGTTGGTTAGAATACCTGCCTGTCACGCAGGGGGTCGCGGGTTCGAGCCCCGTCCGTTCCGCCACTTTATATAAGGCCCTGAGCTAACGCTCAGGGCTTTTTTTTGCGTATAAGTTTTGGTCAGCCGGCCTGCCTGTGTTCTGCCATTATCCCTTCCTGGACAGGCCAGCCTTCGACTATCTTTTTTCTTTAAAGCGGATGTTGCCTGAGCCATTCGCTGACAAAATCAATAAAAGAGCGAACGCGTGAGTTAGCCGAGCGATCCCCATAGTAAACCGCGTTAAATGGCATATCTACCGGCACAAGCCTGTCGGCCATAACCTCTATCAGCGAACCATCGTTTAAATCTTTATTGATCATAAAGTCCGACAGGCAGGCAATGCCGTTACCGGCCAGGCACAGCTGCCTGAGCGTCTCGCCGCTGTTTGAGGCACTGGCGGGCGTAATGTCATAAAGCTGCCCGTCTGCATTAGCAATGGGCCAACGGTTCAGGCTCAGGGGTTCAACAAAGCCCAGACAGTCGTGCTGTGCCAAATCCTCTACGGTTTGCGGCGTGCCGAACTGTTGCAGCCAGCCAGGGCTGGCGACTATTTTACGTCGACTATTAAACAGCAGGCGCGCGCGAAGGCTGGAATCAGTAAGATTACCGGCACGGATAGCGATATCTACCTTACGTTCAATCAGATTGATAAAGGTTTCGGATGAAACCAGAGAGAGGGTGACTTCAGGAAAGCGCTCCCGAAAAGGTTTAATCATCGGCATTAACAGATGCAGAACCACCGGCGTAGCAGCATCAATACGCAGTGACCCTTTTGGCAGCCTTTTTCGTTCTGCCAGCTCGTTTTCCGCTGCGGACATCTCCTGAAGAATCGCCTGAACGCGCTTGAAGTAGGCTTCGCCTTCCTGGGTTAATTTAATCTGTCGGGTGGTGCGTGTCAGTAGCTCTACCTCGAGCTTGTTTTCCAGCTTTTTTACCGCACGGCTAACAGCAGAATTTGCCATTTTCAGCCGCTCGGCGGCCTTGCTGAAACTGCCGCTTTCCACCACGGCGACAAAAATCGCCAGTTCCTCTGAGTTTGCCTTCATGACTGCTTCCTGAACGTAATGCTTTTTTTGGAGCCTGCAGGCGGTAATTAAAGCATGAGGAAGCAGGGGAAGCCAGACAACGGGTGAGGCTGCCAGGCCTCTGTCAGTGCGTTGACAGCAATAAAGCATCCCTGTGGCGTTGTCTGAAAATGCCCGGTGCTCGTCTGGCCTGTAAACAGTCGGATCTCTGTCCTGTTATGAACGCTATCAGATACATAACCGGAGCCGGCGCGTTAAATCGGCTACAGTTAAAGGCGGCGGACAACCAAAAGTTTGTATTTGCTTACCTTCAGCTGGCACTTATTAGGCGCCTCCGATTGAAACCCGGCCATAAAGTCCCTATAACTGAATGCAGGATCATTGATCAACACGCAGAGGTCAGACGCTAACGTGCGGAAAAAAACTTATGCCATGAGATATGTAGCAGGGCAGCCAGCGGAACGTATTTTTCCGCCGGGCGCTATGCTGCATATGGGCAAAGCGTTACCGCCCGGTGCGCCGCTGACAGAGCACGCTACGCTACGGGTGCTGGTATGGAACATATTTAAACAGCAGCGCGCCGAATGGCTTTCGGTATTACAAAACTTCGGTAAAGACGCTCAGCTGGTATTGCTACAGGAAGCGCAGACGACCCCAGAGCTGATCCGTTTTGCCACCAGTAACTATCTGGCGGCGGATCAGGTACCGGCATTCGTCCTGCCGCAGCATCCTTCCGGCGTGATGACGCTGGCCGCTGCGCATCCCGTCTACTGTTATCCGCTGCGCGAACGTGAACCGCTGCTGCGGCTGGCTAAATCAGCCCTTGTCACCGCCTATCCGCTACCGGACGGCAAGATGCTGATGGTGGTGAATATCCATGCGGTCAACTTTAGCCTGGGGATCGACGTATACAGCAAGCAGCTTGGCCCTATAGGCGAACAGATTATTCACCATAAAGGGCCGGTGATTATGGCCGGGGATTTTAATGCCTGGAGCCGCCAGCGGATCAATGCGCTTTATACCTTTGCCCATAATATGGGGCTGCACGAGGTCAACTTTACCGACGACCATCGCCGTAAAGCCTTTGGCAGGCCGCTGGACTTCGTTTTCTACCGCGATATGGGCGTAGCGGAGGCCTCCGTGCTGGTGACGCGTGCTTCCGACCATAACCCTTTACTGGTTGAGTTTAAGCCTTAATCCTGTACCAGAGCCACAGCGCGAACGGGCGAGGCGGAGCCGCCTTTGATGCGCAAAGGCAGAGCGATAAAGGTAAAAGCCGTCGGCAGGCTGTAAAGGTTTGCCAGGCTTTCAACGATCAGGCCTCCGGCACTTAGTATCGCCTGATGAGCCGGATAATCTTTGCTGCCTGCATCATCCAGCGACATCGCATCGGTACCGAAAACCGTAACGCCTTTTCCCAACAGGTAATCTGCGCCTCTGGCTGACAGCCCCGGCCAGCCGTTCATAAACGCGGTATGATCGGGACGGCAACGCCACTTTTTATCGTAGCCCGTATGAAACAGGACGATATCCTTTGCCGCTATTTCGCCGTATCTGCCTTCCCAGTCCGCGATCGTCGCACGAGTAATCGCGCTGTTCTGCGGCAAATGGGTCATATCCAGACAGCGACCACGCCCGGTCAGCTGGCAAATATCAACCTTATCAATGCATTTTCCGCCCGGTATAAAATGTGCCGGCGCGTCTATATGCGTGCCGCAATGATCGCCGAAGCTCAGCTGACAGTTATAGTTACCGTCGCCTGCGGCGAATGTCTCTGCGCTGCTCATGAAAAAGCGCCCGTCACCGGGCCAGACCGGCATGCCTTCTTCATAAACGTGGCTCAGTTCAATCAGGCGATGCTGGTTCAGCAGCGCAACCAGATCATTCGTCATGGCGGCCTCAGGATCGTTGGACAGAGGGGCAGTAAAGCACAGGAGAGGGGAGCGGGAAATGTCGGGCATAAAAAAACCAGTCCGAAGACTGGTTTTTAAACTGAGCTTTAGCTGTCAGGCGTGGCGTTGTTGGTGACAAATAGCGTCAGCCTGTCGCCGGGCTGAATATTCGCCGAACCGCCGCTGTTCCAGCGCAGCAGATCTTTCGTGTTCACGCCGTGACGTTTTGCGATGCTGGCCAGAGAATCACCCTTACGAACCTTATAGGTGATGCTGTTGCCATTATCGGCCAGTCTGGCTGCGCTTTCGCCGCCGCCCAGGCTGAGCGTCTGCCCCGGTTTGATGTTCACGCCGCGCAGGTTATTAGCCTGCTGTAGCGTCTTCACCGACACGTTCAGGCGTTTTGCAATGCCTGACAGGGTATCACCATTACGCACCTTGTAAGAGGTGCTGGTACTGGCCAGCGCCGTTGGCTGCACCGCCGCGATATCGCCTGTTGCCAGGGAGTTGCGCAGCTGCGCCACGTGCGACTTCGGCACCATGATATAGTGCGGGCCGTTAGGCGCCGTCATCCCGCGCTTGTAGCCTGTATTAAAGCTCTTCAGCTTGTTCAGCGACATGCCGGCCATTTCCGCCGCCTGCGTCAGCTCAATCTGCTGACCCACTTCAACACGCGCCAGCGCACGGGTTTCGTTAGGTTCCGGAAGACGGATGCCGTAACGCTTGTTGTTTTTCAACAGCTCGCTTAACGCCAGCATCTTCGGCACATAAACCGTGGTTTCATGCGGAAGCGACAGCGACCAGAAATCCGTTGCCTTACCGCGAGCCTTGTTGCTTTTTATCGCTTTCAGCACGCGGCCTTCGCCGCTGTTGTACGCGGCCACGGTCAGCAGCCAGTCACCGCCGAACATCCCGTTCAGCCGCTGCATCATATCCAGTGCGACTTTGGTAGAGGCGACAATATCGCGACGACCGTCATACCACTGGTTCTGCTTAAGACCATAATTACGCCCCGTCTGCGGCACGATCTGCCAGATGCCTGCGGCATTGGCAGAAGAGGTCGCATGAGGATCAAAAGCGCTCTCCACTATGGGTAATAGTACCAGTTCCATCGGCATCTTACGTTGCTTAATCTGCTCGACAATCCAGTACATATACGGCTCAGCCCGTAACGTTACATCGTGGAGATAGCTCTTGTTTCTTAAATACTTTTGTTTTTGTTCGCGTATCCGGGGGTTTTCCGGAACCTTCATCTTCAGCTCATCGCTAATGAAATTCCACAGATCCTGATCTTTCGTCAGGCTGGTCCCATCGTCCTGCCAGCGTGGCGATAACAACCGATCTGCGTTCTGACTGCTCTGTGCTGAAGACAAACTCTGTGCATGCTGTTCGGGGGCGTCGTGCTTAGGCGCCTGGCACCCCACCAGCAGGACCGAGGCGAGTAGTAATATCGCTTTAGCCTTCATGTGTGTGTCATTGTTCGCTTAAAAGACGAGCAACTATACGTGCTCGGGCTGCTCAACACAACCCGAAAAATCAAAAATGGTCTTTCTTCTCGCGTAGAGTTGCAAAAACTTGCCATTCTTGTTGCGGAGGTGTTTCGAAGCCAATAACTTTCTGTAAATCAGCATCTTGCGTACGCAGAAAAACATTTATTTGCCGCTCAAAAGCGAGCATTACGGGCAAGGAAACCGCGTTTTTTGCACGTAACTCCTTAATTTCGCGATAATAGCCCGCTATTTTCGTATCCTGTGGCAGCAGCGAGCAGGCAAACTTCATATTCGATAACGTATATTCGTGCGCGCAGCACACCAGCGTTTCTCCCGGAAGCTGATTAAGCTTTTGAAAAGAATTGAACATCTGTTGAGGGGTACCTTCAAACAGACGTCCACAGCCGCCGGAAAACAGCGTATCACCACAGAAAAGGTAAGGTGCGCTATAGTATGAGATATGTCCTAAAGTATGCCCCGGCGTAGCAATCACACTAAATTCGAGGCCCAAAATAGCGACCTTATCACCCTCAGCGACAAGCCGATTGCTTCCCTTATCTTGTGTCTCTTGCGGGCCGTACACCACCAGATCGGGAAAATGTTGCAGCAGTTCTTTCACGCCGCCAACGTGATCGTGATGATGATGCGTCAGCAGGATCGCTGCTGGCCGCCACTGGTTTTTTTCCATGGCCGTCAGTACCGGTGCCGCTTCGCCCGGATCGACAATCAGGCAGTCGCCCCGATCGTTATTTAATGTCCAGATGTAATTATCCTGAAAAGCCGGAATGCTGGTAAGATTCATTATCGCCTCGTTGACTGGCCGCAATGGAAAGAAGATGGTAAAGCATGAAGCCCGCTAAAACACGCCATATTCGTCACGTGCCGTATTCCTGGGCGGACATCCCCTGGGGAGACTACTATCGTGACGCGCTGACCCGGCATCTGCAACCCTGTCTGGACAGGCTATACGGTTTTCATTTGCTGAAAATCGGCTCGCTGAGCGCGGAAATCGACACGGCAAGCTGCGCCATTTCGCATCAGGTCAACGTTGGCTTACAGGGCGACAATTTGCAGGTTCTGGCCGATGCCGGCAGCCTGCCTTTTGAATCAAAATCGGTTGATGCCTGTTTACTGGCGCACAGCCTGGCCTGGAGCAGCGATCCGCACCGTATTCTGCGCGAGGTAGATCGCGTTTTGATCGATGACGGCTGGATGATTATCAGCGGCTTCAATCTGTTCAGCGTGCTGGGGACGGGCAAACTGGTGCCCGGCCTGCGCCAACGCGTGCCGTGGAACAGTCGGATGTTTACCCAGACCAGGCTGATGGACTGGCTCAGCCTGTTAAACTACGAGGTGGTGCAGCGCTCGCGCTTTCAGGTGCTGCCGTGGAATCGTCAGGGCGGTAAGGTCATCAGCACGCATCTTCCGGCGCTGGGCTGCCTGAGCATTATCGTCGCGCGCAAGCGGACTTTCCCGTTAACGATGAATCCGGCCAAAAAGGCAGCGGCCCAAAGAAGGCTTGCACCCGCCGTTGGCGCAACCAGCCGGATGCGTCGACGCCATCAGGATGCTGACTGATAGCCGATGTCTTCAAAGGATGGATTGCCGGCGGCCGCGCGCGCCAGTTCGTCGCAGCGTTCGTTTTCAGGATGGCCGGCATGGCCTTTTACCCATTCCCAGGTAATTTGATGCTGGCCCAGCGCCGTATCCAGCCGTTTCCAGAGATCGACGTTTTTAACCGGCTTTTTGTCCGCCGTTTTCCAGCCGCGCTTTTTCCAGTTATGGATCCAGCTGGTAATGCCCTGACGCACGTATTGGCTGTCGGTACTCAGCACGACGTCGCAGGGTTTAGTCAGCGCTTCCAGCGCGACGATAGCCGCCATCAGCTCCATTCGATTATTGGTGGTCAGCTGATAGCCGGCGCTGAACGTTTTCTCGTGCTGGCCGTAACGTAAAATTGCGCCGTATCCGCCCGGGCCAGGATTGCCAAGACAAGAACCATCGGTGAAAATTTCTACCTGTTTAGGCATCTCTGGTAGACTCCCTGTGTAAAAACGCCAAGTCTGACATAAAACGGGTCCTATGAGCACAGTAAATACAACGCGTCAGATCGTCCTCGATACTGAAACCACCGGTATGAATATGATCGGGGTGCACTATGAAGGGCACCGCATTATTGAAATCGGCGCCGTTGAGGTGGTAAACCGTCGTCTCACCGGCAACAACTTCCATGTTTATCTCAAGCCCGATCGCCTGGTCGATCCGGAAGCGTTCGGCGTACACGGTATTGCCGACGAATTTCTGGCGGATAAGCCGACCTTCGCCGACATTGCCGACGATTTCCTGGCCTATATAGAAGGTGCCGAGCTGGTGATCCATAACGCCTCGTTTGATATCGGCTTTATGGACTACGAATTCGGCAAGCTTGGCCGCAATATCCCCAAAACCGAAACCTTCTGCCAGATAACCGATAGCCTGGCGATGGCGCGCAGGCTGTTTCCCGGCAAGCGCAACAGCCTGGATGCGCTCTGCTCGCGTTATGAAATAGATAACAGTAAGCGAACGCTGCACGGCGCTCTGCTTGACTCCGAAATTCTGGCCGAGGTCTTCCTGACCATGACCGGTGGGCAGACGTCGCTGAAGTTTTCGATGGAGGGCGACAGGCAGGAGCAGAGCAACGACGAAACCATCTATCGCATCACGCGTCCGGCTTCTGGCCTGTGCGTGATAGCGGCGACGGACGAAGAGATTGCCGAACACGAATCCCGCCTCGATCTGGTGATGAAGAAGGGCGGAAGCTGCCTCTGGCGTGTCTGAAGATGTTGAAATGTCGTAAGAGTCGAAAAAACAGGCAGTCGATCAGCAAGCTTAAGAAAAAGCATTGACGGGATGCAGGCCGCACCGTAATATTCGCCCCGTTCCCGACGGGGAACAAAGCGCGGAGCGGTAGTTCAGTTGGTTAGAATACCTGCCTGTCACGCAGGGGGTCGCGGGTTCGAGCCCCGTCCGTTCCGCCAAGTATCCGGAAAGCCCGATGCAGCAATGCATCGGGCTTTCGTCATTTCGGCATACAGCCCGTGATTTTTATTCCTTTCCGCTTTTCTCTTCCTGAATCAGCCTCGCGGTTCCAAAAGCCTTTATCCACTGCTGTTCAAACTGATTGACCGCGGCGGTAACCGCTGGCGCAGAGAGGATCTGTTCGGCCACATCCAGCGGCAACGTTATTGCTTCGCAGCCAGCCAGCATACACTCCAGCGCCTGGCGAGGCGTTTTGAAGCTGGCCGCCAGCACTTTAGCCCCCGGCGCATGCAGAGCAAGCAGCTGTTGAAGTGCTTCTACTGTCTGAATGCCATTTCCGCCCTGGGCGTCAATACGGTTAACGTAAGGCGCGACATACTCCGCGCCAGCCAGCGCCGAGAACAATCCCTGCGCTGCGCCATAAACGGCGGTGCCCAACGTTGGAATAGCCTCTTTTTTCAGCTGCCTGATTGCCGCCAGGCCTTCTGTCGTAGCCGGAATTTTTACGACCACATCAGGAAGGATCGCGCGCAGCTGTAACGCTTCCTCCACCATCTCTTCCGCCCGGGCGGCAATAACCTGAGCAAAAATTTTGCCCTGGCCGCCCAGCGCCGCCTGCAACTCAGGTAACAGAATGGATAACGGCGTTTTCCCGCCGGCGACAATAGCCGGATTGGTGGTCACGCCCGCCAGCGGCAGTATCCTCGCTAAACGTTTTACCGCCGCTACATCCGCAGTATCAAGATAGAGTTCCATATAGCTCCTTAAGCCTGTTGACGATCGCAATTCCGAAATATTACCCGCTGCGTGAACTTGTTTATTGCCCGGGATCAAAGTTACTTTCATTTGAAAGTACTTAAATCTTCGTACGTAATATGACGGAGGCGGTTCATGATTTTCAATATTCAGCGCTATTCCACACACGACGGGCCTGGTATCCGCACCGTGGTGTTTTTAAAAGGCTGTTCGTTGAAATGTCGCTGGTGCCAGAATCCGGAAAGCTGCTCGCACGAGCGGGAAATCCTGTTTGATAAAAGAGCCTGCCTGTCGGGCTGCGAGTTATGCCAGCTGGCCGTGCCGGACGCCATCGTTCGTCAACAACAACAACTCGTCATTTTCCGGGAGAAGATGCGTCCCAACCATTTCTCCGCGTTGGAAAACTGTTGCCCCACCCAGGCGCTGACGATCTGCGGCGAAGAGAAAAGCGCAGCGGAAATTATGGCCGTAGTCAGGCGGGATAAGCCTTTTTATCAGCGCAGCGCGGGCGGCGTGACGCTTTCCGGCGGCGAGCCTTTTATGACGCCAAACCTCACCGAAACGCTCTTACGGCTCAGCCATCAGGAAGGGATCCATACGGCCGTGGAAACCTGCCTGCATGTGCCGTGGCGTTATATCCAGCCTTCGCTGCCCTGGATCGACCTGTTCCTGGCCGACCTTAAACACACCGACGAAGCGCGTTTTCAGGCATGGACGAACGGTTCGGCGAAGCGGGTGCTGGCTAATTTGTGCAAGCTGGCGGAAACGGGCAAGGAGATCGTCATCCGTGTACCGCTCGTTCCGGGTTTTAATGCCGATCGGCAGTCGATCCGCAGCATAGTGGATTTCACCGCCGATCGATTACGGGCCAAAGAGATCCATTTCCTTCCCTATCACACGCTGGGTAAAAGCAAATATGCCTTGCTTAATCAGCCTTACCTTGCGCCAGCCAGGCCGCTCGATAATCCGGAAATCCTTGCCTTTGCGCAGTCGTACGCGCGGCAAAAAGGCCTGATAACCACGCTAAGAGGATAAAATGATGACCAGACTTAACCTTGATGTTTTAAGCAGCCGTATCAAAACGCATAAAGAAGCCCTGATCGCTATCAGCAAGCCCCCGATTTGTACCGAGCGCGCGCGGCACTATAGCGAAATCTATCAGCAGCATCAGGATAAACCCGTACCGGTTCGCCGCGCGCTGGCGCTGGCACACCATCTGGCGGAACGGACTATCTGGATTAAGCATGATGAGCTGATTGTAGGCAACCAGGCCAGCAAGGTGCGCGCCGCGCCCATTTTCCCGGAATATACCGTGACATGGATCGAAAAAGAGATCGACGATCTGGCGGATCGTCCCGGCGCGGGCTTTTCTGTTTCTGAAGAGGACAAGCGGGTACTGCATGAAATCTGCCCGTGGTGGCGCGGCCAGACGGTGCAGGATCGCTGCTACGGCATGTTTACCGGGGAGCAGAAGGCGCTGCTGGCAACCGGCATCATCAAAGCGGAAGGGAATATGACCTCCGGCGACGCCCATCTGGCCGTCAACTTTCCGCTGCTGCTGGAGAAAGGGCTGGATGGCCTGCGTGAGAAAGTGGCGGAACGCCGCAGCCGCATCGATCTGACGCATCTGAACGATCTGCATGGCGAGCAGTTTTTGAAAGCCATCGATATCGTTCTTCAGGCCGTAACTGAGCATATCAAGCGCTACGCCACTCTGGCCCGCGAAATGGCGCAGGCAGAGAAGAGCGCCGCGCGCCGTGGGGAACTGCTGACCATCGCGGAAAATTGTGACGTGATCGCCCATCGGCCGCCGCAGACCTTCTGGCAGGCGCTCCAGCTTTGCTATTTTATTCAGCTGATCCTGCAAATTGAGTCTAACGGTCATTCGGTCTCTTTTGGCCGCATGGATCAATACCTTTATCCCTGGTATCGCCGCGACGTGGAGCTGGAACAGCATACGGATCGCGAGCAGGCGATCGAGCTGCTGCAAAGCTGCTGGCTGAAGCTGCTGGAGGTCAATAAGATCCGATCCGGCTCGCACTCCAAAGCTTCGGCCGGCAGTCCGCTCTATCAAAACGTCACTATCGGCGGACAGAATCTGCTGGCGGACAAGGCGGTGGATGCCGTCAACCCGCTCTCTTACGCGATTCTGGAATCCTGCGGTCGTTTGCGTTCGACGCAGCCAAACCTGAGCGTGCGCTACCATGCCGGAATGAGCGACGATTTCCTGAATGCCTGCGTGGAGGTTATCCGCTGCGGCTTTGGGATGCCGGCCTTTAACAACGATGAAATCGTCATTCCGCAATTTATCCGGCTGGGCGTCTCAGCGGCCGACGCTTATCAGTATGCGGCTATCGGCTGCATCGAAACGGCCGTGGGCGGCAAGTGGGGCTATCGCTGCACCGGGATGAGCTTTATTAATTTCGCCCGCGTGATGCTGGCGTCGCTGGAAGGCGGACGCGACGCCACCAGCGGCAAAACGTTTCTGCCGCAGGACAAAGCGCTTTCCGCAGGCAATTTCGACAGTTTCGATCGGGTTATGAGCGCCTGGGATGAGCAGATCCGCTATTACACCCGCAAATCGATAGAAATAGAGTACGTGGTGGATACGGTGCTGGAAGAGAACGCGCACGATATTCTCTGTTCGGCGCTGGTGGATGACTGTATTGAGCGGGCAAAAAGCATCAAGCAGGGCGGCGCAAAATATGACTGGGTATCGGGATTGCAGGTGGGCATCGCCAATCTGGGCAACAGCCTGGCGGCGGTGAAAAAACTGGTGTTTGAACAAGGAGTGGTGGCGCAGCAGGCATTAAGCGAAGCGCTGGCCACCGATTTTGACGGTCTGAATGGCGAGCAGCTGCGCCAGCGTCTGGTTAACGGCGCGCCAAAATACGGCAACGACGATGATTATGTCGATGAGCTGCTGACGCGCGCTTATCAAACCTATATTGAGGAGCTGAAAAGCTACGTTAATCCACGCCATGGCCGTGGCCCGATCGGTGGCGGTTACTATGCGGGCACCTCGTCTATCTCTGCCAACGTGCCTTTTGGCGCGCAGACGATGGCAACGCCGGACGGGCGTAAAGCGCGAACGCCGCTGGCGGAAGGGGCCAGCCCGGCGTCAGGCACCGATCGCCTGGGGCCGACGGCGGTGATGGGTTCAGTCAGCAAGCTGCCTACCGGATCGATTCTGGGCGGCGTTTTGCTGAACCAGAAGCTGAATCCCGCCGCGCTGGATAATCCGGGCGACAGGCAAAAGCTGATGCTGCTGCTGCGCACTTTCTTTGAAGCGCATAAAGGCTGGCATATTCAGTACAACATCGTCTCGCGGGAAACGCTGCTGGCCGCAAAGGCGCAGCCCGATAATTATCGCGATCTGGTGGTGCGCGTAGCGGGATATTCCGCCTTCTTTACCGCGCTTTCTCCCGACGCGCAGGACGATATTATTGCCCGCACCGAACATAGCCTTTGACGGGGCATCGCAGAGTACAGGCCAGGCTTGATTGTGAGCCGACCTGTACTCTTTTATCAGCACAAACTAACTTCAAAAATGGCGAACCGCTACGCTTACGGGCTTGAAGCAGCGCTAAAAATTGAAGCTATCAAATCAGAGGAAGGCGCGCAGAGCTGAACGTTTTTTTAAGCGGAAGCCTGCCGGTAGCAGGCTTTCTGCCCTTATCATTTAAGCGCGTCTTTTCTCCACCGCTACGCGGCTCGCGTAACGCGGCACAGAGCTTACGCACTCTTCGCGTGCCATCCAGCGATAGCAGCCTGCCGCCAAAGCAACGCCGATAAACCAGCTGAAGTTAGCCACCTCGTGCAGCGAAGGCGAAAAGCTAATCGCCAGCCCAATCAGTACCGAGGGCAGCAGCGCGGCAATCGCCTTAGGATTGAAGCCGCCGCGATACCAGTATTTTCCCTGCGGCGTAGCGTTAAAAAGATCGTCCGTTGAAATCTGTCCGCGTTTGACCAGGTAAAAATCGCACAGCAGGATGCCAAACAGCGGGCCGATAAAGGCGCCCAGCACGTCCAGCGTATAGTGGATAAGCTCGGGCGACTGAAACAGGTTCCACGGCGTCAGCAGCACCGATCCTACGGCAGCAATCATGCCGCCGGTGCGGAAGCTAATCTTCTGCGGCGAGCAGTTAGAAAAATCGAACGCGGGCGAAACGAAGTTGGCGACGATGTTGATGCCGATCGTCGCGGTGATCATCGTCAGCAGGCCAACGGCCACCGCCAAATCGCTGCCCACGCGGCTGACCGTTTCAATGGGGTCGGTAATCATATGGCCGAACAGCGACTGCGTGCCGGAAACAATCACCACCGTCACTACGGAAAAAAGCAAAAAGTTAAACGGCAGCCCCCAGCGATTGCCGCGGCGGATCGCCTTCATGCTTTTGCCATAGCGCGCGAAGTCGCCAAAATTAAGCAGCGGCCCGGAGAAATAAGAGACGACCAGCGCCGTCGCGGTCACCATCTGCCAGAGCTGCTGGCTGCCGCTGAGCTGTTTCGTGGAGAGCGTAAAGGAAATACCTTCAAAACCCGTTCTGTATACAATCCAGACCGCCAGCAGCACCATCACCACATAGACCGCCGGGCCGGCCACATCGATAAAACGCTTAATCGCCTTCATGCCGTGCCAGAACACCAGCGCCTGAGCAAGCCACATAAAACCAAAGCAGAGCCAGCCAAGCTGCGACAGGCCCAGCCAGGAAACCTGCGTCATCGGCGCCAGTGAAGGCCAAAACTTCAGCGTTACCAGCATCAGCGCGTTAGCGGCCAGCCAGGTCTGGATACCGTACCAGGCGAACGCAATCAGACCCCGGATCACCGCCGGAATATTGGCGCCGAATACGCCAAAGGCCTGGCGGCAGACGACCGCATAAGGCACGCCGGTCATCTGGCTGGGCTTAGCGATCAGATTAGCGCACAGCTGCACGATGCAAATGCCCGCCAGCAGACAAATCAGTACCTGCCAGCTCGCCAGACCCAGCGTGAAAAAGCTGGCCGCCACCACATAACCGCCCATGCTGTGCACGTCCGACATCCAGAAAGAAAAGATGTTGTACCAGCTCCAGTTCTGCTCGCGCGTCGGGGCCAGATCCTCGTTGCACAGCCGCGGGCTGTAGCTGGCGTGCGCTTCCTCTGCGGACGCCGGAGTAACATGTAGACTCTTTGGCATGAAACCTGCTCCTCAACAATTCAACGAAATAGCAAACGGTTGAGAGAGGTATTGCAGGATCCAGGCCAGAAGTTGAATTCATGTATACAAAATAAGCCAATCGTGTGTACGATTTTAGGCAAGATAAACCTGAGCGGACCAGGAAATGAAAAGTGAAAGCGGCCTGAAAAGGGCTACCGACCTGAATGACAAAGACGAAGCTATCTTTCAGGCGCTGATGAAGGCGATGGTGGAGCGTCAGCTGCCGCCGGGCAGCAAACTGCCGGAAGAAGCGCTTGCCGACGTCTTCGGCGTTAGTCGAACCGGCATCCGTAAAGTGCTGACTCGCCTCGCTGCGGTGCAGATGGTGGTGTTAACGCCCAAGCGTGGTGCACAAGTTGCCACGCCTTCGACAGAAGAAGCGCAGGACATCTTCCGTACGCGTGAACTTATCGAATGCGCCAATCTTCCCACCGTGCTGGCGCACTGTCAGTCTACCCATCTGGTCGCGCTGGAAAACCTAATCCAGCAGGAACAGCAGGCGCATGACGAGCGTGACGGCCCGGCGGCGATCCGGCTTTCCGCCGCGTTCCATATTCAGCTTCAGGCGATCTCCGGTAACCAGGTGCTGACCGAGATGGTGACCCGACTGACCCAGCGTTCGTCGCTGGTGATTGCGGCCTGGGGCGCGCCGTGGCAGCAGGGCTGCCGCTGTGACGACCACGACAGGCTGATCGGCCTGCTCAGACAAAAAGCGCTGGTGCCGCTTACTGAAGCAATGCGGCAACATTTTGCGCATATAGTAGCGAGCCTGCATTTCGAGCGCGGTGGCGAAACGCTGCCGGATTTCGCCAGCCTGTTCACCGGTTTTGGAGGCGCGAATGACCGTTAAACAGCTTATTCAGGTTATCAATCCCAATACCAGCCTGGCGATGACCGAAACCATTGGCGAAGCGGCGCGCGCCGTAGCATCGCCGACGACGGAAATCCTGGCGGTTTGTCCCTCGGAAGGGGTTCCCTCAATCGAAGGGCATTTTGACGAGGCCGTCGCCGCTATCGGCGTGCTGGAGCAAATAAAAGCCGGACGCGAGCAGGGCGTCTGCGGTCACGTTATCGCCTGCTTTGGCGATCCGGGGCTGCTGGCGGCGCGCGAACTGGCTTCGGGGCCGGTTATCGGCATTGCGGAAGCCGCTATGCATATGGCTACGATGGTTGCCACGCGCTTTTCCATCGTCACCACGCTGCCGCGCACCGTTATTATCGCGCGTCATCTTTTACAGCAGTATGGTTTTGAACCGCATTGCGCCGCGCTGCATGCTATCGATCTGCCGGTACTGGCGCTGGAGGATGGCACAGGGCTGGCGCAGGAAAAAGTGCGTGAGCGCTGTATCCGCGCAAAAAAAGAGGACGGCAGCGGCGCCATTGTACTGGGCTGCGGCGGCATGGCCCGGCTGGCGCGGGAACTGACGCAGGAGCTGAATATGCCGGTTATTGACGGCGTGGGCGCGGCGGTAAAAATGGTGGAATCGCTGGTGGCGCTGGGGCTGTCGACCAGTAAGCATGGCGATCTGGACTATCCGCTGCGAAAAAACCTGTCGGGTCAGTTTAAGCGCCTAAACTAAGTTATCTTGCTCTGGAACAGGACTACGATCATGACCGATGCTGATGAAAAGAAAGAGTACAGCTTCAATAAAAACTATCCCCGCGATCTGATCGGCTACGCCGGAAAGCCGCCCCATGCGGCCTGGCCGGACAATGCACGTATCGCCGTGCAGTTTGTTCTGAACTATGAAGAGGGCGCGGAAAACAGCGTGCTGCATGGCGATACCGGCTCCGAGCAGTTTTTATCGGATATTATCGGTGCGGCCAGCTATCCCGAGCGCCATATGTCGATGGAATCGCTGTATGAATACGGCTCGCGCGCCGGTTTCTGGCGCATCCACAACGAGTTCCAGAAGCGCGGCCTGCCGCTAAGCGTTTTTGGCGTGGCGATGGCGCTGGCACGTCATCCGGAAATCGTCGAGGCGATTAAAAACGCCGATTACGACGTGGTCAGCCACGGCTGGCGCTGGATCCACTATCAGGGAATGGATGCAAAAACCGAGCGGCAGCATATGCAGCAGGCGGTGGATACGCTGACCGATCTTTTCGGCAAAGCGCCAACCGGCTGGTATACGGGACGCGACAGCCCGAATACGCGCAGGCTGGTGGTGGAGCAGGGCGGCTTTACCTACGACAGCGACTATTACGGCGACGATCTGCCATTCTGGACAAAGGTGACCTGTCAGGACGGGACGGTCAAGTCGCACCTGATCGTACCTTATACGCTGGAAACCAACGACATGCGTTTTGCCACGCCGCAGGGCTTTAACACGGCGGAGCAGTTTTACACCTATCTGAAAGACAGCTTTGACGTGCTGTATGAAGAGGGTGAAACCGCGCCGAAAATGCTTTCCATCGGCATGCACTGCCGTTTGCTGGGCAGGCCTGGCCGCTTCCGCGCATTGCAGCGCTTTCTGGATCATGTACAGCAGCATGATAAGGTCTGGATCTGCACGCGTCAGCAGATTGCCGACCACTGGATAAAGACGCACCCGGCGCCGGAGGCGTAAGTAAACCTGTCAGGAAGGCATGATGTGCCATCCTGACAGGATCGCCAGCAGAGGAAAAATTAGCTAGCGGATCGACCTGGAGCTGGCAAAACCACGAATAGCAGCTTCAGCCAGGCTTGCTGCCGTATCAACAATCGGCAGCAACTGCTGAGGATGGCTTTTAAGTAAGGGGCTGATGTCCGTACAGGCAATAAGCAGCGCCTGGGCGCCAGCTTCCTGCGCCAGAGAAATCAGCGCCCGCCACTGCGTTATCACTTCAGGATCGGTAAATCCGTTTTGCTTAATCAGCGCTATCAAACGCGTTGTGCTCGCACGTAATGGCTCAGAAGAGACACAGCGCTTTCCTGTCAGATGCAGACGCTGCTGATAAAAACCCGCATCAAGCGTAGCCTCAGTAGCAATCACGGCGATGTTCTCCGCTGCGGCAAGGCGTTCAAGCGCGCAGTCGGCAATATGCAGGACAGGAATGCCAGCGCTGGCCTCCTGCATTTCAGCAAAGTAGCAATGGGCTACATTGCAGGGCACCACGATCAAATTGACCCCGACTTTTACCAGATCGCTAATGCCATCGCGCAGTGCCGCTGACATTGCGGCATCTTCAACCGCCCGGTCAGGGAAAAAAGGCGTCGGCAAGGAAATAATATGCATTTTGGGATAGTCGATATCGAACCTGGCCCCGTATTGCTTTTGGCACTCATCCACCAACATATCGATAAAAGGCGCGGTGGAGCGCGGCCCCATACCGGCCAGCACCCCTAGACTGTAAGGCATTACGCTCTCTCCCTTTGATAACGGACAAAATTCATCATACATAGCGCCAGCAGTAAAAAAGAAATTATTAACAGCTCAACAGAGATAAGGACGGCGGTAAACCGATAGACACTGGCTGATAATTAAGCGCTTAAATAAACTGATGCGGTCCATTTTTTAATGCGTATCTGGTTACGGATTAAACGACCTTAAGGCCTGGCTCTCTCCCGCAAACAGGTGACAGAAAAGAGCCTGGCACTGGTAAAAGCATTTTCAGGCTAAAAAATAGCCGGTCGGGCTTCTGCCGGGTCTGCGGATTCACTCCTGGTGAAACGGCATTATTCGCCGCACGTTATCAGGCTGACCTGCGCGGCGACAATCCGCCAGCCTTGCGGCAGCTTCACCCATGTCTGCTGCTGACGACCAATCTTATCCGTTCCCTCACGGGTAAACTCTGTGCTGCATACCGCGTAATCATCGCCAAACGTGGTGATTACCGTATTACGCAGCTGACGAGCCAGGCCCTGTGCAGGACGCGCGGCGCGGAAAGCGCGGATCGCCTCAATCCCGTATAAATTTTCTCCTGCGCCCAGCCGCACGGTGCGCTCGTCATGCCAGAACAGCTCGTCGAGCACGTCGATATCGTTGCCGGTCAGCGCCTGCTCGTAGCGATAAAAAGCTTCGGTAACCTCTGCCAGCACCGAGGGGCGATTAATTTTATCCGTCATGCTGTCAATCCTCCTGCTACAGGTGCTTTAGCTATGCCCATTTTCTCCAGCGTCCATGCCACGCGCAGGCAGGCTTCTTCTTTAAACGGCGCGGCGATAAGCTGTAGGCCGATCGGCATGCCGCCCGGCGTTTGCAGCGGCACGGTCGTCACGGGCAGCCCCAGAAAGGAGATGGGCTGCGTCAACATGCCCATGCTGGCGCGGATGGGCAAATCGCTGCCGTTGATATGCATCGTTTCCTGTCCAATCAGCGTGGCGCTGGTGGGCGTGGCGGGCGCAATCAGCACGTCAAACTGCCCGAACAGGGGCAGCACCCGCTCACGAAAATAGTGGCGGAAGCGCTGCGCCTGCACGTACCAGGCGGAAGGCGTCATCGCACCGGCCAGCAGGCGCTCGCGCGACAGCGGCTCAAAACGCTCCGGCTGCGCGCGCAACGCGGGCAGCCAGGCGTTGCCGCCTTCGGCAGCGGTCAGGATAAACGCGGCGGTACGGGCCAGCGCGGCCTCCGGCATCAGCACCTCTTCCTGCGCATCAAGCGCTTTTGCGGCCTGCGCGACGGCTGCGCGGGCATCGTCATCACACCAGGTTTGAAAATAGCCGCCCAGCACGGCGCACCGCAGGCCCTGTGCGCCTTGCTCCAACAGGCGATGAACAGGCTGGATCGCTTTTTCCGCCTGAAAGCTATCCTGCGGATCGCGGCCCTGTAACGCATCGTAAACCAACGCCAGATCTTCGGTGCTGCGGGCGAAAGGCCCGATATGATCGAGGCTGGCGACAAAGGGCTGGCTGCCGCTGCGCGACAGGCGGCCAAACGTCGGCTTCAGGCCAAAAATGCCGCACAGCGAAGCCGGTACGCGGATCGAGCCGTTGGTATCCGAGCCCAGTGAAAAATGCACCAGGCCAGCGGCGACGGCCGCCGCCGAGCCGCCAGAGGATCCCCCGGCGATACGTTGGCTATCGTGAGGGTTACGCGTGGCGCCGTAATGGCTGTTTTCCGTGGTAAAACCGTAGGCATAGGCGTCCATATTCACCATGCCGGACAGCAGCGCGCCCGCCTCGCTGAGCTTGCTCACTGCCCAGCTGTCTTTTTTGGCCGCCGGGCGATCGCTGAGCAGGCTGGCACCCGCCAGCGTGGTATGGCCTGCAACGTCAAAAAGATTTTTTACCGCGCAGGGAATGGCCGCCAGCGCGGGTAACGGACGATCCTCTTTGCGCTGACGATCGAGGCGATCGGCCTCGCTCAACATGCGATCCCGCGTTACGCTCGTCCAGGCATTGATCGTCGGATCCAGCCGCTCGATCCCGTCCAGCGTTTGCTGCGCGATTTCTCTGGCGCTCAGCTCGCCTTTAAGCAGCGCGCTTTTTAGTTCGGCAATGGAAAGGGAGCTGAGCGTCATGCTTTATATACTCCTGCGATTTCCTGACGTTCATCCAGCGGGAACGCCATCAGCGGCCCGGCCATCTCGGCAATACGTGAAAACTGCACCAGCAGCTCGGCGCGACGACGATCGTCCATCGGTACGCCCAGCACCTGCTCCATGTGGGCCAGATAAGCCGTCCAGTCAATTTCGGTGTTCATAATGTTCTCCTGTTAAAAACCGGCCGCGCTGCCGTTGCTGCGGGGATCGCTGGCGCCTTCCAGCATGCCGTTGGTATGGCGGACAATCGCGCCTGCGTGGCCGACCGCCTCGCTGAAATCCTCCAGCGCTTCGACTTCATGCCCCAGCTCGCGCAGGCGGGTAAAGGTGGCGGCGGAAAAACGGCCCTCCAGCTTCAGCGAATCGGAAGCCTGGCCCCAGGTGCGGCCGAGCAGCCAGCGCGGCGCGCTGACGCACTGCTGTAGCGGCATTCCCTGCACCACGTGACGGGTAAAAATGGCGGCCTGAGTCTGCGGCTGGCCGTCGCCGCCCATCGAGCCGTAGACCATGGTGCGGCCATCGTTCAGCCGTGCGGCGGCGGGATTAAGCGTATGAAAAGGCTGTTTGCCCGGTGCTAAAGCCAGCAGGTGTTCGGGATCCAGGCTAAACGCCGCGCCGCGATTTTGCCAGGTGATGCCGGTGCCGGGCAGCACCACGCCGCTGCCGAATTCGTGATAGATGCTCTGAATAAAAGAGACGGCAAGGCCGCTGCTGTCCATCACGCCCATCCACACGGTATCGCCCGGCCCTTTGCCGGTTCCCCAGCCGGCCGCGCGGCTGTCGCTGATTTGCCCCGCCAGCGTTTCGAGCTGGTCGGAATCAAGCAGCGCCTGTATCTCTTCGCGCATATGCAGCGGATCGGTGATATAGCGGTCGCGCAGGCCGAAAGCCAGCTTGGTCGCCTCCACGATGCGGTGCACGGTCTGCACCTCGTCTGCTTCCGCCATATTCAGATGATTGGTGATGCCCAAAATCGCCAGCGACACCAGGCCTTGGGTCGGCGGCGTCATATTAAAGACCTCGCCGTACTCGTGGCGGATGCTTAATGGCTTACGGCGCTTCGCCCGATGCTTATTAAGATCTTCCAGCGTAATCGGCATGCCAAGCGCCGACATTTCTGCCGCCAGGCGATTAGCCAGCGAGCCGCGATAAAAGCTGTCCAGCCCCTGTTCCGTCAGGATGCCCAGCGTGTTTGCCAGCGCCGGTTGGGTAAAGCGGCTGCCGGCGCGCGGCACCTCGCCATCCGGCAGGAAAGCGGCCGCGAAGCCCGGCTGCGCCGCCAGCTCGTGATATTTGCCGGCGGTTGCGGTCGACTGCGACTGGGTGACGGGAATGCCGTCCGCCGCATAGCGGATCGCATCGGCCAGCAGGCGTGAAACGGGCATCACGGCACCGCTAAGCTCGTTGGCTATCGTCAGCGCTTCTGACCAGCCGCTGACCGTTCCGGCTACCGTCAGCGCCGATTTTGGTCCGCGATGGGGGATAGCCGCCGCGCCGCCATAAAAAGCGAAATCGGCCAGCGATCCGGCCGCGCCGCTGGCGTCGATGGCGACAGGATCGCCCTGCGGCGGCATAATCAGCCAGAAGCCGTCGCCGCCCAGCCCGTTCATATGGGGATAAACCACGGCGATCGTGGCCGCCGCCGCGACCATCGCCTCAATAGCGTTGCCGCCTTCGCGCAGAATGGCCAGCGCGCTTTCACTGGCGAGATGATGAGGCGTTACGGCCATGCCAAGCGGAGCGAGATTACTTTGTATCATCACGTTCTCATTTTCAGGGACGGAGCAGAAAGGGAAGCAAGAGCTGTTCCAGTTTGTTGCAGCCGGAACGGCAGGGCAGTGAAAAAACGCGTCCGGCTTGCAAGATGAAGGTGAACTTTTCCGCCCGGCACGTTATTTGTATACGTTATCTTCTCTGAAACAAAAGTTACAAGGTTCATATCATGAAGCAGCTTGATGAGCGCCTGAGAAATCACTATCCCCAGCTTTCTCCGCAGGAGCAGCGCGCGGCGGATTTCATCTTCGATCATTTTGACGATTTGATTAGCTATAACAGCGCAGAGCTGGCGCGGCTCAGCGGCGTTTCTAAAGCGACCGTCAGTCGCTTATTCAAACGTCTTGGCTATGAGAAATATCGCGATATGCGCGACGAGTTGCGTACGCTGCGCCAAAGCGGCATGCCGCTGACCGACAATCGCGACGCGGTGCAGGGCAACACGCTGCTGGCGCGCCACTACAAGCAAGAGATGGCAAACCTGACGCAGTGGGTAAGCCAGCTGGACGCCGCGCAGTTCGGCGAGGTGGTGCAAAGACTGGCCGCCAGCAGGCGCATCTTTATTGTCGGTATGCGCAACTCCTGGCCGGTGGCGCTGCACCTTCGGCAGCAGCTGTTGCAGGCGCGCGGCGAGGTCTCCGTCGTGCCGCAGCCGGGGCAGACGCTGGCGGAAGAGCTGCCGGATATGACGCCGGACGATGTAGTGGTGGTGATTGCCTTTCGCCGTCGTCCGCGCATCATTAAGCCCCTGCTGCAACAGCTTCAGCAGGCTGGCGTGCCCACGCTGGTGATTTGTGAGCCGCAGGCGCAGGCGATCCTGGCGCTGGCGACATGGCAGCTTTGCGCGCCGTTGGACAGCGTGTCCGCTTTCGACAGCTATGCCTGCGCCAACAGCCTCATCAACCTGCTGACCAATGCGCTGCTGCATGAGCTGTTAAGTAAAGGTCGTCAGCGCATCCATCATATCGCTAATCTGTACGGCCAGCTGGACGAGCTGGAACAACGCTGACAGGGCACCATTTTGGTGCTTTGCTTTATTTCAGGGCAGCGCCGCAGGCATCGGGAAACTGTTTTCTGAGCTTGCTGACATGCTTCTTTTTCTGCCTTATCTCCTGATTTCTGGCTGGTTTGAAACCGCTTTTTCCTTTCTTTGCGTGCTGTTCCACGGCTGGCGATCCCTTTTTCCGTGGCTGGCACATTAGTTGCAAATGATTATTTCAGGAATCTTTCGTTTCATGTTGGCTTAACCGGGGAAGAGAAAATGAAAAAAACGTTACTGGCGATCGCGGGCGCAGTATTGCTGTTCACCCAGGCCGCACAAGCGGATCAGTTGCAGGATATAGAGAAACGCGGCGTGCTTCGCGTCGCCGTGCCGCAGGACTTTCCGCCGTTTGGCTCGGTCGGCACCGAGCTACAGCCGCAGGGTTACGATATCGATATGGCGCGCTACCTGGCCAGCCAGATGAAACTTAAGTTACAGCTGGTGCCGGTCACCAGCGCCAACCGTGTCCCCTATTTACAGACGGATAAAGTGGATCTGGTGATCTCCAGCCTGGGTAAAAATCCCGAGCGGGAAAAAGTTATCGCCTTCAGCCGCGCCTATGCGCCTTTCTTCCTGGGCGTTTTCGGGCCGAAAGAGGCCGAACTGAAAGCGGCAGCCGGGCTGAGCGGCAAGTCGATTGGCGTAACTCGCGGCGCGGTAGAGGATATGGCATTAAGCGATATTGCGCCCAAAGACGCGCAGCTGAAACGCTATGAGGATAACAACACCACGCTGTCGGCCTACCTGTCGGGCCAGGTACAGTATGTGGCGACCGGCAACCTGGTGGTGGCGGCGATTGCGCGCCAGAACGCAGACAAAGCGCCGGTGGCTAAGTTTATGCTGAAAGATTCGCCCTGTTTTATCGGGATGCGCAAAGGCGAACCGGCGCTGAAGGCGAAGGTGGATGGCCTTATCGAACAGGCGATCAAAGATAAAACGCTGAACGGGCTGTCGCAGCAGTGGCTGAAAGCGCCGTTGCCGGCCGACTTCAGCGCGTAAGGGCCGGCCAATGACGGAGCAACTCGACTTTCCGGCGCTGCTGCCTTACTGGCCGCAGCTGCTGGCCGGACTCTGGATCACTATTCAGCTGACCGTGATGGCGACGGCGGGCGGCGTGGCGCTCGGTATTCTGGGCGCGGCGCTGCGTAGCGGACGGCCTTCGGCGCTCAGCCGCCTGTGGGGCTGCTACGTTGAGCTGATCCGCAACACGCCGTTTGTGGTGCAGCTGTTCTTTATCGTGTTTGGCCTGCCGAACCTGGGGCTGAAGCTGACCGCTGGCGAAGCGGCGCTGCTGGCGATGCTGATCAACCTGGGCGCCTACAGCACGGAAATTATCCGCGCCGGGATCCAGGTCACGCCGAAAGGCCAGTGGGAAGCGGGCCGGGTGCTGGGCCTGACGCGGTCGCAGACTTTCCTGCGCGTGGTTCTGCCACCTTCTTTAAAGCGCATTTATCCGGCGCTGGTCAGCCAGTGCATCATCGTGATGCTGGGATCGTCCGTGGTCTCGCAGGTTTCGTATGAAGAGCTGACCTTTGCCGCCAACCTGATCCAGTCACGCACCTTTTTAAGTTTTGAGGTCTATCTGGTCACCACACTGATTTATCTGGCGCTGTCGATCGCCATGCGTCAGCTGCTGCTGGCGGCCGGACGTAAATGGCTGGGAGGAACGGCCTGATGACGACATTTACCGACTGGGACATTCTGCGCAATCTGCTGCTGGCCGCGCGCTGGACGCTGCTGCTGTCGCTGACCGCGTTCTTCGGCGGCACGCTGGTGGCGATGCCGCTGGTGATGGTGCGCCTGACGCGTCGCCGCTGGCCCAACCGGGCAATCAGCACCTATATCGAGCTTTTTCAGGGCACGCCGCTGCTGATGCAGCTGTTCCTGGCGTTTTTCGGCGTGGCGCTGTTTGGCATCGACGTCTCGCCGTGGACGGCCGCCTCGCTGGCGCTGACGCTCTATACCAGCGCCTTTCTGATCGATATCTGGGTGGGCAGCATCAACGCATTGCCGAAAGGGCAGTGGGAAGCGTCGCGCTGCCTGGGGCTTGCCAAAGGCCAGACGCTGTATCGCGTGGTGCTGCCGCAGGCGCTGCGTATCGGCATTGCGCCGACCGTGGGCTTTGCCGTACAGGTGGTTAAAGGCACCGCGCTGGCGTCGATTATCGGCTTTGTCGAGCTGACCAAGGCGGGCACCATCCTGAATAACGTGACCTATCAACCCTTTAAAGTTTTCGGGCTGGTGGCGCTGGGTTACTTCCTGATCTGCTATCCGCTGTCGCGCTACAGCCAGTACCTGGAGAAAAAATTCAATGCCGCTCATCACCATTAATCAGGTACAGAAATATTACGGCGCCAACCACGTGCTGAAAGGCGTGGATCTGGACATTGCTATGGGCGAAGTCATCTCGATTATCGGCCGCAGCGGTTCGGGGAAAAGCACGCTGCTGCGCTGTATCAACGGGCTGGAAGGCTATCAGGAAGGCAGCATCAAGCTGGGCGGCATGACCATTACCGATCGCGATTCGCAGGCGCGGGAAATCAGCCGCTCCGTTGGCATGGTGTTTCAGAACTTCAACCTGTTTCCGCATATGACGGCGCTGGAAAACGTCATGCTGGCGCCCAGGCGCGTGCTGAAAAAGAAAGAGGCGGAATGCCGGGCGCTGGCGGCGCAAATGCTGGAGAAGGTCGGCCTCGGTGAGCGCATGGATTACTACCCGTCCAGCCTTTCCGGCGGCCAGCAGCAGCGCGTGGCGATTGCGCGGGCGCTGGCGATGACGCCCAAAGTCTTACTGTGCGATGAAATCACCTCGGCGCTCGATCCGGAGCTGGTGGGTGAAGTGCTGAAGGTGCTTGAGCAGCTGGCCCGTGAAGGCATGACGCTGATTTTAGTCACGCACGAAATGAATTTTGCCCGGGAAGTGGGCGACCGCGTGGTGTTTATGCATCAGGGCCGCGTCTGGGAGCAGGGCGACAGCAAAAGCGTGTTCGCCAGCCCGCAGACGGCGGAGCTGAAACAGTTTATCTCATCGGTGCGCGGCCTGAGCTGAGCACCGGATCTGCAAGAGAAGGAAACGAAATGGATGTAACCCGCTATCCGCAAATTAATCCGCCGCAGCGCCTGTTGATGGGGCCTGGGCCTATTAACGCCGATCCTCGCGTATTGCGCGCCATGTCCAGCCAGCTGCTTGGGCAATACGATCCGGCCATGACGCACTATATGAACGAGGTGATGGAACTGTATCGCGGCGTGTTTCGCACGCAGAACCGCTGGACGCTGTTGGTTGACGGCACCTCCCGCGCGGGCATCGAGGCTATTCTGCTGTCGGCGATCCGCCCCGGCGATAAGGTGCTGGTGCCCGTTTTTGGCCGCTTTGGCCATCTGCTGTGCGAGATCGCCCGCCGCTGCCGCGCGGAAGTGCACACCATCGAAGCGCCGTGGGGTGAAGTCTTCACGCCGGATCGCATCGAAGACGCGATCAAAACCGTGCGCCCTCGTCTGCTGCTGACCGTGCAGGGCGATACCTCCACCACCATGCTGCAACCGCTGGCCGATCTGGGCGGCATCTGTAAAAAATATGGCGTGCTGTTCTATACCGACGCCACGGCCTCGCTGGCCGGCAACGCGCTGGAAACCGACGCCTGGGGTCTGGACGCGGTCTCCGCCGGAATGCAGAAATGCCTCGGCGGCCCGTCCGGCACCTCGCCGATCACGCTAAGTCCGGAAATGGAAGCCGAGATCCGCAAACGCAAATGCGTAGAGGAAGGGATCCGCACGGCGGCGCATCAGGATGGCGACGACGAGATGATCTACTCCAACTATTTCGATCTGGGGATGATCATGGATTACTGGGGGCCGGAGCGGCTGAACCACCACACCGAAGCGACGTCGGCGCTGTTCGGCGCGCGTGAATGCGCGCGGCTGATTATGCAGGAGGGCCTGGATAACGGCATCGCCCGCCACGAGCTGCACGGCGACGCGCTGCTGAAAGGCATTCAGGGCATGGGGCTGGAAACCTTCGGCGACCTGCAACACAAAATGAACAACGTGCTGGGCGTGGTGATCCCGCAGGGCATTAACGGTGACCAGGTGCGCAAGCTGATGCTTGAGGACTTCGGCATTGAAATCGGCACCTCGTTCGGCCCGCTGCACGGCAAGGTCTGGCGCATCGGCACCATGGGCTATAACGCCCGTAAAGACTGCGTGATGCAGACGCTGAGCGCGCTGGAATCGGTGCTGACCTGGCTGGGTTATAAAACGCCTCAGGGCGCGGCGATGCAGGCGGCCTGGGATCGTTATGCCGCCGGGAGCCGCTGATGGAGCCACTCAATCTTGCAGAGGCGCAGCAGGCGGCGGCCAGGGTGATGGCGCGCTGCGATCGCCTGGCGGAAATCAGCGAAACGGCGGACGCGCTTACCCGTGTCTATCTGTCGCCTGAACACCTCCAGGCCAACCGGCTGGTAGGGGAATGGATGGCGGCGGCGGGAATGCGCGTCTGGCAGGACAGCGTCGGCAATATCTGCGGACGCTATGAAGGGCAGCAGCCCGATGCCCCTGCGCTGCTGCTGGGATCGCATCTGGATACCGTGCGCAACGCGGGCCGCTACGACGGGATGCTCGGCGTGCTAACCGCGATTGAAGCCGTGCAGGCGCTGCACCGGCAAAATCTGCGGCTGCCGCTGGCGGTGGAAATCGTCGGCTTTGGCGACGAAGAGGGAACGCGCTTCGGCATCACGCTGCTGGGCAGTCGCGGCCTGACCGGAAGCTGGCCGGAAAGCTGGGTCAGCCATCCCGACGGCAACAGCATCACCGTGGCGCAGGCGATGGCCGACGTCGGGCTGGATGCGCAGGCGATTGGCGAGGCGGCGCGTGAGGTAAAAGATATCGTCGCCTATCTGGAGCTGCACATAGAGCAGGGGCCGTGCCTGGAGCAGGAAGACCTGGCGCTGGGCGTGGTCACGGCGATCAACGGCGCACGCCGCCTGAACTGCCGGTTTGTCGGTGAGGCAGGCCATGCGGGCACGGTGCCGATGACGCATCGTAAAGACGCGCTGGCGGCGGCAGCGGAATGGATGGTGTTTATCGAACAGGCTGCGGCAAAGCACGGCCCGCAGCTGGTGGCAACGGTGGGGACGCTGCAGTGCCAGCCCGGCGCGGTCAACGTGATCCCCGGCGAGGTGGCGCTGAGCCTGGACGTGCGGGGGCCGGAAGATCGGGCGCTGGCTGAACTGCTGTCGGCGCTGCTGACCCAGGCGGAAGCGATAGCGCTGCGGCGCGGCTTAAGCTTCAGCGCCGAAGAGTATTACCAGATCCCGGCGACGCGCTGTGACGAAAAGCTTCAGGCGGCGCTGAGCCAGGCGGTAACGGCGGTGCAGGGCCGCTCGCTTTCGCTGCCCAGCGGCGCGGGTCACGACGCCATTGCCATGGCGGAGCGCTGGCCGGTCGGCATGTTGTTTGTCCGCTGCGATCGCGGCATCAGCCACCATCCGGCGGAATCGGTCAGGGTGGAAGACGTGGCGCTGGCGGTTCGCGCCTGGACGAAAGCGGTGAGCGAGATAGCGCTGTCAGCAGACAGCACAGGAGGTCAGCGTGTCGCCTGAACAGTTTAATCAGGCCCCGGTCGCCGAGGCCAGAAAGCACATCGCCCACTGCGTCGCGCTGGCAAGCTGGGTGGAAGAATTAGTGGCCGCACGCCCTTTCGCCTCGTTGGACGAGCTGCTGCAAACCGGCGAGCAGCTGGCGAGCGGCTGGGACGGTCAGGCGCTGGACAAGGCGCTTTCCGCGCATCCACGCATCGGTGAAAAGGCGCAGGGCAGCGACAAAGAGGCCGCGCTTTCCAGCGGCGAGCAGGGCAGCGTTAAGGAGGCGGATGCCGCGCTGAAAGAGGCGCTACGCGCAGGAAACGCCGCTTACGAACAGCGCTTTGGCCGGGTGTTTTTAATCCGCGCCAAAGGGCGAAGCGCCGGAGAGATGTTGGCCGAACTGCATCGACGCCTCGCCAACGACCCGCAACAGGAGCAGCAGGAAGCGCTGGATCAGCTGCGGGAAATCACTCTGCTGCGCTTAAAAGAGACGTTTCGCTAACCCAGCTACATTTGCACAGGAGAGTTCAATGAGCACTATCACCACGCATATCCTGGATACCGCGCTGGGCAAACCGGCGATTGGCGTCGCCGTTTCGCTGGAGCAGAACAGCAGTCAGGGCTGGCTGCCGGTGGCGCAGGGCGATACCGATGCGGATGGCCGCATCACAGACTTAACGCCCGAGCCGCTGGCGCCGGGCCATTACCGCTTAATTGCTGAGATCGGCGACTATTTTGCCGCCGACGGCCGCGACGCGCTCTACGTCAGCGCCCAAATCGATTTCGTGCTGCCGGAGGCGGGCAGCCACTATCACCTGCCTTTCCTGATTTCGCCGTGGTCGTGGTCTACCTATCGCGGCAGCTGATCCTTTTATCCTTCGGGCCGCAGCCTGAATGATGTTGGGGAGAGATTAATAACCAGCACCGCCTTTGCGGCGAGTGCAGCAGTGAGGGGTAAACATGAGCGCCAGGCCAGAAGATACGCGTTACCCGGCAGGCAAATCTTTTGCCTGGGGATTGCAGCATGTCTTGACGATGTACGGCGGCATTATCGCGCCGCCGTTGATTATCGGCTCGGCCGCCGGGCTGCACGCCGCCGAACTCGGGATGCTGGTGACGGCGGCGCTGTTTGTCAGCGGCTGCGCCACGCTGCTCCAGGCGCTGGGCGTGCCCGGTTTCGGCTCACGTCTGCCGCTGGTGCAGGGCGTCTCTTTCGCGGGCGTGGCGACCATGGTGACGTTAGTGACCAGCGGCGGCGGCCTGCCGGTGGTGTTCGGCGCGGTGATCGCCTCTTCGCTGATTGGTCTGCTTATTGCTCCTTTGTTTGCCCATATCATCCGCTTTTTTCCTCCGGTGGTGACCGGCACCGTGATTACGGTGATCGGCCTGTCGCTGATGCCGGTCGCCGCGCGCTGGGCGATGGGCGGCAATCCACACGCGCCGGAATGGGGCTCGCCGGGCAATATCGGGCTGGCCGCGCTGACGCTGGGGATGGTGCTGCTGTTTCATCGCGTAGGCAACGCCGCGATAAAAAGGCTGGCCGTGCTGGCGGCTATGGTGTTGGGCACGCTGTTTGCTGTGGCAGGCGGTAAAACGCAGTTTTCGGGCGTGCTGCATGGCGACGTGGTGGCGCTGCCCGGCATCCTCAGCTTTGGGCTGCCGGTTTTCGACGTGGCGGCCATCCTGTCGATGACGCTGATCGTGCTGGTGCTGCTTACCGAAACCACTGCCGGGCTGATCGCTATCGGCGACATTGTCGGTACGGAGGTTGACGGTAAACGCATCGCCAGCGGGCTGCGGGCCGATATGCTGACCAGCGCGCTCGCGCCGCTGTTTAACTCCTTTCCGCAGAGCGCCTTCGCCCAGAACATTGGTCTGGTCGCTATTACCGGCATCAAAAGCCGCTATGTAGTGGCGGCGGGCGGCGCGATCCTGGTGCTGCTTGGCTGTCTGCCCGTGCTGGGCCGGATAGTCGCGGCCGTTCCCGCTCCGGTGCTGGGCGGCGCGGGCGTGGTATTGTTCGGCACCGTCGCGGCATCCGGTATCCGCACGCTGGCAAAGGTCGATTACAAAGAGAATATGAACCTGGTGGTGGTGGCGACGGCCATTGCGTTTGGCATGATCCCCATCGTGATGCCGACCTTTTACGACCGCTTCCCTGACTGGGTCAGAACGATTTTCCATTCCGGCATCAGCGCCGCCTGTGTCGTAGCCGTGCTGCTGAATATTGTGTTTAACAGCGTTACAGCAAAGGTAAGCGTGCAGGAAAGCCGATCGGGCTGAAGCATTCAGCCAGCAGGCTATGCAATGCCGGGCAGCAACGGCTTATAAACTAAACTCATCCGCATCGCGCCAGGCCGGAAAACGCTCCCGATATTCGCGCAGCGAATCCAGCGACAGCTCGGCGCTCAGTACCGCTGGCTGATGCGGTTCGCCAGCCGCCAGGATTTCGCCCTGCGGGCTGATAATCCGGCTGTCGCCGCTGTAGCTATGGCCGTTGGCATCATGGCCGGTGCGATTGCAACCGGCTACGTAAGCCTGATTTTCAATCGCCCGCGCCAGCAGCAGCGCCTGCCAGTGCGCCGCACGCGCTGCCGGCCAGTTGGCGACATACAGCGCCAGATCGTAATCGTTGCGGCTGCGGGAAAACACCGGAAAGCGCAGGTCATAGCAAATCTGCGGCAGAATGCGCCAGCCGCGAAACGCTATGATTTCCCGCTTTTCGCCCGCCAGGTAATGCTGGTGTTCGCCAGCCATGCGGAACAAATGACGCTTGTCATAGCGATGCACCGTACCGTCCGGCTCCACCAGCAGGAAGCGATTTACCGCGCCCGATGGCGTCTGAACGGCGACGCTGCCGCCGATCATGGCATCAGCCGCACGGGCTTTCTCCTGTAGCCAGCTCACCACGCGCGCTTCCGGCAGCGAGCTTTTCGCCGCCTCCATCGCAAAGCCGGTGGTAAACATTTCCGGCAGTACAATCAGATCGCGGCCCGTTAATCCGGCTAACAGCGCGTCAAAGAAACGCAGGTTGGCCTCGCCGTCCATCCAGACCAGCGGCTGCTGTAGCACGCTCAGGTTTAAAGCTGACATAGCCGCTCCGCTGCCGAATCCAGCGTGGCTTCCTGTTTGGCAAAACACAGACGGATGAGTTTATGAGGGAAAGGCCCGGCGCAGAAAACCGACAGCGGGATCGCCGCCACGCCCGCTTCTTTGGTCAACCACTGGCAAAAGGCGACGTCATCCAAATCGGAAACGGCGCTGTAGTCGGCCAGCAGAAAGTAGGTGCCTTCACACGGCAGGATTTCCAGGCGACTTTTCGCCAGCGCCTGTACAAAACGGTCACGGCGGGCACGATAAAACGCCGGCAGCTCGCGGTAGTGCTCTGGTTCGGCGTTCAGCATATCGGCCAATGCCAGCTGCGCGGGCGTGTTGACGGCAAAGGTCAGATACTGATGCACCTTGCGCACTTCCGCCGTTAACGCTGGCGGCGCCACGCAGTAACCGACCTTCCAGCCGGTCATATGAAAGGTTTTGCCAAACGAGGAAACGGCGATCGCGCGCTCACGCAGCTGCGGATGGGCGAGCACGCTGGCGTGGCCCTCTTTGGCAAAGCAGATATGCTCATAAACCTCGTCGCTCAGCACATAGATTTCCTGTGCTTTCACCGCTTGCCACAGCGAGGCAAAATCGCTTTTTTGCCAGACGGTAGCGGAAGGATTGTGCGGTGTATTGAGGACAACCAGACGGGTACGAGGCGACAGCAGCGCGGTAAATTCCTGCCAGTCGACGCGAAAAGCCGGTGGCTGCAAAGCGATGCGCTTCATCACGCCGCCAGCCAGCGTCACCGCTGGCGCATAGCTGTCATAGCTGGGATCGAAACAGATCACCTCATCGCCCGGCCGCACCAGCGCGGTAATGGTGGCATACAGCGCTTCGGTCGCGCCTGCCGTCACCGTGATTTCGCTGTCGACGTCGGGTTTATGCCCGTAAAGCTCCGCCGTTTTAGCCGCAATCGCCTGCCGCAGCGGCTGCACGCCGGTCATCGGCGCATACTGGTTGGCGCCAGCGCTGACGTGATGCGCCAGGCGCGCTTTCAGATAGTCCGGGCCGTCGAAATCCGGGAAGCCCTGAGAAAGGTTAATGGCGTTATGCTGCTGCGCCAGCGCGCTCATTTGCGAAAAAATAGTGGTGCCCAGAGCGGGGAGTTTGCTCTCAGGCGTAATCGACGTCTGGCTCATGATTAGTCACCCTTGCGGAACGCTATGGATATGTTTTAGCCCGTTGCTGCCACTATAACGTCAGTGCTAATATTTGGCAATCAAGACGCTTAGACGTCTAAAAGATAAGAATATGCCGTGCTTAGCGGTTGAAAAGGAAGGTTATGACAACATCGCAATTAGATCGGCTGGTGGCGGCCTGCCACTGGATCGGTGCCAAAGGCTGGGCGCCCGCCACCGGCGGCAATATGTCGGTGCGGCAGGACAACGAGTTTTGCCTGCTGAGCGAATCCGGCAAAGACAAAGGTTCGCTAACCCGCGAGGACTTTATTCAGGTCGCCATCGCCACTAACCATGCGCCTTCCGGCCGCAGGCCTTCCGCAGAAACGGGCCTGCATACGCTGATCTATCGTCTGTTTCCCGAAGCGGGTGCCGTACTGCACGTGCATACGGTGAACGCGACCGTACTCTCAAGAGTTGAGAAACGCGCCGCATTAGTATTGCAAGGCTATGAAATGCAGAAAACTCTGGCCGGACAAAGCTCGCATCTGGAAGAGGTGGCTATTGCGCTGTTCGATAACGATCAGGATATTGAGGCGCTGGCGAAACGTATTGAGCAGTACGCGGAAGGTCATCCGCTGCGCTACGGTTTCCTGCTGCGCGGCCACGGCCTGACCTGCTGGGGCAGAGACGTGAACGAAGCGCGTCGCCATCTTGAAGGGCTGGAGTTCCTTTTCCAGTGTGAATTACAACGTCGGCTTCTGGAGGCCCAATGATCCGCGCCATTGTTACCGATATTGAAGGCACCACCAGCGATATTCGCTTTGTACACAACGTGCTCTTCCCGTATGCGCGCGAAAATCTGGCGGCCTTTATTGCCGCTTTTCAGCATCGGGAAGAGGTGGCGCAGGCGCTGAGCGATCTGCGTGATGAAATCGCGCAGCCGCAGGCCACGGTAGAGGATTTAATTACCGTGCTGTTCGGCTTTATGGATGAAGACCGCAAATCCACCGCGCTGAAAGCGTTGCAGGGCATGATCTGGCGCGACGGCTATCTTAACGGCAGCTTTACCGGCCATCTCTATCCGGACGTGCTGCCCGCGCTGAAAGCCTGGCACCAGGCTGGCATTGGGCTGTATGTTTATTCATCCGGCTCGGTAGCTGCGCAGAAATTGTTATTTGGCTACAGCGACGAGGGTGATATTACCTCGTTGTTCAGCGGCTATTTCGATACGCACGTCGGGGCCAAGCGCGAAACGGACTCTTACCGCAATATTGCTGCAGATATCGGGCTGGCACCGGGCGAGCTGCTGTTTTTATCCGATATTCGTCAGGAGCTGGACGCCGCCCGGGAAGCGGGCTGGCATACCGTGCAGCTAGTTCGCGATGAAGCGGATGACGTCAGCCGTCATCCTCAGGTCAACCGGTTCGATCACCTTACTCTGGAGTCGTTTGTATGAGCGCACTGACCATTTTTACCGACAGCGAAGCGAAAACGCCGATCTGGCAAAGTACCGATGAAGAAGCGATCCGTCAGAAACTGAGTGGCAAAAACGTGCGTTTTGAGCGCTGGCAGGCGGATCGCGATTTAGGCGTGGATCCGCAGCCGGAAACGGTTATAAACGCTTATCAGCACGCTATCGATCGGCTGGTCGCGGAAAAAGGCTACCAGAGCTGGGACGTAATCAGTATGCGCGCGGACAATCCGCAGAAAGAGACGCTGCGGGAAAAGTTTCTTTCCGAACATACGCATGGCGAGGACGAAGTGCGGTTCTTCGTGGAGGGGGCGGGGCTGTTCTGCCTGCATCTGGACGGACATATTTATCAAATCCTGTGTGAAAAGAACGATCTGATCTCCGTGCCTGCGGGAACGCCGCACTGGTTTGATATGGGATCGTCACCGCACTTTACCGCTATCCGTATTTTCGACAATCAGGAAGGCTGGATTGCGAACTTCACTGGCGACAGGATTGCCGATGCCTATCCGCGATTGCCGTAAGCAAATCTCTGAGCCATGATGAAAATGGCCGTTTTACAAAACGGGCGGACAGACTGGCCGCCCGGGTTTATCTCAATCAGGTAACCGGAGCGCCAATAAAATAAGACAGTTACTCATTAGCAACTGGGCCACCTGTTTTCAATGGTGCTTTAAAAGTAGTTCTTTTCGTTTCTTATGTGCTTCTGCTGGAAATAATTAATGCAGTGGTTTTGGAAGGTCTTTTAAATATTTAAATATATAACTGAAATATTATAATGCTAATTAATAGCCGGGAAAGGATGGTAGATAAATCGATAATAAAGATTTTTGGTTTTCATCTTAAAATATTGATTTTTAATATTTAAAATTTAATGCTTAATGTCAGGGTTTGCGGTCAGGGTTTGCGGTCAGGGTTTGCGGTCAGGGTTTGCAGTCAGGGTTTGCAGTCAGGGTTTGCAGTCAGGGTTTGCAGTCAGGGTTTGCGGTCAGGGTTTGCGGTTAAGGGCTTGCGGTTAGGGTTCGCGGTCAGGGTTTGCAGTTAGGGTTTGCGGTCAGGGTTTGCGGTCAGGGTTTGCGGTTAAGCGGGGCTGAAAGTTGTATTCGTTCTGATGGGGCGCTTTAAACACTTCCTTTCTCGATTTTTCATGTAGGGACGTGAAATTACCATGTTTAAGCCTCTTTTGATTGGTTATTTTCTGATTATTAATGAATCTTGCCTTTTTTTATTTTTTTTACTGCAGGGTGCATATTTATTTTGACGGGAATGTTTTATCAGACGTAGTATGATTTTGCTCTGTCAGAAGGGGATATACTATTTTCAGGTGATAAGTCGTGCCTCACGCTGCTATTTCTGTGTGGCACCGCTCAATTTTAAAAGGAAATTAAAATGAGAGAAATAACCCGAACAGAAGCCACCCGCGTCAGCGGCGGAAGCTTTTTATGCGATCTCAGTCAGGCCAACCTTGCGTTAACCGCCAACCTGTTCAAAGTAGGTTTCTTTTTGCTGGGCGGGCTGGTATTGATGAACTGTCTGTGTTCAGGGGCACAAACACCACCAACACCAGCACCAACAACACCAGCACCAACAACAACACCAGAACCCCCCCTGTAGTCACGATCTTTCATGGCCCATAAAATGATGCCGTTATTTTAACCTGCGGGCGCTGCTATAACGCGGCGTCCGGGCCAGTTTACCTTCCGTCAGTTTGTTACACGGCACTTCCTGTTCTCCGTCCGCCTGAAAGCTTTGCCAGGCGCGCGCTGTCCTGTGTTTTTTAGTGGCGCGGCGCTTAAGGTGTCGTTAACCTGTCTTCGTTTTGTATGCACAGACTTAAGGGAAACATTATGAATGAGGCACAGGTCCGTCTGGCTATTGTTGGCGCAGCGGGACGCATGGGGCGTCAGTTAATTCAGGCCGCTCACGAAGCGGAAGGCGTTTGCGTGGGGGCCGCGCTGGTGCGTAACGGCTCTTCTTTGGTCGGCATTGACGCGGGCGAGCTGGCCGGAACCGGTACGCTGGGCGTGAAGGTCAGCGATCGGCTGGTTGCCGATGAGTTTGATGTTCTGATCGACTTTACCCGTCCCGAAGGCACGCTGGAATATCTGGCGTTTTGTCGTCAGCACAAAAAAGCGATGGTTATCGGCACCACCGGCTTTGACGAGGCCGGTAAGGCGGCGATCGGCGCGGCTGCGCAAGAGATAGCCATCGTTTTTGCCGCCAACTTCAGCGTGGGCGTCAATCTGGTGCTGAAGCTGCTGGAGCAGGCCGCGCAGGTGATGGGCGATTATGCGGACATCGAAATTATCGAAGCGCACCATCGCCATAAGGTTGATGCGCCTTCCGGCACCGCGCTGGCGATGGGCGAAGCGATAGCGGACGCCATGGACTGGGATCTTAAAGAGCATGCGGTCTATAGTCGGGAAGGGCACACCGGCGAACGTAAGCCACAAACCATTGGTTTTGCTACCGTGCGGGCAGGCGATATCGTCGGCGAGCATACCGCGATGTTTGCGGATATTGGCGAGCGTATAGAGATAACGCACAAGGCTTCAAGCCGTATGACATTTGCAAAAGGCGCTGTTCGTGCTGCATCCTGGGTTTTTGCGAGTAAAGTAGGTCTTTTTGATATGAGAAATGTGCTTAATATTGATAAGAATTGTTAAGTGCAAATCTGGATGTTTTTTTAAGTTGCTGTTTTAAATGGGTGGTTTTGCTGCCCTTTTTTTATTTATGCATATAAATAATATTTAGATGGTATTTTTAATAAGAAGTGGTTTTTAGGTGTTTTTCTGCATTTTTACAGGGTTGATTTGTTAATTTTGACCATTTGGTCCACTATTTTTCGGGCTATCTGGATTTTTCCCATTCATTTCGTCAGGCAACCGTTTTTATCACCACGATAGTTGCTGTTTTTGGTGGCTATCATCATCTTTTTACGCCAGTGGCACAAAAAACAATGAAAAACTCCGCTTCAGGGTAGACATCAGCCGGGGCGATCATTAGAATGCGCGCAATTTGCCAAAAATCGAGCAGGCAGGCAGGTTTTGCATTGATTTAAAGGTGTATCCTGAATTAATATGCAAATAATGTGACTGTTTATTCTCTGGAGGATGTTTTGATTAAGTCAGCGCTATTGGTTCTGGAAGACGGAACCCAATTCCACGGTCGGGCCATCGGGGCAACAGGAACGGCAGTGGGTGAAGTTGTTTTCAACACTTCAATGACCGGTTATCAAGAAATCCTCACTGATCCTTCCTATTCCCGCCAGATTGTTACTCTCACTTATCCTCATATCGGCAATGTCGGCACCAATATCGCCGATGAAGAATCCGCCCAGGTTCATGCTGAAGGCCTGGTTATCCGCGACCTGCCGTTGATCGCCAGCAACTTCCGTAATGAAGAGGGGCTTTCCGCTTACCTGAAGCGTCTGAATATTGTCGCCATTGCCGATATCGACACGCGTAAGCTGACCCGTCTGCTGCGTGAAAAAGGCGCGCAGAACGGCTGCATCATCGCGGGCGACGCGCCGGATGCCGAGCTGGCGCTGCAAAAAGCAAAAGCTTTTCCAGGCCTGAAGGGCATGGATCTGGCGAAGGAAGTCACTACGCAAGAAACCTACAAGTGGCTACAGGGCAGCTGGACGCTGGATGGCCTGCCTGCACCGAAGAAAGAAGAGGAGCTGCCTTTCCACGTGGTGGCCTACGATTACGGCGTGAAGCGAAATATCCTGCGGATGCTGGTGGATCGCGGCTGTCGCCTGACGGTTGTCCCGGCGCAAACGCCTGCGGAAGAGGTAATGAAGATGAACCCGGACGGGATCTTCCTCTCTAACGGCCCTGGCGATCCGGAACCCTGCGACTACGCTATCGCCGCGATTAAGACTTTCCTGGAAACGGAGATCCCGGTATTCGGCATCTGCCTGGGCCATCAGCTGCTGGCGCTGGCCAGCGATGTGAAAACGGTGAAGATGAAGCTGGGCCACCACGGCGGCAACCATCCGGTGAAAGATCACGACAACAATACCGTGATGATCACCGCGCAAAACCACGGTTTTGCCGTAGACAACAACAACCTGCCAGCGAACCTGCGTATTACCCATACCTCGCTGTTTGACCACACGGTGCAGGGCATTCACCGCACGGATAAGCCGGCGTTCAGTTTCCAGGGCCATCCCGAAGCCAGCCCTGGCCCACACGACGCCGCACCGCTGTTCGATCACTTTATCGAACTGATCGAAGCCTACCGTTCAAATAAATAATCAGGAGCGAAAGAATGCCAAAACGTACCGACATAAAAAGTATCCTGATCCTGGGCGCGGGTCCGATCGTTATCGGCCAGGCCTGTGAATTTGACTACTCTGGCGCGCAGGCCTGTAAAGCGCTGCGCGAAGAGGGCTACCGCGTTATCCTGGTGAACTCCAACCCGGCGACCATCATGACCGACCCGGAAATGGCCGATGCCACCTACATCGAACCGATTCACTGGGAAGTGGTGCGCAAAATTATTGAGAAAGAGCGTCCGGATGCCGTGCTGCCGACCATGGGCGGCCAGACCGCGCTGAACTGCGCGCTGGAGCTGGAGCGTCAGGGCGTGCTGGAAGAGTTCAACGTCACCATGATTGGCGCGACGGCGGATGCAATTGATAAAGCGGAAGACCGCCAGCGTTTCGATAAGGCGATGAAGAAAATCGGCCTTGAAACCGCACGTTCCGGTATCGCCCATAATATGGAAGAAGCGCTGAAAGTTGCTGAAGACGTCGGCTTCCCATGCATTATCCGTCCCTCCTTTACTATGGGCGGCAGCGGCGGCGGTATCGCTTACAACCGCGAAGAATTTGAAGAGATTTGCGAGCGCGGGCTGGATCTGTCGCCAACCAACGAGCTGCTGATTGATGAATCGCTGATCGGCTGGAAAGAGTATGAAATGGAAGTGGTGCGTGACAAAAACGACAACTGCATCATTGTCTGCTCCATTGAAAACTTTGACGCGATGGGCATCCATACCGGTGACTCCATCACCGTAGCGCCTGCGCAGACGCTGACCGACAAAGAGTACCAGATCATGCGTAACGCCTCGATGGCGGTACTGCGTGAAATCGGCGTGGAAACCGGCGGCTCCAACGTGCAGTTCTCGGTGAACCCGGAAAACGGTCGTCTGATCATTATCGAAATGAACCCGCGCGTTTCCCGCTCTTCGGCGCTGGCTTCCAAAGCGACCGGCTTCCCGATTGCGAAAATCGCCGCCAAGCTGGCCGTCGGCTATACGCTGGACGAGCTGATGAACGATATCACCGGCGGCCGCACGCCGGCCTCGTTTGAGCCTTCCATCGACTATGTCGTCACCAAAATCCCTCGCTTCAACTTTGAAAAGTTTGCGGGCACCAACGATCGTCTGACCACGCAGATGAAGTCCGTGGGCGAAGTGATGGCGATTGGCCGCACCTTGCAGGAATCAATGCAGAAAGCGCTGCGCGGCCTGGAAGTAGGCGCGCACGGTTTCGACCCGAAAGTTGACCTGAACGATGCGGAAGCGCTGACCACCATTCGCCGCGAGCTGAAAGATGCCGGCTGTGACCGTATCTGGTACGTGGCCGACGCGTTCCGCGCGGGCATGTCCGTGGACGGCGTCTTCAATCTGACCAATATCGACCGCTGGTTCCTGGTGCAGATCGAAGAGCTGGTGCGCCTGGAAGAGCAGGTTGCCCGCGAAGGCATCAACGGCCTGACCGCCGATTTCCTGCGTACCCTGAAGCGTAAAGGCTTTGCCGACGCGCGCCTGGCCGTGCTGGCTGGCGTGGCGGAATCAGAAGTGCGCAAGCTGCGTCAGCAGTACAACCTGCACCCGGTTTACAAGCGCGTGGATACCTGTGCGGCGGAGTTCTCTACCGATACCGCCTATATGTACTCTACCTATGAAGAAGAGTGCGAAGCCAATCCCAACCAGGATCGCGACAAGATCATGGTGCTGGGCGGCGGGCCAAACCGTATCGGTCAGGGCATTGAGTTTGACTACTGCTGCGTGCACGCCGCGCTGGCGCTGCGCGAAGACGGCTATGAAACCATTATGGTTAACTGCAACCCGGAAACCGTCTCTACCGATTACGATACCTCTGACCGCCTCTACTTTGAGCCGGTCACGCTGGAAGACGTGCTGGAAATTGTGCGCATCGAGAAGCCAAAAGGCGTGATCGTGCAGTACGGCGGCCAGACGCCGCTGAAGCTGGCGCGCGCGCTGGAAGCCGCAGGCGTGCCGGTTATCGGCACCAGCCCGGATGCGATTGACCGTGCCGAAGACCGCGAGCGTTTTCAACAGGCGGTGGACCGCCTGGGCCTGAAGCAGCCGGCCAACGCAACGGTCACGGCGCTGGAGCAGGCGGTGGAAAAAGCGGTGGCTATCGGCTATCCGCTGGTGGTGCGTCCTTCTTACGTGCTGGGCGGCCGGGCAATGGAAATCGTCTATGACGAAATTGACCTGAAGCGCTATTTCCAGACGGCGGTTTCCGTTTCCAACGATGCACCGGTGCTGCTGGATCGCTTCCTGGACGACGCGGTTGAAGTGGACGTTGACGCCATCTGCGACGGCGAGCGCGTGCTGATAGGCGGCATCATGGAACATATCGAGCAGGCTGGCGTGCACTCCGGCGACTCGGCCTGTTCACTGCCGGCCTATACGCTGAGCAAAGAGATCCAGAACGTAATGCGTCAGCAGGTCGAAAAACTGGCCTTTGAGCTTTGCGTGCGCGGGCTGATGAACGTGCAGTTCGCGGTAAAAGATAACGAAGTCTATCTGATTGAGGTTAACCCTCGCGCCGCGCGTACCGTGCCGTTTGTCTCTAAAGCGACCGGCGTGCCGCTGGCGAAAGTCGCCGCGCGCGTGATGGCGGGCAAAACGCTGGCAGAGCAGGGCGTAACGGAAGAGGTGATCCCGCCTTATTATTCGGTGAAGGAAGTGGTACTGCCGTTTAATAAATTCCAGGGTGTCGATCCTATCCTTGGCCCGGAAATGCGCTCCACCGGCGAAGTCATGGGCGTTGGCCGCACCTTTGCCGAAGCTTTCTCTAAAGCGATGCTGGGCGCGCAAAGCAATATGAAGAAAAGCGGCCGCGCGCTGCTCTCCGTTCGCGAAGGCGACAAAAAGCGTATTGTGGATCTGGCCGCTAAGCTGCAAAAGCTGGGCTTTGAGCTGGACGCCACCCACGGCACGGCGGTAGTGCTGGGCGAAGCGGGCATCAATCCGCGTCTGGTTAACAAGGTGCACGAAGGCCGCCCGCATATTCAGGATCGCCTGAAGAACGGGGAATATGCCTACATTGTTAACACCACGGCCGGACGCCAGGCGATTGAGGATTCCAAACTGATCCGCCGCAGCGCGTTGCAGTACAAGGTGCACTACGACACCACGCTGAACGGCGGTTTCGCGACGGCTATGTCGCTGAATGCCGATCCGACTGAGCAGGTGATCTCCGTGCAGGAAATGCACGCGCAGATCAAACAGGCTTAAAGCGTTTTCTCTGCCCATCCCCGCTACGGCGGGGATTTTTTTATCTCCGCCGCGTTCCCGCCCCAATAACCCGTTTTGTGACGCCTTTAAAATTGATGCGCCAAAAAATGCTATAGGCTTGTCCCGTTGCCGAACCGTCGGCGCTTTTACTCAACATCAGGGATGAAACAATGAAAAAACGCTTAATAGCTCTGGCCTGCATGGCCTTTTTTTCGCAGGCCTTTGCGGCGAAAGACGTTACCACGCAACCTGACTTTTATTTCCTGCAGGAGGCGCAATCCCCCGACAGCCTGACGCTGTTGCCGCCGCCGCCCGCGACGGACAGCATCGAATTTCTTAACGACAAAGCGCAGTACGAGCTGGGCAAAAGCCTGCGCGATACGCCCCGGGGCAAGCAGGCGTGGCAAGATGCGCATGTCGCAGGCGATGGCGTGGCCGCGGCTTTTTCCGGCGCGTTTGGACGAGAAATCAGCAAGAGTAAAACGCCGGAGCTTTATCGGCTGGTGATGAAAATGCGTGAGGATGCCGGCGATTTGGCCACCCGCAGCGCCAAAATTCGCTATATGCGCATTCGTCCTTTTGCTTTTTATCAGGAACCGACCTGCCGCACCGATCAGCAGCAGGAGCTGTCTACCAACGGCGCTTATCCTTCCGGGCATACAACAATTGGCTGGGCTACGGCGCTGGTGCTGACCGAAATAAACCCCGCCAGACAGAATGAAATCCTCAAGCGCGGCTATGAAATGGGCCAGAGCCGGGTAATTTGCGGCTATCACTGGCAGAGCGATGTTAACGCCGCCCGCATCGTCGGCGGGGCTGTCGTGGCCCGTCTGCATGCCGATGAAAGCTTTATGCGACAGTTACAAAAAGCGAAGGACGAGTTTAAACGTCAGACGACGCTGGCCGGAAACCTCGACAGATAACCCACCGCGGAATAACCCTGTGGTCCTGGCCCGTCCGGCGCGCGGGAAGTGCGTATTTTTGCTGCCGTACTGTCACTAAAGCCGCCAAACAAAAAGGCCCGGTTGGCAACAATGCCAACCGGGCCTTCGCTTATCCCCCGCTAATCAGGAGAGCGCGACTTTGATACCGAAAGCGATCAGCACGGTGCCCAGCAGCCTGTCGATCAGCTTCTGCGCGCGGGCCAGGCCACGGCGTACGGGCGGGCTTTGGATCAGCACCACCAGCGTCGGCCACCAGATGGAAGAGAGCGTGATAATAATGCCTGCATACCAAATCTTCTCGCCCAGGCTGGAATGCACGTTCAGCACCTGCGTAAACATCGACAGGAAAAACAGCGTGGCCTTAGGATTCAGCAGATTGCAAAGGTAGCCCTGCATAAAGGCTTTCTTTAACGAGGTGCTTTCCGCCGCGACGTTGCTGAGGTCCATCTTGCTGCCGCCGCGTGAAAGCAGCGCCTGGATGCCGACGTAGATCAGATAAGCCGCCCCGGCATACTTCAGCAGCATAAACAGCCACGGCGTGGTGGTGATCACCACCGCCAGCCCGGCGACGCAATAGGTCATATGCGTTGCCACGGCGCAGTTAACGCCAAGCGCCGTCATCAGCGCGGCGCGGCGTGGATAGCGCGCGGCATTTTTGATAATCAGAAAAAAATCGGGGCCGGGCGAAAGCATGCCCAGCGTCGCAATAGTGACGATAAGTAAACTGGTTTCTAACATGGTGTTCTCAGAATTCAGCAGAAGAGAGAAACCCCAAAGGGTTTGCCGTGGCTATTTTAGCCTGAAGCGCTAATAAATAACACGGCGCCGCTAAACCTTTACTTAATTCGCCAGGTTTTGCTATCGACGAAACTTTCGCCTTTCCGTATGATGGCGCCAATTTTACACCTTGTGAGTATTCTCAGATGATAAGCCTGATTGCAGCCATGGCGACCGACCGCGTTATCGGGATGGAAAATGCCATGCCGTGGCATCTGCCAGCCGATTTGGCCTGGTTTAAAAAGCACACCCTGAACAAACCGGTCATTATGGGACGCCGCACCTTTGAGTCGATCGGCCGTCCGCTGCCGGACAGGCTGAATATTGTGATCAGCAGCCAGCAGGGCGATGCGGAAGGCGTGCGCTGGGTCACTTCCATTGAGGAAGCGCTGAAAGCGGCGGGCGACGTGGCAGAGATCATGGTGATTGGCGGCGGGCGCGTCTATGAACAGCTGCTGCCGCGCGCGGATCGCCTGTATCTGACGCATATTGATGCGGAAGTCGAAGGCGACACGATTTTCCCGGACTACGAGCCGGACGAGTGGCAGTCGACCTTTAGCGAATTTCACGACGCTGACGAGAAAAACACGCACAGCTACTGCTTTGAAATTCTGGACCGTCGACAGTAAGTAACTTTACATTCCTTTCGAACATTTTGTAACCTAAGTGTAACAAAATATCTCTAGCATTGCTTCATTTTACAAACCGTAAAGGAAGCAATGCGCTATGAATAATCAATCGCCGTTACCGAACGAAGCTGTCACGCCCAATCCTGGCCGTCGTAAATTCCTTGCAGGAACCGGGGCATTGAGTCTGGCAGGCTTTATTGGCGGCGGTCTCTCTGTTCCCTCTCTGGCGCTGGCGAAGCCCGTGTCGGGCGGCAGTCAATTGCTGGGCTTTGACGGTATTCCGGCTTCCACAGCGGATGAAATTGCCATTGCCGACGGCTATCAGGCTGATGTGCTGATTTCATGGGGCGATCCGCTGGTCGATGGCGCCCCGGCGTTTGACGCGGAAGGAAAAAACAGCGCAGCCGATCAGGAAAAACAGTTTGGCGATAACAATGATGGCATGAGCTTTTTTGCCATGGAGGGAAGCCGGGATCGCGGCTTAATTGCGGTTAACAATGAATATGTTAATGAGCAATATCTCTATGCTCACGGCGACAGCAAGGCGCACGATGCTGAAGATGTAAAAAAATCGCAGGCGGGGCACGGCGTATCGGTGATGGAAGTCCGTCGTGGCCAGGGAAACCGCTGGGAAGTTGTCCGTCCTTCACGCTATAACCGCCGCATCACTGCCAATACGCCAATGCGTTTTTCCGGCCCTGCCGCTGGCGATGCGGCGCTGCGTACCGCAGCCGATCCGCAAGGAATGAACGTGCTCGGCACCTTTGGCAACTGCGCTAACGGCAAAACGCCCTGGGGTACTTATCTCACCTGTGAAGAAAATTTCGATACCTATTTCGGCACTAAAAAGGCGGATTTCAGCCTGACGGCGGCGCAAAAGCGCTACACGCTGAGCCCCGCCGATCCCGAGCGCAACTGGTCCGATTTCGATCCGCGTTTTGATGTGGCGAAAAACCCTAACGAATTTAATCGTCACGGCTGGATTGTCGAGATCGATCCTTTCGCCCCCGATTCCGTGCCGGTCAAGCGCACCGCGCTGGGCCGCTTTAAGCATGAAAACGCGGCCGTTACGGTAGCGAAAAGCGGCGAGCTGGTGGTGTATATGGGGGACGATGAGCGCGGCGAGTATATCTACAAATATGTTTCCAAAGGCAAGGTCGATCGCGCTAATCCGGCGGCAAATGCCAGACTGTTGGATGAGGGAACGCTCTATGTTGCCATCTTTGACGGCGACAGAAACGGTACGCCGCTGAAGGGAACCGGACACTGGGTAGCGCTGGTTCAGGGGCAGCACGGCCTGACCGCCGACAACGGTTTCCGCACCCAGGCAGATATTTTGATTAACACGCGCGGCGCGGCGGATGTGGTGAAAGCCACACGTATGGATCGCCCTGAGTGGATTGCCGTTAATCCTCATGATGGCCGCGCCTACTGCACCCTGACCAATAACAGCAAGCGAGGCGATGAGGGAATGCCGATCAACGCGGCTAATCCTCGGCCGGATAACATTTATGGGCAGATTATTCGCTGGGATGAGAAAGGGGACGCTACGGCCCAGGCGTTTGACTGGGATATTTTTGTGCTGTGCGGTAATCCAATTGCGCATCCGCAGGGCATATATCGTGGTACGCCGAACATCACCGAGCAGAACACCTTTAACAGCCCTGATGGTCTGGGCTTTGATGAAGCCGGACGCCTGTGGATCCTGACGGATGGTAAATACAGTAATAAAGGCGACTATGAAGGGCAGGGGAACAATCAGATGCTGGTGGGCGATCCGCAGAACGGAGAAATTCGTCGCTTTATGGTGGGGCCCAAATCCTGTGAGCTGACCGGGATCACTTTTACACCGGACTACAAAACGATGTTTGTGAATGTGCAACATCCGGGAGAAGAGAAAGACTCGCACTTTCCTGACAATAGCCCGCGTCCCCGCTCTTCCGTGATAATGATTACGCGCAAGGATGGCGGCGTATTGGGTGCCTGAAAGCGGACGGATACGTTTATCGGCTGAGTAAAGCCACGCCTTTAAGGGCGTGGCGCTCACTCTTTATCGGATAGCAAAAAGCCTGTCGCGAAAGCAATTGACGCTTATGAGTCAGCAGACGGCGCCGCTATAGCGTTCTCATGTTCGTTTGACAACCGTTTTGACGGCTGAGTAAACCAGGTTTTATCTTCCCAGCGCAGCATCGTCAGCGTGCCGCCCCAGCAGCAGCCGGTATCCAGCGCCAGGATATTTTCCGGCGTGCCTTTTCCTTCCAGCGAAGCCCAGTGACCAAACGCAATGGTGTAGTCGCGCGACACCGGCCCCGGAATAGCAAACCACGGCTTTAACGGCGCGGGCGCCGAATCAGGCGTATCTTTGCAGATCATATCCAGTTGGCCGTTAGGAAAGCAGAAGCGCATCCGGGTTAGCGCATTGGTGCTGAAGCGCAGACGAGCCAGCCCGGTCAGCTCCGGCGTCCAGTTGTTGGGCATATCGCCATACATCGCATCCAGAAACAGCGGATAGGTATCGCTGGAGAGCACCGCCTCGACCTCGCGGGCGCAGCTTTGCGCCGTAGCCAAATCCCACTGCGGCGTGATGCCCGCGTGCGCCATCACCAGCTTCTTCTCTTCATCGACCTGGATCAGCGGCTGGCGGCGCAGCCAGTTAATCAGATCGTCGGCGTCTTCCGCTTCCAGCAGCGGCGTCAGCCTGTCCTTTGGCTTGTTGCGGCTGATACCTGCAAACACGGCCAGTAAATGCAGATCGTGATTGCCCAGCACCACTTTTATCGCATCGCCCAATGAACGAACGTAGCGCAGGACTTCCAGCGAAGCGGGGCCGCGCGCGACCAGATCGCCCGTCAGCCACAGGCTGTCCCGGGCAGGATCGAAAGCCACCTGGTCCAGCAGTGACCGAAGCTCATCGTAGCAGCCGTGAATATCGCCAATCAGGTAAGTGCTCATCAACAATCCGAACCTCAGCGCCGGACCAGCGCCCGGATCGCAATCAGAATTAGTGTATGTGGCTGGGGATGGCCAGCCGGAACACCGGGATCGCCACGCGGAAAGCTTCGCCTTCGCTGTCGATCATTTCATAGTGTCCCTGCATGGTGCCCATAGGGGTTTCCAGTACCGCGCCGCTGGTGTACTGAAATTCGTCAGCGGGTGCGATGTGCGGCTGTTCGCCGATAACGCCTTCGCCCTGAACTTCCGTTTCGCGGCCGTTGCCGTTGGTAATCAGCCAGTAGCGGCCCAGCAGTTGAACGGCGTGACGCCCCAAATTACGAATGGTAATGGTGTAGGCAAAAACGTAGCGGTTCTCTTCCGGCGCGGACTGCGACGCAATATAAGCGCTTTGTACATGCACACAAACTCGGGGCGTATCCATGTTTAACTCTCCTGTGGCGTCTGTTGAGGATGCGCAGACAGCCAGTTCGCCAGCTGGCAGTACTGGGCTACGGAGATGTTTTCCGCGCGCAGCGTCGGATCGATATTCATCTCCTGCAGCGCTTCCAGCGTAAACAGATGGCCAAGGCTGTTGCGCAACGTTTTACGGCGTTTGCCGAACGCTTCGGTGGTGATCCTGCTGAGGACTTTAAGATCCTGCACCGGATTCAAAATCGTGGCGTGTGGAACCAGACGAACCACGGCGGAATCCACTTTCGGCGCAGGCGTAAAGGATTCCGGCGGCACTTCCAGCACCGGGATCACCTGGCAGTAATATTGCGCCATTACCGTCAGACGACCATAGGCCTTGCTGCCCGGCCCGGCAACCAGTCGGTTGACCACCTCTTTCTGCAACATAAAGTGCATGTCGCGGATCGCATCAGTATAGCTGAAAAGGTGGAACATCAACGGGGTAGAGATGTTATAGGGCAGGTTGCCGAAGACGCGCAGAGACTGGCCTTTTTCACGGGCGTAGGCCGCGAAATCAAAGGTCATGGCATCCTGCTGGAAAATCGTCAGCTTTGGCCCTAAAAACGGATGGGTCTGCAAACGAGCCGCCAGATCGCGGTCGAGTTCGATCACCGTCATCGCTTCCAGCCTGTCGCCAACCGGTTCGGTTAACGCGCCCAGACCGGGGCCGATTTCGACTACCGCCTCGCCGGGCTGAGGGTGGATGGCGGAAACGATGCTGTCAATAATATACTGATCGTTAAGGAAGTTCTGGCCAAAACGTTTGCGGGCGAAGTGGCCCTGATGGACGCGATTATTCATTACTGCTCTTAATCATGGTAATGGCGAGGTTAAGCGCCGTAATAAAGCTGCCCGCATCCGCGTTGCCCTGGCCGGCCAGCTCTAAAGCGGTGCCGTGGTCAACGGAGGTGCGGATAAAGGGCAGGCCGAGCGTGATATTCACCGCTCGCCCGAAGCCCTGGTATTTCAGTACCGGCAGGCCCTGGTCATGATACATCGCCAGAACCGCGTCGGCATGTTGAAGATATTTAGGCTGAAACAGCGTGTCCGCCGGCAGCGGGCCGGTCAGCTGGATGCCGCTGCGCCGCAGCTCGTCGAGCGCCGGAATGATAACGTCAATTTCTTCACGTCCCATATGGCCGCCTTCGCCCGCGTGCGGATTCAGGCCGCAGACAAAAATATGCGGCTGAGCCAGACCGAACTTGCTTTGCAGATCGGCATGCAGGATGTTGATCACTTCATGCAGGCTGTCGCGGGTAATGGCGGCGGAGACGTCTTTTAACGGCAGATGCGTGGTCGCCAGCGCAACCCGCAGCGCTTCCGTCGCCAGCATCATCACCACGCGGGCACAGCCTGCGCGCTCGGCGAAAAACTCGGTATGGCCGCTGAACGGGATACCGGCGTCGTTGATCACGCCCTTGTGTACCGGCCCGGTAACCAGCGCCGCAAATTCGCCGTTAAGGCAGCCGTCGCAGGCGCGAGCCAGCGTATCCAGCACGTAGTGGCCGTTGGCGACGCAAAGCTCGCCAGCTTTTACCGGCTGCGGCGCGCTAACGGGCAGCACGGTCAGGGTGCCGGCAGCCTGCGGCCGGGCAGCAACGCCCGGCTGATAGTCACGCAGCGTCAGAGGGAGGCCCAGCTTTGCCGCGCGCTCGCGCAGCAAAGCTGGATCGGCGACGACGACCAGTTCAACTGGCCAGTCGCGCTGGGCCAGTTGTAGTGTGACATCGGGACCAATCCCGGCGGGTTCGCCGGGAGTGATCGCCACGCGCATATTACTGAGCATTGGCATCCAGAATTTTCACATAGGCAGAGGCGCGCTGCTCCTGCATCCAGGTTTGCGCTTCTTCCGCAAATTTACGGTTAAACAGCAGGCGGTAAGCACGCTCTTTCTGCGCCGCGTCGGTTTTATCAACCTGGCGCGTATCCATCAGCTGGATCAGGTGCCAGCCGAAAGAGGAGTGCACCGGCGCGCTCATCTGGCCTTTTTTCAGTTTCAGCAGCGCGTCGCGGAAGGCGGGATCGTACACCTCTGGCGAGCTCCAGCCAAGATCGCCGCCCTGGTTGGCGGAGCCGGGATCCTGAGAAAGCTGTTTAGCGGCCTGCGCGAAGGTGGTTTTGCCGCTGTTGATTTCAGCCGCAACCTGCGTCAGCTTCTGGCGCGCCTGATCGTCCGTCATCACCGGCGACGGCTTGAGCAGAATATGACGAGCGTGCACTTCCGTCACGGAGATGCTCTGTTTGTCGCCGCGAACGTCGTTCACTTTCAGGATATGGAAGCCTACGCCGGAACGGATTGGGCCGATGATATCGCCTTTCTTCGCCGTAACCAGCGACTGCGCGAACAGCGAAGGCAGTTCCTGGATGCGGCCCCAGCCCATATTGCCGCCTTTCAGCGCCTGCGGATCGGCGGAGTAGGTGATCGCCAGCTTGCCGAAGTCCGCGCCGCCTTTAGCCTGGCTGACCAGCTGTTTCGCCAGATCTTCCTGCTCGTCCACCTGCTGCTGCGTCGGGTTTTCCGGCAGCGGCAGCAGAATGTGGCTGAGGTTCAGCTCGGTAGACGCGTTGTTCTGCGAGGAAACCTGCGTCGCCAGCGAATCCACTTCCTGCGGCAGAATAGTCACGCGACGACGTACTTCGTTGTTGCGGACTTCGGCAATGGTCATCTCTTTACGGATCTGCTCGCGATAGGTGGCGTAGTTCATACCGTCATAGGCCAGACGGCTACGCAGCTGATCCACGCTCATCTTGTTCTGAGCGGCGATATTGGCAATCGCCTGATCGAGCTGATCGTCCTGGATCTGGATCCCCGCCTGTTTCGCCATTTGCAGCAGAATATTGTCCATCACCAGGCGTTCGACAATCTGGTGACGCAGCGTTTTATCATCCGGCAGCTGCTGACCAGCCTGCTGCGCCTGACTTTTCACCGACCGCATCATGCCGTCGACATCGCTTTCTAACACAACGCCGTTATTGACCACGGCGGCTACTTTATCAACAACTTGCGGTGCTGCAAACGCGGTGCTGGCAGTGAGCGCAGCCCCCAGGATCAGCATTCTCCAGTTCTTCATACTTTTTCCATTTTTCTATCCGCACTGCGGGTTGGCATACTAATTATCACAACATCAGAAAGAGCGCTGATAAGGCAGGATGCCCTGTCGCAGCATTTGCCCGGTGCCCAGACCATAGGATGAGCTCAGGCCGCGCAGCTCAATGTTGAACGAGATTTTGTTGTCGTACGTGCTGCTGTCGTTTTCCCAATTGGTGATTTTACGTTCATAACCCAGACGAATAGCGTAGCAGCAAGAGCTGTACTGGACGCCCAGCAGCTGATCGGCAGGCTGTTTGGCCTTGGTATCGTAATACCAGGCACCGACCACCGACCAGGCATCGGCGATTGGCCAGCTGGCCGTGGCGCCTACCTGCGAAATCCCCTGCTGGTAGCCAGGGTTCTTAATCTGGCTCAGCGTCTGCTGAATATATTCGGGACTGGTGTAGCGGTAGTTCAGCTGCACCAGACGATCGGCATCCCGACGATATTCCAGAACGGCGTTGCCCTGGGAAACGTTATCGATGCGGGTGTCGTACTGCACACCGCCGCGCGCGCCCCAGCGATCGCTAATCTTCCAGTAGGTGTCGCCAGCCCAGACCAGGCTGCCGCGATCGTCGCTGTCTGCGTTCTCCAGTCCGGTACGGGCCGGGGTAAACGAGTAGATTTGACCAATGGAAGCGTTAAAACGTTCAACCAAATCGTTATCAAATATTCGCGTAGTCACGCCGCTGGTCAGCTGATTAGCGGAAGCGATGCGATCCAGGCCGCTATAGGTGCGGTCGCGGAACAGGCCGGTATAGTCGCTTTGCAGCAGCGTTGAGTCGTAAGCGCGCACGGTGCTCTGATCGCGATAGGGAAGGTAGAGGTACTGCATACGCGGTTCCAGCGTCTGCGTGTAGCCTTCCGACCAGTCCATATCGCGGTCAAATACCATCTTGCCGTCGACCTTAAACTGCGGCATAACGCGGTTTACGCTGCTTTTCAGCTGGTTGACTTTGCTGGTATCAACGTTGTTGTTGTAATACTCGACGTCATCCTGCTGATAGTGCGTCGCCAGCAGTTTCGCTTCGGTATTAAGGCTGCCCCAGCCGTTGGAAAGCGGCAGGTTGATAGTCGGTTCCAGGTGCAAACGCGTTGCATCCGGGTAATTATCGTTAACGTTGGTAAACTTCACCGCCTGCGCATAGAGATGCGTATCGAACGGGCCGACGTTGTTCTGATAGTAGTTATAATCGAACTGCGGCTCGGCGCGGTAAACGTCGTTATTGGTCTGGGTGGAGAAGATCTGGAACTGCTTGGTCGACAGCGTCGCATCCCAGTTTTTCTCTGCGTAGCCTACGCTGAATTTCTGCGTAACGTAGCCGTCGGTCGAGTCGCCGTAGGTGGAATCCAGATCGGTAAAGTAGTAAAGATCGCTGACCTTGGTGTAATCAACGTTAAAGCGCCAGTTCTGATCGTAGACGCCGGAGTGCCGCCAGAAGAAGAGCCAGCGGTTAGAATCTTTGTCGTCGGTCATCCCGCGCGTGGCGGCATCTTTATTGTACTGGTCGTCGCTCGGCAGATAATCAAACTCAACCAGGCCCGCGCCCGCCTTGGTCAGGTAGCGGAATTCGTTCTGCCACTGCAGGCCGCGCTTGCTCATATAGTGCGGCGTGATGGTGGCATCAGCCTGCGGCGCAATGTTCCAGTAGTAAGGCAGAATAAATTCAAAGCCGTTGGAGCTGCCGAATTTCGCGTTGGGGATCAAAAAGCCCGAACGGCGGCGGTCGCCAATCGGTAGCTGTAGATAAGGGCTGTACAGCACCGGCACCGCGCCGATCTTAAAGCGGGCGTTCCAGATTTCCGCGACCTGCTCTTCACGATCCTGGATCACCTGCGTACCTGCAACGCTCCAGCTGTTGTCGCCGGGCAGACAGGAGGTGAAGGTACCGTTTTCAAGGATGGTATAGCGGTTTTCACCGCGCTGCTTCATCTGATCGCCGGTACCCCGTCCCTGGCGGCCCACCATTTGATAGGTGCCGTTCCAGACGTTGGTGTCTTTGGTATTCAGATTCGACCAGGCTTTCGGCCCTTTCAGGATGACCTGATTGTCGTCGTATTGCACATTACCCAGCGCGTCAACGGTGCGTACCGGCGTCGTCTGGCCCGGCTGCTGTCGCTGATGCAGCTGCACCTCGTCGGAAAGCAGACGGCTGTTGCCCTGGCGAATATCGACGTTGCCGTTGAACACCGCGTCGTCAGGGTAGTTGCCTTTCGCTTGATCCGCGTTGATAGTAACCGGCAGTTCATTGGTATTTTTACCCTGAATCAGAGGCCGGTTATAGCTCGGTACACCCAGCATACACTGCGAGGCGAGGTCATCTGCCAGACCCTGCTGGCTGTAGAGCGCTGAGCCGATAAGCGTGGCCAGCAAAGTAGGTAGTCGTTTTTTCATACGCGGTATCGAAAATTCCGTGATAGCTGGCATCATGCCGACAAACGGTCAGAGACTAACGCACTCAACTGCGTTGCGCTAGTGTTATCCAGGCTGTTTGACCGCGTTGCCGTTAGGCTCAGAGATAAATGACGGGTATGATAATGCAATTTTTAGCCTTCAGCATGGCGAATTGAGGAGTATATGCGCTATTGGGGAAAAGTAATCGGGCTTGTGCTGGGTTTGTTAAGCGGCACCGGCTTTTGGGGACTGGCGATTGGCCTGCTCTTCGGGCATTTGGTTGATAAAGCGCGAGCGGTTCAGGGGCAGGGCTATTTTGCTAATCAGCAGACCCGTCAGGCGCTCTTTTTCAGCACCACCTTTCAGGTTATGGGCCATCTGACCAAGTCAAAAGGCCGCGTGACCGATGCGGACATCCAGATGGCGTCATTGTTGATGGATCGTATGCAGCTGCACGGCGAGGCGAGAACGGCCGCGCAGCAGGCTTTTCGCCAGGGGAAAGAGGGCAACTACCCGCTGCGCGACAAGCTGCGGGAGCTGCGCAGCGCCTGCTTCGGCCGCTTCGATCTGATTAGGATGTTTCTGGAAATCCAGATCCAGGCCGCGTTTGCCGACGGCTCGCTCCATCCTAACGAACGTCAGGTGCTGTATGTCATCGCGGAAGAGCTGGGGATTTCGCATGCGCAATTCGATCAGTTTTTACGGATGATGCAGGGCGGTCAGCAGTTCGGCGGCGGGGGCTATCAGCACGGTGCCGGTTCGCAAGGCTATGCGCAGGCGCAGCGCGGGCCAACGCTGGAAGATGCCTGTAGCGTGCTGGGCGTAAAAAGCAGCGACGATGCGGCGACCATCAAGCGCGCCTATCGCAAGCTGATGAGCGAACACCATCCCGATAAGCTGGTGGCCAAAGGGCTACCGCCGCAGATGATGGAGATGGCGAAGCAAAAAGCGCAGGAGATCCAGGCGGCTTACGATCTGATCAAGCGTGAAAAAGGGTTTAAATAATTTGTTAGCGGCCGACGAGCGCTTTCGTCGGCCTTTTTAATGCCGGGCTTATTATTAATATTCTTTTTAACACCACGCTGATTTTTTATTAACGCCTTGTCTTTTAATTCCCCTTTCTTGTTAATCTCGCCTGGCTGTAATCACGCCGCAGCCCGTCTGCGCCCTATATTGCTAATATAAATAATCAGAATGATATACAGACAGGTCCTGTCTGAGCGAACGGCAAATGTTTATGCTGGGTTTATCAGCGGGCCGCTATGATAGAGAAATAAAATCCTGACAATATTAAAATGGCTTAATGAGATATGAATAAAGATAAATATTTTCTTTTTCTCTGTGTTGCTATCGCGTCTGAAATAACGGCTACCACGATGCTGGCGCTGTCTAAAGGCATGTCCGTGCTGCTACCGGCATTTACGGCGCTGGCCGCTTATGGTTTCTCCTATTATTTCTTATCGCTGTCCCTTAAAAAAATTCCGCTGGGCCTGGCCTATGCCCTGTGGGCCGGGCTGGGGATTATCGCCACTTCGCTGATCAACCGCTTCCTGTTCCATGTTTCCCTGAGCGGCGGCGCGATTGTCGGCCTGTTAATGATCATAGCCGGGGTGCTGGTGATTAATCTGCTGGCCAAAAGCGATCGCGGTAACGATACCGTGGAGGAAAACTAATTATGCACAGTACGCTGATGGGATTGTTATGGCTTTTTATCGCCATCCTGCTGGAGGTGCTGGCAACCAGCCTGCTGCCTAAAACCGATAATTTTAAACGCTGGGGACTGACCCTGGGCGTCATGGCAATTTACGGCACCTGTTTTTACGCATTATCAAAAGCGATTGTCGTGCTTTCCGTTGGCCTTTCTTATGCCCTGTGGGCCGGGTTGGGCGTGGTTATTATCAGTCTGGTTGGCGTGATTTTTTATCGAAATAAGATCGATAAGTATTCCGTTCTGGGAATTGGTCTTATCGGCATTGGCTGTATTACCATGGGGATATTTTAATGCAGGATATAAACACACGGCTTTTACCTCGTGCTGAGCGTCTGCGCGAGCGTTATTTACAGGCTAAGCCATTTATTTCGGCCGCGCGAGCCAGAGCGGTCACGGAAATTTACCGTCGCTATCCGGGGATGCCGGCAATTTTATTACGCGCGATGGCCTTTCGTCATGCCTGCCGCACGGCGCCGCTGGTGATTGCAGAAGATGAACTGATTGTCAGTCATCCGGCAGGCGCGGCGCGCGGTGGCGAAGTGTCGCCGGAAATCGCCTGGCGCTGGGTGGCGGACGAGCTGGATACCATGTCCACGCGCGCGCAGGATCCCTATGAAATCAGCGAAGAGGTAAAGCGCGAGCTGCGTGAAGAGATTTTCCCTTTCTGGCAGGGGCGGTCGCTGGATGAGGTGGCGGAAACCCGGCTGCGCCACGCGGGGCTGTGGGAATGGAGCACCGTTGAAGGAATTTGTGATTTAAGTATTAAAACGCAGAACGGCGGCGGCGACACCTGTCCGGGCTACGACATTATCCTGCTGAAAAAAGGCATGGGCGGCGTGCAGCGGGAAGCACAGGCGGCGCTGGATAAGCTTTCGCCAACCTGTCCCGAGGATCAGGACAAGCGCTACTTCTATGAGGCGGTCGTGGAAACCTGTCAGGGCGTGGTGGATTACGCCAACCGCTACGCCGACTACGCCCAGGCGCTGGCTGAGCAGACGCCGGACGCGCAGCGCAAAGCGGAGCTGGAAAAGCTGGCCGCTATTTGCCGTCGCGTGCCGGAACAGCCGCCCGCCACCTTTTACGAAGCGCTACAGGCCATCTGGTTTGCGCAGTCGCTGTTTATTCTGGAAGAAAACCAGACCGGCATTTCGCTTGGCCGTGTCGATCAGTACCTGTGGCCGCTGCTGCAGGCCGATCTTGCCAGCGGCGAGCTGACGGAGGAACAGGCGGAAGAGCTGCTTTGCTGCTGGATGATCAAAATGTCCGAGTGCATGTGGATTTGCAGCGCCAGCTCCGCCATGTATTTCGCGGGCTACCAGCCCTTTGTCAATCTGGTGGTCGGCGGCCAGAAGCGCGAGGGCGGCGATGCCACCAATCCGCTTTCCATGCTGATTATGGACTGCTCGCGCAAGCTGAAAATTTATCAGCCAAGCCTGGCAGTGCGGATCCATAACCAGTCGCCGCAGCCTTTTATGCGCAAAATCGTCGAGGTGATCCGCGCCGGGATCGGTTTCCCTGCCTGTCACTTTGACGACGCGCATATCAAAATGATGCTGCGTAAAGGCTTCGATTACGACGATGCGCGCGACTACTGCCTGATGGGCTGCGTAGAGCCGCAGCGTTCTGGCCGCATCTATCAGTGGACCTCGGTAGGTTATACCACCTTTACCTGCGCCATTGAGCTGGCGCTAAATAACGGCAGAAGCGCCAGCGGCAGCCAGATGGGGCCGCAGACCGGCGAGGCCGCTACGCTGAAAAGCTGGGAAGCCTTTGAGGAGGCAGTCAGGCAGCAGCTGCGCCACATTGTGAAGCAGGCCGCAGAAGCCACGCTGATGATGCAAAAACTGCATAAAGAGCTGGCGCCCAAGCCGTTTATCTCCTGCCTGGTCGAAGGCTGTCTGGAGCAGGGCAAGGATGTGATGCACGGCGGCGCGGCAATTAACAACGGGCCAGGACTGATCTGGACGGGAATGGCGGACTACGCCAACGCCATGATGGTGATGCGCGAGCTGGTTTATCAGCAGCAGCAGGTGACGCCAGCGCAGATGGCGCAGGCGCTGCGTGATAATTTCTCCGGGCACGAAACGCTGCGCAACGCCTGCCTGAACGTCGCCAAATTTGGCAACGATATTGAAGAGGTCGATCTGATCGCGCGCGATCTGATCCGCTTTATCGAAAGCGAGCACCGCCGGTACTCGATGCTGTACGGGCCGTTCACCCACGGGACGCTTTCTATCTCTAACAATACGCCGTTCGGCCTGACCACCGGCGCGCTGCCCAGCGGACGACTGGCCGGTATGCCGCTCGCTGACGGCATCAGCCCTTCCCAGCAGACGGACTATACAGGCCCTACGGCGATTATTAATTCCGTTGGCCGGATCAATGTCGAAGAGATGGAGATCGGCATGGTGCATAACTTTAAGCTGCTGCACGGCATTCTGGATACGGAAGAGGGCGAGCAGGGCATTATTACCCTGCTGCGCAGCGCCAGCCTGCTGGGCAACGCGCAGATGCAGTTCAGCTATGTGGACAACGAAACGCTGAAAAAAGCGCAGGAAAACCCCGGGCAGTATCGCAACCTGATGATCCGGGTGGCGGGCTACAGCGCCTTTTTCGTTGAACTCAGCCGCGAGGTTCAGGATGAAATCATCAGCCGTACCCAGCTCCAGTCTTTCTGAGGCCGCCAGCGGGAGCGTGTTCAATATTCAGCGCTTTTCTCTGCATGACGGCCCCGGCGTGCGCACCGTGGTGTTTCTGAAAGGGTGCCAGATGCGCTGCGCCTGGTGCGCCAACCCGGAAAGCCTGGCACCGCAGCCGGAAGTCCTGTTCGATCGGCAACGCTGTGCAAAAGCGCCTTGCGAGCAGCACTGTCCGGGCCGATCGGCCGTTAAAATGGCGGCGGTCGGCTATGAAAGCTGGCCGGATGACCAGAAGTGCCCGGCGGCGGCGCTGCGCAAGGTGGGCAAAACGCTTAGCGTCGACGAAGTGATGCGCACGGTGGCGGCGGATGCGCTTTATTACCGTACTTCAGGCGGCGGGATGACGCTCAGCGGCGGTGAGGCCGCCATGCAGCCTGATTTTTCCCGTGCCTTACTGCGCCGCGCCAGGCAGGAGGGGATCCACACCGCCGTTGAAACCTCCGGCTTCGCCGCCTGGCCCGCGCTCTGGCAGGTCTGCGAAGCCAGCCAGCTGATCCTGTACGATGTTAAGCTGGCCGACGACGTCCTGCACCAGCGCTACACCGGCGTCAGCAACCGCAGCATCTGGCAGAACCTGACGCGCCTGCTGGCGCAGACGATCCCGCTGCGCATCCGCATTCCGGTCATACCTGAGGTGAACGACAGCAGAAAAGAGGCGGAGAAGATGATGCGCGCCATCGCCAGCATGACGCAGGGCAGCCGCTGCTTTCAGGGCATCGATCTGCTGCCTTATCACAATTTCGGCCTGCGCAAGTACGCGCTGACGGACAGGCGGTGTCTTTATGAGGAAATGCACCCCGATCGCGGCAAGCCGCGGGTGGCGGAGCTGGAGAAAATGGCCGTGCGGTATGGGTTAAGCACGACAACGCTGTCCCACTGCATCGGCTGAATAAGGCCTCTGGCGACAGAGGCCTTTGTTCAGAAGTCCGCCGGCTGACGGAAAGTCATCGGCGTCTGGTATTTGGGATGGGTGATGGTGAGCATCTCGGCGTGCAGCAGCAGGCGCGGCGCCATCGCTCTGGCCTCTTCATGCGCGTAAAAGTTATCGCCCAGAATCGGATGCCCCAGCGCCAGCATATGCACGCGAAGCTGATGAGAACGGCCGGTAATCGGCTTTAACCGCACGCGTGCGCTGTTATCCGCCGCATACTCCAGCACCTGATATTCGGTCTGCGCCGGTTTACCGGTTTCAAAGCAGACTTTCTGCTTTGGTCGCAGCGGCCAGTCGCAGATCAGCGGCAGATCGATAAGCCCTTCTTCCTGCGCGGGATGACCCCAGACGCGTGCCAGATAGGTTTTTTTCGGCTCGCGCTCGCGGAACTGGCGTTTCAGCTCCCGCTCGGACGCTTTGGTCAGTGCGACCAGGATAATACCGCTGGTTGCCATATCCAGGCGATGTACGGATTCCGCAAGCGGAAAATCGCGCTGAAGACGCGTCATCACGCTGTCTTTATGCTCGGGCAGCCGACCGGGCACCGACAGCAGACCGCTCGGTTTGTTGACCACGATAATATGCTCGTCCTGATAAAGAACGGCTAAGGGATCTTGCGGAGGATTATAGGGTTCCATCTTTTTGCCTGTGTGGGGCGACCGCAGCCGCCCCGTGCTAATTACTGATGCGTGACAACGATCAGGCGCAGTGCGTCAAGACGCCAGCCCGCGCTATCAAGCGCCGCCAGCACCTGCTCGCGATTGCTTTCCAGCGCGTCGATCTCATCCTGACGGATGTTAGGATTAACCGCGCTCAGCGCCTGCAAACGCGACAGCTCCGCGCTCAGGTTCTCGTTTGCTTCCGTGCGGGCAATCTCGATCAGCTTGCGCGCTTCTTCGGCAGCCTGGCCTTCCGCCAGCTTCAGGATCTCGTGCACATCCTGCTGTACGGCGTTAACCAGCTTGCTGCCGGTATGGCGATTGACCGCGTTCAGCTGACGGTTGAAGCTCTCGAACTCGACCTTACCCGCCAGGTTAGTACCCTTGCGATCAACCAGCATCCGCACCGGCGTCGGCGGCAGGAAGCGCGTCAGCTGAAGCTGTTTCGGCGCCTGCGCTTCCACCACGTAGATCAGCTCCACCAGCAGCGTGCCGACAGGCAGCGCCTTGTTTTTCAACAGCGAGAGCGCGCAGCTGCCGGTATCGCCGGACAGGATCAGATCCAGGCCGTTGCGAATGATTGGATGCTCCCAGGTGACGTACTGTGCGTCTTCGCGCGACAGCGCCTGATTGCGATCGAAAGTAATGGTGCAGCCATCTTCCGGCAGGCCAGGGAAATCCGGCACCAGCATGTGATCGCCCGGCGTCAGCACGATCAGGTTGTCGCTGCGATCTTCCTGATTAATACCGACGATATCAAACAGGTTGAGCGCAAAGTTAACCAGCTCGATATGGTTATCCTGCTCGCTGATGGTTTCCGCCAGCGCCTGCGCTTTTTCACCGCCGTTGGAGTTCAGCTCCAGCAGGCGGTCGCGGCCCTGTTCCAGCTTGCTTTTCAGCGCGTTATGCTGCTCGCGGCAGTCGCTGATAAAGTCGTCCAGCCCTTCGCTGTTTTCCGGCGAGGCCAGATAGTTCACCAGCTGGTCGCTGACCGTATCGTAAATAGCGCGGCCGGTCGGGCAGGTATGCTCAAAGGCGTCCAGCCCCTCGTGATACCAGCGCACCAGCACCGACTGGGCGGTTTTTTCCAGATAAGGCACGTGGATCTGGATATCGTGCGCCTGACCGATACGGTCAAGACGGCCAATACGCTGCTCCAGCAGATCCGGGTTGGCAGGCAGATCGAACATCACCATCTGGCTGGCGAACTGGAAGTTACGGCCTTCGGAACCGATTTCCGAGCAGAGCAGCACCTGCGCGCCATCCTCTTCGGAGGCGAACCAGGCCGCCGCGCGGTCGCGTTCAATAATCGACAGCCCTTCATGGAACACGGCGGCGCGGATGCCTTCACGTTCGCGCAGCACCTGCTCCAGCTGAAGCGCGGTGGTGGCTTTGGCGCAGATAACCAGCACTTTGCTGTCGCGATGGCTGGTCAAAAAGCCCATCAGCCATTCGACGCGCGGATCGAAGTTCCACCAGGTGCCGCTGTCGCCTTCAAATTCCTGATAAATCTGCTCCGGATAGAGCATGTCGCGCGCGCGCTCATCGGCCGCCTTACGCGCGCCCATGATGCCGGACACCTTGATCGCCGTCTGATACTGCGTCGGCAGCGGCAGGCGGATCTGATGCAGTTCGCGTTTCGGAAAGCCTTTGACGCCGTTACGGGTGTTGCGGAACAGCACGCGGCTGGTGCCGTGGCGATCCATCAACATGCTGATCAGCTCCTGACGCGCTTCCAGCTTGCCTTCGCGATCGCTGTTGGCGACCTGGAGCAGCGGCTCGATATCCTGCTCGCCCATCAGATCGTTCAGCATATTCAGGGCGTCGTTATCGATCGCCTTATCGGCCAGCAGGCCGGAAACCGCATCGGCAATCGGCTGAAAATGTTGCTGTTCTTCAACAAAAGTGGCGAAGTCGTGGAAGCGATCCGGGTCCAGCAGGCGCAGACGGGCAAAGTGGCTCTCCATGCCCAGCTGCTCCGGCGTCGCGGTCAGCAGCAGCACACCGGGGATCTGCTCGGCCAGCTGCTCAATTACCTGATATTCGCGGCTTGGCTGACCCTCTTCCCAGGCCAGGTGATGCGCCTCGTCCACGATCAGCAGATCCCACTCGGCTTCCGCCAGCATCTCCAGACGCTGCTTGTTGCGGCGCACAAAGTCGAGCGAGCAGATTACCAGCTGTTCGGTATCGAAAGCGTTGTCGCTGTCCAGGCGCGCCTGCGCGTAGCGATCGTCGTCAAACAGGGCAAAGCGCAGGTTAAAGCGGCGGAGCATTTCCACCAGCCACTGGTGCTGTAGCGTTTCCGGCACGACGATCAGCACGCGCTCGGCGCGACCGGCCAGCAGCTGCTGATGAATAATCATGCCCGCTTCGATGGTTTTGCCAAGGCCCACTTCATCAGCCAGCAGCACGCGCGGCGCGTGGCGACGGCCTACGTCGTGCGCGATATGCAGCTGGTGCGGGATCAGGCTGGTGCGCATGCCGCGCAGGCCGCTGACCGGCAGGCGATACTGTTCGCTCTGGTATTTACGCGCGCGAAAACGCAGCGCGAAGCGATCCATACGATCCAGCTGGCCGGCAAACAGGCGGTCCTGCGGCTTGCTGAACACCAGCTTGCTGTCGAGCATGACTTCACGCAGCATCACGCCGGACTCTTCGGTATCAAGCCGGGTGCCGATGTAGCTGACCAGACCGTTTTCGGTCACGACTTCCGCCACCTCCAGCTGCCAGCCTTCGTGACTGGTAACGGTGTCGCCCGGGTTGAAGATCACACGAGTAATAGGCGAATCATTTTTAGCGTAAAGACGGTTCTCGCCGGTGGCGGGGAAAAGCAGTGTGACCATGCGCGCATCTACCGCAACAATAGTTCCTAATCCCAGTTCGCTTTCCGTATCGCTGATCCAGCGTTGACCAAGTGTAAAAGGCATAGATATTCGGCTCGATTCTCGTAGAGGTTATTTCAGGCAATAGCACGGCTGCCCGGCAATAAAGCCCGGCAGATTCATTTCGTTTTGCAGGAAGGGCGCTATGGTACTGGAAGGTGGCGCGTTCGTCACCTGTCAAAAAAGCCCCAACTGACCTGTTACCAGTGTAGCAAAGTCATCCTGCACGAAAGGCAAAATGCCTTCCGCAACGGGCTGCAGCTGGCGGGAAAGGTAGTGATCGTAGTCAAGCGGCGTCAGGCGTGCCTCCAGCGGCTCCGGCCCTGAGGTGGCGATAACGTAGCGGATCCGGCCGCCTTTTTGATACTGCAACGGGCGGCCCAGCTGGCGGTTCTGCTCATCGGCAAGGCGCGCGGCGCGCACGTGCGGCGGTACGTTGCGCTGATAATCCTCCAGCGGGCGGCGCAGCTTTTTGCTGTAGGTCAGCTGCTCGTCCAGTTCGCCATCCAGCAGCTGACGCACGGTTTCGCGGATGTAATCCTGATAGGGCTGCCGTTTGAAAATCCGCAGATAAAGCGCCTGCTGAAAATTTTTCGCCAGCGGCGTCCAGTCGGTGCGCACCGTCTCCAGCCCTTTAAACACCATGCGCTCCTGGTCGCCTTCGCGGATCAAACCGGCGTAGCGTTTTTTGCTGCCCTGTTCCGCGCCGCGAATGGTCGGCATCAGAAAACGACTGAAGTGGGTTTCGTACTCCAGCTCCAGCGCGCTGGTCAGCCCCAGCTTTTCCTGCAGATGCTGCTGCCACCAGGCGTTGATTTTTTCCACCAGCCGACGGCCAATCGCGGCGGCCGACGCCTCGTCGTGCGGCGTTTTCAGCCAGACGAAGGTGGAGTCGGTATCGCCATAAATCACGTCATAGCCTTCCGCCTCTATCAGCTCCCGCGTCTGGCGCATGATTTCATGGCCGCGCAGCGTGATGGAGGAGGCCAGCCGCGGATCGAAAAAGCGACAGGCGCTGGTGCCCAGCACGCCGTACAGCGCGTTCATAATGATTTTCAGCGCCTGCGACAGCGGCTTGTTGCCGTGCTTTTTGGCCGTTTCGCGGCCCTGCCAGATCTGACCGACGATCTCCGGCAGGCAGTGCAGGGTGCGGGAGAAACGCGCGCCGCGAAAGCCGCTGACCGACTCGCTGTCGTCGGGATGCGCCATGCCTTCGGCCAGCCCGACCGGGTCAATCAGAAAGGTACGGATAATCGAGGGATAAAGGCTTTTGTAATCCAGCACCAGCACCGAGTCATAAAGGCCTGGCCGCGAGTCCATCACGTAGCCGCCCGGACTCGCCTCCGGCGCGACTTCGCCCATATTCGGCGCAACGTAGCCGGCGCGATGCATACGCGGCAGATAAAGATGGCTGAAAGAGGCGACCGAGCCGCCATGCCGATCCGCAGGCAGGCCGTTGACGGTGGCGCGCTCCAGCAGAAAAGGCATGATCTCGGTACGCTGGAAAATGCGCGTGACCAGCTCGCAGTCTTTCAGGTTGTAATGCGCCAGCGCCGGTTTGTCTTCCGCAAAGCGCTGGTCGATCTCCTGCATCCTGTCCCACGGATTATTAATGGCTTTGCCTTCGCCCAGCAGCTCGCGCGAGACCGATTCCAGGCTAAAGGAGGGGAAATCCCAGAAGGCGGATTTCAGCGCCTCGATGCCGTCGATAATCAGCCGCCCGGTCGCCTGCGCAAAGTAGATCCCCGGCTTGAAGCCGTGCTCGCGCCACTCCAGCGCTTCGCTGTTGCGGCCCAGCCGCAGCGGGATGCCATAGCGGTCGGCATGTTTTTGCAGCATCCTGAGATCAAACTGCACCACGTTCCAGCCGATCAGCACGTCCGGATCGTGTTCGGCAAACCAGGCGTTGAGTTTTTCCAGCAGCGCAGGACGGCTGGCGACATATTCCAGCCTGAAGTCCAGGCGGCTGGCGTCGCCGTTTTCCGGCCCTAACATATAAACCACGCGCTGGCCGCAGCCTTCCAGCCCGATGCAGTAAAGCTCGCCGTGGCGCGTGGTTTCAATGTCCAGCGACACCCATTTCAGCGGCGGGCGATAGTCCGGGTTAGGTTTAAGCCGCGCCTGCGTCAGGCTGCCGCCGACCTGCTGGCCGCTGAACCACACCGGCGCGGTGATAAAACGCTCCATCAGGAAACGATCGGGCGGGCGGATATCGGCTTCATAAACCATCACGCCGTTTTCGCGCAGCAGCTTCTCCAGCTTTTGCAGCTGCCGATACTGTTTGCAGTAAAGCCCGGCGACCGGACGCTGGCGGAAGTCCTTCAGCGTCAGCGGCGTCAGCCGAATATCTTTTTCGGCACGCAGCAGGGTTTCCGCCTGCGCCAGCTGCTGCTGCGGAATAAAGGCGACCGACTCCTGCGGCGGCAGCACGACCCGCTGCGGGCCGTCGTCCGTGGCCAGCCACAGCACGATCTCCGTACCGCTGGGCGTATCCCGCCAGTGTCGGGTCAGCAGAAAGCCTGCGCGCGCGTCGTTCACCTGAACCTCCTGAGCGGCTGGAAATGGGATACGGGGCTGTTCACCGCCATGCGGGCCTATAATAGCATGTTTATTTATACAGTTCTTACTTCGCCGGCGCCGCTCACCGGCAAGCGCTTTTCTTCTTTACCTGAACAGAAGAAATATCCGCATTCCCATACAAAACAGCGCTTGACGGATCCCGGACGGGCCAGGACAATCCGGCTTTCCAATAAACAGAATGTGAAATCTATGGAAGCCTGGCTGGAACACCTTATAACTCAATCAGTTGCCTGGTCTTTACTGGCAGTAGGCCTGGTCGCCTTTTTCGAGTCGCTGGCGCTGGTTGGGCTGCTGCTGCCGGGCACCGTGCTGATGGCCTCGCTGGGCGCACTGGTCGGCAGCGGACAAATCAGTCTCTATCCGGCCTGGGGCGTGGGGATTATCGGCTGCCTGCTGGGCGACTGGATCTCCTACTTTATCGGCTGGCAGTTCAAAGGGCCGCTGCACCGCTGGTCATTTATTAAAAAGCATCAGCCGCTGATGGATAAAACCGAACACGCGCTGCATCAGCACAGCATGTTCACCATTATTATCGGTCGCTTTATCGGCCCGACGCGGCCGCTGATCCCGCTGGTGGCGGGGATGCTGGAGCTGCCGGTAAAGAAGTTTATCCCGCCTAATTTAATCGGCTGCGTGCTGTGGCCGCCTCTGTACCTGCTGCCAGGCATCCTGGCTGGCGTGGCGATTGACGTGCCGAAGGACGCCAGCAGCAGCCTGTTTAAATGGCTGCTGCTGGCGGTAGCGCTGCTGGTGTGGCTGGGCGGCTGGCTGGGCTGGCGCTGGCTGCGCGCCAAAAAACAACATGACTGGGCGACGGCCTATTTGCCGGAGAGCCGCCTGCGCTGGCTCGCGCCGCTGATGATGGCGGCGGGCGTCGCCAGCTTCGTGGCGATCCAGTTCCATCCGATGATGCCCATCTTCCGCCATCTGCTGTGGCAGGTGTTTATCGGCTAGTTCGCCAACCATGCCACGAGATCCGCCGTGAAACGTGACGGATTCGCTGATATTAACGCGATCCATCTTCATGCGGTTGCCCGGTGCGGTTTCGGCCGGGTAGCAAAATGAGATGCCAGGCAGTAGCTTCACAAAAGGAAGGCATAAAGAGCAGCGCGACATGTGGCGCGTTGAAGAACGAGTGGTTATGGGCCGCTGCCCGCTGACGACCTTCTTTTTACCGTTTCGCTGAATGACAGCACGCGTCCTTCAGACGCAGCGGATAGAACCTGATTATTCATGGCACTTCTCCTTATGAAGTGCTCCCTGCGCCAGCGGGGATAGACCGGTTAGCGCCCTGAATGCCAATCACAGCCCCGGGTGTTCCCCGCGCCAGCGGGGATAAATCGAAACTGTATATTCAGCCGCTTTTAGATTTGATGTGTTCCCCGCGTGAACGGGGATAAACCGGACGATGGGCGGCGATATAGCCCGTGGGTTGTGGGTTTATCAGTCAGGCAGTAAGATTTACCTACTACGCATCTTTGTTAAAAAAACGCCCCCCACAGAGATTGCGTTATTTCTTGTCGTTAGTGAGTTATCCGTCTGCTACAAATGAGCTACGCAGCCCCAAGCGATTGAGGCTGAAAAATGGACAAATTTTTCTTTGCTTTTGTTGTCCTGCTTGCAGTACTGAAATCTTTCGGAGGAGATACGCCAGCGATTAACATCCACGCGGACAACTTCCTTAATATTTCAGTCACTAGCAGCAAGTAACCCATACAGAGGTCGGAATTATCCGGCCTTCTGTAAAATTCTATAGCGGCATATTATCGCCGGTCTGCCTTTTCGGCGATCAGATAAGTCAGTCCATAAACCACAAGGCCAGCGATCAAAACCAATAAGGGGTTAATGACGCGCATCGCCCCTTCGCTGAGTGTTGCGGCCAGAAAAATACCTATAACGACGGCCATAAGCACCAGACCGCCAGAAATCTCGGCTATCAACTTGCGAACCAGCCTAATAATTTTCGATAGCATTAATAAATTCCTGTGAGGCTGTCGGATTTTTGCGCAGCGTTTCGCCCATCTTGATGTAGTTTTGCAACGGCTCTTCAAAGAAAAAATAGAGCATATCGTAATCTTTAAACCCGCAATTTTTGCCACAGCTGGGGGTTTTGCATGTGTAAACGCCTGGACGACTCACAGGCCCGCGAGATCACCCCCTGAGCCACCATGCCGCCGGTCATGGTTCCCGTCAGTCCCCGCAAGGCAATCCGGGAAATAAAAGACAGCATCACGCCGCTGACCACTTTTGATCCCAGATAAGAAGAGAGCGCAAGCTGGGTCGTTGTTCGGCTGGTCATCGAGGTGGCACCGCCGATCAGTTTGTCGTACACCTTCTTTAACGCCGGTTCTGGCAAATTTTTTAGCGAGTCGTCAATGATGATTTTTGCGATCTGGGTTATTTCGTTTCTGTCCCTGAAAGCATTCCTGATAGCCCGCCCCACGCGAATATCGTCCTGCATGTTGCGGTACTGTATGCGGCGGCCACCGTCGGAAAGGTTCAGATCCTGGAAGGTGCGTTCAAGCCCCAGATAAAAATCCATTGGTACCGATATAACGCCCGACATTATCGACTTGGCCAGCATTGTTGCGTTCATTCCCTTTCTCCTTTTGGGGGCTGTGATCCAGATTTGTTTAAATATGATACATATTAAAAATACTGAACCACAAGGACAAGGTTTGCTCGTCGGTTTGAGGCCGCGCCCTTACTGGCTTAACAGGTGATCCTGATTTTTTATCTATATCTATATAGTCAGAAAAATTGGGAGCATTTTCAGGCTTCAATGTCTGCGGCTGTTTCAGGGCAAAGAACGTTTGGCCATCCTGCGCACGCTGTGCCAGCACATCGGCAACGAATGAGTAAGATTCCGGAATAACTGACCATACCCAGTTCATGCGTGTTCCCCGCGCCAGCGGGGATAAACCGTCCTGTCCGGTAATCAGACGGCGCACCGACTCGTGTTCCCCGCGTGAGCGGGGATAAACCGTCCACGTAATTGCGTGGTAACTCCAGCCGGGCGTGTTCCCCTCGCCAGCGGGGATAAACCGGCCTTAATTTCTGTCTGTGCCGTCTGGCTCTGGTGTTCCCCGCTCAGGTGAACACACTTTTCCAATTTGCTACTAACAGGCATGGCGAGGTTTGTCCCCAAAAATACGGAAGAAGGTTGCTTACGGCTGCGATAATACAACTTATATGCGCGAAAGGGCTGACACCACGCGGAGCAGACGACATTCCAAACTCTTCTTCCGGTAGAATACAATCCCAGGCCCGGCTAATGCCGCCGTGCTGAAGTATTAAACGGATCATATATGAGGCAATACAGAACGCGCGACTTTCTGCCGTTCAAGCCTGCGCCATGTCGCTTTTGCTTAGTGGTTTACTAAATTTTTCCGCACGGACAAAGGCGATGGCGTGCCCATAAGTACGCAGATCAATCCAAGGCCGTCGGTGCCGAAACCGATAGCGTTAGGGAGTGCTCACGGGCGCGTAAATTAACCGACTCATTTTCCGGAGAACGCAACGCGTCAAAAGAGTCGCTTTCAGAGCATTTTACCATGTTAAAAGCGCTGTCAAAAAAAAACCAAGATATTCTAGACGACCGGTCTAATCAGGTGTAAGGTTAGTTCATGAACACAGCGACGCATAAACACAAAGACGATGTCCGCGAGCATATCCTCGCCACCGGACAGCGCATCATGGCGGGCAGAGGCTATTCGGCCGTCGGGCTGAACGAAATCCTGACCGAAGCGGGCGTGCCTAAAGGCTCCTTCTATCACTATTTCGGCTCCAAGGATGCCTTTGCTGTCGCCATGCTGGAAAGCTATTTTGCCGACTACCTGGCCGGGCTTGACCACACGATGAGCCAGCCCGGTGCCAATATGGCGCAGCGGCTGATGAACTACTGGCAGCAGTGGCAGGATACACAGTCCTTCCAGGACTGTCAGGGCAAATGCCTGGCGGTAAAGCTGGGGGCGGAAGTGGCCGACCTGTCGGAAAATATGCGACTTGCGCTGGAAAAAGGCACTTCGCAAATTGTGGCGCGGCTGGCTGAAGCCATTGAGGCTGGCGCAGAGGAGGGGTCACTGCGGATTATCGACGAGCCAGGCCGGGTCGCGGAAAGTCTTTACCAGCTCTGGCTGGGCGCGAGCGTGATGGTGAAAATCGTTCGCCACAAAGGGCCGTTTGCCTCAGCCATGCTGTTAACCCGGCACACGCTGGGCCTGGCAGGCTGAAGCGCCGTTTGCCTCAGTAATGCTGCTGACCTGGCACACGCTGGGCCTGGCAGGCTGAAGCGCCGTTTGCGTCAGTAATGCTGCTGACCTGGCAAACGCTGGGCCTGGCTGGCTGAAGCGCCGCTAAGCCAGGCGGATAGTTTTATTACAGGTTTACGATCGACAGGGCCAGCAGGCTGGCCTGTGTTTTTACCCCGAGATTAGACGACTGGTCTACTATATATTAATGCCACCATGCGGAGAGACACGATGAAAGTTTTAATGGTTCTGACCTCACACGATCGACTGGGCGACACCGGCCGTAAAACCGGTTTCTGGCTGGAAGAGCTGGCCGCGCCTTATTATGCCTTTAAAGATGCGGGCGCCGAAGTAACTCTGGCTTCGCCGGCCGGCGGCAATCCGCCGCTGGATCCGAAAAGCAACGAGCCGGATTTTCAGACTGAGATGACGCATCGCTTTGAGGCTGACGCCGACGCTGTTGCGCAGCTTGCCGCTACCGTGCGTCTGGACACGATTTCCCAGGCCGATTACGACACGGTATTTTATCCGGGCGGCCACGGCCCGCTGTGGGATCTGGCTGAGGACAAGCATTCCATCGCCCTGATTGAATCTTTCCTCGCCGCAGAAAAACCGGTAGCGCTGGTTTGTCATGCGCCTGGCGTGCTGCGCCATGTGAAAACGCCGGCGGGCCGTCCGCTGGTGGAAGGGAAAAAGGTCACGGGCTTCGCCAACAGCGAAGAAGAAGGCGTCGGCCTGACCAACGTGGTGCCTTTCCTGGTAGAGGATGAGCTGGTGGCGCAGGGCGGCATCTACTCTAAGGGCGCCGACTGGGGCTCCTACGTGGTTCAGGATGGATTATTGATTACCGGCCAGAACCCTGGCTCCTCAGCGGCAACGGCCGCGCTGCTTCTCAAACAGTTCGCATAATCATCGCTTTCCTGCGGCGCAATGCCGCAGGATCCCATCGGGCCGCGGCTATTGCAGTAGCGGCATCAGCGCGGCTACCAATTTTTCAGGCGAAACTGGCGGCCCTTCCGGCTGCCAGGCGTTCTGCAATTCCGCTATCTCTATACCGATTAAAGACGAACAGGCGAGCACTTCGCAGCAGGCCGTCAGTTCCGCCAGCGTTAATCCTCCCTCTGACTGATAATCTGTCGGCACCGTGCCCGGGGCCAGCACGTCGCAATCCAGATGCACATAAACCGCACGGCCAGCAACGGCCTTACGCAGGCGATCCGGCAAATCTTCACCGGGCGGAAGGCAGGAAATATTGTGCTGCTCGATCAGGTTCACTTCAAAAGGATCGAGATCGCGCTGGCCGACCAGCACGACCTGTTCCATCCTGATACCGCTGCCCAGGCCGGTGTCCCAAAGGCCCAGCGGCCCGGCCAGAGCCAGTCCGCCCAGAAATCCACTGGTGGAAGAAGCCGGCGTATTGAGATCGGCGTGCGCGTCGAACCACACCAGACAAGCGTCGGGATAATGTTGCGCCAGCGCGGGCAGCGTCGCCAGCGACACGGCACAGCGGCTGGTGGCCGCTACGGAAACGGCTCCGGAGGCAAACACGGCGGCAAAATGTTGTTGTACCGCGTGCAAATCGGGCATGGCCGCGTCCAGCTCTTCGCGCCAGCCTGCGCTCAGCGCCGGTTTGGGCGTACCGATAACAGTCGGCCGCTGGCCGAGGCAGGATGCCAGCGCGTTACCAAGGGATTTGGCCGCTGGGATCGCAAGATCGTTATGGTCTCCGGCACGCCCCTGAAAAATAGTACAGACAGTGTGGTTTTCGACCATCAGGCTGCTCCGGTTAATTGCCAGGGAGGATTAAACATAAAACAGCGGGGAATGACGCACAAGATGGCATGATGTTTTACACAAAACCCGGCCGTTTGCCATAAACGCAAGCGGCCAGGTGAATACTTTGCAGACTGAAGATACGAGGCGGTTTTCAGACGAAGAAACGGCGGGCCTAAACAGCCAGCCCGTTGACCCTTAACATAAACAGGTCGCCTTCCCGGATTTCCCTTTTTCTTTCCAGCAGCAAATCGAGATCGTCTCTGACGGTAAGATAAAGTCCGCTTAACGACCTGTATTTCCCGCTGCACAGTTTTTCAATATTGATCAGGCTTTGCGTTTCATCAACGGTATTCCCGGCATCTTTTTCATCATATACCCACTGCAAGGCTTTTCCACGAGCGCTGTTGCTGTCGGTGATGGTATCAATCAGATTCGTTACCATGCCGGTGGAATGAACCAGGCCGGGGTGATAGGCGTAAAGAGAGATATTTTCACGCTTCATTTCAACCGCAAGATTTTCGGTTAATTTAATCACGGCCGCTTTGGTTACGGAATAAGAGGTACAATAAGGCCAGCGGTAAACCCCGGCATTACTGACGATATTAATAATAATCCCACGCTTTTTCACACGCATTGGCTTTAGCGCCTCATGCGTGCAATAAGAAAGGCCAAGCAGGTTAATATTGATGGCCTCAAACCAGTCGTCCAGTTCGATATCGGCAAATTTATCTACCGGCCCCCAGACGCCGGCGTTGTTGATCACAACATCAATATGACCAAACTTGTCGGCTATGCTGGCAAAGCAGGCGGCAACCGCGACCCGATCGGTAACGTCGCACTGGAGGCAGTGAACGGCACCGCCAAACTCCTCTTCAAGTTCGGCCAGTCTTTGCGCATCTCTGCCGGTAATAATAACCCGATGATCTTTCGCCAGCGCTCTGGCATAGGACAGGCCAAGCCCTTTAGACCCACCGGTGATTAATATCGTCTTTTTTTGCGCATCAATCATTGCCTGTTTTCCTTTAATAAAATAGATTTCTGGTCATGCTTGCTATATCGCATTAGTAACATATCTTTATGTAACTTACATGACATTCATCATTCATTTTATTTATGGCAGGATAATAGTTTGTTTCTGAGTTGAATTAACAGATGAATAAGGTGATTATTCCTGTACGTTAATATATGGCAATAAAAAGGAAATTATTTAATAAGTAAATAAAGCCGTCTGGCCCTGTTGATATCAATATATCTGTGCCGTTGCAGGAAAGATGACTTAGTTAGCAGTGCCAGTTTAATGTGGACTGTAGTTATGCCAGTGAATGCTTATGACGTGGCTCGGCTTAAGGCAGAGAGGCCCGGTATGTAAACCAGGCGCCGCCGCCGTTACCGCAGGCTAATGCCTAATATGGCCGCCTCTTTGACCTCACCGTTAAGCAAGGCGGAAGTGCTGCCGTCCCAGAAAATCCGGCCATCGACCACCAGGGCGCTGCGCGGCGTGATGCGCGCCGCATCCTCAATACTGTGCGACACCATCAGCAGCGTCATCTTTCTTTCCCGACAAACTTCATCCGTCAACGCCAGCATCTCTTTACGCAGCGCCGGATCCAGCGCCGAGAACGGTTCGTCCAGCAGCAGGATCGGCTGCTGGCGCACCAGGCAACGGGCCAGCGCGGCGCGCTGACGCTGCCCGCCGGAAAGCTCGCCCGGCAGACGGGTCAGATAGTCTTCCAGACCGACCCTCTCCGCAATCGTCTGCAAGCTTCGCTGCTGTTCCGCCGTCAGCCGCAGCCCCGGATGCAGCCCCAACCCGATATTTTGCGCCACGGTAAGATGGGGAAACAGGTTATTTTCCTGAAACAGCATGGAAACCGGCCGCCTGGCCGGCGGCGTAGCGCGATGATCTTCGCCGTTCAGCCGCAGTTCGCCACTGTCGGCGGTAAGAAAACCCGCTACCAGGCTCAGCAGGGTGCTTTTACCTGCGCCGCTGGGGCCAAGTATCGCCAGGCGCTCCCCGGCCTGCATCGACAGGGAAAAGCGCATCGGCAGATGCTGGTAGATCCAGGTAAGGTTAGTCAACGTCAGCATGGCGTCCCGGCAGTTTTTCAATCAGGGTAAACAAAAGAAAGCAGAGCAGCAGCAGCAGCAGCGCGGTCACCGCGCCATCCTCGCTGCGATAGGCGCCCATCTGCTGGTAAAGCCAGAACGGCAGGGTGCGGAAATCTTCGTTGCCGAACAGCGCCACCACGCCGAAATCGCCGACCGACAGCACGCTGGCAAACGCCAGCGCCTGCGCCAGCGGCCGTTTTAACGCGCGCAGCTCGATCAGCCGCAGACGGTTCAGCCCGCGAATATCCAGCGCCAGACAAAGGCGGCTGTAGCGCTCGGCGATATCGCGCAAAGGATTTTCCAGCACTTTCATCGCGTAGGGCACGGCCATCAGCGCATTGGTAAAGATAACAATGCCGTCCGCAGACTGCGGCAGACCGAGGGTATCGTTCAGCAACAGGAAAAAACCGGTCGCCAGCACGATCCCCGGCATCGCCAGGATCAGCATTCCGCTCAGCTCCATCAGCTGGCCCGCGAAAGGCTGCTGGCGCAGGCGCAGCTCGCGGCTGCTCCACAGCAGCATCGTGGTCAGCAGCACGCAGAGCACGCCGGCGCCCAGGGCGATGCGTAGCGAGGTAAAGGTCGCCTGCCAGAGCGCGGGCTGTTGCAGGACGCTAAACAGGTTGCTGTTCAGGCCGCTGGCAATCACGGCCAACAGCGGCGGCGCGATCAGCAGCAGCAGCAGCAACAGCAGTACGCCGTCCAGCAGCTTCGCGCCCGGCGCTTCCTGCTTATCCCGCCAGCCTTGCAGATGAGTGGTGCCTGACGGCAGCGCTTTACTCAGCCGCTGGCTCAGCAACACCAGGCTCAGGCAGCAGATCATTTGCAGCAGCGCCAGTAAGGCGGCGCGGCCGGGATCGTAATCAAAATTCAGCGCCTGAAAAATCGCCAGCTCGATAGTGGTGGCCTTAGGGCCGCCGCCCAGCGCCAGCACGGTGGCGAAGCTGGCGAAGCAGAGCATAAAGATCAGCGAGCCGACCGGCAGCAGCTGGCGCCGCAGCCAGGGCCACTCAACCAGGCGAAACTGATGCCAGCCCGTGACGCCCAGCTGCGCGGCCAGCTGGCGCTGTTCGGTGGGGATTTGCTCCAGCGTTTGCAGTAGCAGCCTGGCGGCCAGCGGCAGGTTAAAAAAGACGTGCGCCAACAAAATGCCCTGCAAACCATAAGGCGTAAAGTGATAGTCCACGCCCAGCCAGGCGCACAGCGACGCCAGCCATCCCGTACGCCCGTAAACGCTGAGGATACCGAATACCGCCACCAGCACCGGCAGCACCAGCGTCATCGCGCAAAGGCGCAGCACGAGTTGCCTGCCCGGAAAGCGGCGGCGATACAACGCCCGCGCCAGCGGCACGGCGGGCGTCAGCGCCAGCAAAGCGGAGAGAAACGCCTGCCAGAAGGAAAAGCGGAGGACGTGCCACAGATAGCTGTCTTCCCAAAGCGCGCGGGCGCTGACCGGCGCGTTGCGCCCCAGCGCGATAAAGGCGAGCAGCGCCACGGCGACCAGCAGCGTGGCGGCCAGGCAGCCAGGAACGAGGCTGCCTGAAGGCTGATAGCTGGCTAGCGGCTGACGGCGCGTTGCCATTCGCTGATCCATTGGCTGCGATGGCTGGCAACGTTCTGCGACGAATATTGCAGCGTGGTTTTCGGCAGGGTCAGCGTGTCAAAGCCTGCCGGCAGCTTGCCCGCCACGGCGGGATACATCCAGTTGCCCTGCGGAATGGTCTGCTGGAAAGGCTGAGCCAGTATAAACTGCATAAACTTCTGCGCCAGCTGCGGCTGTTTACTGGTTTTAAGCTGCCCGGCGACTTCCACCTGGAGGTAATGACCTTCACTAAAGTCGGCAGCGGCATACTGCGTTTTTTTCTCGGCAATCAAATGATAAGCGGGTGAGGTGGTGTAGCTCAGCACCATGTCGGCTTCGCCCTTCAGAAACAGGCCGTAAGCCTCGCTCCAGCCTTTGGTCACGGTCACGGTTTTCTGCGCCAGCTTCTGCCAGGCGGCGGGCGCGTTATCGCCATAGACTTTCTGCATCCACAGCAGCAGGCCCAGTCCCGGCGTGCTGGTGCGCGGATCTTCGTAGATAATTTTCAGCGGCTGACTGCCCTCGACCAGCTCTTTCAGGCTTTTGGGCGGGTTTTGCAGTTTAGTTTTGTCATAGACAAAGGCGAACCAGCCGTAGTCGTAGGGAACGAAAGTGCTGTTTGACCAGCCGCCCGGCACGGTGACGCTGCGCGTATCGACGCCGCTGGCGGCAAACAGGCCGGTTTTTTCCGCCGCGTCCAGCAGGTTGTTATCCAGCCCCAGCACCACGTCGGCGCGGCTGTTTTTCCCTTCCATACGCAGGCGGTTCAGCAGCGCGACGCCGTCGGGCAGGGCGACATAGCGCAGCTCGCAGCCGCAGTCGGCCTCAAAAGCCTTTTTAATGGCCGGACCGGGTCCCCATTCGGAAGAGAAAGAGTCATAGGTATAGACCGTCAGCGCGGGTTTGGCGGCAACGGCGGAAAGCGAGCAGAGCAGCAGCAGAGGCAGGATTTTTTTTAGCACCTGGAGTTCCTTGAGGGTCAGGCGACGCGCGATCTGAGCAGGTGAAGCACTCTCAAATCCCTACGCCGGTATTAGCCGGGTCAGGTTCGACGGGTTTATCTCAGCGTCGGCCAATGCCGCGCACCCCGTTGAGAACGGCTTATTCTAATGATTTCTACAGGGTAGCGAAAGCATCATGATTCGGGCGGTGCAAACCATGCGGACTTGAAGTCAAACCAGCCCAGCGTATTCATGCGCACCCCGCGCATACTGCGTTCGCCTTCCAGCAGCAGCCAGTGATGGAAAAGCGGATGAAAGTAGCAGTCGGCGATCAGCTGCCTGCTCCAGTCGGCCAGCGGCAGCTGCTGTTCGCGCCAGCGCTGCGCATCCTGCTGCCAGTCAATCGGCACGCAGTGTTGCAGCAGCGGGATCTCATACAGCAGGGCAAACAGCGAAAACTCCAGCGGCAGGGTAAAGTTAGCGCTGCCCAGCCAGATGTCGCTTTCCGCTTCGCCCTGATGCCAGCTGGCGTAATCGACCTGCTTCGTGACCAGCGTCACCCCTTGCGCAGCCAGCAGCGGATGGAGCAAATTAGCAATAGCCTGATGCTCAAGATGATCGCCATACCAGGTCAGCGTAAGCGAGGTCAGGCCCGTCGGCTTTTCCGGCGCGTCCAGATCGCGTCGATGATGCCAGCGCGGCAGCAGCCCGTAGGCCGGAAACCAGTAGCGCTGATAGCCCGCTCCGGCGCGGTTCAGCAGCGCTATCGGGTTGGCGATGGCGCTGACCCAGCGACGGATCTGCTCGTCCCGTCCCAGCGGCGAACGCTGGTCGAACAGCAGAAAATAGCAGCCTTCTTCAAGGCGGCTCTCTTCCGATTTTTCATCCAGGCTGCCGCCTTCCAGCCTGACGCCGGAATAGACCAGCTCCTCGCTGATTTCCGGTAATACCCAGATGTTGACCTCATCAAGCAGCGCGCGGTAGCCGAAATAGGCGTCGAAGGCTTCGATCTTAAGCTGGCTCTGCTGATTACGCACCACGGCATAGGGCCCGGTGCCGACGGGCTGACGGCTGAAATCGGGCAGAAAAGGCCACTCTTTCGGCACGATCAGCGCGCCGACGCCCGCCAGCAGCCACGGCAGCCAGCGGTCGGGCTGGTGCAGATGAATATCCAGCGTCCAGGGCGTGGAAGAGTGAATACGGACGATATTGGCGAAAAGCGGCTGCGTCCGCGCGCGTTCCAGCGTGGCGATCACATCCGCCATCTCCAGCTCGCGTCCGTGATGGAAATGCACCGCAGGGCGTAAATAGAAGCGCCAGTGCAGCGAAGAAACCGACTGCCAGTGGTGGGCGATATCCGGCTCGATTTCCCCGTTTTCCTCATTTATGCGCGTCAGGCCGCTGAAGATCTGCCGGGCCAGATGCGTTTCCGAACGACGCAACGCGGTGGCGGGATTCAGGTTCAGCAGCGAGCGATAATAGAGCACCCGCAGGATATGTTTTCCCTGGCGAAAGCTGCGGCCGAGATGAGAGAGCAGCATCTGCCGCACGGTATTTTTATCGCCGACCAGCTGCACCAGCTGATCGATGCGATCCTGCTCCAGCAGGTCTTCCGCGCGCTGCTGCTGAAGCGCCAGGCCCGTATAGTGAAACGTCAGCTTCGAGCGCTTGCCGCGCCCGGCTTCTGCCTGCCAGGTTAGCCAGCCCGCCTGCTGCATGGCGCCAAGCAGGTTACGCATATGGCGACGCGAACAGCTAAGCTGGAGCGCCAGCTGGTCGAGCGTGGTTTCCTGCGGCTGGCCCTCGCAGCTCTGCCAGAGCCGGATAAACTGCTGCTGTAAACGCGTTGATTGCATAAAAGGGGAACTCTTGCTGAAAAGTCGCCTGTTTTTCTTGCCCTATATTAAGGCAATACTGGTTAGCGATGAAAGTGCGGGAGGCATTCTTTTGAATGGCGCGCTTTCAAGACTTTATATCTGAGTAGGGTGTGCTTTCACCAGCCAGCAGGCGTCTTGCCCGCTGGCTTTTTTCATTTCCCGTTTTCTTCTATGCTTGCTGTTTGCGCCCGCGTGCGGGCCTCTTTATTTGCAAGGGATGTGGTATGAAATCGTTGCTTACGCGTCAACGTCGTATTAACCCGGTTTACCTCGCTTTTATGGCTGTCTCTTTTATGGTGGGTATCGCGGGGGCGCTACAGGCGCCAACGCTGAGCCTGTTTCTGACGCGCGAAGTGGGCGAGCGGCCATTCTGGGTGGGGCTGTTTTATACCGTGAACGCAATTGCCGGTATTGCGGTCAGCCTGCTGCTGGCGAAACGATCGGACAACCGTGGCGATCGACGTATGCTGATCCTCTTTTGCTGTCTGATGGCGACAGGCAACGCGCTGCTGTTCGCTTTTAACCGCGATTATCTGACGCTAATCACTTTTGGCGTGCTGCTGTCGGCGCTGGCCAGCGTCGCCATGCCGCAAATTTTTGCGCTGGCGCGCGAGTATGCGGACAGCTCTGCGCGTGAAGTCGTGATGTTCAGTTCGGTAATGCGCGCCCAGCTTTCGCTGGCGTGGGTGATTGGCCCGCCGCTCTCTTTCGCGCTGGCGTTGAACTACGGCTTTACCACCATGTTTTCCGTTGCCGCCGCGCTGTTTGTGCTCTGCATCGCGCTGATCTGGTTTGCGCTGCCTTCTGTACCACGGGTGGAACAGTCGCCGGAGGTGGTTATCACGCAAATCAGCGCGTGGAAAAACAGAGACGTGCGGCTGCTGTTTATCGCCTCGCTGCTGATGTGGACCTGCAACACCATGTATATCATTGATATGCCGCTTTATATCAGCAGCGTGCTGGGCCTGCCGGACAGGCTGGCGGGCCTGCTGATGGGCGTGGCGGCGGGCCTGGAGATCCCGGCGATGCTGCTGGCCGGGCACTATGTTAAGCGCTTCGGCAAGCGCAATATGATGCTGTTTGCCGTGGCGGCGGGCGTGCTGTTTTATCTGGGGCTGGTGCTGTTTCACTCGCGTGCGGCGCTGCTGGCGCTACAGATTTTCAACGCTATTTTTATCGGCATCATCGCCGGGATTGGCATGCTCTATTTTCAGGATCTGATGCCCGGCAGACCGGGTGCGGCCACCACGCTTTTTACCAACAGCATTTCGACCGGCGTGATCCTGGCGGGCGTGTTGCAGGGCGCGCTGGCAGAAACGTTCGGCCACTATTCGGTTTACTGGGGCGCGCTGATCCTCGCCGTCGCGGCTTTGGCGATGTCGGCTAAGGTGAAGGATGTTTGAGTGGAGGGAAGCGGCCCGCTCGGGCCGCTTTTAACCCGACTGAAGCTAGCGCAAGAACGCTGGCTGCCGCCGTTCGTACTCGCTGATGCTGGCTTCGTGCTGCAGCGTCAGGCCAATACTATCCAGCCCGTTCAGCAGGCAGTGACGACGGAAAGGATCGATGCTGAAAGCGTAACGCTTGTCGCCTGCCACCACTTCCTGCCTGTCCAAATCCACGGTAAAGCTGACGCCCGGCTCGGCGGCGACCCGTTGAAACAGCGCATCCATTTCGGCTTCGCTTAACGTCACCAGCAGCAGCTGATTATTAAACGCGTTATTGGCAAAAATATCGGCGAAATCACTGCCGATAATCGCCTGGATACCGTAGTCGGTCAGCGCCCAGGGCGCGTGTTCGCGCGAAGATCCACAGCCGAAGTTCTCCCTCGTCAGCATAATGCTGGCGCCGCGAAAGGCCGGTTTATTCAGGATAAAGTCAGGGTCAGGGATCTGACCTTCCGCATCCTTGTAGCGCCAGTCGTAAAACAGGTTGCGGCCAAAACCGGTGCGCGTCACCATCTGTAAAAACTGCTTCGGGATAATGGCGTCGGTGTCGACGTTGGCGGCGTCCATCGGTACCACCACGCCCGTATGCTGCGTAAATTTTTTCGCCATAGTTACTCCTTATCCAGCTCGCGGATATCGGCAAAGCGACCGGCTACCGCCGCAGCGGCTGCCATCGCCGGGCTGAGCAAATGCGTACGTCCGCCACGGCCCTGACGGCCTTCGAAATTACGGTTGCTGGTTGAGGCGCAGCGCTCGCCCGGACTCAGGCGATCGTTATTCATCGCCAGACACATCGAGCAGCCGGGCAGGCGCCATTCGAAACCGGCAGCCAGAAAGATTTGATCCAGACCTTCCGCTTCGGCCTGTGCTTTGACCGGCCCGGAGCCGGGCACGACGTAAGCCTGCACGCCAGCGGCGATTTTATGTCCTTTGACCACGGAGGCCGCCGCGCGCAGATCCTCAATACGGGAATTGGTGCAGGAGCCGATAAATACCTTATCGATCCGCACGTCAGTCAGCCTGATGCCCGGTTTGAGATCCATATAGGCCAGCGCTTTTTCCGCCGAGGCGCGTTCAATGGGATCGCTGAAGCTGGCGGGATCGGGGATGACGTCGTTGACGGCGATCACCTGGCCGGGATTGGTGCCCCAGGTGACCTGCGGCGCGATCTCACTGGCATTAAGCGTCACGACTTTATCAAAGCGGGCACCGCTATCGGATTTCAGCGTGCGCCAGTAGGCGACTGCCTGTTCCCAGGCCCGATCTTTGGGCGCAAACTGGCGGCCCTTCACATAATTAAACGTGGTCTCATCCGGCGCGACCAGGCCCGCTTTCGCGCCCAGCTCAATCGCCATATTGCACAGCGTCATGCGGCCTTCCATGCTGAGCTGCTCCACGGCCGGGCCGCAGAACTCCACCACGTGCCCGTTGCCGCCGCCGCTGCCGGTTTTACCGATGATCGCCAGCGCGATATCCTTGGCGGTAATGCCCGGCGCCGTCTGCCCCACGACTTCGATCTTCATGGTTTTAGCGCGCGACTGCTTCAGCGTCTGCGTTGCCAGCACGTGTTCGACTTCTGACGTGCCGATGCCAAACGCCAGCGCGCCGAAAGCGCCGTGGGTAGAAGTATGCGAATCGCCGCAGACGATGGTCATACCGGGCAGCGACATGCCCTGTTCAGGCCCGATAACGTGCACAATGCCCTGAAAAGGATGCTTCAGATCGTACAGCCGCACGCCGAATTCTTCGCAGTTTTTGATCAGCATCGACATCTGAATGCGCGCCATCTCGCCGCTGGCGTTGATATCCCGCGTTTGCGTAGAGACGTTGTGATCCATCGTGGCGAAAGTTTTACCCGGCTGACGCACCGGGCGGCCGTGCGCGCGCAGACCGTCAAAAGCCTGCGCCGAGGTCACTTCATGCACCAGGTGCCTGTCGATATAAAGCAGCGGCGTCTCGTCAGGCGCTTCATACACGACATGGGCGTCAAACAGCTTCTCGTATAATGTTTTCATAATCAGGCTTCGCGGATAAATCGGGCGATAACGGAACCCATCTCCTCGGTGCCGACGGCATCGCCGTCGCCAGCCAGGTCGCCGGTACGGTAATTTTCTGCCAGCGCGCGGCTGATGGCCTGCTCAATGGCATCGGCCGCGTCGGCGGCTTGCAGGCTGTAGCGCAGCAGCAGCGCCAGCGACAGGATCTGAGCGACAGGATTGGCAATATTTTTTCCGGCGATATCCGGCGCGGAGCCGCCTGCCGGTTCAAACAGGCCAAAACCCTGTTCGTTAAGGCTGGCGGAAGGCAGCATCCCCATCGAGCCGGTAATCATCGCGCACTCGTCGGAGAGAATATCGCCAAACAGGTTAGAGCAAAGCATAACGTCGAACTGTGAAGGTTCTTTGATCAGCTGCATCGTGGCGTTATCAATATACATATGATGCAGCTCGACATCCGGGTAATCCTGCGCCACTTCCGTTACGATCTGCCGCCATAAAATGGACGATTGCAGCACGTTTGCTTTATCAATCGACGTCACTTTTTTACGGCGCTTGCGGGCAGATTCAAAGGCGATGCGGGCGATGCGTTCGATCTCGAAGCGGTGATAAACCTCGGTATCAAAGGCGCGCTCGTGCTGGCCGCTGCCTTCACGGCCTTTCGGCTGGCCGAAATAGATGCCGCCGGTCAGCTCGCGCACCACCAGAATATCGAAGCCTTTGGCGGCGATATCTGCGCGTAGCGGGCAGAACGCTTCCAGCCCCTGATGCAGGCTGGCCGGCCGCAGGTTGCTGAACAGTCTGAAGTGCTTACGCAACGGCAGCAGCGCGCCGCGCTCCGGCTGCTCCGCTGGCGGCAGGTGTTCCCATTTCGGGCCGCCGACGGAGCCAAACAGGATCGCATCCGCCTGTTCGCAGCCCGCCACGGTGGCTGGCGGCAGCGGCTCGCCGTGACGGTCGATGGCAATGCCGCCGACGTCATACTCGCTGGTGGTGATGCGCAGATCGAAACGCTGACGTACCGCATCCAGCACCTTCGCGGCCTGCGCCATGACTTCCGGCCCGATGCCGTCGCCCGGCAATACGGCAATATGATAAGTCCTTGTCATTATACGGCTTCCTTTTCGTTGGCTTTGCGCTGCAATTCCTGCTCGACCTGACGCGCGCGCCAGATATTGTTCAGGGCGTTGATCATGGCTTTGGCGGAGGATTCCACGATATCCGTCGCCAGGCCCACGCCGTGGAATTTACGGCCGTTATAGTTCACCACGATATCAACCTGGCCCAGCGCGTCTTTGCCATGGCCTTTGGCGGTCAGCTGATATTTCACCAGCTCGATATCAAAGTCGGTAATACGGTTGATCGCCTGGTAAACGGCATCCACCGGCCCGTTGCCCGTCGCGGCTTCGGCGATAGATTCTTCTCCGCAGTTCAGCTTGACCGAAGCGGTTGCCATCACGCTGGAGCCGGACTGCACGCTGAAGTAGTCCAGGCGGAAATGTTCCGGCTCTTCGTTCTGCTTGTTAATAAAGGCCAGCGCTTCCAGATCGTAATCGAACACCTGGCCCTTTTTATCGGCCAGCTTCAGGAAGGCGTCGTACAGGCTGTCCAGATTGTAATCCTGCTCTTTGTAACCCATCTCCTCCATGCGGTGTTTCACGGCCGCACGACCGGAGCGAGAGGTCAGGTTCAGCTGGATTTGGTGCAGGCCGATCGATTCCGGCGTCATAATTTCGTAGTTTTCGCGGTTTTTCAGCACGCCGTCCTGGTGAATACCGGAGGAGTGGGCGAAAGCGCCGCTGCCCACCACGGCTTTATTGGCCGGGATTGGCATATTGCAGATCTGGCTGACCAGCTGGCTGGTGCGGTAGATTTCCTGATGGTGAATATGGGTATGCACGTTCATCAGCTGGCTGCGGGTTTTTATCGCCATGATGGCTTCTTCCAGCGCACAGTTGCCCGCACGCTCGCCCAAACCGTTAATGGTGCCCTCAATCTGGCGCGCGCCAGCCTGCACGGCGGCGATAGAATTGCCGACCGCCATGCCCAAATCGTCATGGGTATGCACTGACAGGATCGCTTTGTCGATATTGGGTACGCGGTTGCGCAGCTGGGTGAAAATGTTGCTGTACTCGCTCGGCAGGGTGTAGCCCACGGTGTCAGGGATATTGATGGTAGTGGCGCCGGCGTTGATGGCGGCTTCCACGACGCGGCACAGATCGTCGATTGGCGTCCGACCGCCGTCTTCGCAGGAAAATTCGACGTCGTCGGTGTAGTTACGCGCATGTTTTACCATGCGCACGGCGCGCTCGATCACTTCCGGCAGCGTGCTGCGCAGCTTGGTGGCGATATGCATGGGCGACGTCGCCAGAAAGGTGTGGATGCGGTAGGCTTCGGCCACGCGCAGCGCTTCGTAAGCCGCATCGATATCTTTTTCCACACAGCGGGCCAGCGCGCAAACACGGCTGTTTTTTACCTGGCGAGCGATAGTCTGCACGGATTCGAAGTCGCCTGGCGAAGAAACCGGAAAACCGACCTCCATCACGTCAACGCCCATACGCTCCAGCGCCAGCGCTATCTGCAATTTCTCTTTCACGCTCAGGCTGGCCTGCAATGCCTGTTCGCCATCACGCAGCGTGGTATCGAAAATAATAACTTGTTGGCTCATCAGATAATTCCTTTCATGTTTGCATCGCTAATGCTACGAGCATAAAAAAACCCGCGCAGTAGCGCGGGTTTTTTAGTTTGCAAGCCTGAATCAGTGATTCATTCCGCCCACAAGTCTACCGCGCATAAATATGCGTTTAGTAGTAGACCAGGTAGGAGGAGGGTACGGATCATTGAGTCAGGCCTCATAAATTTGCTGTTCCTTTATTGATACTTGAAAGCGGGGGGCGATGTCAAGGCGAGTCACAAGGTTATAATTAGCGACGTAAAATCAGCGCAGAGAAATTATTCTGGCTCAGCAAAGGCAGACAGAACAAAAAGGCGTACGGCAGGCCGCCCAGCAGAAAACCATCGAAAAACAAAAGGGAGTGCTGGCGGATTTTAGAAAAAATAGCCTTTTTTATCAGTTTGTTACATAGGTTTTTTTTATAAATAACTTTCACCGGCAATGCCCGGTTAGTTAGCGCATTCTTTTTCAGATAGATCGGGAAGCAGCAGAAAAAACTAAATCCGCCGCGATGTTTGAACAGGTAAACTTTATTCAAAGAAGTTCACTCATTAATAACGAAACGATCACACTGGAAAATAAAGCGCAGTCAGCATAAACCGCTTTTTTCCTGGCGAATAGTTAGTGTAAACGTCGACGCGTTGGCGAAACAGGTAGTGCCTTAATGAGGGCTTTCATTCATCAGTCACGTGCAGGACGTTTGCCTGTCGGGTTTTCTGCGGTTATGGTAAATCTTCACTCAAAGCAAAAATAAAACGGGCATCGCCCTGTACCTGGCCGCTGAAAATATTTTTAGCGGTTGAATAAACACAGGTTTTGAACTTATCGGCAGGCAGGCGTTATTTTCTGCATAAGCGCGTTAAGCACGTCGGTAAATCAGCACCTTAAAGCCTGGAGGCAAAAATGGAGATGTTGTCAGGAGCCGAGATGGTGGTCCGATCGTTAATCGATCAGGGCGTAAAACATGTGTTCGGCTACCCCGGCGGGGCAGTACTGGATATCTATGACGCATTGCAAACCGTGGGCGGCATTGACCACGTGCTGGTGCGCCATGAGCAGGGCGCTGTACATATGGCCGATGGCTACGCACGCGCTACCGGCGAAACCGGCGTGGTGCTGGTCACGTCCGGGCCGGGCGCCACCAACGCTATTACCGGCATTGCCACCGCCTATATGGATTCTATTCCTATGGTCGTGCTCTCCGGGCAGGTTCCTTCCTCCCTTATTGGCTATGACGCCTTCCAGGAGTGCGACATGGTCGGTATTTCGCGGCCGATCGTCAAACACAGCTTTATGGTGAGGCAGGTTGAAGATATCCCCACCGTCGTGAAAAAAGCCTTCTGGCTGGCGGCCAGCGGGCGTCCCGGCCCGGTGGTGATCGACCTGCCAAAAGATATGATGAATCCGGCGAACAAGCTGCCGTATCAGTGGCCGGAATCGGTCAGTATGCGCTCTTACAATCCCACGACGCAGGGGCATCGGGGCCAAATCAAGCGCGCGCTGCAAAGCCTGCTGGCGGCGAAAAAACCCGTTCTCTATGCGGGCGGCGGCGTAATCAATGCCGACTGCGCCAACGAGCTGCGCGAGTTCGCCGAACAACTCAATTTGCCGGTGACCTGCTCGCTGATGGGCCTGGGCGCTTTCCCCGGCACCCATCGCCAGTGTTTAGGCATGTTGGGGATGCACGGCACCTATGAAGCGAATATGACGATGCACAATGCCGACGTTATTTTCGCCGTTGGCGTGCGTTTCGATGACCGCACCACCAATAATTTAATGAAGTATTGTCCGAACGCGACGGTGCTGCATATTGATATTGATCCCGCGACTATCTCCAAAACCGTGCCGGCAGATGTGCCGATCGTCGGCGATGCCCGCGATGTGCTGAAGCAGATGCTGGAGATGTTAAAACAGCACAGCGAGCAGGATTGCGACAGCCTGCGCGACTGGTGGCAGAGCATCGAACAGTGGCGAGCGCGTCAGTGCCTGGCGTTCGATCGCAGCAGCGAGAAAATCAAACCGCAGGCGGTGATCGAAACGATCTGGCGTCTGACCAACGGCGACGCCTACGTGACCTCCGACGTGGGGCAGCATCAGATGTTCGCCGCGCTTTATTACCCCTTTGACAAGCCGCGCCGCTGGATCAACTCGGGCGGTCTGGGCACGATGGGCTTCGGCCTGCCTGCCGCGCTGGGCGTCAAGCTGGCGCTGCCGGAGGAAACCGTGGTTTGCGTCACGGGCGACGGCAGTATTCAGATGAATATTCAGGAGCTGTCGACCGCGCTGCAATATAATCTGCCGGTGCTGGTGCTGAGCCTTAACAATCGCTATCTGGGCATGGTGAAGCAGTGGCAGGATATGATCTATTCGGGACGGCATTCGCAATCCTATATGGAGTCGCTGCCCGATTTTATCAGGCTGGCGGAGGCTTACGGCCATGTCGGCATCGGCATTAATCATCCGCATGAGCTGGAAGAAAAACTGAGCCAGGCGCTGGTAGAGCTGCGTAAAGGCCGCCTGGTGTTTGTGGACGTTAACGTTGACGGCAGCGAGCACGTTTACCCGATGCAGATCCGCGGCGGCGGAATGGACGAAATGTGGCTGAGCAAAACGGAGAGGACATAATTATGCGTCGTGTTTTATCGGTACTGCTGGAAAACGAATCCGGCGCATTATCGCGGGTAGTGGGGCTTTTTTCTCAGCGCGGTTACAACATCGAAAGCCTGACCGTCGCGCCTACTGACGATCCGACGCTGTCGCGGATGACTATTCAGACCGTGGGCGACGAGAAGGTGCTGGAGCAGATTGAAAAGCAGCTGCACAAGCTGGTGGACGTGCTGCGCGTCACGGAGCTGGGCCAGGGCGCGTTTGTCGAGCGCGAGATCATGCTGGTGAAAATTCAGGCGACCGGCTACGGGCGTGAAGAGGTTAAGCGCAGCGCGGAAATCTTCCGTGGGCAGATCGTCGACGTGACGCCTTCGCTTTATACGGTTCAGCTGGCGGGCACCAGCGACAAGCTGGACGCTTTTTTAAGCACCGTTCGTGAAGTGGCGGAAATCGTTGAGGTTGCACGTTCAGGCGTTGTCGGCGTTGCGCGCGGCGAGCGAATTATGCGCTGATTGCCCCGCGTGATAATTGCGAAAAGCTTCTAACCCGGCGTAATGCCGGGTTTTTTTATTTTTGCCAGAAAGCTCCCGACTGGGGCTAAAAGAGGTTGCTGGCGCAGCCGTTAGATGTAAGATTATCTTATCCTTAGCCGCGACATGGCTATTTTTTCTGCGCCGTCATGGTGCCTGAAGCGTGGAGTTATTGTGAAACTGGATGAAATTGCGCGTCTTGCTGGTGTATCGCGCACGACGGCCAGCTACGTTATAAACGGAAAAGCCCGGCAGTATCGTGTCAGCGACAAGACCGTAGAAAAAGTCATGGCGGTGGTTCGCGAGCATAATTATCACCCTAATGCGGTCGCCGCAGGTTTAAGGGCAGGGCGTACCCGCTCGATAGGCCTGGTTATTCCCGATTTAGAGAATACCAGCTATACGCGGATCGCGAATTATCTGGAGCGCCAGGCCCGTCAGCGCGGCTATCAGCTGCTGATCGCCTGCTCCGAAGATCAGCCGGATAACGAAATGCGCTGCGTGGAACACCTGTTACAGCGCAAGGTAGACGCGATTATCGTTTCGACCTCCCTGCCGCCGGAACACCCTTTTTACCAGCGCTGGATTAACGATCCGCTGCCGATCGTAGCGCTGGATCGCGCACTGGATCGCGAACACTTCACCAGCGTCGTCGGCGCCGATCAGGATGATGCCGAGATGCTGGCGGCCGAACTGCGCAAGCAGCCGGCTGAATCCATTCTTTACCTCGGCGCGCTGCCGGAGCTGTCCGTCAGCTTCCTGCGTGAAATGGGCTTTCGCCAGGCGTGGCAGGGCGACGAGCGCCATATCGACTATATCTATGCCAACAGCTTTGAGCGCACGGCGGCGGCGGCGCTGTTTGAAACCTGGCTGGAAACGCACGCCATGCCCGATGCGCTGTTTACCACTTCTTTTGGTCTGCTGCAGGGCGTGATGGACGTGGCGCTGAAGCGGGAAGGGCGGATGCCGACCGATTTATCAATAGCCACCTTCGGCGATCATGAGCTGCTGGATTTTCTGGATTGTCCGGTACTGGCGGTAGGTCAGCGTCATCGCGACGTGGCCGAGCGGGTGCTGGAACTGGTGCTGGCCAGCCTGGACGAGCCGCGTAAGCCAAAACCCGGCCTGACGCGTATCCGTCGCAATCTTTACCGGCGTGGACGCCTGAGCCGTAAAGGAAGTTAATCAGTTGCTAAAAGGGTGTCTTTTATTGGCACCTTTTATTTTTCTGGTTTCGCAACTTTTCGCGCGGTGCCGGATGCCCAAATAAGACCGGTGCGTTTTTGGTTTGTCGTTAGCGTAAATAAAAGTAAAGATAAAGTTTCAAATGATTTTAACTTTCCGAAAATGCACGCTTATTAAAACGTTAGCGACACGCCTTCGCTGCCGCATCAGGCAGAACGGCACTATCAGGCCATTTTCTTAGGAAATTCCTTAAAATACCGGTCAACGGCTAAAGTTGGCGGCCGGAATTTTACGGGTAACGGCTGGTATATTTTTGAACAACTCAGACTTTCTCATCAATTTCCCGTCACTATTCATTAGTTTAATTTTCGATAGCGCGCTAAAGGCGCTTCTTTTTTAACTCTTTGCTGTTTTTTCTGGAAAAGAAATAATTCTTCAGGGCCTGCGCTGTCGCTTGACAATGATTTCCTCCGCTCCGTACACTCCTCCGGGTGGGAATTTGTGGTGTAAAGTGGGACTTAAGGGTAACCAAAGGGGAAGACTGGCATGTTCCGTGGAGCAACGTTAGTCAATCTCGACGGCAAAGGGCGACTGGCTGTGCCCATGCGCTACCGCGAAACGCTGATCGGGGAATCTCAGGGGCAAATGGTGTGTACTATTGACCTCCATCAGCCATGCCTGCTGCTTTACACCCTGCCTGAATGGGAAATTATTGAACGTAAGCTGGCTCGCTTATCGAGCATGAACCCGGTAGAGCGCCGTATTCAGCGCTTGTTGCTTGGTCATGCCAGCGAATGCCAGATGGATAATGCAGGCCGTTTGCTGATTGCGGGTACGCTCCGTCAGCACGCGAATCTGACCAAAGAAGTGATGCTGGTTGGACAGTTTAACAAGTTTGAGCTGTGGGATGAACAGACCTGGTATCAACAAGTCAGGGAGGATATTGACGCGGAGCAGTCGTCTCAGGAACCGCTATCTGAGCGCTTGCAGGACTTGTCATTATAGCTATGCAGGAAAATTTTAAACATACCACGGTGCTGCTGGACGAGGCGGTCAACGGCCTCAATATCAAACCAGACGGCATCTATATTGATGGCACCTTTGGACGAGGCGGGCATTCCCGACTGATCCTCTCCGCGCTGGGCGAACAGGGGCGTCTGTACGCCATCGACCGCGACCCGCAGGCTATTGCCGCCGCCGCCGCTATTACCGATCCGCGCTTTACCATTATACATGGGCCTTTCTCCGCGCTGGCGGAGTATGTTGACGCGCGCGGGCTGACCGGCCGCATCGACGGCATTTTACTGGATTTGGGCGTCTCTTCGCCGCAGCTGGATGATGCCGAACGCGGCTTCTCTTTTATGCGCGACGGCCCGCTGGATATGCGCATGGATCCGACCAAAGGCTTATCTGCTGCGCAGTGGCTGCTTCAGGCAGAGGAGAGCGATATCGCCTTTGTGCTGAAAACCTTTGGCGAAGAGCGCTTCGCAAAACGCATCGCGCGCGCCATCGTTGAGCGCAACCGCGAGCAGCCAATGACCCGCACCAAAGAGCTGGCGGACGTGATTTATGCCGCTACGCCGGTAAAAGATAAATTCAAGCATCCGGCGACGCGTAGCTTCCAGGCTATCCGTATTTGGGTCAACAGCGAGCTGGAAGAGATTGAAAAAGCGCTGAAAGGCGCGCTTTCCGCGCTGGCGCCGCAGGGCCGCCTGTCGGTGATCAGCTTCCACTCGCTGGAAGACCGTATCGTCAAACGCTTTATGCGCGAACAGAGCCGTGGCCCGCAGGTTCCGGCCGGTATTCCGATGACGGAAGCGCAGCTGAGCAAACTCGGCGGCCGTCAGCTTAAAGCGCTGGGCAAAATGATGCCGGGCGAAGCGGAAGTGGCGGAAAACCCGCGCGCGCGCAGTTCCGTATTACGCATCGCTGAGAGAACAGACGCATGATCGGCAACGAGCGACACAGTTTACCCGGCGTGATTGCAGGCGATCTTTTACGCCACGGCAAAATCCCGCTGATCCTGGCTGTTGCCGTGCTGGTGTCTGCGGTGCTGGTGGTGACCACGGCGCATAAAACCCGCCTGCTCACCGCGCAGCGCGAGCAGCTGGTGCTGGAACGCGACGCGCTGGATATCGAATGGCGCAACCTGATTCTGGAAGAGAATGCGCTGGGCGATCACAGCCGCGTGGAAAGAACGGCGATGGAAAAACTGCAAATGCAGCATGTCGATCCTTCGCAGGAAAATATTGTGGTACAGCCATAAGGGCATAAATGAAAGCCGCAGTTAAGACGCTTAAGACAAAACGTCAGGAAGATCAGGCCAGCTTTGTCAGCTGGCGTTTTGCGTTGTTGTGCGGCTGTATTTTACTCGCGCTGGGCGGACTGCTGGCGCGCATGGCTTATCTGCAGGTGATCAACCCGGATAAGCTGGTGCGGGAAGGCGATATGCGCTCGCTGCGCGTCCAGGCCGTTCCGACCTCTCGTGGCATGATCACCGATCGCGCCGGGCGTCCGCTGGCCGTCAGCGTGCCGGTCAACGCTATCTGGGCCGATCCGAAAGAGCTGCACGCCAAAGGCGGCATCACGCTGGACAGCCGCTGGCAGGCGCTTTCCGATGCGCTTTCCATTCCGCTGGATCAGCTGGCGGCGCGCGTTAACGCCAACCCCAAAGGGCGCTTCGTCTATCTGGCGCGCCAGGTCAATCCGGCCATCGGCGACTACATTAAAAAACTCAAGCTTCCCGGCATCTTTTTACGGGAAGAGTCGCGTCGCTACTATCCGGCAGGGCAGGTCACGTCACATCTGATCGGCTTTACCAACATTGATGGTCAGGGCATTGAAGGCGTCGAAAAGAGCTTTGATAAATGGCTGACGGGCGAGCCGGGCGAGCGCACCGTGCGCAAAGACCGCCATGGCCGCGTGATTGAGGATGTCTCTTCCGTAGACAGCCGGGCGGCGCACAACCTGGCGCTGAGCATTGACGAACGCCTGCAGGCGCTGGTCTATCGCGAACTGAACAACGCCGTCGCCTTTAACAAGGCGGAGTCGGGCACCGCCGTGCTGGTGGATGTTAACACCGGCGAAGTGCTGGCGATGGCCAACAGCCCGGCCTATAACCCGAACAACCTTACCGGCGTTACCAAAGACGTAATGCGCAACCGCGCCATCACCGATATTTTCGAGCCGGGTTCAACCGTCAAACCGATGGTGGTCATGACCGCGCTACAGCGCGGCGTGGTGCGGGAAAACAGCGTGCTGAACACCGTGCCTTACCGCATTAACGGCCATGAGATCAAAGACGTGGCCCGCTATAACGAGCTGACGCTGACCGGCGTTCTGCAAAAATCGAGTAACGTCGGCGTTTCCAGGCTGGCGTTAGCGATGCCGTCCTCGGCGCTGGTAGAAACCTACTCGCACTTTGGACTGGGTAAAGCGACCAATCTGGGACTGGTCGGAGAAAGTAGTGGCTTATATCCCCAAAAACAACGGTGGTCTGACATAGAGAGGGCCACCTTCTCTTTCGGCTACGGGCTGATGGTAACGCCGTTACAGTTAGCGCGAGTCTACGCCACAATCGGCAGCTATGGTCTCTATCGCCCGCTGTCGATTACCAAAGTCGATCCGCCCGTGGGCGGACAGCGCGTATTTTCTGAAGAAGTGGTTCGCACCGTCATGCATATGATGGAGAGCGTGGCGCTGCCCGGCGGCGGCGGCGTAAAAGCGGCCATCAAAGGCTACCGCATCGCCATTAAAACCGGTACGGCGAAAAAAGTCGGGCCGGACGGGCGCTACGTTAACAAATATATTGCCTACACCGCCGGCGTTGCACCGGCAAGCCGTCCCCGTTTTGCGCTGGTGGTGGTGATCAACGATCCCCAGGCCGGTAAATATTACGGCGGCGCGGTTTCGGCTCCGGTGTTTGGCGCCATTATGGGCGGTGTATTGCGCACCATGAATATCGAACCTGATGCGCTACCGGTCGTTGAGAAAAACGAGCTGGTAGACAATAAGTGAGGGATCAAGTGACAGATCGTAATCTGCACGACTTACTGGCGCCGTGGGTGCCTGGCGCGCCCGCGCTGCCGCTGCGTGAAATGATCCTGGACAGCCGTTTAGCGGCTGCCGGCGATCTCTTTGTCGCCGTAAAAGGCCATACGGCAGACGGCCGTCGTTTTATTCCCCAGGCTATCGCGCAGGGCGTGGCGGCGATTATCGCCGAAGCGGAAGGCGAAGCGGAAGATGGCGACATCACTACCGTGCACGGCGTGCCGGTGATTTATCTGGCGCAGCTGAGCCAGCGGCTTTCCGCGCTGGCCGGGCGCTTTTACCAGCAGCCGGGCGAAAAACTGCGCCTGATTGGCGTGACCGGCACCAATGGCAAAACCACCACCACTCAGCTGCTGGCGCAATGGGCGCAGCTGTTGGGCGAAACCGGCGCGGTGATGGGCACCGTCGGCAACGGCCTTTACGGGCATCTGGCGCCGGTTGAAAACACGACCGGCTCGGCGGTTGAGGTACAGCAGACGCTGGCTTCGCTGGTGGAGCAGGGCGCGACGCTGGCCGCGATGGAGGTTTCCTCCCACGGTCTGGTGCAGCATCGCGTAGCGGCGCTGCCTTTTGCCGCTGCGGCCTTTACCAACCTCAGCCGCGATCACCTGGACTACCACGGTGATATGACGCGCTATGAGTCCGCCAAATGGCTGCTTTTCTCCGAGCACATGGTCGGCCAGGCCATTATCAATGCCGATGACGAGACGGGACGCCGCTGGCTGGCGAACCTGCCGGACGCCGTTGCCGTTACGCTGGAAGATAACCTGGAGCCGGGCTGTCATGGCCGCTGGCTGAAGGCGACGGACGTGCGCTATCACGACAACGGCGCCGCCATCCGTTTTGACTCCAGCTGGGGCGGCGGCGAGCTGGAAAGCCGTCTGATGGGCGCGTTTAACGTCAGCAATCTGCTGGTGGCGCTGGCTACGCTGTTGGCGCTGGGTTATCCGCTCAACGAGCTGGTGGCGACCGGCAACCGACTACAGCCTGTCACCGGCCGTATGGAAGTCTTCAGCTCGCCCGAGAAGCCAACGGTAGTGGTGGATTATGCCCACACGCCGGACGCGCTGGAAAAAGCGCTGGAGGCCGCTCGCCTGCACTGTAAAGGCAAGCTGTGGTGCGTCTTCGGCTGCGGCGGCGATCGCGACAAAGGCAAGCGTCCGCTGATGGGCGCCATTGCCGAGCAGTTCTCCGACGTGGTGGTGATCACCGACGATAACCCGCGCAGCGAAGATCCTGCCGCTATCGTGGCCGACATTCTGACCGGCCTGCTCGATCCGGGCCGCGCCCGCGTGGTAGCCGGACGAGCACAGGCGGTCACTAACGCCATCATGCAGGCTAAAGAAGAAGATATCGTGCTGGTTGCCGGTAAAGGTCATGAAGATTATCAAATCGTCGGCAACCGTCGGCTGGACTATTCCGACCGCGAAACCGTGGCGCGTTTGCTGGGGGTGATGGCATGATCGCACTCTCTCTGCAAAAGCTGGCTGAGATCACCGGCGGTGAACTAATCGGCAGCGACCTTACCTTTAGCGAAGTGACCACCGATACGCGCAAGATAAGCGCCGGCTGTCTGTTTATCGCGCTGAAGGGCGAGCGTTTTGACGCGCACGAGCTGGTCGGCGACGCAATAGCGGCCGGTTCGGCGGCTCTGTTAGTCAGTAAGCACTTACCTGTTGCGGTTCCTCAGGTGGTGGTCAGCGATACGCGCATAGCGCTGGGCCGGCTGGCCGGCTGGGTTCGCCAGCAGTCGACGGCGCGCGTCGTGGCGCTGACCGGCTCTTCCGGCAAAACCTCGGTCAAAGAGATGACCGCCGCCATTCTGCGCCAGTGCGGCGAAACGCTGTATACCGCAGGCAATCTGAATAACGATATCGGCGTCCCGCTGACGCTGCTGCGTCTGAGCGCGCAGCACCAGTACGCGGTGATTGAGCTGGGCGCTAACCATCAGGGCGAAATCGCCTGGACCACCAGCCTGGCGCGACCGGAAACGGCGCTGGTCAACAACCTGGCGGCCGCGCACCTGGAAGGGTTCGGCTCGCTGGCAGGCGTGGCCAAAGCCAAAGGCGAAATTTTTCAGGGGCTGCCGGACAACGGCACCGCCATTCTGAACGCCGACAGCAACGACGAGGCTAACTGGCAGCCGATGCTGAAGGGCAAAACGGTCTGGCACTTCTCTTCCCAACCGCAGGCCGAAAGCGAGTTCGCCGCCAGCGATGTGCAAATCACCAGCTCTGGCACCCATTTTGTGATGAAAACGCCTGTAGGCAGCGTAGCCGTTCAGCTGCCGCTGCCGGGGCGTCACAATATCGCGAATGCGCTGGCCGCCGCCGCGCTGGCTATCTCCGTCGGCGCTTCCCTGGAAGCGGTACAGCTTGGCTTAGGCCAGCTTGAAGCCGTGCCGGGCCGCCTTTTCCCGGTTCTGCTGGCGGAAAATCAGCTGCTGCTGGACGACAGCTATAACGCCAACGTCGGCTCGATGACCGCAGCGGCTCAGGTGCTGGCGGATATGCCGGGCTATCGCGTGATGGTCACCGGCGATATGGCGGAGCTGGGCGAGGAGGCCGAAGCGTGCCATCGCGAAGTGGGCGAAGCGGCGCGGCGCGCCGGTATTGATAAGGTGCTTAGCGTGGGCACATTAAGCCGCGCTATCGGCGAGGCCAGCGGCGTGGGCGAACATTTTACCGATAAGGCTGCCGTCACGGCGCGTCTGCGGACGCTGCTGGCGGAACAGCCGACGATCACCATTTTAGTTAAAGGTTCACGTAGTGCCGCCATGGAGCAGGTAGTACAGAGCTTACAGGAGAAAAGAGCATGCTAGTCTGGCTGGCCGAACATCTGGTCGCTTTTTATTCAGGCTTTAACGTCTTTTCCTATCTGACGTTTCGCGCCATCGTCAGCCTGCTGACCGCGCTGTTTATCTCGCTGTGGATGGGGCCGCGCATGATCGCCCGCCTGCAGGAAATGTCCTTCGGTCAGGTCGTGCGTAACGACGGCCCGGAATCGCACTTCAGCAAGCGCGGCACGCCGACCATGGGCGGCATTATGATCCTGTTCTCCATTACCGTCTCGGTGCTGATGTGGGCCTATCCGTCCAACCCTTACGTCTGGTGCGTGCTGGTGGTGCTGGTGGGTTTTGGCATCATTGGGTTTGTGGACGATTACCGCAAGGTGGTGCGTAAAGACACGAAAGGGCTGATCGCGCGCTGGAAATATTTCTGGATGTCGGTGATTTCGCTGGGCGTCGCCTTTACGCTCTATGCGACAGGAAAAGGCACGCCGGCGACGCAGCTGGTGGTGCCGTTCTTCAAGGACATCATGCCGCAGCTTGGCCTGTTTTACGTGGTGCTCGCCTACTTCGTTATCGTCGGCACCGGTAATGCGGTGAACCTGACCGACGGGCTGGACGGTCTGGCGATCATGCCTACCGTTTTTGTGGCCGCCGGTTTTGCGTTGGTTGCCTGGGCCACCGGTAATATGAACTTCGCTAACTACCTGCATATTCCCTATCTGCGGCACGCTGGCGAACTGGTGATTGTCTGTACGGCAATCGTCGGTGCCGGGCTGGGCTTTTTATGGTTTAACACCTATCCGGCGCAGGTCTTTATGGGCGACGTCGGATCGCTGGCGCTGGGCGGCGCGCTGGGCACCATCGCCGTGCTGCTGCGTCAGGAGTTTTTGCTGGTGATTATGGGCGGCGTCTTTGTGGTGGAAACCCTGTCGGTGATCCTACAGGTGGGGTCGTTCAAGCTGCGCGGCCAGCGAATTTTCCGCATGGCGCCTATTCATCATCATTACGAACTTAAAGGCTGGCCGGAACCGCGCGTTATCGTACGTTTCTGGATCATTTCACTGATGCTGGTGCTGATTGGCCTGGCGACGCTGAAGGTGCGGTAATAATGACTGATTACCAGGGTAAAAAAGTCGTCATTATCGGTCTGGGATTGACCGGGCAGTCGTGCGTTGACTTCTTTTTAGCGCGTGGCGTCACGCCGCGCGTCATGGATACCCGACTTGTTCCGCCGGGCCTGGAAAAGCTGCCAGCAGAAGTGGAACGCTGGCTGGGTTCGTTGAACGACGACTGGCTGCAAAGCGCCGATCTGATTGTCGCCAGCCCCGGGCTGGCGCTGTCGCATCCGTCCCTGACGGCGGCGGCGAAAGCGGGCGTGGAGATCGTAGGCGACATCGAGCTGTTTTGCCGCGAGGCGCAGGCGCCGATTGTGGCGATCACCGGCTCTAACGGCAAAAGCACCGTGACCACGCTGGTGGGCGAGATGGCTACAGCCGCAGGCTGGCAGGTCGGCGTGGGCGGCAATATTGGCCTGCCGGCGCTGATGCTGCTTGCTCAGCCCGCCCGGCTCTACGTGCTGGAACTCTCCAGCTTCCAGCTGGAAACGACCCACAGCCTGAAAGCGGCGGCGGCGACCATCCTGAACGTGACGGAAGATCATATGGATCGCTATCCGTTCGGGATGCAGCAGTATCGGGCGGCCAAGCTGCGCGTTTACGAACAGGCAGACGCGTGCATTGTGAATGCGGACGATGCGATGACCATGCCGGTACGCGGCGCGGATAAACGCTGCATCAGCTTTGGCGTCGACGTCGGCGACTATCACCTGACGCGCCAGCAGGGCAGCACCTGGCTGCGCGTTAAGGGCGAAAAAGTGCTGAACACCAGCGAGATGTCCCTGGTCGGCCAGCATAACTACACTAACGCGCTGGCGGCCCTTGCGCTGGCCGATGCCGTGGGTTTGCCTCGCGCCTCCAGCCTGAAAGCGCTGACTACCTTTACCGGCCTGGCGCACCGCTTCCAGCTGGCGCACGAGCGTAACGGCATTCGCTGGATCAACGACTCCAAAGCGACCAACGTCGGCAGCACCGAAGCGGCGCTGAACGGTCTGACCGTGCAGGGCACGCTCTGGCTGCTGCTGGGCGGCGACGGCAAATCCGCCGACTTCACTCCGCTGGCTCGCTACTTACAGGGCAATAACATCAGAATTTACTGCTTTGGTCGGGATGCGGCCGCGCTGGCGGCGCTGCGCCCGGAAAGGGCAGTGCAGACCGCAACGATGCAGGAAGCCATGCAGCAGATTGCCGCCAAAGCGCAGTCGGGCGATATGGTGCTGCTGTCGCCGGCCTGCGCCAGCCTCGATCAGTTTAAAAACTTCGAGCAGCGCGGCGACGTGTTCACTCGACTGGCAAAGGAGCTGGGCTGATGCGTGTTCCGGGTTTAAGCGTTGCCAGCTGGCTGTCAGAACGCCTGAAAGAGTGGGTGATGGGCTCGCGCGAGAGCGATGCCAGCACCATGGTGCTTTACGACCGCACGCTGCTCTGGCTGACGATAGGGCTGGCGATTATCGGCTTCGTGATGGTGACGTCGGCCTCCATGCCGGTGGGCCAGCGTTTATCGGACGATCCTTTTTACTTCGCCAAGCGCGATGCCTTTTACATCGTGCTGGCGTTCGGCATCGGGCTGGTCACGCTGCGCGTGCCGATGGCTTTCTGGCAGCGCTACAGCAACATTATGCTGCTGGTCACGGTGGTGATGCTGCTGATTGTGCTGGTGGTGGGCAGTTCGGTAAACGGCGCCTCGCGCTGGATTGCGCTCGGCCCGCTGCGTATCCAGCCTGCGGAGCTCTCCAAGCTTTCGCTGTTCTGCTATCTCGCCAGCTATCTGGTGCGCAAGGTAGAGGAAGTGCGCAACAACTTCTGGGGTTTCTGCAAGCCGATGGGCGTGATGGTGGTGCTGGCGGTCCTGCTGCTGGCGCAGCCCGATCTGGGTACCGTGGTGGTGCTGTTTGTCACCACGCTGGCGATGCTGTTCCTGGCTGGCGCAAAATTATGGCAGTTTCTGGCGATCATCGGCTCCGGTATTTTTGCGGTTTGCCTGCTGATTATTGCCGAACCTTACCGTATGCGGCGCGTCACCTCTTTCTGGAACCCGTGGGAAGATCCCTTTGGCAGCGGCTACCAGCTGACCCAGTCGCTGATGGCGTTTGGCCGCGGCGAATTCTGGGGCCAGGGGCTGGGCAACTCGGTACAGAAACTGGAATATTTACCGGAAGCGCACACCGACTTTATCTTCTCGATTATCGGTGAAGAGCTGGGTTATATCGGTGTGGTTTTAGCGCTGTTAATGGTATTCTTCGTCGCTTTTCGCGCGATGTCTATCGGGCGCCGCGCGCTGGAGCTTGACCAGCGCTTCGCCGGTTTTCTGGGCTGCTCTATCGGCGTCTGGTTTAGCTTCCAGGCGCTGGTTAACGTTGGCGCCGCAGCAGGTATGCTGCCGACCAAAGGCCTGACGCTGCCGCTGATCAGTTACGGCGGCTCCAGCCTGATAATTATGTCAACCGCCATCGTATTTTTGTTACGCATAGATTATGAAACGCGTCTGGCAAAAGCCCAGGCGTTTACGCGAGGTAGTCGATGAAAGGGAAGCGACTGATGGTTATGGCCGGCGGCACCGGAGGACACGTTTTTCCGGGGCTGGCGGTGGCGCACCATCTGATGGCGCAGGGCTGGCAGGTGCGCTGGCTCGGCACGGCTGACCGTATGGAGGCCGATCTGGTGCCGAAACACGGCATCGACATCGATTTTATTCGCATCAGCGGCCTGCGCGGCAAAGGGCTGAAGGCGCAGCTGGCCGCGCCGCTGCGGATTTTCCACGCCGTATGCCAGGCCCGCGCGATCATGAAGGCTTATAAACCGGACGTGGTGCTGGGCATGGGCGGCTACGTTTCCGGGCCGGGCGGCCTGGCGGCGTGGAGCTGCGGTATTCCGGTGGTGCTGCATGAACAAAACGGCATCGCCGGATTAACCAATAAGTGGCTGGCGAAAATCGCCAAAAAAGTGATGCAGGCGTTTCCCGGCGCGTTCCCTGATGCGGATGTGGTCGGCAACCCGGTACGGACAGACGTGCTTGCTCTGCCGTTGCCTGCTGAACGTATGGCCGATCGCAGCGGCCCGGTTCGCGTATTGGTTATCGGCGGCAGCCAGGGCGCCCGCGTGCTGAACCAGACGCTGCCTCAGGTGGCCGCGAAGCTGGGCGACAGCATTACGCTGTGGCACCAGACGGGCAAAGGCGCGCTGGCTGAAGTCAACGACGCCTACGGTAAGGTTGGACAGACGCAGCATAAAGTCACCGAATTTATTGACGATATGGCAGCGGCCTACGCCTGGGCGGACGTTATCGTCTGTCGCTCCGGCGCGCTGACGGTCAGCGAAGTGGCCGCCGCAGGCTTACCGGCGATCTTCGTGCCGTTTCAGCATAAAGATCGTCAGCAGTACTGGAACGCGCTGCCGCTGGAAAAAGCGGGCGCGGCAAAAATTTACGAGCAGCCGCAGTTTACGGCTGACACCGTGGCGCAGACGCTGGCCGCATGGGAGCGCCCAACGCTGATGGCGATGGCAGCGAAGGCCCGTGCCGTGGCGATCCCGGATGCGACCGAGCGTGTCGCAGCCGAAGTCAGCAAAGCGGCGCTATAGCACAGGACGAGACTTGTCCCGGAACAGGGTGCCAGCAGGTACCGACAGGCAGAAAGAGATGAATACACAACAACTGGCAAAACTGCGTTCTATCGTGCCCGAGATGCGTCGCGTCCGGCACATTCACTTTGTTGGCATCGGTGGTGCCGGCATGGGCGGTATTGCCGAAGTGTTGGCCAACGAAGGCTATGAAATCAGCGGTTCCGATCTGGCGCCGAATGCGGTCACGCAGCATTTGAGCGCGCTGGGAGCGACCATCTATTTTAACCATCGTCCTGAAAATGTCAGCGATGCCAGCGTGGTGGTGGTATCCACCGCGGTGTCGCAGGATAACCCGGAACTTATCGCGGCGCGTGAAGCCCGCATTCCGGTGATCCGTCGGGCGGAAATGCTGGCCGAGCTGATGCGCTTCCGTCACGGCATCGCCGTCGCCGGGACGCACGGAAAAACCACGACCACGGCCATGGTATCCAGCATTTATGCGGAAGGCGGCCTGGATCCGACCTTCGTTAACGGTGGCCTGGTCAAAGCGGCCGGCACCCATGCGCGTCTGGGCAGCAGCCGCTATCTGATTGCGGAAGCGGATGAAAGCGATGCGTCCTTCCTGCACCTTCAGCCGATGGTGGCTATCGTCACTAATATCGAAGCTGACCACATGGATACCTATCAGGGCGATTTTGAGAACCTGAAGCAGACCTTTATCAATTTCCTGCACAACCTGCCGTTCTATGGCCGCGCGGTGCTCTGCGTGGATGACGCGGTGATCCGCGATCTGATCCCGCGCGTAGGCCGCCAGATCACCACTTACGGCTTTAGCGAAGATGCCGACGTGCGTATCGCCAGCTACGAGCAGCACGGCGCGCAGGGCCACTTCACGCTGGCCCGCCAAGATAAGCCGCTGATGCAGGTGACGCTGAACGCGCCTGGCCGCCACAATGCGCTGAACGCCGCCGCCGCGGTAGCCGTCGCGACGGAAGAGGGCATTGACGATGCAGAAATCCTGAGCGCGCTGGAAAGCTTCCAGGGCACCGGTCGTCGCTTCGATTTCCTGGGCGAGTATCCGCTACAGGAAGTGAACGGCGTGCAGGGCACCGCGATGCTGGTTGACGATTATGGTCATCATCCCACGGAAGTTGACGCCACGATCAAAGCGGCCCGCGCGGGCTGGCCGGACAAGCAGCTGGTAATGATCTTCCAGCCGCATCGCTATACGCGCACCCGCGATCTCTATGACGATTTCGCGAACGTGCTGTCTCAGGTGGATGTGCTGCTGATGCTGGACGTTTACTCCGCTGGCGAAACGCCGATCCCCGGTGCCGACAGTCGCTCGCTGTGCCGCACCATCCGTGGGCGCGGCAAAGTGGATCCTATCCTGGTGTCGGACCATGACGCCGTGCTGGAAATGCTGGCGCCGAAGCTGTCCGGCAACGATTTAATTCTGGTGCAGGGCGCGGGCAACGTTGGTCGTATTGCCCGCACGCTTGCTGAAAATAAGTTACAACCGCAGAAAGAAGGTAAACATCATGGCTGAGAAAGTAGCGGTATTGCTGGGTGGCACTTCTGCGGAACGCGACGTTTCCCTGATGTCGGGCAACGCCGTGGTGAGCGGACTGCTTGAGGCGGGCATCGACGCGCATGCCGTCGATATCCGTGATTTTCCGGTAACGCGCCTGAAAGAAGAAGGCTTCGATAAAGCTTTTATCGCGCTGCACGGTCGCGGCGGCGAAGACGGCACCCTGCAGGGGCTGCTGGAGTTTCTGGCTATTCCCTATACCGGCAGCGGCGTGATGGCTTCCGCCATTACCATGGACAAGCTGCGCACCAAATGCCTGTGGCAGGGCTGCGGCCTGCCGGTATCGCCTTACGTGGCGATTACCCGTAAAGAGATGGACGCCGGGCTTAACGACGAGATCCGCGCCCGTATCGCAGCGCTGGGCCTGCCGGTTTTCGTTAAGCCCAGCAGCGAAGGCTCCAGCGTCGGCATCAGCCGCGTTAACGACGCTGACTCGCTTCAGGCTGCGCTGACCGAGGCTTTCCGTCACGACGACGACGTGCTGGTAGAGGCGTTTCTGAGCGGCCCGGAATACACCGTAGCGGTGATCGGCGACGATATTCTGCCTTCCATTCGTATTCAGGTGGCTTCGGAGTTCTATGACTATGAAGCAAAATACTTTTCTGACGAAACGCAGTACTTCTGTCCAAGCGGTTTATCGGCCGAGCGGGAAGCGGAACTGAGCGAGATCGTGATTAAAGCGTGGCGCGCGCTGGGCTGTAGCGGCTGGGGACGCGTCGATCTGATGATGGGCGGCGACGGCCAGTTTTACCTGCTGGAGGTGAATACCTCGCCCGGCATGACCAGCCACAGCCTGGTGCCGATGGCCGCTAAGCAGGCCGGCATGAGCTTTTCGCAGCTGGTAGCCCGCATTCTGGAACTGGCGGACTGATATGTCCCAGGCTGCTCTGAATGTTCGCAATCGCGAGGCGCAGGAAAAAGCGCGCACCGGCCGCAGCAACGGCTCGCGGCTGGCCGGCATTCTTTTCCTGTTGATAGTGCTTGGCGTGATGTCGGCAGGCGGTTACGTAGTGGTACGCTGGATGAACGACGCGTCCCGGCTGCCGCTGTCCAGGCTGGTGGTGACGGGGCAAATGCACTACACCACCAACGACGATATTCGTCAGGCTATCCTGTCGCTGGGCGAGCCTGGCACTTTTATGTCGCAGGACGTGGATGTTATCCAGCAGCAGATCGAACGGCTGCCCTGGATCCAACAGGTCAGCGTGCGTAAGCAGTGGCCGGACGAATTAAAGATTCATCTGGTTGAATATGTGCCCGTTGCCCGCTGGAATGACCTGCATCTGGTTGATGCAACGGGAAAATCGTTCAGCGTGCCGGCTAATCACCTCGGCAAAGAGAAGATGGTGATGCTTTACGGGCCGGAAGGCAGCGAATCCGAAGTGCTGGCAGGCTACCATCAGATGGACGCTATGCTGGCCGCCGGAAAATTTAAGCTGAAGGCGGCGTCAATGACGGCGCGGCGTTCATGGCAGCTGGTGCTGGATGACGATACGCGTCTGGAACTGGGACGCAACGAGGATATGAAGCGGCTGAAACGCTTCATTCAGCTCTGGCCGACGCTCCAGCAGCAGGCGCAAGCGGAAAATAAGCGGATCGGTTATGTGGACCTGCGATACGACTCTGGCGCGGCAGTAGGCTGGGCACCGCCACTTATTCAGACCACTGACGGTAATAAGCAACAGAATCAGGCACAGGTTAAACAACAATGATCAAGGCGACGGACAGAAAACTGGTAGTTGGACTGGAAATCGGCACCGCGAAGGTCGCCGCTTTGGTAGGGGAAGTTTTGCCCGATGGTATGGTCAATATCATCGGGGTGGGTAGCTGTCCTTCTCGCGGCATGGATAAAGGCGGCGTCAACGACCTGGAGTCGGTCGTCAAGTGCGTACAGCGTGCAATTGACCAGGCCGAACTGATGGCGGACTGCCAGATTTCGTCGGTTTATCTGGCGCTGTCCGGAAAACACATCAGTTGTCAGAACGAAATAGGGATGGTTCCTATTTCAGAAGAGGAAGTGACCCAGGAAGATGTGGAAAACGTGGTGCACACCGCGAAATCCGTGCGTGTTCGTGACGAACACCGGATTTTGCACGTTATTCCGCAAGAATATGCGATCGATTATCAGGAAGGGATCAAAAATCCGGTAGGCTTATCGGGCGTGCGTATGCAGGCGAAAGTCCATTTGATCACCTGCCATAACGATATGGCGAAAAACATCGTTAAAGCGGTTGAACGATGCGGCCTGAAAGTTGACCAACTGATTTTCGCCGGTCTGGCCTCCAGTTTCGCCGTGCTGACCGAAGATGAACGCGAGCTGGGCGTTTGCGTTGTGGACGTCGGCGGCGGCACAATGGATATCGCGGTCTATACTGGCGGGGCGCTGCGCCACACCAAGGTTATCCCGTATGCGGGCAACGTGGTCACCAGCGACATCGCCTATGCGTTCGGCACGCCGCCGACCGATGCGGAAGCCATTAAAGTGCGTCACGGCTGCGCGCTCGGCTCCATCGTCGGCAAAGACGAAAACGTCGAGGTGCCCAGCGTGGGCGGTCGGCCGCCGCGCAGCCTGCAGCGCCAGACGCTGGCAGAGGTCATTGAGCCGCGCTATACCGAGCTGCTGAACCTGGTCAACGACGAGATTTTACAGCTGCAGGAGCAGCTGCGTCAGCAGGGCGTCAAGCATCACCTGGCCGCAGGCATCGTCCTGACCGGCGGTGCAGCGCAGATTGAAGGCCTGGCGGCCTGCGCGCAGCGCGTGTTTCATACGCAGGTACGCATCGGCCAGCCGCTGAATATCACCGGCTTAACAGATTATGCGCAGGAGCCTTACTACTCGACGGCTGTCGGGCTGCTGCACTACGGAAAAGAGTCTCATCTTAACGGTGAGGCGGATGTGGAAAAAAGAGCGTCAGTGGGCAACTGGTTCAAGCGAATCAACAGCTGGCTGAAAAAAGAGTTTTAATTTAGAGAAAAGGAGATCATGCTAGGCTTATTTTATGATCTCCAGGCGACAGGCACATAACGGAGAGAAATTATGTTTGAACCTATGGAATTAACCAATGACGCGGTGATTAAAGTCATCGGCGTCGGCGGCGGCGGCGGTAACGCCGTAGAGCATATGGTGCGTGAGCGCATCGAAGGCGTAGAATTCTTTGCCGTTAACACCGACGCTCAGGCGTTGCGCAAAACGGCAGTAGGCCAGACCATCCAAATCGGTAACGGGATTACCAAGGGTCTGGGTGCCGGGGCAAACCCGGAAGTAGGACGCAATTCAGCGGAAGAAGATCGTGAAGCATTACGTCAGGCGCTGGAAGGCGCGGACATGGTGTTTATCGCCGCAGGTATGGGCGGCGGCACCGGTACCGGCGCCGCGCCGGTCGTGGCCGAAGTAGCCAAAGATTTAGGTATCCTGACCGTGGCCGTCGTGACCAAGCCTTTCAATTTTGAAGGCAAGAAGCGTATGGCTTTCGCGGAGCAGGGTATTGCCGAGCTCTCCAAGCATGTCGATTCTCTGATTACTATTCCAAACGACAAGCTGCTGAAAGTGCTGGGTCGCGGTATTTCTCTGCTGGACGCGTTCGGCGCGGCTAACGACGTGCTGAAAGGCGCAGTGCAGGGCATTGCCGAACTGATTACCCGTCCGGGCCTGATGAACGTCGACTTTGCCGACGTGCGCACCGTGATGTCCGAAATGGGCTATGCAATGATGGGCTCCGGCGTGGCGTGCGGCGAAGACCGTGCGGAAGAAGCGGCCGAAATGGCGATCTCCAGCCCGCTGCTGGAAGATATCGACCTTTCCGGCGCGCGCGGCGTACTGGTCAACATCACGGCTGGTTTCGACCTGCGTCTGGATGAATTTGAAACCGTGGGTAACACTATCCGCGCCTTCGCTTCCGACAACGCGACCGTGGTTATCGGTACCTCGCTGGATCCGGAAATGAACGACGAGCTGCGTGTGACCGTGGTCGCAACCGGCATCGGCATGGACAAACGTCCGGAAATCACGCTGGTGACCAACAAGCAGGCACAGACTCAGCCTGTTATGGATCATCGTTATCAGCAGCACGGTATGGCGCCGCTGCCTCAGGAACAAAAGCCTGCGGCGAAGGTGGTCAACGAGCCCGGCACGCAAACCAACAAAGAGCCTGACTATCTGGATATTCCGGCCTTCCTGCGTAAGCAGGCGGACTAAGAATTCCCTGAAGGTTGGGGTTCTCCGCTCTTTGTGTTAAAGTGTTCGCCCGTCAGTGATTTATACTGGCGGTCGGATGAGTAATTTTGCGAGATAATGCGATGATCAAACAACGGACATTAAAACGTATTGTTCAGGCGACTGGCGTCGGTTTGCATACCGGCAAGAAAGTCACTCTGACGCTACGCCCTGCGCCGGCTAACACCGGGGTCATCTATCGTCGCACTGACTTGAATCCACCGGTTGATTTCCCGGCTGATGCCAAATCCGTGCGTGATACCATGCTCTGTACCTGTCTGGTCAACGAGCATGACGTGCGTATTTCCACGGTCGAGCACCTGAATGCGGCCCTTGCCGGCCTCGGCATTGATAATATCGTGGTGGAAGTTAACGCGCCTGAAATCCCTATTATGGATGGCAGCGCGGCGCCCTTTATTTATCTGCTGATGGACGCGGGTATTCAGGAGCTGAACTGCGCGAAAAAATTTGTACGCATCAAACAGCCTGTCCGGGTTGAAGACGGCGACAAATGGGCCGAACTGGTCCCGCACAACGGCTTTAAGCTCGATTTCACCATCGACTTTAAGCACCCGGCTATCGACGCCAGCTCACAGCGCTACAGCATGGATTTTTCCGCTGAAGCCTTTGCGCGTCAAATCAGCCGTGCCCGTACGTTCGGCTTTATGCGCGACATCGAGGCGTTACAGTCTCGCGGTCTTTGCCTGGGCGGCAGCTTCGACTGCGCCATCGTGGTGGACGACTATCGCGTGCTGAACGAAGACGGCCTGCGTTTTGAGGACGAGTTCGTGCGTCACAAAATGCTGGATGCGATCGGCGACCTGTTTATGTGCGGACACAACATCATTGGCGCGTTTACCGCGTTCAAAGGTGGTCACGCGCTGAACAACAAGCTGCTGCAGGCCGTGCTGGCGAAGCAGGAAGCCTGGGAATGGGCAACGTTTGAAGACGAAGCCGAGCTGCCGGTGACCTTCCGTGCGCCAAACCTGGTGCTGGCTTAAGCACTATTTATGACGACTGGTTGAGCGGGTACTCTCTCCGGCCAGCAAGGCCAGTCGTTCTAATGTTTTCTTTAGTTTTTCCGGGCTACGGCTCGCGACTCCCCGTAAAATTTCCGCACTCTCTTCGCTAAGCTGACGCCCCAGATTATTCTCTTTTGCTGGCCGAACGCTGTTTTCCTGCGCGTTTTCCTGAGCTTTTGCCGCCATCGTTGGATTTATCCTGATGTCGATTGACGTCAATGATGGTAATATTTGCGCTCGTAAAGCTGACAGCAGGCTGGATTGTTCATAGCGTAAGCGCATCATCCAGCTGGCATTAGCGGTTTCAAGCACCAGAACGCCCTGGCGGAAATTCGCCACGCGGCACCAGGGATGCAGCTGAGCCGGGATAATACCCTGCAACGCACGGTTCAGCTTATTCAGCGCAATAGCGCGTTGCTGAATGGATTGCAGCATACTCTGGCCTTCGGCAGCTTCGAAAAAACTTTCAATTGATTGCGGGCGACTATCGCGCATAGCAGGCTCCGGCGGAAAACAGTGGGTATTCTTAATTGTTGGCGACAATTTGGCAGACGTTACTTCTGGCCGCATCTCCTGTTGGGGATGGTCGCGGCGAGCTTTGGTCTGCCTCACGCCTCAGGTGATACCTTACCAGAAACGGCTTCCAGAAGCCTGAATATCAATAATAGCGTGCGCTTCGACAGCCTTGCGTTGTTGAACGCGCGTCGCGCCAGCTTTAATGTGGATTACTGGCATCAACACGCCATCCGCACCGTTATTCGCCATCTCTCTTTTACGCTGACGCCCGCTGCCGTTATTGAGCAGGCCACGCCGCTTGAGGTGCATCGGCTGGCGCTGCTGGACACGCTGAATGCGCTACTCACGCATGAAGCCAGACCGCCCGCGATTGTTCGCCAGACCACGCCGCAGCAAACAACCGACGCGCCTCGCTATCAGACCGGCCTGTGGCTGGCCAGCGTGCAGGGCATTCGCGCCGGGCCTGTCTCTCTCGCATAAATCGACTATAGTTCCCCCATTAAAAGTTTAGTGATGCGCTGTAGAAGCAGTGGCTGAGAGAATATTGTTTATGTTAATCAAATTATTAACCAAGGTTTTTGGTAGCAGTAACGACCGTACGCTGCGCCGTATGCGCAAAGTGGTTGAGCAGATCAACAAGATGGAACCGGACTTTGAGAAGCTGTCCGATGATGAGCTGAAGGCGAAGACCGCCGAGTTCCGCGCGCGTCTGGAAAAAGGCGAAGTGCTGGAAAACCTGATCCCGGAAGCCTTTGCGACCGTACGTGAGGCCAGCAAGCGCGTCTTTAACATGCGTCACTTTGACGTGCAGCTGCTGGGCGGCATGGTACTGAACGATCGCTGCATCGCGGAAATGCGTACCGGTGAAGGTAAAACCCTGACCGCTACGCTGCCTGCTTACCTGAACGCCCTTAGCGGCAAAGGCGTGCACGTCGTCACGGTCAACGACTATCTGGCGCAGCGTGATGCGGAAAACAACCGCGCGCTGTTCGAGTTCCTGGGACTGAGCATCGGCATCAACCTGCCGGGAATGCCTGCTCCGGCCAAACGTGAAGCCTACGCTGCCGATATTACCTACGGCACCAACAACGAATATGGCTTTGACTATCTGCGCGATAACATGGCGTTCAGCCCTGAGGATCGCGTACAGCGCAAGCTCAACTATGCGCTGGTAGATGAGGTCGACTCCATCCTGATCGATGAAGCGCGTACGCCGCTGATTATCTCCGGCCCGGCGGAAGACAGCTCCGAACTCTATATCAAAGTTAACAAAATCATCCCTCACCTGATCCGTCAGGACAAAGAAGACTCCGACACCTTCCAGGGCGAAGGCGACTTCTCCGTGGATGAAAAAGGGCGTCAGGTGCATCTGACCGAGCGCGGCCTGATGAAGGTGGAAGAGCTGCTGGTCAGCGAAGGCATCATGGAAGAGGGCGAGTCGCTTTATTCGCCAGGCAACATCATGATGATGCACCACGTCACGGCGGCGCTGCGCGCCCATGCGCTCTTTACCCGCGACGTGGACTATATCGTGAAAGACGGCGAAGTGATTATCGTCGATGAACATACTGGTCGTACCATGCAGGGCCGTCGCTGGTCGGATGGTCTGCATCAGGCGGTAGAAGCGAAAGAAGGCGTGGAGATCCAGAACGAAAACCAGACGCTGGCTTCTATTACCTTCCAGAACTATTTCCGCCTTTACGACAAGCTGGCCGGTATGACCGGTACGGCAGATACCGAGGCTTTTGAGTTCAGCTCTATCTACAAGCTGGAAACGATTGTCGTGCCGACCAACCGCCCAATGGTGCGTAAAGATCTGCCGGATCTGGTCTATATGACCGAGAAAGAGAAGATCGACGCGATCATTGAAGATATCCGCGAGCGTACCGCTAACGGCCAGCCGGTGCTGGTGGGAACGATCTCTATTGAGAAATCGGAAGTGGTGTCAGCCGAGCTGACTCGCGCCGGGATCAAACACGAGGTGCTGAACGCCAAGTTCCACGCCCGTGAAGCGGATATCGTGGCGCAGGCTGGTCAGCCGGGCGCGGTTACCATCGCAACCAACATGGCGGGTCGCGGTACGGATATCGTGCTGGGCGGCAGCTGGCAGGCGGAAATCGCCGCGCTGACCGATCCAACCCCTGAGCAGATCGAAGCGATCAAGAGCGCCTGGAAAGTGCGTCACGATGCGGTACTGGCTTCCGGCGGTCTGCATATCATCGGCACCGAGCGTCATGAATCACGCCGTATCGATAACCAGCTGCGCGGCCGCTCCGGTCGTCAGGGCGATAACGGCTCCTCACGCTTCTATCTGTCGATGGAAGATGCGCTGATGCGTATTTTCGCCTCCGATCGCGTCTCTAATATGATGCGTAAACTGGGCATGAAGCCGGGCGAAGCGATTGAGCATCCGTGGGTGACCAAAGCTATTGCCAATGCACAGCGCAAAGTGGAAAGCCGTAACTTTGATATTCGTAAGCAGCTGCTGGAATATGATGACGTGGCTAACGATCAGCGTCGCGCTATCTACACCCAGCGTAACGAGCTGTTGGACGTTTCCGACGTATCGGAAACTATCACCAGCATCCGTGAAGACGTGTTTAAAACCACGATCGATACCTACATTCCACCGCAGTCGCTGGAAGAGATGTGGGATGTGCCAGGCCTGCAGGAACGTCTGAAAAACGATTTCGACCTGGAGCTGCCGATTGCAGAGTGGCTGGACAAAGAGCCTGACCTGCATGAAGAGACGCTGCGCGAACGTATTATGACGCAGGCCAAAGAGCAGTATCAGCGTAAAGAAGAAGTGGTCGGCATTGAGATGATGCGCAACTTTGAAAAAGGCGTGATGCTGCAAACGCTGGATTCGCTGTGGAAAGAGCATCTGGCTGCAATGGACTATCTGCGTCAGGGCATCCATCTGCGTGGCTATGCGCAGAAGGATCCTAAGCAGGAGTACAAGCGCGAGTCTTTCGCCATGTTCGCCGCAATGCTGGAGTCGCTGAAGTATGAGGTGATCAGCACGCTGAGCAAGGTGCAGGTGCGGATGCCGGAAGAAGTCGAAGCGATGGAAGAGCAGCGTCGTGAAGAAGCCGAGCGTCTGGCGCAGCAGCAGCAGCTGAGCCATGTGGATACCGAAACGGAAGCAGCGATGGCGCTGGCTGAGCAGACCGGCGAGCGCAAAGTCGGACGTAACGATCCTTGCCCTTGCGGCTCAGGAAAAAAATATAAGCAGTGTCACGGCCGCCTGGCCTGACGGGTATTGCTGACCACGCTTTAAAAAACCGGGGAATTCCCCGGTTTTTTTTATGGCGGAGAGACAGGGCAAACCAGTACGCTCTTGCACAGCCACAGCCACAGCCACAGCCACAGCCACAGCCACAGCCACAGCCACAGCCACAGCCACAGCCACAGCCACAGCCACAGCCACAGCCACAGCCACAGCCACAGCCACAGCCACAGCCACAGCCACATAATTTTTACTAAAGCCAGCTCACCTTGCGTCAGTTATAGTCTTTGCCAAAGCGAGGCCGTGTTATGCCAGTTATAGTCTTTGCCACGTCAGGGCCGGCCTCCTGGCCGTTATCCATAGAGCCAGAGAAATATCGTCCAGCCTGCAAAGGCCAGCGCAGGCCCAAAAGGGAAAGGCGCATTAAGCGGATGCCTGAACATCAGCCACGCGGCAAAAAGCGCGGCTGAGGTGATAAGCGTCGCCAGCAGCACGATCCAGGGCAGCCGCTCCAGGCCCGTCCAGGCGCCCAGCGCCGCCAGTAATTTGGCATCGCCCAGCCCCAGCCCCTCTTTGTTTCTCAGCAGCCAATAGCCGCGCGAGAGCAGCCAAAGCGTGCTGTAACCCGCCGCTGCGCCATAAACGGCCTGCTCCGGCGTCAGGCCCGGCAGCAATCCGATCGTGCTGGCAAGCAGTCCAAGCCAGAGCAGCGGCAGCGTCAGCATATCCGGCAGCAGAAACAGGCGATAATCCACGACTGCCAGTGCTAATAACGTCCAGCTTAGCAGCAGCGCCGGCAGCCACAGCCTCAGAGGCAGCTGCGCTATGACGATTGTTGTCACTGCCAGTAGCGCTGGCAGCATGAGCATGTTTACCTGAAGGCTAAAGATGCGGCGCATATTTCTCTCCTCTTATCCGTGAGTCGGCAGACGTCGCCGTGCCTGTCTGCTTTGCTTAAGACGGGCTTCCCTGAAACGAAATTCTACGCTTTGTTTTTACTGCCGTACCGGCCTTCGGCCATTTTCATGCTGTTACATAGCTGATTTTCGTAACGGCTCGCAGTTTACAATCGGGCTTGCGATTGTGCCGCAACGCTGGAATAGTGGCGGCGTACTTCAGGCAATCCAGAGAACAGTTATGAAGCATTTACAGGTGGCAGTAGGCATCATTCGTGACGGGCAGAAAAGAATATTTCTAACCCAGCGCTCCGCTAAATCCCATATGGCTAACCGATGGGAATTTCCCGGCGGGAAAATCGAAGCAGGCGAAACGCCGGAACAGGCGCTGAAGCGCGAGCTACAGGAAGAAACGGGCATCACTCCGCTGAGCGCATCGGCCTGCGGTATGGCCAGCCATACGGACAGCGAGCTACAGGTCACGCTGCATTTCTTTCTGGTAGAGGCCTGGCAGGGCGAACCGTGGGGACGTGAAGGGCAGCCGCAACGTTGGGTCGCGCAGCAGGCGCTGGTGGCGCAAGAATTTCCTCCCGCCAATGCAGAACTGATCGCTCGCCTGCAGGCCGGACTGATTTAGACGCGATCGTTGCCCGTAGGCTTGGGTGGATTCAGGCGATATCGCTCGCAGGCCGTGCTGATTCAGACGATATCGTTGCCTGCAAACCGGGCTAATTTGAGCGATATTTCTCGTGTGCAGGCCGTGCTGATTCAGGCAATATCGTTGCCTGCAGACACAGGCTAATTTGAGCGATATTTCTCATCTGCAGGCCGGGGCTGATACAGGCGATATTGTTCGTCTTCAGAGCGGGTCAACGTAGACGATATTGCCTCGCTGCTGGCTGAAAAGGGCCATATTCAGCCAGCGGTCATCTTCCTGGTAGTAGGCTTTCAGTAGCGATCTTTCGGTTCTTCGCTCCATTCATCGCTGTCGGAAAGATCGCCCTCGCTGGGAATACGTTTCTCTTCGTTAGCCCATTCGCCCAAATCGATCAGCTGGCAGCGCTTGCTGCAGAAGGGCCGCCAGGGGCTCAGCTCATCCCAGATAACCTCTTTATCACAGGTTGGACAGTTTACAGTGATGACTTCATTCATTGATCGTTACCTCAGCAGCAGGCAAGTTGAAAATCGAGGCGCGCCGGCACCTCGCCGTGCTCGCTGTCGAGCGGCAGAAAGCGGATAGCATAGCGGCTTTTATGGCCGGAAACCTGCGGATAAAGCGAGTCCTCCAGCATCAGCTGCAGGCGCAGCAGATCGGCGCCTTCCGCATTGTCCTGATAAAATCCGTTCAGGCTGGTCTGATGGCGAAAAGCGCCCGACTGGCGAATTAAGTCCAAAATCAGCGTCAGCGCGTCGCGGATAGGCGCCAGCGAGTTCATCCACAGCGCAACCTGACTGTCCCGTTTCTCCTGTTCTATATGCAGCCAGATATGCAGCGTAGGCAGGTCGAAACTGCAGCAGCCGCCGGGAATACTTAAGCGCTGACGCACCAGTCCGATCAACCGATCTTCCCGCATCATCTGTCCCATACGCGGAGCGGCCATCAGCGCAGTCGAACGCGTTTTCAGACTGTCGTGCAGCTTATGCACCAGATCCATATCCACGCCCGGCACTTCTGCCCAGGAGCGCAGCTTCTGCTGCTGCTTATCCAGCTCTTTGACAATTTCGGTACGCAGTTCGCCGCGTTCAAATACATCCAGCAGCTCGGCCGCATTGCGGAAAAAAGTTAGCGCGCTGACTGAATCGACGATGGTGCGGCTGCTGTCCAGCTGATTCATCAAAAATTCAATGCGCAGCCAGGTCCGCATTTTTTCATTTAATGGGTACTCAAATAAAACCGTTGTGCTCATGCTTTAATCCTGATCTGTTGCTCCGGCAAGCTGGCGATAGCGCTGATCCAGCCGGGCAACTTTGGCGACCACATCATCAGGTGTGCCGCCGTTATCGATAATGTCGTCGGCTACGGCAAGTCGCGCTTCACGCGTGGCCTGCGCAGCCAAAATATGTTCAGCCTGTTCACGGCTGATGTGGTCTCTGCTCATGGTACGCGCCAGCTGCGTTTCGCGATCGACATCCACAACCAGCACCCGATCGGCCAGCTGTTGCAGATTGTTTTCAACCAGCAAAGGAACGACCCACAGGCACCAGACGGAGCGGGTTAACGCCAGCTGGCGACGGGTCTCACTATGGATCAGCGGATGCAGAAGGGCGTTCAGCCAGGCTTTTTCCTGCGCGGAACTAAAAATCCGCTGACGCAGCGCGGCGCGATCTAACGAGCCGTCCGGGCGAATGACCGCCGCACCGAACCGCTCTTGTATCGCTTTCAGCGCGGGTTGACCGGGCTCCACGACCTGACGGGCAATAATATCGGCGTCAACGATATCCACGCCTCTGGCCGCGAAGGCGTTAGCGATAGTGGTTTTCCCGCTGCCGATACCGCCGGTCAGCGCAACAGTATAGCTCATAGTCCCGATTCTCACGGCTCCGATGTGGCCGCATCCGCTCAGGCCAGCATTGACGCGGCCGCTAAAAGTGGGGTGCAGATCACATAAGAGAATCACAGATAAATTTATGGGATTGTAGCCTAAATAAACCTGTTTTCGCAGTCTTGTCCGTGCGTTTTTAGCGCGTATGATAAGGCTACTGGAGCTGGCAGCAGCACCCAATCATCAGATTGCGCCATCAACCAGGAAGTGATTTATGCGTATTGAAGAAGATATTAAGCTAGGTTTTAAAGATGTCCTGATCCGCCCCAAGCGTTCCACGTTGAAGAGTCGTTCACAGGTTGACCTGAACCGTCAGTTCACCTTCAAACACTCCGGCGTCGCCTGGTCAGGCGTGCCGATCATTGCCGCCAATATGGATACCGTCGGCACCTTCAGCATGGCGGAAGCGCTGGCCTCATTCCAGGTCCTTACCGCCGTTCACAAGCATTATAGCGTGGCACAATGGCAGGCCTTTATCGCTCGCGTACCTGAAAGCGTACTGCAATACGTGATGGTTTCTACCGGCACTTCCGATGCCGATTTCGTTAAAATGCAGCAGATCCTCGCGCTGTCGCCCGCGTTAAATTTCATTTGTATTGACGTTGCTAACGGCTACTCCGAACACTTTGTCGAGTTTTTACAGCGCGCTCGCGAGGCCTGCCCGGATAAAACTATCTGTGCGGGTAACGTAGTGACGGGCGAAATGGTGGAGGAGCTTATCCTTTCCGGTGCCGATATCGTGAAGGTGGGCATCGGCCCCGGATCTGTCTGTACTACAAGGGTGAAAACTGGCGTAGGCTATCCGCAGCTTTCCGCCGTAATTGAATGTGCGGATGCGGCGCATGGGCTGGGCGGTCAAATTGTCAGCGACGGCGGCTGTTCGGTACCGGGCGACGTGGCGAAAGCCTTCGGCGGCGGCGCCGATTTTGTGATGCTCGGCGGGATGCTGGCCGCGCATGATGAATGCGAAGGCACGCTGGTGGAAGAGGACGGCGAGCAGTTTATGCTGTTTTACGGCATGAGTTCTGAATCTGCGATGAACCGGCACGTTGGCGGCGTGGCGGGCTATCGGGCGGCAGAAGGCAAAACCGTTAAGCTTCCCGTTCGCGGCCCGGTAGACAACACGGCGCGAGACATTCTTGGCGGCCTGCGCTCTGCCTGTACCTACGTTGGCGCTGAGCGGCTGAAAGAGCTGACCAAGCGCACGACCTTTATCCGCGTGGCGGAGCAGGAAAACCGGGTGTTCAATCGATAAGTAATATTGCTAACCGGCCTGCCGCTTGCGCTGAGCGGCAGGCTTTTACGCTGTCGCTTTCACACCCTGTCTGGTAGAACGGCATCACTTTGCCTGCCTTAAAGCGTCGCCTGTCCCAAAATGTTGCCTGCTTCAAAGCATTGTCTGCCTTAAAGCATTGTCTGTCTCAAGGCGTCTCCTGTCTCAAAGCGTTGTCTGTCTTAATACGTCCTCTGTGTGAATACATCGCCTGGTCAAAACGGTCACTATCCCAAAGCATCGCCCAGGTTAAAGATGGGCAAGTACATCGCGACTACCAGCGTGCCGACCAGCACGCCGGTAACGATCATCATTAACGGTTCCAGCGCGGCGGCCAGATTATCCGCCAGCTCATGCGTGCTGGCCTCATGCCATTCCCCCAGCCGCAGCAGCAGGCTGTCCAGCGCGCCAGCCTCTTCGCCCACTTTTATCAGCTGGTAGCACAGCGGCGTGAAAAGCTCGTGCTGTGCCAGCGCCCGATACAGCGGGTTACCGGCGGCGATATGCTGCTGCAGGGCGACTATCGCCTCCCGCCACAGCAGATGATCGAGCGTTTTCTCTACCGCCTGCAGCCCCTGCAACAGCGTCAGACCAGCCTGCTGCGTCAGCGTCAGGGTCAGAAAGATACGGCTGAGCTGGCCGCCGCGATAAAGCCTGCCGATAAGCGGCAGCTGTAACAGACATCGCTGCTCGTTACGCTGCCAGACGGGCAGGCGGCGGCTTTGCCAGCGCCAGTAAGCGAGGCCGCCGAAGGCCAGCGGCAAAATAAGCATGCCATAACGCTGTAGCCCCTCTGAAAGGGCGATTATGGCTGCGGTAAAGGCCGGTAGCGGCGCGTTAAAGGAATGATAGATAGCTACAAACTCCGGCAAAACGAACACCAGCATTCCGATGCTGACCAGCAGCGCGACGGCGACCACAAACAGCGGATAGCGCAGCGCTTTCATTACTTTCTTTTGCAGCTGTTGTTCTCTTTCCTGCTGACCGGCCAGCCGCAGACAGCATTCGTCCATTCTGCCGGTCAGTTCGCCAACCGCGATCAGGGCAGGGTAGAGCGGTGGGAAAACTACAGGCCAGTCGGCCAGCGCCTGTGAAAAGGGTATGCCTTCCGACACGCTTTGCTCTATCTGCGTGAGTAAAGCCTGCCAGCCGGGATCGGCATGGCCTTCAGCCGTCAGCCGCAGGCTGGCAGAAAGCGTCATGCCTGCCTGCAAAAGCGTAGCCAGCTCGCGGAAAAAGGTAATCTTGTGCTGCCATTTCCAGTCGCCGGCGCGATAGCGGCGTCCTTTGCTAACCTTTAGCGGCAGCAGGTCGAGCGCCATGAGCCGTTCTGTTGCTTCCTGGCGGCCACGGCAAAAACAGGCTCCCTGATGAAAAGCGCCTTCTTTGTCCATGGCCTGCCATTCCACTAACAGCGGATCAGTCATCGTCATTACCGACAATTCGATTCAGCTCTGCCAGCGTGGTTTCGCCTTTATTCACGCTATGTAGTCCTTCTACAAACAGCGAGTTTATATTTTGCTGCCGGGTAATTTTCAGCAGCGCCTCCTGAGCGCTGTCGGTCGCGATAGCATTTTGCAGCCGCGCATTAACGGGAAGCAGCTCGAACAGCGCCAGCCTGCCATAAAAGCCGGAATAGCAGCGTTCGCAGCCGACGGCGCGCCAGTTTTGCACCGTACCCGGCCAGAGAACCTGAGGGAAATGGGCCAGCGCTTCGGCGGGTTCGCGACAGTGCGGGCAGAGACGGCGTACCAGACGCTGGGCGATAACCAGCTTTAGCGCGGAGGCAAGCTGGTAGCCGGGAATGCCGATTTGCCTTAGCCGGGTCAGCGTTTCCGCCGTGGAGTTGGTATGCAAAGTCGACAGAACCAGATGGCCGGTCTGCGCCGCCTTGATGGCGATTTCCGCCGTTTCCGCATCGCGGATTTCGCCAATCATAATTACGTCGGGATCCTGACGCAGAAGAGCGCGTAGCACGCGGTTGAAATCAAGTCCGGTTTTAGGATGTACCTGGGTTTGATTAACGCCCGGCAGCGGGATTTCCACGGGATCTTCCACGCTGCACAGGTTGCGGCCCGGCGTGTTAAGCGAGCTCAGCCCGCTGTAAAGGGTAAAGGTTTTCCCGCTGCCGGTAGGGCCGGTAACCAGAATCAGCCCCTGCGGCCTCGCCAGTGCCTCGCGAAAGCAGCGCAGCGCCGCTGGCGACATGCCGAGATTCTCCAGCGACACGGACTGGGTGTCAGTTTGCAGCAGTCGGATAACCGCTTTTTCACCGCAGCGCGTGGGCAGCGTCGAGAGGCGAAAGGAAGCGGGTTTTCCCAACAGCGCCAGCGTGAACTGGCCATCCTGCGGGATCCGGCGTTCGGCGATATCCAGGTTAGCGACTATTTTCAGCCTTGCCAGCAGCGCCGCGGCGTTGTCGGCTGGCGAAGTCGGCACGTTTTGCAGCACGCCATCCACCCTAAAACGGATGCGTAACGCGTCGGCCTGAGGTTCGATGTGGATATCTGACGCGCGCTGCTGTATCGCCAGCGCCAACAGATTGTCGATACGCTGGATGGTGGTTTCGCTATGTGCCGCCGCAGGTTCCGAGGCGGCCGGACGATCCTGTCGATACTGTTCCAGTCGCGCCGGTGGCCAGTACTCAATCTCAATCGCGCCCTGAGCGGTAAAACGCAGCGCCGCCATCATATCGGCCGAGGGCGGCGTCGCCATCGCGATGTGCAGCCGCTGCGGCGTAAGCGAAAGCACCACGGCGTGATGACGTTGACAAAGGGCCTCGACGGCCTGCAGAGAGGAAGACGCTGTCATTCCGCCACCTCGCTGTCATCGTCAAAGCGGAAGATATTTTCACAGGCTTCTTTCAGCCCCGTTTGCTGGGTGGCGCAGGTGCGCTGCCAGCCGATTTGGCCTTCGGCACCGTCCCACTGCGGTTTCATTGTTACCGTCAGGCCATTCAGGCTCTCCTGGCCCGTCAGCGTCAGCGCGCCGCCCTGCACGGCCACAGTGGCAACATAGCGCGACCCTTTCCCGGACGGCACGCCGTTGCTGCCTGCGCTACAGCTTTCCGCGCCGCCGTGCTCGATGGCGCACAGTTCCACGGCGGTTTTAAAAGGCATCGCCGTTTGCAGCATATCGGTCAGCGCGGCTTTTTGCAGATAGTTCTGGTAAGCCGGCAGGCCGATAGCGCTGAGAATGGCGATGATAGCGATAACTATCATTAGTTCGACCAGGGTAAATCCCTGCTGATTTTTCATGATGTTGACTTCCATGTGTTTAAGGAGTCAGCAACGTACCGCTGAAAAAAAACGCAGGCCAGCGGCAAAAAAACGTTTCCGAAGAAGGGCAGCAGGAATTCTTTCGCTATTACATCAGCAGACAAAAAGGCGGGAAGACGGCTCGCAAAATTCAGTGATGGGAGCGAAAACGCCATCCGGAGACGGCGTTAAAATGACAGGTAAAATTAATGGGCGGCAGCGGGGCGAAAGCGCATGGAGAGATCCAACGCCCGCACGTGCTTGGTTAGCGCGCCGACCGAGATGTAATCCACGCCCGTTTCGGCGAAAGTCCGTAGCGTCTCGTCGGTGACGTTGCCGGAAACCTCCAGCAGCGCGCGGCCGTTGGTCAGGCGCACCGCTTCCCGCATCTGCTCAACGCTGAAGTTATCCAGCATGATGATATCCGCCCCGGCCTCGATCGCCTGACTAAGCTCGTCCAGCGATTCAACCTCAACTTCCACCGGCACGTCCGGATGCAGCCAAAACGCCTTTTCCACGGCCTGGCGTACTGAACCGGTGGCGATAATATGGTTTTCCTTGATCAGGAAAGCGTCGGAAAGGCCCAGTCGGTGGTTAGCGCCGCCGCCGCACAGCACGGCATACTTCAGCGCGGTGCGCAGTCCCGGCAGCGTTTTTCTCGTATCCAGCAGCTGCGTTTTGGTACCTTCAAGCATCGCCACATAGCGGCTGACCTCGGTCGCCACGCCGGATAACGTCTGGACAAAATTCAGCGCGGTGCGTTCCGCTGTCAGTATCAGCGAGGAAGGGCCGGTTACTTCAAACAGCGGCTGGTTGGCGACGATCGCGTCACCATCCTCCACGTGCCAAATCATCTGCGTCTTATTACCAAGCTGGATAAAAACTTCTTCGACCCAGCGTTTCCCGCAGAAAATACCCGGTTCACGGGTAATCACTACGGCATGAGAGCGGGCATCTTCTGGTAACAGGCTGGCGGTAATATCCCGGCTGGCGTCGATCTCGCCGCCCAGGTCTTCTCGCAGCGCCAGGGCGACGGCAGGAGGAATATCATCCTTAATACGTTCCAACAGCGCGGCACGGCGGCTGTCCGCATCGTAGCGACGGGTTGTCATGGTCAAACTCCAAAAGGGCGGATTGAAGAGAGAACCATGCTAGCTTTTTTACCCGCGGCTGGCGAGTCGGTTACTGCGCCAGGGCAGCCGATTTTTTGCCGCCTGACAGGGCAAAAAGCGACGAAACTTCCCTCGAGCTGTTTCTGCGGCGGCGAGGCTTCCCGCGTCAGGGATTCATGTTACTCTGATGTTATCTATAGAAAAGGAGAGCAGGCCATGCAGTTGCAGTCAGGCTGGCTGACCGGCGTGAAGCGGGTGCCGTCGCCGCATTTTAATCAGCGCCCGCAAAACGAAACGCCCACGCTTCTGGTTATTCATAATATCAGCCTGCCGCCGGGCGAGTTCGGCGGCCCGTGGATCGATGCGCTATTTACCGGCCAGCTGGATGCCGGGGCCCATCCTTACTTTGCGGATATCGCGCATCTGCGGGTTTCCGCGCATTGCCTGATCCGTCGCGATGGTGAAATCATCCAGTACGTGCCTTTTGATTTACGCGCCTGGCATGCGGGCGTTTCCTGCTATCAGGGACGGGAGGCCTGCAATGATTTTTCTGTTGGCATTGAGCTGGAAGGCACCGATGTGCTGCCCTATACCGATGCGCAATACCAGGCTTTGCAGGCGGTGACCCGTTTACTGGCAAAGCACTATCCGCAAATAGTCGAAAATATTACCGGGCATAGTGATATCGCGCCGGAAAGAAAAACCGATCCCGGACCGGCGTTTGACTGGGAAAGATTTCGGAGCGGGCTGGAGCACGATCCCTCCGCTGTACAGCAGGAGTAACAGGCATGACGCTTTTTAGTTTGTTATTGGTTCTGGGTTGGGAACGCTTGTTTAAAATGGGCGAGCACTGGCAGTTGGATCACCATCTGGCCCGGTTGTTCCGTCGTCAGCGGCGCTTTTCGCTGCTGCGCACGCTGGCGATGACGCTGGCGGCGATGGCGGTGGTCGCACTCTGTTTACTGGCGCTGAAGGGCCTTTTTTTCGGCGTTTTACAGCTGCTGTTCTGGATTGCCGTTGGGCTGTTGTGCATCGGTGCGGGGTCGGTAAGGCTGCATTATCATGCCTATCTGAAAGCGGCCAGCCATAACGATACGGACGCGCACAGCGCCATGGCAGAAGAGCTGACGCTGATCCACGGCCTGCCGATGGAGTGTAACGAGCGCGAATATCTCTGCGAACTGCAAAATGCGCTGCTGTGGATTAACTACCGCTTTTATCTGGCACCGCTGTTCTGGTTTGTCGTGGGCGGCCCATGGGGACCGGTTCTGCTGGTGGGATATGCTTTTCTGCGCGCGTGGCAGAGCTGGCTGGCGCGTCGTTATACGCCACTGGAACGGTCGCAATCCGGCGTGGATGCTATTCTGCACTGCGTTGACTGGATCCCGGTAAGACTGGCGGGAGTTGCCTATGCCTTATTGGGACATGGCGAACGCGCGCTGCCGGCCTGGTTTGCTTCATTGGGCGACCGGCATACCTCGCAATATCAGGTGCTGACCCGACTGGCGCAGTTTTCGCTGGCGCGCGATCTGCATACGGACAAGGTGCAAACGCCGCGAATTGCCGTTGCGCTGGCCAAGAAAGTGTCGCTGGTGATCGTGGTAGTGGTGGCGCTGCTGACTATTTACGGCGCGCTGGTATAGCAGGAATAATCCGGCCCGCAGGCCGGATTATTGGCTGTCAGGTTATTGCTCAGGCAGCCGCGCTGTCGTTGGTGCCAAACCCTCCCTCGATAAGATTACCCACGCTGCTGCCAATCCAGCTACCGATCCGTTTTCCAATATAGCCGGTTGCTTTGGATACCAAAGTGGAAATAACCGGGATAGTCGTCAGGTTGCCGATCGCAGCGCCAATAAACTCGCCTGCCCGGCATCAAATTAACGGCTTTGTTAATCCACGGCCGCCGGCGGTTCGCCAAAGACCGGCATGCCGTCGCTATCCCAGGTAAAGGTTTTAATGCAGGTGTGCCGGTTGGGATCGTAAAGCGGATCGCCTTCGATTTCCGTGTAGTCTCTCGCATGATAAACCAGTACGTCCTCACCCTGTTCCGTTACCGTAAAGCTGTTATGCCCCGGCCCGAACTGGCGGTTTTCCCAACTGGTTTTAAAGACCGGCTGAGGGGATTTTTGCCAGTTTTCCGCTTTCATCGGATCGGCAGCAACGTCGATCCACAGCAGGCCCATACAGTAGTTTTCATCCGTCGCGCTGGCCGAATAGCTGACGAACAGGCGGTTGCCGTGACGAATAACCGCAGGCCCTTCGTTGACGCTGAAGCCCACGCATTCCCAGTCGAACTCAGGCCGACTCAGCATCACCGGCGCGCTTTTCAGCGACCACGGCGTTTCCAGTTCGGCCAGATAGAGATTGGAGTTGCCGGGGATCGCCGGATCTTTTTGCGCCCACAGATACCAGTTTCTGTCCTGATGGACGAAGTGGGTCGCGTCCAGCGCAAAACTGTCGATGGGCGTCATGACCTGACCGCATTCATGCCAGGCGCCGGTAAGCGGATCGTCGTCATGACAGGCGATAGCGAACATGCGGTGCTGGAACAGCCCATCTTTGATTTCTCTGGACGGCGCGGCGGCAAAATAGATGACCCAGACGTTATCAATAAGATGCAGTTCAGGCGCCCAAATCAGCTCGCTCATTTCGCCGCTGGCGTGTTTTTTCCAGACCACGACGGCTTCGGCTGCCGCCAGATCGGCTAAGGTCGCGGCGCGGCGCAGCTCAAGCCGATCGTATTCAGGTACGGAGGCGATAAAATAGTAATGCTGCCGATGGCGCAGAATAAAGGGATCGGCGCGCTGTGCAATAAGGGGGACGGGCCAGTGACTGCTCATGCTCCTGTTCCTTCTGGTTTAACCGGCGCTTTGCCGTGATGATAATCGTTGAGTTCGCGGAAATTATGGCGACGCTGTTCCAAATCCAGCTGGATTTTTTGCATCGTTGGTCGGTCAACCTTCAGCAGCCTGACCACGCCAGCGGTAATCAGATAACCGACGCCCGGAATAATGGTAAACAGCAGCGTGATGCCGTTGACGGCCAGCGGCGACTGGGCTTTCGCGCCCGCGTCGTAGCCGTAAAAAGAGAGCAGGAAGCCAACCATCGCGCCCGCTACGGCCAGGCCAACCTTGAGGAAAAACAGATTGCCTGAAAAGCTGATGCCGGTAATGCGCTTGCCGGTTTTCCACTCGCCGTAATCGTCCACGTCCGCCATCAGCGACCAGTGCAGCGGCGAAGGGATCTGATGCAGAATATTCAGCAGGAAGTACATCACCACAATCAGTACCGTAGCGTGCGGATCCAGGAAATAGAAGCCGCAGGAGAATAGCGCCAGCACGATATTGGTCCAGAAGAAGACTTTCAGTTTGCACCAGCGATCGGTCAACACTTTGGCCAACGTGCTGCCCAGCATCATGCCTATTACGCCCAGGCTGATAAACAGCGTGGCGAAATGGGTCGTTTGCCCCATGACCCAGGTGACGTAGTACATGGTGGCCGCCATGCGGATAAAGCCGGGACAGACGTTACAAAAGGTCAGCAGCAGGATGCGCACCCACTGGTCGTTTTTCCACACGTCCCGTAAATCGGATTTCAGATCGCTGTTGCTCGGTACGGCAGGATGAATGCGTTCACGCACCGTGGCGAAGCAAAAAAGGAACATGCAGAGGCCGATAAAGGCCAGCACGCTCATCGCCATCTGGTAGCCGCGCGCTTTGTCGTCGCCGCCAAACCATTCCGCCATCGGCAGCAGGGAGAGCGACAGGATCAGCGTGGCGATGCCGACCATTACAAAGCGGTAAGACTGGCAGGAGACGCGTTCGCCGGGATCGTTGGTAATCACGCCGCCAAGCGAGCAGTAAGGAATATTGATAGCGGTATAGGTTAACGACATCAGAAAGTAGGTGGCAAACGCGTAGATAACCTTATTGTCATAGCTCCAGTCCGGCGTGGTAAACATCAGCACGCTGAACAGCACATAGGGCAGGGAAATCCATAGCAGCCAGGGGCGAAAACGTCCCCAGCGGCTCTGCGTTCTGTCGGCCAGCGCGCCCATAATGGGATCGGTAATCGCATCCAGCACGCGCACGGAAAGCAGCAGGACGCCGACCAGCGCGGGCGCAAGGCCAAAGACATCCGTATAAAAATAGTTAAGGAAAAGCATGATCGCGCCGCCGATCATATTGCAGCCCGCGTCTCCCATGCCATAGCCAATCTTCTCTTTTACCGAAAGCGCCGCGCTCTTCATGGATAATCTCTCCCACAGGATGAAGCAGAGATTATCACTGGCTTAATAGCGTCTTGCGCTGGCGCAAAAGGTTGCAGAGATGGACAAAACGGCTGTAACCGGAAAAGTGTGAGTAAGCTGGCAATTCGCGCGGTGAGGGCCATAAAAGGTAAGGCAGGCTGGAGGATTAGCGCGCAGTAAAAAGGGCGCCGAAGCGCCCCGGGTCATCAGGCTTTTTGCAGCCGGTTTTTTACCGCGTAGCCAATGGCCAGCACGATAATCCACGGCGGAATAAGCCATACGGAAATCGCCATGCCCGGCGTCATCGCCATAATGACCAGAATGCCGATCATAAACAGCAGGCAAATCCAGTTGCCGGCGGGATAGAGCAGCGCCTTGAAGCGAGTCTGCACGCCTTCGCGCGCTTTCGCCTGGCGGAACTTCAGATGGGCGTAGCTGATCATCGCCCAGTTGATCACCAGCGCGGAGACCACCAGCGCCATAAACAGGCCCAGCGCCTCGCCCGGCATCAGATAGTTCACCAGCACGCAAATCGCCGTGGTAGCGGCTGAGAGCGCCAGCGCCACGTAAGGCACGCCACGACGGTCAACCTTCAGCAGCGCCTTCGGGCCGTTGCCCTGACGGGCCAGGCCGTAAAGCATCCGGCTGTTGGAATAGACGCAGCTGTTATAAACGGAGAGCGCCGCCGTTAAAAACACCAGGTTCAGCACGTTCGCCGCCAGGCTTTCACCCAGGTCGTGGAAAATCATCACAAACGGGCTGCTGTTGGCGGTAACTTTTGTCCAGGGATAAAGCGAAAGCAGCACGATAATCGAGCCGACATAAAAGATCAGGATACGCCAGATCACCTGGTTGGTGGCCTGCGGAATGCTTTTTTGCGGGTCATCCGCTTCGGCCGCCGTGATGCCTACCAGCTCCAGGCCGCCAAAAGAGAACATAATGATCGCCATCGCCATCACCAGTCCGCCCACGCCGTGCGGGAAAAAGCCGCCGATCGCCCAGATATTGCTGATCTTCGCATCCGGGCCGCCATGACCGCTGAACAGCAGCCAGCAGCCGAACACAATCATCGCCACCACGGCGACCACTTTCACAATCGCCAGCCAGAACTCCATTTCGCCAAAGATTTTTACGCTGGTCAGGTTGATAGCGTTAATCAGCACAAAGAAGATGGCGGCGGCGGCCCAGGAAGGAAACGCGGGCCACCAGACCTGAATATACTGCCCGACGGCGGTCAGTTCCGCCATCGCGACCAGGATATAGAGCACCCAGTAGTTCCAGCCGGAAGCGAAACCGGCAAAGTTGCCCCAGTATTTATAGGCAAAATGGCTGAAAGAACCGGCAACCGGCTCTTCCACGATCATTTCGCCCAGCTGGCGCATAATTAAAAAGGCGATAAAGCCGCCGATGGCGTAGCCCAGTAAGACGGACGGGCCCGCCATTTTAATGGTTTGTGCGATCCCCAGAAAAAGGCCGGTGCCGACGGCGCCGCCTAATGCAATTAGCTGAATATGGCGGTTTTTCAGGCCGCGCTTCAGCATATCGCCCTGCTGTTGTTCCATAGTGATCCTCTTGGTCTCGTTATTGTACTAAGGGCGAGCCTTTGTCATCATTTTATTACGATAGGTGTACTTAAATGTTTACATAAGAAACCCCGCAAAAGCGGGGCTGCCTCTACTTTCGCGATAAGAATAATGATAAGCGCCGGGTAATGCACTCGCTTTCTGTTTAAGCCGGGACGGCTGCAAAAAAAACAGGTTTCGGCAACGTTTGTTTTTGTCATAAAGGATGCCTGAAGACGAATCGATTTTACTTATGACGCCGTTAATCGGGCGCCATTAACTGCCTGGTCTCCTTCACAAAAGTTAATTTTTTTAACATTCTTTCTGACGCGTTTAACCTGTTATAAGGCGTTAATTCGCGCCCGTAAAACGAGACATGCGTCTGGTTTTGCGCCGTTGCCATATAGACATCAGGTGAATACTTTGTTACTTTACGGGCTCCTTTTTGCAATTGGTATGACCAATTTACTCGGGCAAACGGCACGAAGAAGGGATGATGGCCTACAGCAAAATCCGCCAACCAAAGCTATCCGATGCTATCGAGCAGCAGCTTGAGTCCTTGATTATGGAAGGGACGCTGCGTCCCGGTGAAAAGCTCCTCCCTGAACGCGAGCTGGCTAAACAGTTCGACGTCTCCCGTCCCTCTTTGCGTGAAGCTATCCAGCGTCTGGAAGCAAAAGGCCTGCTGCTGCGCCGTCAGGGCGGTGGCACTTTTGTAAAGACTAACCTCTGGCAAAGCCTGAGCGATCCGCTGGTGGAACTGCTGGCCGATCACCCTGAATCGCAGTTCGATCTGCTGGAAACGCGCCACGCGCTGGAAGGGATAGCGGCCTACTATGCGGCGCTACGAGGAACGGAAGAAGATCTGGCACGTATCCGGGATTGCCATCTGCAAATCCAGACCGCGCAGGAGAGCGGCGACCTTGATGCCGAAGCCAACGCGGTCATGCAGTATCAGATAGCTGTCACAGAGGCGGCGCATAATGTGGTGCTGCTGCATTTGCTACGCTCAATGGGGCCGATGCTGCAACAGAACGTCCGACAGAATTTTGAATTGCTCTACTCGCGCCGCGAAATGCTGGCGAAAGTGAGCGGTCACCGCGCCAGTATTTTCGAGGCGATTGTGGCGCGCGAACCCGAAAAGGCACGCGAGGCCTCACACCGCCATCTGGCGTTTATCGAGGAAATATTGCTGGACAGAAGCCGGGAACAGAGCCGAAGAGAGCGCTCCCTGCGCCGATTACAGCAGCGTAAGGATTAACGCGTAATCATAACGCGACAACCACGAAGGGCCTGTCTCTCTGTGTTTTGCACTGAGCCAGAGGACAGAGAGACAGGCTCCAGACAATTCAACGTATTAGACACAGATAAGGAATACCCCCATGTCAGAACGTTTACACAATGACGTGGATCCGATTGAAACTCGCGACTGGCTACAGGCGATCGAATCGGTCATCCGTGAAGAGGGCGTGGAGCGCGCGCAGTTCCTGATCGATCAGGTATTGAGCGAAGCACGCAAAGGCGGCGTAAAGGTAGCGGCGGGCACTGGGGCCGGCAGCTACATTAACTCTATCGCCGTTGAGGACGAACCTGACTATCCGGGTAATACCTCGCTGGAACGTCGTATCCGTTCCGCCATCCGCTGGAACGCCATCATGACCGTTCTGCGTGCATCGAAGAAAGATCTGGAGCTGGGCGGCCATATGTCTTCCTTCCAGTCCTCGGCGACCATTTATGAAGTGTGCTTTAACCACTTCTTCCGCGCGCGCAGCGAAAAAGACGGTGGCGACCTGGTGTACTTCCAGGGCCACATTTCGCCGGGCGTTTACGCGCGCGCCTTCCTGGAAGGCCGCCTGACCGAAGAGCAGATGAACAACTTCCGTCAGGAAGTGCACGGCAAAGGCCTCTCTTCTTATCCGCATCCAAAACTGATGCCGGATTTCTGGCAGTTCCCGACCGTTTCGATGGGTCTTGGCCCAATCGGCGCGATCTACCAGGCGAAATTCCTCAAGTATCTTGAGCACCGTGGCCTGAAAGATACCTCACAGCAGACCGTTTACGCCTTCCTGGGCGATGGCGAGATGGACGAGCCGGAATCCAAAGGCGCGATCACCATCGCCACCCGCGAGAAGCTGGACAACCTGGTGTTCATCATCAACTGTAACCTGCAGCGCCTGGACGGCCCGGTAACCGGCAACGGCAAAATCATCAACGAGCTGAGCGGCATCTTTGGCGGCGCAGGCTGGGAAGTGATCAAGGTTATCTGGGGCGGACGCTGGGACGAGCTGCTGCGCAAAGATACCAGCGGCAAGCTGATCCAGCTGATGAATGAAACCGTTGACGGCGACTATCAGACCTTTAAATCCCGCGATGGCGCCTACGTGCGCGAGCACTTCTTTGGTAAATATCCGGAGACCGCCGAGCTGGTCAAAGATATGACCGACGACGAGATTTGGGCGCTGAACCGTGGCGGCCACGATCCGAAGAAAATCTACGCGGCGCTGAAAAAAGCGCAGGACACCAAAGGCAAACCTGTGGTGATCCTGGCGCATACCATTAAAGGCTATGGTATGGGCGACACGGCAGAAGGCAAGAACATCGCTCACCAGGTGAAGAAAATGAACATGGATGGCGTACGCTACATCCGCGATCGTTTCAACGTGCCGGTAGAAGATGACAAAATCGAAAGCCTGCCGTACGTCACCTTCGACAAAGAGTCGGAAGAGTACAAATATCTGCATGGCCAGCGCGAGAAGCTGGGCGGCTATCTGCCGACGCGTCAGCCTAACTTCAGCGAGAAGCTGGAGATGCCTGCGCTGGAAGACTTCCGTCAGCTGCTGGATGAGCAGAACAAAGAGATTTCCACCACCATCGCCTTTGTGCGTGCCCTGAACGTGATGCTGAAGAACAAGTCGATCAAAGATCGTCTGGTGCCGATCATCGCCGACGAAGCGCGTACCTTTGGTATGGAAGGCCTGTTCCGTCAGATCGGCATCTACAGCCCGAACGGCCAGCAGTACACGCCGCAGGACCGTGAGCAGGTTGCCTACTACAAAGAAGATGAGAAAGGTCAGATCCTGCAGGAAGGCATCAACGAACTGGGCGCAGGCGCATCCTGGCTGGCGGCGGCAACGTCCTACAGCACCAACAACCTGCCGATGATCCCGTTCTACATCTACTACTCGATGTTTGGCTTCCAGCGTATCGGCGATCTGTGCTGGGCGGCGGGCGACCAGCAGGCGCGCGGCTTCCTGGTTGGCGGCACCTCCGGTCGTACCACGCTGAACGGCGAAGGCTTGCAGCATGAAGATGGTCACAGCCACATTCAGTCGCTGACTATCCCTAACTGCATCTCTTACGATCCGGCTTACGCTTACGAAGTCGCCGTTATCATGCATGACGGTCTGGTGCGTATGTACGGCGAAGCGCAGGAAAACATCTACTACTACATCACCACGCTGAACGAAAACTACCACATGCCGGCGATGCCGCAGGGCGCAGAAGAAGGTATCCGTAAAGGTATCTACAAGCTGGAAACGGTAGAAGGCAGCAAAGGTAAAGTCCAGCTGTTGGGTTCAGGCTCTATCCTGCGTCACGTTCGTGAAGCGGCACAGATCCTGGCGAAAGACTACGGCGTTGGCTCCGATGTTTACAGCGTGACCTCCTTCACCGAACTGGCTCGTGACGGTCAGGACTGCGAGCGCTGGAACATGCTGCACCCAACTGAAGCGCCTCGCGTGCCTTACGTTGCGCAGATCATGCACGACGCACCGGCCGTGGCTTCAACCGACTATATGAAACTGTTCGCCGAGCAGATCCGTACCTATATTCCAGCCAGCGACTATCGCGTGCTGGGCACGGATGGTTTCGGTCGTTCCGACAGCCGCGAAAATCTGCGTCACCACTTCGAAGTGGACGCGTCTTACGTGGTGGTTGCAGCGCTGGGCGAACTGGCTAAACGCGGCGAGATCGATAAGAAAGTGGTGGCGGAAGCCATCACCAAATTCAATATCGATGCCGATAAAGTCAACCCGCGTCTGGCATAAGAGGTAAAGAGTAATGGCTATCGAAATTAAAGTACCGGACATCGGTTCCGACGAAGTGGAAGTCACCGAGATCCTGGTCAAGGTCGGCGACAAAGTGGAAGCAGAGCAGTCGTTGATCGTCGTTGAAGGCGACAAAGCCTCAATGGAAGTGCCTTCGCCAGAAGCGGGCGTGGTCAAAGAAATTAAAATTTCTACCGGCGACAAAGTGGAAACCGGCTCGCTGATTATGATCTTTGAATCTGCCGACGCGGCTGCGCCAGCGCCAGCCAAAGCGGAAGCAAAAGAAGAGAAGAAAGAAGCGGCGCCGGCTGCCAAAGCGGAAAGCAAAGACGTCAACGTACCGGACATCGGCGGTGATGAAGTTGAAGTCACCGAGATCCTGGTCAAGGTTGGCGATAAAGTCGAAGCCGAGCAGTCGCTGATTACCGTCGAAGGCGACAAGGCCTCAATGGAAGTGCCTGCGCCGTTTGCCGGCACGGTAAAAGAGATCAAAATCGCTACCGGCGACAAAGTCAGCACCGGCTCGCTGATTATGATCTTTGAAGCGGAAGGCGCAGCACCGGCCGAAGCGCCGAAGCCAGCGATGAAAGAAGAAGCGGCAGCGGCGCCTGCGGCGACCAGCGGCGCGAAAGAAGTGCAGGTGCCGGACATCGGCGGCGACGAAGTTGAAGTCACCGAAGTGATGGTTAAGGTTGGCGATAAAGTCGAAGCCGAGCAGTCACTGATCACCGTCGAAGGCGACAAGGCCTCGATGGAAGTGCCTGCGCCGTTTGCCGGCACGGTAAAAGAGATCAAAATCGCGACCGGTGACAAAGTCAGCACCGGCTCGCTGATTATGATCTTTGAAGTGGCAGGCGCGGCGCCTGCTCCGGCAGCGAAACAGGAAGCGGCTCCGGCTCCGCAGGAAGCCAAAGCGGCGCCTGCTACGGCACCGGCTCCGGCGAAAGCGGAAGCAAAAGGCGACTTCTCCGAGAACGACGCCTACGTCCACGCCACGCCGGTTATCCGTCGTCTGGCGCGCGAGTTCGGCGTTAACCTGGCGAAGGTAAAAGGTACGGGACGTAAAGGCCGTATTCTGAAAGAAGACGTGCAGGCGTACGTGAAAGACGCGGTGAAACGCGCCGAGACCGCGCCAGCGGCTGCCGCCAGCGGCGGTGGTCTGCCAGGCATGCTGCCGTGGCCGAAAGTGGACTTCAGCAAGTTCGGCGAAATCGAAGAAGTCGAGCTGGGCCGCATCCAGAAAATCTCTGGCGCGAACCTGAGCCGTAACTGGGTGATGATCCCGCACGTTACGCACTTCGACAAAACCGATATCACCGATCTGGAAGCGTTCCGTAAACAGCAGAACGCCGAAGCCGAGAAGCGCAAGCTGGACGTGAAATACACGCCGGTTGTGTTCATTATGAAAGCCGTTGCCGCCGCGCTGGAGCAGATGCCGCGCTTTAACAGCTCGCTTTCTGAAGACGCGCAGAAGCTGACGTTGAAAAAATATATCAACATCGGCGTGGCGGTCGATACGCCTAACGGCCTGGTGGTTCCGGTCTTTAAGGACGTGAATAAAAAAGGCATCACCGAGCTTTCCCGCGAGCTGATGGCAACCTCGAAAAAAGCGCGCGACGGCAAGCTGACGGCCAGCGACATGCAGGGCGGCTGCTTCACTATCTCCAGCCTTGGCGGTCTTGGCACCACGCACTTTGCGCCGATCGTCAACGCGCCGGAAGTAGCTATCCTGGGCGTCTCTAAATCCGCGATGGAGCCGGTCTGGAACGGTAAAGAGTTTGTGCCGCGTCTGATGATGCCAATCTCTCTTTCCTTCGACCACCGCGTTATCGACGGGGCTGACGGTGCCCGCTTTATCACCATCGTCGGCAATCTGTTAGCCGATATTCGCCGACTGGTGATGTAAAAGTACTCTGGCCGGCTTATGCCGGCCTTCTTATAGCCGACTCTCGCTGTTTTAGTCGACAAGTTGTGATGGTTTGGGGCAGGTTGTTTGCACTCTGTTAACAATTCTGTAAACTCTTGCCCTGAATACGAACCGGTGGATGGATATCCGCCAGTTAACTAAGAGGTCATGATGAGTACAGAAATTAAAACTCAGGTCGTGGTACTTGGGGCAGGTCCGGCAGGTTACTCTGCGGCATTTCGCGCTGCTGATTTAGGTCTGGAGACCGTGATTGTTGAGCGTTACAGCACCCTGGGCGGCGTTTGCCTGAACGTGGGCTGTATTCCTTCCAAAGCGCTGCTGCACGTGGCGAAAGTCATTGAAGAAGCCAAAGCGCTGGAAGAACACGGCGTGGTGTTCGGCAAGCCGCAAACCGACATCAACAAAATCCGTACCTGGAAAGAGAAGGTCATTAATCAGCTGACCGGCGGTCTGGCCGGTATGGCGAAAGGCCGTAAAGTGAAAGTGGTCACCGGCGAAGCTAAGTTCACCGGCGCGAACACTATGTTCGTTGACGGCGAAAACGGCGGCACCACTATCAACTTCGATAACGCGATTATCGCTGCCGGTTCTCGTCCTATTCAGCTGCCGTTTATTCCGCATGAAGATCCACGTGTGTGGGATTCCACCGCCGCGCTGGAGCTGAAAGAAGTGCCTGAGCGTATGCTGGTCATGGGCGGCGGCATCATCGGCCTGGAAATGGGTACCGTTTATCACGCGCTGGGTTCTCAGATTGACGTGGTTGAGATGTTCGATCAGGTGATCCCTGCGGCCGATAAAGACGTGGTGAAAGTCTTCACCAGGCGCATCGAGAAGCAGTTCAACCTGATGCTGGAAACCAAAGTGACCGCGGTAGAAGCCAAAGAAGATGGTATCTACGTCACGATGGAAGGCAAAAAAGCGCCTGCTGAACCACAGCGTTACGACGCGGTGCTGGTGGCGATTGGCCGCGTGCCGAACGGTAAAGGTCTGGATGCCGGTAAAGCGGGCGTGGAAGTGGACGATCGCGGCTTTATCCGTGTCGATAAGCAGATGCGTACCAACGTGCCGCACATTTTCGCTATCGGCGACATCGTTGGTCAGCCAATGCTGGCGCATAAAGGCGTGCACGAAGGCCACGTAGCGGCGGAAGTGATCTCCGGCAAGAAGCACTACTTCGATCCAAAAGTGATCCCATCTATCGCCTATACCGAGCCGGAAGTTGCCTGGGTTGGCCTGACCGAGAAAGAAGCGAAAGAGAAGGGCATCAGCTACGAGACGGCGACCTTCCCGTGGGCGGCATCAGGCCGTGCTATCGCTTCCGACTGCGCAGACGGCATGACCAAGCTGATTTTTGATAAAGAGACGCATCGCGTGATCGGCGGGGCCGTTGTCGGCACCAACGGCGGCGAGCTGCTGGGCGAAATCGGTCTGGCTATCGAAATGGGCTGCGACGCCGAAGATATCGCGCTGACTATCCATGCTCACCCGACGCTGCACGAGTCGGTAGGCCTGGCGGCGGAAATCTTCGAAGGCAGCATCACCGATCTGCCAAATGCGAAAGCGAAGAAGAAGTAAGCGCTAAAAGCATTCGAAGCGGCTCCGAAAGGGGCCGTTTTTTTATCTTATTTCCGCGTCATTTTCTGATTAAACGCCTGCAAATACTCAATAAAACAGCGCAGCGCCATTCCTTTGATGAAAAATGCAAGACTTATAGTGTGCAGGATTATCCGATTATAACTGCGTTTTTTGCCACGAAAGTGGGTAGCAGGCCGCGGATGAGTTTAAAGCAGGGCGCTGAAACCCTTTTTTTGAGGGGTATTTCAACGGGCTGTTTTATAAGGAGATTAAGTAATGGATGAAAAAGAGGGGTTTTATCGGGTTTTGGTCAAAATTCTTTTAACATAAGTGCGTTATGTTGTATCGCCAACTGTTCACTGCCGTACAGGCAGCTTAGAAAATTTTGCTGTTGTGTAATCAACGACAAGTTTTGTTCACTGCCGTACAGGCAGCTTAGAAAGAAAAGCTGAAGTCATCCGGCCAGATTGTTGCGTTCACTGCCGTACAGGCAGCTTAGAAAATGAAGGCCAGTAACCCGCGTAACGCCTACTAGTTCACTGCCGTACAGGCAGCTTAGAAACATAATTCAAGTGTGACTATGCATACGACAATAGTTCACTGCCGTACAGGCAGCTTAGAAAGTTCGAATGCCCGGAGCATTTTTACGTTATTAGTTCACTGCCGTACAGGCAGCTTAGAAACTGAACCAGCGGCGTCACCTGCGCTATTGTCAGGTTCACTGCCGTACAGGCAGCTTAGAAAGCGTCTGCGCGCTGTGATTGCTAAGGCTGAAGGTTCACTGCCGTACAGGCAGCTTAGAAACACTAACGAACTTGCCGCATCTGAATTAAATAAAGTTCACTGCCGTACAGGCAGCTTAGAAGACCAAGAAGTGATGCTGGTTGCGCGGCTGGTGGTTCACTGCCGTACAGGCAGCCCAAAAATATCCCCATACTGCTATTCCCATCCTTAAACTTGTCGCTAAAACCCTACTGACCTCTCATTACCTTTTCTGATGATTTAATACACTGCTTGCCTGATGGAAATCAACGGCCAGGCTGACGCAAGGAATGCGTATGGAACACTTAAAACCCTCCGATTTAAAAACTATTCTTCATTCAAAACGCAGCAACATCTATTACCTGCAGTATTGCCGCGTGTTGGTCAACGGCGGACGCGTAGAATATGTGACAGATGAAGGCAAGCGTTCGCTTTACTGGAATATCCCCATCGCAAATACCACGGTAATTATGCTTGGCACCGGCACTTCTGTTACCCAGGCCGCTATGCGTGAATTCGCCAGAGCGGGCGTACTGGTCGGTTTTTGTGGCGGCAACGGCACGCCGCTGTATGCCGCTAATGAAGCTGAGGCCGCCGTTTCCTGGCTGACATCGCAGAGTGAATATCGCCCTACGGAATATCTGCAACATTGGGTGAGCTTCTGGTTTGATGACGAGAAAAGGTTAGCGGCGGCAATAGCTTTTCAGCGAGAGCGTATTAAACAAATCCAAAAACACTGGCTTAGCGAGCGACTGAGCAGACAGGAAAAATTTGTTATTCAGCTGCCCGTTCTTCAAACCTTATTGGAACGTTATGAAAAAAGCCTGATTACCTGTACCAGCGTGCAATATTTGCTGGCGCAGGAAGCGGTACTGACAAAGGCGCTTTATAAGCTGGCCGCCGAGGCGACGAAATACGGCGAGTTTACTCGTGCAAAACGCGGCGGCGGCGCTGATATCGCTAATCGTTTTCTGGATCACGGCAACTATCTGGCCTATGGACTTGCCGCTACGGCCTGTTGGGTAACGGGGCTGCCGCATGGTCTGGCAGTCATGCATGGCAAAACTCGACGCGGCGGTCTTGTTTTTGATGTGGCCGATATGATTAAAGACGCGCTGATTTTGCCGCAGGCATTTATTTCCGCAATGGCCGGAGAAGACGAGCAGGAATTTCGCCAGCGCTGTATTAGCGGTTTGCAAAAAGCCGATGCGCTGGATGTGATGATCGAAACTTTGCAATCAACTGCTGAATACTTTGGCCGGGCGGTCTGATGAATATCTTACTTATCTCTCAGTGTAGCAAGCGCGCTTTAGTAGAAACCAGACGCATCATCGATCAATTTGCCGAGCGTAAAGGAGAAAGAACCTGGCAGACGGCCATCACGCTGGAAGGGCTTAATACGTTGCGGAAGCTGCTGCGTAAAACCGCCAGGCGAAACAGTGCTATTGCCTGTCACTGGATTAAAACTTCCGGTCAGACCGAGCTGCTATGGATCATCGGCAACCTGCGACGCTTCAATCGCGATGGTAGTGCACCAACGCATTCGACAGAGCGCGACGTGCTGAAAAGTCAGGATGAAAATCAATGGCAAAGCGCTCAGGCTATTGGGCTGATAGCCGCTATTGCCGGGCTGTTTCATGATTTTGGCAAAGCGAACCGGCTTTTTCAGCAAAACCTGTTTGGCGAGGGGAAAAACTTCCAGCCTTATCGTCATGAATGGATATCGTTACGGCTTTTTTGTGCCTGGGTAGGGGAGCGTAATGACTCGCAGTGGCTACAGGCGTTAGCCGCTGTCGACGCTAATGACGAAGCGGAAATGCTGGCCAGAGTGATACAGGATCCGGCCTCCCTTAATCCCTTTGCGACTCTGCCGCCCGTCGCCGCAACGGTAGCCTGGCTTATCCTGTCGCATCACCGGTTACCGACTTATCCTTCAGGACGCAGTAATCCACCGCAGCTAGCGGAAGCGGATGGCTGGTTGACGCATCAGCTGGAACCGATTTGGAACGCGCTGAATCATTTGAAACATGAGTGGCAAGACAAAGAGTTAAAAGCGCAGTGGCTTTTTTCGCAGGGAACGCCAATGCAAAGCCATACCTGGCGCGCTAAAGCGCAAAAAATGGGTCGTCGTGCGCTTACCCAGCCTTCGCTGCTGCGTTTTGCCCGGCTGGATCAGGCCTTTACCTGTCATATGGCACGGTTGGTGTTGATGCTTGCCGATCATCATTACTCTGCTTTGCCCGCCACGTCTGGTTGGCAGGATGCCGACTATTCGCTGTTTGCCAATACCGGGAAGCCGCGCGTGGGCAGACAAAAGCTGGATGAACACAATCTTGCCGTTGCACATAATGCATTATTGCTGGGAACCAGTCTGCCTCATCTACGTAAAACCCTTCCGGCGATAACCCGGCATAAGGCTTTTCGCGAGCGGGCGACAAGCACAAGGTTCAGATGGCAGGATCGCGTGTTTGATCTGGCTGCTTCGCTGCGTGAACAAACCGAAAGCCAGGGATTTTTCGGCGTGAATATGGCTTCTACCGGTTGCGGAAAAACATTCGCCAATGCCCGAATAATGTATGCATTAAGCGACGAAATGTTGGGATGTCGTTTCTCTGTCGCATTAGGGTTACGTACGCTGACGCTGCAAACAGGCGACGCGTTGCGTGAAAGGCTGCGGCTTGCCGAGGACGATCTGGCGGTGATGGTTGGCTCGCAGGCAGTAAAAGATTTGCATCAGCTTTACAGCGCCAGCGATGAAGAAGAAGCGGATGCCGGAAGCCAGTCTGCCGGGGCGTTTTTTCATGAGCATCAATATGTTCGTTATGACGGCAGTCTGGATGATGGGCGGCTCAGCCGCTGGCTGCAAAATAAGGGTAAACTGCACAAGCTAGTAAGCGCGCCGGTGCTGGTTAGTACGATTGATTATCTAATCCCGGCAACGGAAGGGTTGCGGGGCGGCAGGCAGATTGCGCCGATGTTAAGGCTGCTTACGGCTGATTTAGTGCTGGACGAGCCGGACGATTTTGATATCAACGATCTGTCGGCGCTCTGCCGACTGGTGAACTGGGCCGGAATGCTTGGCTCACGCGTGCTGCTCTCTTCCGCCACGTTGCCGCCCGCGCTGGTGCTGGCGCTGTTTAACGCCTACCGCTGTGGTCGCGCCGAATGGCATAAAAACGCCGGTCGTACAGAGGTCGCGCCAGCGGTTTGCTGTGCGTGGTTCGATGAATATGAAGCTTTGCATCAGGACATTGATTCAGGAAGGGACTTCCGGCAGCAGCATGATGCTTTTGTAGCGAAGCGGGTTATTAAGTTACAACATGCCGAGGTGCTGAGGAAAGGCGCGCTGCTGGATATTACCCCTGTAAGCCTTAAAGAAAGCGACGTGCTGGCGGCGCTGGCAACAACGTTTTATAACGCCATGCAGCAGCTACATTCTGTACATCATCAGCAGCATAAACCCGGTGGAAAGCGCGTTTCGCTGGGTGTTATTCGCATGGCGAATATCGATCCGTTGGTAGCGGTGGCGCAGCGTTTGCTGACTATGCCTGCACCGGAAAATACGCAAATCCACTACTGCATCTATCACAGCAGGCATCCCTTAGCGATGCGATCTTATATAGAAAGCCGACTGGAAGTGGCATTGACGCGTCACGATGAGCAGGCGCTGTGGCAGGTTGCAGAAATTAAGCAGGCGCTGGAAAACAGCGCAGCGCGGGATCATCTGTTTGTGGTGCTGGCCAGCCCCGTCATTGAAGTCGGAAGAGATTTTGATTTTGATTATGCCATTGCGGAACCCAGTTCAATGCGTGCGCTTATCCAGCTGGCGGGCCGCGTACAGCGCCATCGGCAGTGGGTGCCTGCAGAACCTAATATCTGTTTACTGCGTAAAAATTATCGGGCCTTGCGCTTCCCGGATAAAGCCGCCTATAACCGTCCCGGATTTGAAGATGGCGAGTTTCAGTATGCCAGTCACGATCTGCACGATTTATTACACGAGAAAGAAAATTTTGTGATTGATGCCAGACCACGCGTGCAGGAGCCTGACAATATGCAAACGTACGGGCCTTTTACGCATTTTGTTGATTTGGAGCATGCCAGGCTGCGTACAGAACTGTTGGGAAGAAAACGCGAGCCGGATAAATATTGCGCGGCGCTGTGGTGGCGTAAGCCCGTCAGCTGGTGTGGAGAGATGCAGAAGCGACGCCCTTTTCGGCAATCATCGCCGGATGAGCTGCACTATCTGCTGATTAAGGAAGAGGGCGATGCAGGGCGTTTCTGGCAGCCGGATGACGGTATCGTCGGGCGGAAAGCCAGCGCGATGGAATATGTGACAATACCGGAACTGGCAGAGGGCGTGGCGATATGGATAGCGCCAGACTATCAGCAGATTTATACGAGGCTGGCCGACGAGTTGGGTATGGAGCTGGTGGAGGTGAGTGAAAGGTTTGGCGAGATACGGTTAGATAAAAAAGAAGAGGCGTGGCATTTTCACCCGTTATTGGGCGTGTTTGGCGCACTCGACTGAGTGCGCCGCTGCCTGTACGGCAGGAAAGAAGGGTATTACTTTAAGCGAAAGAAACTTATTTCTAAGCTGCCTGCACGGCAGGCTGATAATAATAGCGCCTTAAGTTCACTATACAAATATATTTAATTTTCAGGTAACTTATTGCTTTAATATTCAGTTGGTGGTGCCAGATTTAAACAAGAAGAAACGTTTCAGTCTTAAAGTTTTTATAAAGTCTTTACTGCTCGATTGATGATGGTAATAATGTTTTTTATAAAAATTAAGAAGATTTGCATAAAGATACTTAGGTGGTAGCCATGCGGTTTTACCGACTCAATGATGCTGCGGGGTTTCAAAGAAGAAAATGTCTTTTATTAGTGGTTTTGTTAATGGCGCTAAGCGTATTTTCTTTAACCGCGGCTTGCATAGTCTCATCAAAATCTCGCATTGGAATTTTAAATGTATTTGATGGTCAGGGCTCAGATAAATCAATTTACTTCTCATTTTTTCTGTTTTTGTTGACAGGTAATTTTCCCACAGGAGGCAAAGGATGCCAGAAAAAGGACTTACATCATTTATTATTCAATATATATCCGAGCGCAAACAGCCAAAGCGCGAAGCGCTGGAAAAGGAAGAGGTAAAAGCGTTGGCTGGCGCAGGTTCGCCAGCGAAGCAGGCGGCTATCAAAAACGATTATGCGCGCCAGTACGCGGAGCTGGATGAAAAGTATGAAGTACGCAATTGGCTAAGCGATGCGGCAAGGCGAGCGAGCCAGATTAGCCTGGTTACTCATGCGCTAAAATATTTTAATGGTTATGCTAAAGGTAGCAGCGTTTATCAATCTTCTGACAATATTAATAAGAGTTATTTTTCTTCGGCTTTTTTAAAAAATCCTGAGTTAGATGCCGTGGCAAACGCAGCTGCACTGGATATTGCCAAACTGCTGCAAACTGAATATCAGGGCGATTCGCTGATTGCCAGCCTGATCCGTAATGATACGTCAGCCCTGGCTAAGCTGGCCGAAAATGAGCAGCAGCTGGCAGAGTGGATTTCTGGCTTTAAGCAGGTACTAACCAGCGCTAATCCCGCCTCGCACAAGCTGGCAAAGCAAATCTATTTCCCAATCGGCGACGGCCAGTACCACCTTATCAGCCCATTATTTGCTACCTCATTAGCTCATGTGTTACATGAACATCTTACTGCATCGCGTTTTAGCGAAGAGGCCAAAGAGATCAACGCCGCCGTTAAGGCCGGAACCTGGCATAGCCAGCCCAGGACCACTTATCTTCAAACTGCCTTGCAAAAGTTTGGCGGTACCAAGCCGCAGAATATCTCTTACCTTAACAGTGCTCGCGGCGGCAGAGTCCGGCTCTTATCCAGCGCCGCGCCGGTCTGGCAATCCATTAATAAACCACCTCTGCAACATAAAACCATTTTTCATTTCCGCAGTGAATTTGCCTGGTTAGCACGTGCAAGCGTGGCGGGCCTTAAGCGCCATCTATTAAGCAGCTACACGAAACAAAATAATGAGGAAATTCGCCAGCAGCGCCTGAGCTATGTCGATGAAATTATCGATATTTTATTTAACTACGTAACCGGTATTCAGCAGCCTGAATTCGCCAACTGGAGTAAAGATACAAACTGTGAGCTAAAACGATCGCAGCAGCTATGGCTTGATCCTTTACGCAGTAAAACTGACGAACATTTCCGTTTTGAGCGTGAAGCGGGCGACTGGCAAAAAGAGGTCGCAAGAGATTTTGGCTATTGGCTAAGCCGTCAGCTCAGCGTTAATCCACTTAATATGGGCGAAGTGGAACGGCGCTATTTCTCGACGGCAGCACTGTTTAAAAAGCGCCTGCGTGAAATGGAACAGGACTTAAAAGAGGAGCTGCTATGAGCCATCTGATTATTTTGCGCCGTTTGCGTGTGGAAAATGCCAATGCCGTCGCCGGATTCACCTGGGGTTTTCCCGCCATAACTCATTTCCTGGGATTTACTCACGCTTTGTCGCGCAAACTGGAGAAAAGCCATGGGATAAGCCTGAGCGGCTGCGGCGTCATTTGCCATCAGCAGCAAGTTCATGCGCACTCTTCTGGTTATGACCACGTATTTGCTCTGACGCGCAATCCGTTAACCAAAGAGGCGAAAACAGCTTCTTTTAACGAAGAAGGCCGTATGCATCTGACCGTCTCGCTGTTGTTGCAGTGCGAAGGCAGTATTGCGGGCGGTGAACATGGCGCGGCCGAGTTGGCACGGTATCTTGAACAGCTCTGCCAGGTACAACGGCTGGCTGGCGGCAATGTTGTACAGCTTGAACGGGTTAACGTTATTGGCTGGCCGGAAGAAGAACAGGCAACGCGTAAAATTCTGCGTCGTTTATTGCCTGGTTTTGCGCTGTTGGATCGCTCGTCGTTACTGGCGGAGCATTTTTCTCAGCTTCAGCAGAGCAACCCGACGGCGGACATGCTGGATGCCTGGCTTGACTTTGCCAGCCTGAAGATGCGCGCCGTAGCGGAAACCGAAGATCCGCAGCCAGGAGACAAAGCTCGCTGGGAATATCAACCCAAACCGGCTGGCGGTTTTTTGGTGCCGTTAATGACAGGCTATCGCGCTATTTCGCCCGTATTGGCACCTGGTCAGGTTGCCAATTCACGTGATAACGACACGCCTTTCTGCTTCGCCGAATCCGTATACGGCGTAGGAGAATGGCGCAGTCTGCATCGGATTACCCGGATCGATGAGCTGATATGGTGCCACGCATATGAAAACGGGCATTACCTGTGCCGCAGCAGTCAGGCTGTAAGCCAGACGATTTACGACGATGTTGAAGATGAATTTAACGACGAATAACTGATAAGGAAATTGAAAATGGCTAAAGCAACTTTGAAAACCGCCTCCGTATTAGCATTTGAAAAAAAATTAGCGAACTCTGATGGCATGATGTTTGCCGGAAAATGGCAGCAAAAAGAATCGTGGCAGCCTGTAGTCATCAAGGAAAAAGCGGTACGTGGCACTATTTCCAACCGCCTGAAAAACACGCTGGCCAGCGATCCGCTAAAGCTGGATGCAGAAATTCAAAAGGCCAACCTTCAACGTGTGGATGTTGCTGCACTGCCAGCGGATACCAACACGCTAAAAGTCGTTTTTACGCTGCGTATTCTGGGCGATCTGGCTACGCCTTCGGTTTGTAACGATCAGGCTTATCAGGCTGAACTGACTAAAGTCATTAATGGTTACGTAGAGCAGCATGGCTTTAACGAGCTGGCCGCACGCTATGCCGAAAATATCGCCAATGGTCGTTTTCTGTGGCGTAACCGAATCGGTGCAGAGTCGATAGAGGTTCACGTAAAACAGGGCGAAAAAAACTGGGTATTTAATGCTCATAGTTACAACATGCGAAGCTTTACTCAGCCGAACGGCGATCTGGCGGAGCTGGCAGATGCTATCAGTGAAGGTCTGGCCGGAAAGTCATTTGTTTTGTTAAACGTGGAGGCTTTTGTCCGCTTAGGCAACGGTCAGGAAGTTTATCCTTCTCAGGAACTGGTGCTGGACAGCAACAGTAAGAAAAGCAAGCTGCTGTACCAGGTTGATGGCACGGCAGCTATGCATTCTCAAAAAATTGGCAACGCATTACGTACGATTGATACCTGGTACCCACACGCGGAAGATCCAGACATGGGGCCGATCGCGGTAGAACCCTATGGATCCGTGACCAGTCGAGGCCTGGCTTATCGCCAGCCTAAACAGAAGATGGACTTTTATACGCTGCTTGATAACTGGGTAACCAAAGGCGAGGCGCCTGCGGTAGAGCAGCAGCACTATGTTATTGCCACCTTGATCCGCGGCGGCGTCTTTGGTGAGAAAAGCGAGTAGGGGGAGGTATGAATTATTATCAGGATATCCTTATTCTGCCCGATCCGGAGATAGCGGATCAGGTGCTGATGGCGGCGCTTTTTGCTCAGCTGCATCTTAAATTGTTCCATGTTGGCGAAGGCCGTATCGGGATCAGTTTTCCAGCGGTAGGCCTGACACCGGGAAACCGGTTACGACTACATGGCTCGCAAGACGATCTGACAAAGCTTGCTGCAACCGACTGGTATGACAACCTCAAGGAGTACATTTTTTGCAAATCGGTGCGTCCTGTACCCGAAGGTTGCCGATACCGTACCGTACGTCGGGTACAGTATAAAAGTAACGCGGAAAGACTACGGCGGCGTTCAGTGAAAAAGGGCTGGCTTACCCAGGAACAGGCGCAACAGCAGATTAGCGTGCTGAGTGAAAAAAGAGGCAGGCTGCCATTTTTATCAATGAAAAGCCGCTCGAACGGGCATTCATGGTTGCTCTTTTTTGAGCACGGGCCGCTAAGAGAAAAACCGACAGAAGGAACTTTTAGCAGCTATGGCCTGAGTGCTGTAGCAACCGTCCCCTGGTTTTAACTGTTGATACCCTTTTTTTGGTGGTATTTATAACAACTTGAAATTAAATAGTTATTTCATCAGGCTGAAAAAAGGGTATTTTTGAAAAAAGTGGATGATTTATTTTATTTTCAATAGTTAAGTGGTCAAAGGCAACTGTTCACTGCCGCACAGGCAGCTTAGAAAAATAAACCATTCGTCGCCCAGCTCGTCTTTAAGTTCACTGCCGCACAGGCAGCTTAGAAAGCTTGGAACTGCTCGCGGTAAGATAGATGACTGTTCACTGCCGCACAGGCAGCTTAGAAAGGCAAAACGAAATCGCGTCTCGTCAATATCGCGTTCACTGCCGCACAGGCAGCTTAGAAAGCTGATACATTGTGTATTTGTATATTACTGTTGTTCACTGCCGCACAGGCAGCTTAGAAAATATACTGCAGCCGGTGTTACGGTTATGGAAAGTTCACTGCCGCACAGGCAGCTTAGAAAGGCCTGGTCGCTCACGCGGTTACGGTTCTGCCGTTCACTGCCGCACAGGCAGCTTAGAAACGGTGATGATGCACAGTTAGAATCGTCATATCGTTCACTGCCGCACAGGCAGCTTAGAAATCAACGTCGCCCAGCACAATGATGCTCGGCTCGCTCACTGCCGCACAGGCAGCTTAGAAAGCAAGAACGACGCCGATCCCCGCCTTGTCATGGTTCACTGCCGCACAGGCAGCTTAGAAAGTATCCGCAGCGGGAATACACGCAGCTGGGGTGTTCACTGCCGCACAGGCAGCTTAGAAACGGCCAGCAGCTGGCGCAGATATTGAAAGTTTCGTTCACTGCCGCACAGGCAGCTCGGCAGCCTCAATTAACATCACGCCCTAATCTCTGGCACCTACTAAACCGCTATAACGGCTAGTTAATCCACCGCCACGCTCGCAATACAAAAAGTGCGGATAACCAGGCAACACGGTGCAGTTGCCGTCCCCGCAAGCCGCTTAAAAGGCCTTTCCGGTCGAGTAATCCGTGCCTGATCCACTCTGTTAATGATGTTGCTTTTTTGTAAACAGATTAACACCGCATCAAAATCCTGCTATGCTGGCCCTCGCGAAACCGGGCACCTTACCCTACAGAAAAGAGCGCAAAGCATTTGCGATAAGCCTGAAGGCGCCCGGTCATTACACTGTGAGCGAGGAGAACGTCGTGCTAGAAGAATACCGTAAGCACGTTGCCGAGCGTGCTGCCGAAGGGATCGTTCCTAAACCATTAGATGCTTCCCAAATGGCCGCGCTGGTTGAACTGCTGAAAAACCCGCCAGCGGGTGAAGAAGAATTCCTGTCCGATCTGTTGATTAATCGAGTTCCGCCGGGCGTTGACGAAGCGGCCTATGTAAAAGCCGGATTCCTGGCTGCTGTCGCCAAAGGCGAAGCGACCTCTCCTCTGGTTACTCCTGAAAAAGCGATTGAACTGCTGGGCACCATGCAGGGCGGCTACAACATCCATCCGCTGATTGACGCGCTGGATGACGAAAAGCTGGCGCCGATTGCCGCTAAAGCCTTGTCCCACACGCTGCTGATGTTCGACAGCTTCTACGACGTAGAAGAAAAAGCCAAAGCCGGCAACCCACACGCAAAACAGATCCTGCAATCCTGGGCAGATGCCGAATGGTATCTTTCCCGTCCGGAGCTGGCGGAAAAAATCACCGTCACCGTGTTTAAGGTCACCGGCGAAACCAATACCGACGATCTTTCTCCTGCACCTGATGCCTGGTCACGCCCGGATATCCCTCTGCACGCGCTGGCGATGTTGAAGAATGCCCGCGAAGGCATCGAGCCGGATCAGCCTGGTGCCGTTGGCCCGATCAAACAGATCGAGGCGCTTCAGGCCAAAGGCTTCCCGCTGGCTTATGTCGGCGACGTAGTCGGCACCGGTTCTTCCCGTAAATCCGCCACCAACTCGGTGCTGTGGTTTATGGGCGACGACATCCCTTACGTGCCGAACAAAAAAGGCGGCGGCGTGGTGCTGGGTAACAACATTGCGCCAATCTTCTTCAACACGATGGAAGATGCTGGCGCGCTGCCAATTGAAGTGGATGTGCAAAACCTGCATATGGGCGATGTTATCGACATCTATCCTTATAAAGGCGAAGTCCGTAACCACGAGACGGGCGAAGTGTTAGCTAACTTTGCGCTGAAAACTGACGTTCTACTCGATGAAGTTCGTGCGGGTGGTCGTATCCCGCTGATCATCGGTCGCGGTCTGACGACTAAAGCTCGTGAAGCGCTGGGTCTGCCGCAAAGCGACGTGTTCCGTCAGGCGAAAGACGTGGCGGCAAGCACGCGCGGCTACTCGCTGGCGCAGAAAATGGTTGGCCGCGCCTGTGGTACGGAAGGCGTGCGTCCGGGCGCATACTGCGAACCAAAAATGACTTCCGTGGGTTCGCAGGACACCACCGGCCCAATGACCCGTGACGAGCTGAAAGACCTGGCCTGCCTGGGCTTCTCTGCCGATCTGGTGATGCAGTCTTTCTGCCACACGGCAGCCTATCCTAAGCCGGTTGACGTCTCTACGCACCACACGCTGCCGGACTTTATTATGAACCGTGGCGGCGTATCGCTGCGTCCGGGCGACGGCATTATCCACAGCTGGCTGAACCGTATGCTGCTGCCGGATACCGTAGGAACAGGCGGCGATTCGCACACCCGTTTCCCAATCGGCATCTCTTTCCCGGCCGGTTCCGGGCTGGTGGCGTTTGCGGCGGCAACCGGCGTGATGCCTCTGGATATGCCAGAGTCCGTGCTGGTGCGCTTCAAGGGCAAAATGGAGCCGGGCATTACGCTGCGCGATTTGGTTCACGCCATTCCGCTGTATGCCATCAAGCAGGGCCTGCTGACCGTTGAGAAGAAGGGCAAGAAAAACATCTTCTCCGGCCGCATCCTGGAAATCGAAGGCCTGCCGGATCTGAAAGTCGAACAGGCGTTTGAGCTGTCCGATGCGTCCGCCGAGCGTTCTGCGGCTGGCTGTACGATCAAGCTGGGCAAAGATCCTATTATTGAATACCTCAACTCCAATATCGTGCTGCTGAAGTGGATGATTGCGGAAGGCTACGGCGATCGCCGCACGCTGGAACGTCGTATTCAGGGAATGGAAAAATGGCTGGCGGATCCGCAGCTGCTGGAAGGCGATGCGGATGCGGAATACGCGGCGGTTATCGAAATCGATCTGGCTGAAATCAAAGAGCCAATCCTGTGCGCGCCAAACGATCCGGATGATGCTCGTCTGCTGTCGGACGTGCAGGGCGAGAAGATTGACGAGGTCTTTATCGGTTCCTGTATGACCAACATCGGTCACTTCCGTGCCGCCGGTAAGCTGCTGGACAGTCATAAAGGCCAGCTGCCAACGCGCCTGTGGGTGGCTCCGCCAACCAAGATGGATGCGGCGCAGCTGACGGAAGAGGGTTACTACAGCGTCTTTGGCAAGAGCGGCGCGCGTATCGAAATCCCTGGCTGTTCACTGTGCATGGGTAACCAGGCACGCGTGGCGGACGGTGCGACGGTGGTTTCCACCTCAACCCGTAACTTCCCGAACCGCCTGGGCACCGGCGCGAACGTTTATCTGGCTTCAGCAGAGCTGGCTGCGGTCGCTTCGCTGTTGGGCAAACTGCCAACGCCGGACGAATATCAGCAGTTTATGGCGCAGGTTGATAAGACGGCGGTGGATACTTATCGCTATCTGAACTTCGATCAGCTGAGCCAGTATACGGAGAAAGCCGACGGCGTGATTTTCCAGACTGCGGTTTAAATCCTCAATAAGCGTTATTCAGAGCCGAATAGCGCTTTCGCGGTAAATAAAAGTCCGGGGCTGTTTTCAGTCCCGGATTTTTTATGGGCGTAAATCAGAGGATCGTGTGAAGGAATCAGGCAGGTTCTTTGAAACCCTTTTTTAGAGTGGTTATTTAATCTATTGATTTTAAGTGGTTTTAATGAAGGGCTAAAAAAAGGGTTTTTACCCGAGATAGGTCAATTTTCCCTGCAATACATGATGTTAAACTGAAAGCGTTACTGTTCACTGCCGCACAGGCAGCTTAGAAAAGAAAGATGGAAACGCAATGCTGAATTTATTTGTTCACTGCCGCACAGGCAGCTTAGAAAGGCAGCCGGAATCATTGAGCTGGCACGTTTCCGTTCACTGCCGCACAGGCAGCTTAGAAAATCAGATGCCCGAACGAGCCGTGCCCGAATAGGTTCACTGCCGCACAGGCAGCTTAGAAATTTGAGGTTTTCCGGGAGCCAGACGGCTCATAGTTCACTGCCGCACAGGCAGCTTAGAAAACGTAGCGCCAGTCGTGCAGCGCGATGCCGCAGTTCACTGCCGCACAGGCAGCTTAGAAAATTTCGGTTACGCAGCTTTTAAAGCGCTCAGTGTTCACTGCCCTACAGGCAGTTTAAAATCAGGGAATGATACGCATCCGCCATTTTTATCCCTAAGCACCACTCTTACCCTCCTATGGCAAAAGTGAACGCCAGGAGACATTTCTGTGCCCCTTCAGATAAGCCGCTACCTTGCCGTCCATTTAAAAAGGAAAATAGTGTAGCGGCAAACGCTCAGGAAAAATAACGTCGGATAAAAGCGCAGTCCAACAAGAAAAGATAATATAGATGTGGGCTGAAAACTAAAGCTGACTTATGCCGACAAACCACGCATTGCCTGTTTATAAATTAGCGCATGATAAATCACTACGCAAAAAAAATGATACAGCGTCTCATTATTTTTCAGGAAGGGCAGGTAAGCGCATAACCTTCCTTTTAAAGACCAGTTCGGTTATTGTGGGAATGTCCCTATACTGATTTTAAAAACATCCTGTAACTATCTTCTGATATGTCGAGGCTCAATGAACATCCTGGCAAGAAATCTCATCATCTTTCTATGCTTCTTTTCTTATAAGGTTTTTGCTCAACCCGATACCTCTGAAGTTTTAATAAAGGGCGGTGATTATTACGTAGGCGACGTTTTTGGCAAACACGACTATGCACAGCATGCCAATGCAAAAATAAAAAGCTTTTACATCATGCAAACCGAGGTTAGCTACGCGCTTTATCAACAGATCTATGCGTGGGGGCAGAATAATAACTATTTGTTTAACCCCGGCTGCAATGGCGCTATTTATGAAGATTGTCGCGAGCCTGATTACGAACAGGGAAAGCATCCGGTAACTAATATCGAATGGGGCGATGCCGTTGTCTTTGCCAATGCGTTAAGCGTGTTACAGCATTTGCAGCCCGTCTATCTGACGAACAAAGGAGCTATTGTCTATAATGTTGAAGAGACTGACAACCTGCATGAGGACAGCCACGCAGACGGTTATCGCTTACCTGATATTAATGAATGGCAGGTAGCCGCGCGAGGCGGAGAAAAAGCAGTAGCCAAAGGTCGCTATGGCAATCGTTTTTCTGGCAGTGACAGAGCCGACAGCGTTGCCTGGTATCCACCGTTTAACAGTCAGCAATTTAGCACGGCCAAAGTAAGTTCGTTAAAACCAAATGATGCGGATATTTATGATATGAGCGGTAACGTCTATGAATGGATAAACGACAAAAGTGAGACGGCAGGCGTTGCCATGCACTATTTTTGCGGAGGAAGCTATATTGCCCATTCTGCTTCCCTGGCAAGCTGTGACTCGCATAGTGCAAAATTCGTCATGTCTGATATCGGTTTTCGCCTGGTCAGGAATGCCGTCAGTGAAAAATAAATTTTTACTGATGTGTCTGCTTTTTTCAGGATTCGCCAGCGCTCAGGCTGAATACGTTTCTTTACACAGCGGGCAGAACGTTATTGATATTAATGCCGATGGTCTGAAAGATATTTTGTTTATCGCGGATTATGACAATAACACGTCTCATCCCAGCCAGACGATGAATGTTTTTATAAAAAATAAGCAGGGTGGTTACAACAGCGTTCCCTGCCCGCAGGCCAGCGGTTTTACATGGGCCGATATCAGGCTTTCCGCCTCTGGCGTTAAAATATATGATTACAGATTGCTCGTTTACCACAACGGATATTCTGTAGTTAGCGCTGAAAAATTCGCTACTGATAATGATGGCAGCGACGTATTGAACTCAGGCCTGGTCAGGATAAATCGCTATGTTATAACGGAAGGGGAAAACGATCCGGGCGTCCCTGCGTTTCAATGGAGCCTGGCGGGAAGCTACATCACCAAAGAAAAATTCAACGACGTGGACGAAGCGCTTAAAAATATTAATATGGATGAGTTTAAATGAAAGCAATTATCATGCTGGCGGCAGCGTTATTTACTGTATCTTGTCATGCCAGTAACGCTGGCGTGAATGATAATAACTATAAAGCGGCGATACAGCAGGCATTAGATAACCAGCCGCCACTTTGTCTTGGCGAGAAAACCTGGCCAGCCGTTACAAATACGCAGGGCTATAGCTGGATAAATGCAAAAATGGAGGCGTTAAAAGAGGCCGGTCTGATTACTAAAAAAACTACAGGCGGAAAAATAGACTGGCGGCTGACCACATACGGCCAAAAAGCTTTCAACCAGTCCGGTGACTTTTGCTACGGTAATTTTAAGGTTAGTAAGATAACCGATCTCAATCATCATAACGATGGCACGGTGACCGTTGATTTTACCTACCAGATAACCGCTTTACCCGCATGGGCTAAAAACAAAGCCGTCAGAGTGGCCTATACCGATCTGGATAATGACGTTATGGGAATAGGCCATGCCAGATATGAAATCGTTTTCCGAAAAGAAAATTCAGGCAAGCTGGTGGTGCTTTCTCCACCTTCGCAGCTCGATCTACTTTACTGAAGCTAATTAATCCAATGTTTTTAGCCCTTTTCTGTATGCCGAACGGCCCGAAGTTTAGTGTATATGCATTATAGCGAGTTTATCTTACGTTCCCGGACAGAGCCGCCCGAGCGGTTGATCATACGTCTGCCGTTTTTGCGAGATCGTTGTTTCATTTCTTCTCTCTTTCCTTTTCTTTGGCCCTTATGCTGCGATAATAGAAAGGTTAACCCGTTCACAGGAGCGGGCCGGCGCAGGCGGCAGATTGAGGCCGCAGCCCGGTAAGGTCAGAGGAAAGCAGTATGGAATATGAATTTTTACGCGACGTTACCGGCACGGTAAAAGTACGCATGTCGATGGGGCATGAAGCTATCGGCCACTGGTTTAATGAAGAGGCAGCGGACAATTTAGCGCTGCTGGATGAGGTAGAGGCCGCCGTCGCCGAAGTGAAAGGCAGCGAGCGCCAGTGGCAGCGCGTGGGCCGCGAATATACGATCTGGCTGGATGAAGAAGAGGTGATCGTGCGCGCCAATCTGCTCAGTATTGAAGGCGACGAGATGGAAGAGGGCATGAGCTACTACGATGAAGAGAGCCTGTGCTTCTGCGGCGTCGAGGATTTTCTGGCGGTGATTGCCGCCTATCGCGGTTTTCTTCAGGGGCGTTGAACCGCCTTCTTTGACATTTTTTAATCAATCTGGATGCTTTTATCTGCGATCGTGATCGTTTTTATTCACTTTTGATTCATTAGAATCAAACGGGGGGATAACCTTAAAACGAGGCAGGATGCTGATGAAACTGAAAAGGATGATTGAGAAAATTCCCGGCGGCATGATGGTCGTGCCGCTGGTTGCCGGAACCACCCTCAATACCTTCGCGCCACAGCTGCTGGAAATCGGCGGCTTCACCACGGCCCTGTTTAAACAGGGCGCTGCGCCGCTTATTGGCGCTTTTTTAATCTGCATGGGGGCCGACATCGGTTTTGGCGCGGCGCCTCGCGCCATTCTTCAGGGCGGCAGCATTACGCTGGTTAAGCTGCTCGTCGCGGTGGCGCTTGGGTTTGCTGTCGATAAGTTCATGGGGGCGGAAGGCGTTTGGGGGCTGAGCAGCGTAGCGATTATTGCCGCGATGAGCAATGCCAACGGCGGCCTCTATGCGGCGCTGGTTGGGGAGTTCGGCAGCGAAAGTGATATCGGCGCGATCCCGCTGATGACGTTAAGCGATGGCCCCTTTTTCACGCTGATTGCGTTGGGCGCGGCCGGTATGGCTTCCGTCCCGCTGATGGCGCTGGTTGCCGTGATCGTGCCGCTACTGGTCGGCATGATGCTGGGGAATCTTGATGCCGATATGCGGCAGTTTCTTACCGCTGGCGGGCCGCTGCTGATCCCCTTCTTCGCTTTTGCGCTGGGCACGGGGATCGATCTGGCGATGCTGATTGAAGGCGGCCTGGCTGGCGTCGCGTTGGGCCTGCTGACTACTTTTTTCGGCGGCTTTTTTAACGTTCGTATCGATCGCCTCGTTGGCGGAACGGGAATAGCAGGCGCCGCGGCCTCCAGTACGGCGGGGAACGCGGTTGCCACCCCGCTGGCGATTGCGCAAGCCGATCCTTCTCTTCTGCACGTGGCTTCCGCCGCTACGCCGCTGATTGCCGCTTCTGTGATCACCACGGCCATCCTTACCCCGTTATTTACCTCATGGATAGCCAGGCGCAACGTCCGGCAAAGCGTTGCCGCCCAAAAGGTCGAGCAATAGACAGGCTGAGGGATGCAGGGCAGGCGCACGTTTTGCCGTTAAGTTTTTGCGGCAGCAACGCAAATCCGGTGCGCCCGAGAATTATTGCAGCAGGCCGGATAAGATACGGGGATGATGTGCATCCCCATCAGGTTTACCGTTCGTAAGCGTCGTTTTTTTCCAGCGTAACGGCGGGGGCATCCACGCTAACCTGTTCAAAGCTCAGCTTATTCACGCCAGCGATTTTGCCGAACTCCTGCGCCTGCAAGGTAATATGGCTGAAGTGCAGCCGTTCGATCGGACGTTCCTCTGCGCCTTCGATAAAAAATGCGCGAGAGAAATGGTGCGGCGCGGTTAAGCGGCCGGTAACGTGAGAAATAGTGATATTTTCAACCCGCGTGAGGCCGTCTGTCCCTTCCACGCCTTCGCTGAGTTTGCGCCAGTGCGGGGGGCTATCCTCACCCACCTGCTGGCCGTAGCTGTACTGCGGAAACCAGTTAAGCTGCATCATAAAGGGATAGCTGACGTCTTCCAGCAGCAGATGGCGCACGGTAATATTCCTGATCCAGCCGCCGCGATTACGCGCAGATTTGATGCGAAAACCGACGCCGGTGCCAAAAAAGCGGTTATGTTCAATCAGCACATTTTCGATCCCGCCGGACGTTTCGCTGCCCAGCGTAATGCCGGAGCCTTTATGCAGTTCACAGTCGCGAATAACAATATCGCTCGTCGTTTTTGCCAGTCGCTGCGCTTCCGCGCCGCGTCCCGATTTGACGCAGATATTATCGTCATTGCAGGAAACCACGCATCGTTCCACGCGAACATGCTCGCACGAATCGATATCAATGCCGTCGGTACTGGGACCGGTCGCGTTACTCACCCGCAGATCCTGTAAAAAGACCCGATGCGAATAGCAAAGATGAATATTCCAGAAGCCGGATTCGCGTGAATGAAAACCGTTCAGCTCTACCGCTTCGCTCTGGTAAACCACCACGTTGCGCGGGCGCTCGCATTCGTAATCCACTACCCAGCGCAAGCCCTGCCGACTGTATTCCGCCAGCATGCCGCCGTTTTCATCCTCGCCCCAGAATTTATGCCACCAGACCGCGCCCTGGCCGTCAATCGTGCCCGCGCCCGTGATTTTCACCGCCTGACACCGGTTGATATTAACGATCCCCGCCGGCCAGAGCATATCAATACCGGCAACGCGGGTGGCGATTTTAGGGTAATCCTCCAGGCGCTGGCTGCCGAGCAAAACCGTGCCTTCAGCCAGTTCCAGCGTCATCTCGCTTTTTAAAAACAGCGAGCCGGTAAGATAGCGTCCGGCAGGGATAAGGACGCGGTCGCCCGCCGCCGCCTGGTTGATGGCGCTTTGTATCGCGCCGGTTGATAAGGTTGTTCCATCAGGTACCGCACCGAAATCCAGAATATTCAGGATCGCCATGTTTTTTCCTTTCCATGCTGAATAAAAAACAGGCAGGCACTATAGCATTTCTGACCGTTGCCATATTTCCTGAGATCAAAGGAGCTGCCGTTGGTGGCAGCTGCTTGCCCTTAAAACCTCGGCTACAGCGATCCGCCGCCGCAGATCACCAGCTCCTGGCCGGTGATAGCATCGGCGGCGGGGGAGAGCAGATAGCCGACCAGCGCGGCGACCTCTTCCGGCTGGATATAACGCCCGATCGGCGGCATTTTCGGCGGCGAACTTTCCCGTCCGGGCTGGCTTAACATCGGCGTCGCCGTTGCGCCCGGCGCGACAATATTGGCGGTAATGCCGCGCGGCGCCAGCTCCGCCGCCCAGCTTCTTACCATGCCTTTCATCGCCGATTTGGTACTGACATACTGGCTACGTCCCGCCGCGCCGGTTGAAGTGCGGCTGCCGATCAGTACAATGCGCCCGCCCGTGGGTAGCTGCGGCGCCAGCTGATTCGCCAGCACCTCTGCTACCCGAATATGCAGTTGCCAGAGCTTTTCGCTTGTCTCCTCATCCAGATCGCCCAGCGGCGCGGCCTTCATCATGCCAGCGGCGTGAATAACCGCATCGACCGGCGGCAAGCTAACCAGCGCCCGCTTCAGCGCGGCGGTGTCAAACAGATCCACCGAAAGCGAGACGAAAGCGTCGCTGTCGCGCTTAACCAGCGTGCGGCTCAGCCCGGTTACGCGCCAGCCTTCTTCCAACAGCTTATCGGCGGTGGCGGCGCCAATGCCGGAGCTGACGCCCGTGATCAACGCGTGACGGCTCATGCGCGCGCCTCCAGCATCGCCAGCGGGATCTTAAATACCGCCTTGCGTACCGCTGCCGGTTCGCCGACCGCGCAAAGCGCCTGATGCGCTTCGCCAGGATAGAAAATCACGAAATCGCCGGGCTGCAAACGCACCGAATGCGGCAGCCAGGGGCGCTCAACGATAAACAAATCCGGCTTGCGCTCTTCCGCCTGCTGGTTACGGGCATCGGCACAGGAAAAATGGACGATCTCTTCGCCCGCCAGCAGGATCTGAATATCCAGATACTGCCGGTGAAATTCGGTATGCCGCGTTGCCGCCGGTGCGGTGCGCGCCGGGCTCAGCGTGCAGAACCAGCTTTCCCCTTCCGGCTGGATGCGGCCGTCATCATGCGCGCTCAGCGCCGCCAGATGATGTTCCGGCCTGGCAAGCAGCGCGGCAAGCACGGGCGGCAGCGTTGCCATTTTCAGCGTCGACAGATTACCGGTAATCATGGCGCCTCCTTAGCCCAGGCCTCGTCCACGCAGACGTATTTAATCGCCTGGCGGAAATAAGTGTAGGCAATATGCAGTTCGCCATTCAGCCCCTGTTTGATGCTGGGATAGGAGAACTCGCGGTTCAGCTTCTGCTGCGAATTATTGGTCATGCAGTAACCGTCGCCTTCGTCGAGGTTGCGTTGCCACGGCCAGCTGCGGCCGCCGTCGGCTGAAATCGCCAGCGTCATCGGCGCGCGCGGCGCCCCCCAGAACGCCGTTTTACCGGCGTGCGTCACGGGCGCAACGGCAGTATCGCCTTCCTCATCCTCAATTTCATCGTAGAGGGAAAGACGCCGCTCGCTGGCGCCTTCGGCGCTCATGGCGTTAAATACCAGCGCCAGATCGCCGTTAGTCAGCGTCGTGACCTGGATTGACGAATTATTATTCGGCAGTTCCGTCGGCTGCGGCGCCGACCAGCTTTCGCCGTTATCAACGGAACGGCTGGCGTAAATATTATCCGCCCAGCGGCTGCGAAACAGCGCCAGCAGCGAGCCATCTTTCAGCAGGGTAATATTCATATGCACGCAGCCGGTGCTTTCCGGCACCGCCACGTCGCGCCAGGTTTTACCGTGGTCAGCGGAGATTTTCACCGCGCTGGTATCCTCGTTGCCGACCCATTTTTCGCCTGGCCGCGTGGTGCAGTAGAACACCGGCAGCAGCCAGTTGCCGTTGGCTAACACCACAATTGGCTGACGAATAAAGGTGCCGGGCTTGTCCAGCAGCGTGGCGATCGGCCCCCAGCTTTTGCCGAAATCCTGCGACTGACGAAAACGCACGATGGCGGTGTCCTGATTGCCGGATTTCTGCGCCGTCCACAGCAGCCACAGCACGTTGTCGGGCGCTAAAAACAGCACCGGATTTTGCTCGGAGCGGCTGCTGTCGTCGGAAAGTTTCTGCGGTTCGCTCCAGCGCTCGCTGTTTTTCGCCAGCCGCGAGCACCAGATGGAGATATCGGCAATGCCTTCCTGAGTGCCGCCAAACCAGACGCAAAGCAGATCGCCATCCGGCAAAGGCAGCAGATTAGCCGCGTGATTTTGCGGGCAGGGCGAGGGCAGCATGGCGCTGCGCAGTCGCGTGGCGTTATCCGCGGGCTGCACAAGGCCGCTGCGTTCTACGGTCAGGGTTTCACTCATCTCAGGCTCCACTTTTTTGCATACGGTTGTCGGTTTTCTTCACGCTCTGACGGCTTGGGATCATATAGTCGATAGCCATAATCACCGCTGGCGTAATCAGCGCGATATACATGTTGTTGATGCCGAAAGGATCGCCCAGCACAAACCAGACGGAGGTCATTACGCAGGCGCCAATCAGCCCCCAGTTTGCGCCGCGCGCGCTTTTAAACATCGGCAGATAGAAGGCGATGATCGCCACCACGGAAATCGACAGGCGAATGGCGCGGGTAAAGAACGAAAGCTTAAGCACTTCCGGCACGAACAGCACAAAGACCAGCGGCGCAAAGCCGATTGCCAGCGACAGCCAGCGCGTCATTTTGAATTCGCGCTCCGGCGTGGGGTTGCGGTACGGCACATAGAAATCTTTTACAATCAGCGACGCGATAGCCAGCGCCACGGTGCCGACGCTGACGAAGATCGACGCGACCAGCGACGTGGTGACGATACCGGCCAGCCACGGGCTCATATCCTGCAAAAACACCGGCAGCGCATAGAGGCTGTTGATCTCGGGGTACAGATATTTCGCCGCCACGCCGATCATGGCGATAGCGATACCGATAGGCAGGCAGAAGAAAAAGGCGACCCAGGTGGCGCGTCTGGCCGCCGCCGGGCTTTTAGTGGAAGAGATCGCCTGAATCACAAACTGGGTGCAGAAGATCGAGCCGATGGTGCCAATCAGCCAGGCGACGATGGTGCTGGCGCCGACATGGCCGTCCCACGTCCAGTAAAAGGACGGCATTTTCTCGACCATCGGCGTGATGCCGCCGGTCATTTTCAGCGCCACGCCAAGAATAATCAGGATGCCGACATATTTCAGCGCGCTGTGCAGCATGGTGACCCACGCCATACCTTTCATGCCGCCAAAGGCGAAATAGAAGGTGCTGACGATAGCGGTAATAAAGGCCGCAACGGGCAGATTAACTTTTAATACGGTGGAAATAGCCGCCGCGCCGCTGACGTAATTCCCTACGTTCACCAGCAGCAGCGCATAAATCATAATAATAGAGATAATATTCTTGGTGGTGCTGCCGTACTTTTCCGCTATCGCGCCGGAAATAGTAATCTTGCCGGTATTATAGATACGCTTGACCAGCAGCAGCCCGAAAATGGGAAAGCCAATTGCCGCGCCGATGACCGACCAGGAAGCGGCAAAACCATCCTCAAAGGCGGCCTGCGCCGTGCCGATGGTGGATTTGGCGCCGATATATTCTGACATCAGCATAATACCCACGATAAAAGCGGGCATAGCGCGCGACCCTTCCATAAAGTCGCCGGAGCTTTTACTTCTTAAGCGGTAAGTCAGCCAGGTGGTAAATAAAATATAGGCGACCACCATACAGATAATAATCAACGTGCCTTCAGTAGAAAACGCTTTCATTGTGATGCCTCACTATGAGCAGACGCGGCGGCCTTGCGGCTCTTTTCACGCCTTTGTAGGGTTAAGCGCCGAAAGCGCTGGAGGTAGATCCCCGTACGGCCTGCATACTGCCGCACGGGCTGAAAATTATGTCCGACTCGCTACCGCCTGGGGCGACGAGGCGTGCTCTTCTTCGTTAATTGGTTCAACTTTACCCATCAAAAACAGGTAGTTAATGATGCCAATCATCACCAGCGCGGCGGAGAACACCAGCGCCCAGGTAAAAGATCCGGTCGCGGCGACGATAGCGCCGGTCACAATTGGCCCGATAGCGCCGCCCATATTGGAAACGGTGTTCTGCAAGCCGGCCACGATAGAGACGCTGTTTTTCGGCGCGACGTCGCCGGGCAGCGCCCAAACCTGCGAGGCGGCTACCGTGGTGCCGGACTTCGCCACGCAGAGCAGAAACACGGTCATAAACACGGAATCGGTAAAGGGCGCAAAGCCGATGCAGAGCGCCATCAGCAGGCCGACAGTCAGGAAAAGCTTGCGGGTGGCGGTCAGAGACAGCACCTTCTTATGCACCAGCCGATCGGAAGCCCAGCCTGCTGCCACTTCGATAATCATGCCGCACAGCAGCGGCAGGGCGGCGATCATCCCCATCTTGATAAAATCCATGCCTTTCTCTTTCACCAGATAAGTGGGCAGCCAGGTGATAAAGAAATAGGAGGTGTAGTTGATGGTGAAAAAACCGATGCACATGGCCCAGATGTTGCGGTAGCGCAGCAGCTTGTACCACTTCATCGGGCGAACGTTTTTATCGCCGTGCTTACGGGCCTGGCCGTCGCGGATCAGGCTGATTTCCTGAGCGCTGATAGCTTTGTGCTCTTCCGGGTTCTCCGCATAGATAAAATACCAGGCGATCACCCACAGCAGCCCGACCGCGCCGATAATCAGAAAGGTCAGGCGCCAGTCGAACAGATAGATCATCCAGACGATCAGCGGCATCGCCACGGCGCCGCCGAATTTAGAGGCGCTGTCGAACAGACCAGAGACGGTGGCGCGCTCTTTATCCGGGAACCAGCGCGCCGTAATGCCCGCATTGCTGGGATAGGCGGCCGCTTCGCCGACGCCTAACGCCAGGCGCAGCGCCAGTAGCGATTTAAAGCCGGTCGCCAGCCCCATCATGGAGGTAGCGATGGACCACCAGGCAACGGCCAGCCCCAGCCCTTTTTTCTGTCCGAAGCGGTCGGCAAACCAGCCCGCCGGGATCTGCAACAGCGAATAGGACCAGAAGAACGCCGCCATAATAAAGCCCATCAGTTCGGGGCTGAGCTTCAGCTCGTCGATCAGGTGCGGCGCGGCGGCCGACAGCACGGTGCGGTCGATATAGTTAATGGCGATAGCCAGCCACATCAGGCCAGCGATCCACCAGCGGATACGGGTTGGGTTTGCAGTTTTCATCGTCCTGGCTCGTTCAGAGGTTAGTGGCCGACTCGACGGTCGGCTTTTTAAGTCGGGACGGAAACGGCGTCCCGCGTTTGACTACAGGGCATTTACCGGCCGCTGCTGTTGTTTAACGCACTGAATAATTTGCTGAACGCAGCGCTCGCCGATGGCGCTGATAGCGCCGTCGGTATAGCCAGCAATATGCGAGGTGGGCATAAAATTAGGCAGTGAAAACAGCGGATGGCGCTCCAGCGGCTCGTGGTCGAATACGTCTGCGGCGGCACCAGCAATCAGGTTGTCGGCCAGCGCGTGGTACAGATCGTTTTCGTTCACCACGCCGCCGCGTGAGACGTTAATTAAAAAAGCGGACTGCTTCATGCTGCGGATGCGCGTGGCATCAAACAGGCTGTGCGTCTCTGCGGTCAGCGGCGTGTGCAGCGTAATAAAGTCGCTTTGTTCGGTCAGCTCATCCAGAGAGACGAACCGGATATTATGTTCGGCGGCAAATTTCTCGTCGGGATAGTAGTCAAAAGCCAGCACGCGCATATTAAAGCCGCTGGCGCGCAGCGCGACCTGCTTGCCGATATTGCCCAGGCCGACAATGCCCAGCGTTTTGCCATAGACGTCGGTGGCGAAAATACGCGGCCAGTTCCCGGCGCGCGTTTCCGTCACCGCCTGCGTCACCTGACGGGCAGCGTTGAGGATCAGCGCAAAGGCGAAGTCCGCCACGGCATGCTTGTTGGCGTCCGGCACGTTGGTAACGGTCACGCCGCGCGCCTTAGCCGCATCGAGATCGATGTTGTCCACGCCGACGCCGTGCTTGCAGACAATTTTCAGCTGCGGCGCCAGCGCCAGCAGCGCGTCGTCGACCTCGGTAAAGGCCACGATCATCGCCACCGTCTTGGCCAGATGCGGCATCAGCGCGTCCAGCGACGCGTCGGCGGGCAGCGTTATCAGCTCAAAGCCCTGCGCCTTCAGCGTGGCGATGGGCTGCGCGTCATATTTGGCAAACGAGGGCGAGGTACAGATCACTTTCATTTTGCTTGTCCTGGTCGAAGAGCGGGCGCGCCGCAAAATAAAGGGTCGACGAAGCGGGGCGCGGTCATTTTTGCCGCGTCGCCACGGTCGGGTTACCGGGTGTACTGATTAACAATCTGGCGAATACGCTGCTCTTCTTCGGCGCTGAAGCGCACGGCATAGCGGCTTTCGCCTACGTCATAGCCCATCAGCGCCACGGCTTTTTTCACCGCCGCTGGCGAGAAGGCGACGCTGTAAAGGTCGGTGCGCAGACCGGTCACGTTTTCCTGCGCGCGGCGCGACCCCTCGATATCGCCGTCGTTAAAACGCGCCCAGATGGCGTTGATCTCTTTCGGCGCGACGTTGGCCAGCCCGGAGATGCAGGCGGCGCAGCCGTCAACAAAGCCCTGATGGATCAGCGAGTCCGGGCCGTTCAGCACGCTGAAATTTTCCGTGCCCTGCGCCGCCTGCAAAAAGCCGCTCAGGCTCTCATAACTGCCCGCGCTGTCTTTGATGCCAACGATATTGGGATGCGCGGCCAGTTTGCGCACCGTCTGCGGCTGGAGCGTGTTGCCGGTGCGGGCCGGAATGTTATACAGAAAGACCGGCACCTCCAGCGCGTCGGCGACCGCCTCGTAATGGGCGATCAGCTCCTCCTGTTTTAGCGGCACGAAGTAAGGCGTGATAACCGAAACGGCATCCACGCCCAGTCTGGCGACCTGCTTGCCCAGGCGAATGGTTTCGCGGGTGGAGATTTCGCCCACGTGCGCCACCAGCGGCGCTTTGCCCGCGACTTCCTCCACGCAGGTGGCGGTGACCGCCAGCTTTTCCTGCTCGTTAAGCACAAAAAACTCGCCGTTGGTGCCGCCGCAAAAAATACCGTTGCCAGCGGCAAGCTGGCGCTGGATCTGCTGGCGCATCGCCTGCTCGCAGTAGTCGCCGTCAGCGGTAAAAGGGGTGACGATGGCGGTCAGTACGCCGGTGATTGTGTTCATCATGGCCTCATTATTCGGTTAGTGATTCAGGGTCGGAAACAGGGTCAGATAGACCTCGCGGACGTCGTCGGCGCTGACCGCACACGGCACGTTTTTCATCAGGCGCTGCACGTCCAGCGCGGCCTCGACCAGATAAGGCAGATGCTCAGCGTTGATGCCCAGCTCGTCCAGGCTGGCAGGCAGCTTCAGGCGCTTCACCAGCGCGGCGAAATAGTCAACCAGCGCCACGGACTTCGCTTCTTCGCTCAGCGAGGCGTCGGCGTCCGGCAGCAGGTCGTAAGCCTGGGCGAACTTGCTGACCGCCGCAGGACGGACAAAACGCATACACGGTGCCAGCAAAATGGCGTTCGCCACGCCGTGCGGCAGGTGATATTTGCCTCCCAGCGGATAGGACATGGCGTGCACCAGGTGCGTACCGGCATGGGCGATGGCCGCGCCGCCGTAATACGATGCCCAGAGCATATCCAGACGCGCCGCCAGGTTATCCGGCTCCGCAATCGTCTTTTCCAGGCTGGCGAACAGCTTTTTCATGCCGATCAGCGCGTAGTTGTCGCTGACCGGATTGGCGACGGTGGCGGTGAAGCACTCAATCAGATGGCAAAGCGCATCGATGCCGGTGGAAGAGGCGATATGCGCGGGCATACTGGTGGTCAGTTCGGGCGCCAGCACCACGTAATCCGGCAGCATCACCGGCGAGATAATGCCGACCTTGGTTTCTTTCTCCGGGATAGCGAGGATCGCGTTTGGCGTGGCTTCGGAACCCGTGCCTGCGGTCGTTGGGATCAACAGCGAGGCCGTGCGGCGCAGCGGTTTTTCACCGGCCAGCAGCGCTTCCAGCGAAGGCGCGTCCTCAACGCAGAGCACGGAAAGCAGTTTGGCGACGTCCAGCACGCTGCCGCCGCCGACGCCAGCCACCATATCCACCTTTTTCCCCGGCAGCGACGCCACTATCGCCGCCACGTCATGCTGGCTCGGCTCCGGCGGCACGCTGTCCACAATGCTCAGCGTCGCTCTGCTGCCAATCTGTTGGATCAGCGTTTGCACCGCCGGAATGCCGACAATGTTTTTATCCGTCACCAGCAGCACGTGCCGATGGTTTTGCAACAGATAGCCGATGTCGCTAAGCGCCTGGTAACCAGCAATCACGGTGCTGTTAATGGTCATAAGTCCTGTCCTGGCTGAGGGTGAATTGATTACATTTGGTCATTAACCTGCTCATTCGCGGCAGGCAGGAGGAATTTATAGGGCAAATTGATTTTGATTAATTTGACCGTGCTCACATATAATCAATTGTGATTGAATATAATCACTCCCAATGAAAACCGGCTTGTCGAACTTAGGGAGTGATGAAGATGCGCACAAAATGGAAGATGCCTGTGCTGGTGATTGCGGATGACTTTACCGGCGCGAACGATGCCGGGGTCGGGCTTGCCAACGTCGGCGCGCGGGTTCATGTGCTGTTTGATGCGGCCACGCCCACCGTGGAACAGGCCGATGCCTGGGTCGTCAATACCGACAGCCGGGCGACCAGCGCGGAACAGGCCGCCCGGCGTACCGCTGCGGCGATAGCGGGCAGAAGGGATGTGGCCCGCGACGGCTGGCTGTTTAAAAAAATCGACTCGACGCTGCGCGGCAATCCCGGCGCGGAAATCGAAGCGGCTTTGCTGGCAGGCGATAAACGCGTGGCGCTGATAGCGCCAGCGGTGCCCGCGCTGGGCCGTACCACCGTAGAAGGCTGCTGCTATATCGATGGCCGCCTGCTGACGGAAACGGAATATGCCAGCGATCCTAAAACGCCGGTAAGCAGTGCCAGCATAGCGGCGCGCCTTGGCGAGCAAACCACGCTGCCGGTTGGCCTGATCCCGCTGTCGGCGCAGGCGGATCTGCGGCAACGCATCGAAGCGGCTATTGCTGACGGCAAGCGGCTGATCGTGCTGGATGCGCAAACGGACGCCGATCTGCAACGCATCATGCAGGCGGCGGACGAGCTGGACGAGCGCCCTTTGCTGGTGGGTGCCGCCGGGCTGAGCGACGCGCTGGGCAGGCGGCTGACGAGGCTGGCGCCGGGCGGGATGGCAGGCTCGCCCGCTCCGGTAAACGCCGGGCTGGCGGTTATAGGCTCGATGAGTGAAGTCGCGCAGCGGCAGATAACGCAGCTGATGCGGCAAAAGGCAATCCGGCTGATCGATGTGGATATCAGTCAGCTTTTTAGCGGCGGCGCGCCGGGACAGCGCTGGCGACAGGCGGTGACGGAGGCGCTACAGCAGGGCCGACACTGCGTGATCCGCACCTGCCAGCAGGCGGAGCAGCGTCAGGCTATCGCCTCGCTGTGCGAACGGCTCGATCTCAGCCGCCAGCAGCTTGGCGAACAGATTTGCGCTTATCTGGCGGAACTGACCGCCGACGTGCTGCGCGACGTTACGCCTTCAGCGCTTTATCTCTCCGGCGGCGACGTGGCGATAGCGGTGGCGCGCGGGCTGGGCGCGCAGGGCTTTCAGATTTCAGGGCAGGTGGCGGGCTGCGTGCCTTACGGCCATCTGCTGCAAGGTAACGACAACCTGCTGGTGCTTACCAAGGCTGGCGGTTTTGGTGATGAAAACACCCTGGTAGAAGTTTTTCGTTTTATTGAGGAGAAGGCGAGTGAGTAAAATTATTGCGGTTACCATGGGCGATCCGGCGGGTATTGGCCCGGAAATAATCATCAAATCCCTGGCGGAGGGCGAGCTTTCCGGCGCGCCTGCGGTGGTAGTGGGCTGCGCCAGCACGCTGCGGCGAATTATGGCGATGGGCATTACGCCGCAGGCGGAGCTGCGGATAGTTAACAGCGTGGCCGAAGCGCGCTTTGCGCCGGGCATTATTAACGTTATCGACGAGCCGCTGGCCGATCCTGATGCGTTAAAGCCCGGCGTGGTGCAGGTAGCCGCAGGCGATTTGGCCTACCGCTGCGTGAAGCGCGCAACCGAACTGGCGCTGGCGGGCGAAGTGCAGGCTATCGCCACCGCGCCGCTGAACAAAGAGGCGCTGCATTCGGCGGGCCATCTCTATCCCGGCCATACCGAGCTGCTGGCGAAGCTGACCGACAGCAAAAACTACGCGATGGTGCTTTATACCGATCGCCTGAAGGTGATCCACGTCACCACGCATATCGCGCTGCGTAAGTTCCTGGATACGCTCAACCGCGAGCGGGTGGAGACGGTAATCGGCATGGCGGAAACCTTCCTCAGGCGCGTCGGCTATGATAAGCCGCGTATCGCGGTGGCGGGCGTTAATCCGCACGCGGGCGAAAACGGGCTGTTCGGCGACGAAGAGATCGCCATCGTCGGCCCGGCCATAGAAGCCATGAAAGCGCAGGGCGTCAACGCCTTCGGCCCGTGCCCGCCGGATACGGTGTTTTTGCAGTGCTATGAAGGCCAGTACGACATCGTGGTGGCGATGTACCACGACCAGGGGCATATTCCGCTTAAGCTGCTGGGCTTTTACGACGGCGTGAATATTACCGCTGGCCTGCCGTTTATCCGCACCTCGGCTGACCACGGCACGGCGTTTGATATTGCCTGGACAGGTAAAGCGAAGTCTGAGAGCATGGCGATTTCCATTCAGCTAGCGATGCAGCTTGCATAAGGACCTATGAAGGGACAAAGTCGCCTGGACCAGATCATGGACTATCTGAAAAGCCATAATCTGGTGACTGTCGATCAGCTGGTGGCGGCGATTTCCGCGTCGCCGGCTACGATCCGACGGGATCTGATCAAACTGGATCGGGAAGGGGTAATCAGCCGGACGCACGGCGGCGTTACCCTTAACCGCTTTATTCCCGCTCAGCCCACCACGCTGGAAAAGATGCAGCGTCATCTCACGGAAAAACAGGCTATCGCCCTGGCGGCGGCCAGCCTGGTGAAAGCCAACGACGCGGTGGTGCTGGATGCCGGCACCACCATGCTGGAACTGGCGCGTCAGCTGACGCATCTGCCGCTGCGGGTGATCACCGCCGACCTGCATATCGCGCTGTTTCTGTCGGAGTTCAGGCAGATTGAGGTGACGATTATCGGCGGGCGCATCGACGACTCCAGCCAGTCCTGCATTGGCGAGCACGGGCGCAGGCTGCTGCGGAATATCTACCCGGACGTCGCGTTTGTCAGCTGTAACTCGTGGAGCCTGGAGAAGGGCATCACCACGCCGACCGAAGAAAAAGCGGGGCTGAAAGAGGATTTGCTGATCAACGCGCGACGCAGGGTGCTGTTAGCGGACAGCAGCAAATATGGTTCCTGGTCGCTGTTCTGCGCCACGCCGCTGCAAAGCCTGACCGATATCATTACCGACGAGCTGCTGGGCGAGCAGGAAGTGAAGACGCTGAGCGGGCAGCCGTTTACGCTGACGCTGGCGAAACCCTGAGCAAAACGGGCCGCCCGCAGGCCGCCCGTGGTAGAGACCAGCTTCTTACAGCGTTTTAAAGCCTACAGAAGGAATATTGCGGCCGTAGTAAATTTCCCGCATCTCTTTCCACAGCAGGTCGGTAATGCGCTTGTGCTCCTGCGGTGTCAGATCTTCCGGGCGGGTATTGAAAAGATAATGTTTTAAATCAAAATCTTTCAGCAGCATCTTGGTATGGAAGATGTTCTCCTGATAGACGTTGACGTCCATCATGTCGTACATCGACTTCATATCTTCCGACATAAAATTCTGAATCGAATTGATCTCGTGATCGATAAAGTGCTTCACGCCGTTCACGTCGCGGGTAAAGCCGCGCACGCGATAGTCGATGGTGACGATATCCGATTCCAGCTGGTGGATCAGATAGTTCAGCGCTTTCAGTGGCGAAATCACGCCGCAGGTCGACACCTCAATATCCGCGCGGAAGGTGCAGAGTCCGCCTTCCGGGTGGCTCTCCGGATAGGTATGCACGCAGATATGGCTTTTATCCAGGTGCGCGACCACCGAACCCGGCAGCGGGCCAGGATGCTCCGACTTATCGATATCTTTCGGATCGATCGGCTCTTCGCTCACCAGAATGGTGACGCTGGCGCCCTGTGGCTCATAGTCCTGGCGCGCAATATTCAGCACGTTAGCGCCGATAATCGAGCAGGTTTCGCTAAGGATCTCCGTCAGACGGTTGGCATTGTACTGCTCATCAATGTACGCAATGTAGCCGTCACGCTCCGCATCGGTATTCGCGTAACAGATATCGTAGATACAAAAACTCAGGCTTTTCGTCAGGTTGTTGAAGCCATGTAGTTTAAGCTTTTGCAATTTCGTTCACCCCCTTAAAATGCCCGGCTGGTCAGCCAGCGCATTCAACAGATATTGCGGCAGGGCAAAGCTGCCGGTGTGGATCGCCGGATTGTAATAGCGACAGGTCAGGCCGGCCTGCTGGTAACGCGCCGCAAGCGTGGCCGTATCCAGCTGGCGCAGCGCCGGGTTGTCGCTTGCCCAGGCAAAGGTCATGATGCCGCCGTAATAGGTCGGTACGGCCGCCTGGTAAAAGCTGACGTCGCGGAAATAGTGGCTCAGCTTGCGATGGCTGTTGACCGCTTCGTCCTGCTGCAGGAAGCAGACGCCATTCTGCGCCACAAAAATGCCGTTTTCATTGAGGCAGCGCCGGCATCCTTCATAAAATTCCGAGGTAAACAGACTTTCGCCCGGTCCAATCGGATCGGTGCAGTCAGAAATAATGACGTCGAATTTTTCATTGCACTGGCGCACGAAATTGACGCCGTCATCGATTACCAGCCTGAAGCGCGGATCTTCATAAGCCCCCGCATTATGATTCGGCAGATACTCTTTGCAGAACGTCACCACGCCCGCGTCGATTTCTACCATCGTAATCTGTTCAATGTTTTGATGACGGCTGACTTCACGCAGCATTGCGCCGTCGCCGCCGCCGATAATCAGCACGCGCTTCGCCGCGCCGTGCGCCAGCAGCGGCACGTGGGTCATCATCTCGTGATAGATAAATTCATCGCGCTCGGTGGTTTGCACCACGCCGTCCAGCGCCATCACCCGACCCAGCTCGGCGTTTTCAAAGATAACCAGATCCTGATGTCCGGTTTGTTCGCGGTATAAAATTTTATCGACAGCAAAATACTGCCCAAAACCGGTATGAAGCGTTTCATACCACATCTCTTTTTCGGCCATGGTACGGCTCTCCTGGTTGTAGCAGCCACGAAAAATGGGCGCGATATGATAGCCAACTCTGACCGTGCTTGCACGGTCAAACTGGCGGCGGAAAACGGCGGGGGTTACTTCACGTAGGCAAGCAGGCTGAGCGAATCGCGGGCCAGTGATTTGCATTTGGTGTCGTTGGGCACGGCGATGCCGCTTAAATCGCGATAGCTGTCCGCGCCCAGCGATTTCATATTAAAACTGCTGTAGTTGCTCAGATCCCAGCGGTTCTGCCGGGCGAAAAAGACCAGCGCGCGACGGATCTGTCCGTCCGGAAGATCCTGATAGCCGCAGTCATTTTTCAGGTAAACAAAAACAGCGGTCAGATCCGCCAGATCTTCCGCTTCCGACTCGCTCAGCGCAAAACTTGTCGATGAGAAGCCAAACAGGCCCAGTAACAACAGAGCCTTGATGCTTTTCTTCATAACTGTACTCAAAGGGTGTCAATACTCTGACGTTAGCACAGTTACCGTCGGCCGACAGTCAATTTCAGCAGAGAAATGTCCGTAAAACGCAATTTTCCAGCAGGGCGCGGTGAAACTTGACCTTCCCTTGGGGGAAGGGTTTATGCTGCAGGCAATAAATAAGAGCCGGGTCGAGGAAGACTGATGCAACGTCGTGATTTTATAAAGCTGAGCACCGCGCTGGGCGCGGCCAGCGCACTACCCCTGTGGAGCCGATCGCTGATGGCCGCGCAGCCACGTCCCGCGCTGCCCATTCCGGCCTTATTAACGCCGGATGCGCGTGGCGAGATGACCGTAACGGCGCAGCAGGGCAGCACCCGCTGGCTGGATAAAGCGGTGCCGACCTGGGGCTATAACGGCAGCCTGCTCGGCCCGGCGATCCAGCTGGAGCGCGGCAAGCCGGTCACCATCAACCTGCGGAATCAGCTGCCGGAAGCCACCACGGTTCACTGGCACGGGCTGGAGCTGCCTGGCGGCGTAGACGGCGGCCCGCAGGCGCAGATTGCCCCCGGCGCCACGCGCACCGTCAGCTTTACCCCCGATCAGCCCGGCGCGACCTGCTGGTTCCATCCTCATCAGCATGGCCGCTCCGGCTATCAGGTCGCCCAGGGCCTGGCCGGTCTGGTTATCCTGAAAGACGACGCAACGGAGAAACTGCTGCTGCCGAAAATCTGGGGCATCGACGATATTCCGGTGATCCTCCAGGATAAAAAACTGTCGGTGGACGGCAGCAAAATTGACTACGAGCTGGACGTGATGAGCGCTGCCGTAGGCTGGTTTGGCAATACGATGCTGACCAACGGCGCGATTTATCCACAACACGCCGTGCCGCGCGGCTGGCTGCGGCTGCGGCTGCTCAACGGCTGTAACGCCCGCTCGCTGAATATTGCCGCCAGCGATCGGCGCCCGCTTTATGTGATTGGCGGCGACGGCGGCCTGCTGAGCGAGCCGGTAAAAGTGACCGAGCTGTCGATGATGCCGGGCGAGCGCTTTGAGGTGCTGGTCGACACGCTGGACGGCAAGCCGTTTGATTTGCAGACGCTGCCGGTGCGGCAGATGGGCATGTCGCTGGCGCCGTTCAACCAGCCGCTGCCGCTGCTGAGCATTCAGCCACTCCGGGTGATGGCCAGCGGGTCGCTGCCGGATAAGCTGGTGGACGTGCCGCCGCTGCCCGCCCAGGCCGACCTGAAAACTCGCTGGCTACAGCTGTCGATGGATCCCGAGCTGGATCGTCGCGGCATGGTGGCATTGATGCAAAGATACGGCCACGCGGCGATGGCCGGTATGAGCGGCGATGCGCACGACGGCGAATCAATGCAGGACATGGGCGGAGACCACGCGGCAATGCCGGGAATGCAGGGCCACGCTATGGACGGCGGCGCAGACCACTCGATGGCGCATCAGCAGCCTGAGCAGTACGATTTTCATAACGGCAATAAGATCAACGGGGTCGCTTTCGATATGACCAAACCCGCTTTCGATGTAAAGCAGGGCGTGACGGAAAAGTGGACGATTTCCGGCGAGGGCGACGAGATGCTGCATCCATTCCATATTCACGGCACGCAGTTTCGTATTATCTCTGAAAACGGCAAGCCGCCCGCGCCGCACCGCAGCGGCTGGAAAGACACGGTTCGGGTGGAAGGCTGGCGCAGCGAAGTGCTGGTGCGCTTTGACCATCTGGCGGACAAAGAGCGGGCCTATATGGCGCACTGTCATCTGCTGGAGCATGAAGATACCGGCATGATGCTTGGCTTTACGGTCAGCGCGTAGCGGCTGACGGACGGCACCCTTTTTTTGGTGGCTTGCTTAAGTGATTGATTGCAAATGCATTGAATCACGTGGCTGAAAAAGGGTTTTTACAGGGCTAAGGTCAATTTCGCTGAAAAAATATTGGGTTAAGCTAAAGAGGCAACTGTTCACTGCCGTACAGGCAGCTTAGAAAGCGCAGCCTATTGCGCCGTGCTGCTCCATTGCGTTCACTGCCGTACAGGCAGCTTAGAAATGCCAGTCGGCAAGCGTGCCGGTGATGAAGATGTTCACTGCCGTACAGGCAGCTTAGAAACTCGGCAGGTACGGAGTCACAGAGCAGCAAATGTTCACTGCCGTACAGGCAGCTTAGAAAAGTGAGCACGGCATATGGTCGCTCCTTGCTCTGTTCACTGCCGTACAGGCAGCTTAGAAATGGAGACCAGGTTTGGGATTTATGTGCATGCCGTTCACTGCCGTACAGGCAGCTTAGAAAAGCTGAAAGAGCAGATCGCCCAACTGGAAGAGGTTCACTGCCGTACAGGCAGCTTAGAAAGTTAAAAAATCCGGGCGAGCTGGAACAGCGCGGTTCACTGCCGTACAGGCAGCTTAGAAAGACAGCATCAATTCGATCGACGTGCAGGCGGTGTTCACTGCCGTACAGGCAGCTTAGAAAGCTTTCAGCTCGCGCTGACGCTCAGGCGTGCGGTTCACTGCCGTACAGGCAGCTTAGAAAGATATCCTCTAAACCTCCGCCTGCCATGACGTGTTCACTGCCGTACAGGCAGCTTAGAAAGTCGAGCAGCGCCAGATATTGCAGCAGTAATAGTTCACTGCCGTACAGGCAGCTTAGAAAGTACAGTAGGGGTGGCGTCGGTATACGCTAATGTTCACTGCCGTATAGGCAGCTTAGAAAAGCGATTTTCTGTTGCGCCTCGGGCGATGAACGTTCACTGCCGTACAGGCAGCTTAGAAAAACGCTCAAAAGAAACGGGTGGCGGGTACTGGGTTCACTGCCGTACAGGCAGCTTAGAAAGCCGTGGTGGCATGCTGGATTTCGGTGTAGGCGTTCACTGCCGTACAGGCAGCTTAGAAAACCAACGTCGTAGATCTGAACTCGGCGTTTAAGTTCACTGCCGTACAGGCAGCTTAGAAAAGCTACCGGCAATGTATAGCGCCAGCCCTTCAGTTCACTGCCGTACAGGCAGCTTAGAAATGTTCCGTCAGAACGGTCAGATCGTGGGTAAAGTTCACTGCCGTACAGGCGCAGCTTAGAAAGTGAAAGTACCAATTACGCACCCAATTTTAATGTTCACTGCCGTACAGGCAGCTTAGAAAGTGGCGGGCGGCATAAAAATCGGGCCGCAGAAGTTCACTGCCGTACAGGCAGCTTAGAAACGGCAGTTATTGAATCAGTGCTGGAAATGGCTGTTCACTGCCGTACAGGCAGCTTAGAAAAGTTGAATAGCGTGTCATTCGGCGATGTGAATGTTCACTGCCGTACAGGCAGCTTAGAAAAATTAAGCATCGCGATCACCTGGACGAAGTAAGTTCACTGCCGTACAGGCAGCTTAGAAATTAGTGCGTGCTGATTCATGCTGCTAAAGACCGTTCACTGCCGTACAGGCAGCTTAGAAAATCTTGCGGACAGGGACCGGGCCTGTATGGCGCACTGTCATCTGCTGGAGCATGAAGATACCGGCATGATGCCTGGCTTTACGGTCAGCGCGTGGCGGCGAGGCCGAGGCCGCTGTTTTCACAGCATTGCCGATAGCGCGAGCCTTTCGACCGCTGTCGGCAATGCCGCTCCCGGTTACGGCTGGGTAATATTTAGCGCATCATAATTTTTACGGCGATAGTTCAGCACCGAGAAGCCCCAGGCAGCGACGAAAATTGCCACGCAGAGGTAGCCAACGCTGCCCATATTGCCGTTCAGATTGTTGACGATCGTCCATATCCCGCCGTGTAAATCGAGCTTATCCGCCAGTAATCCCAGCGCTTCCAGTCCGCCGATCAGCAAGGCAATCAGCACGCTGGTCGCCGTAATCATCATGTTGTAGTAGAGCTTGCGTACCGGCTGCTTAAACGCCCAGCCATAGGCGCCCACCATCATAAAATTGTCCAGGGAATCCACCAGCGCCATGCCGCTGGCGAACAGCGCCGGGAACACCAGAATGCTCCAGACCGACATCCCGCTGGAAGCGCCTGCCGCAGAGAGGCCCAGCAGGCCGATCTCCGTAGCCGTATCAAAGCCCAGACCGAACAAAAAACCCACCAGATACATCTGCCAGCTTTTATTAACCAGGGTAAAGGCGCGGCCAAACAGCCTGCTCATTACAGCGCCCGGCAGGGGAGGCCGATCGCTGAAGGTTTTTCTCTGTTTCGCCTGCTGAAAACGGTGATAAACATCACGCAGGATCAGCGTATTCAGCAGCGCCATCAGCAACAAAAACAGCGCGGAAACCAGCGTGCCGATAACGCTGCCATAGTGATGCAGCCAGCTGATTTCGCTGCCGGAGAGCAGAGCGGCGGCGGCAATCGCCACGCACGCCAACACCACGATGCTGGAATGGCCGAGAGAGAAAAACGCGCCGACCGCCACAGGCCGCTGATTTTGCTGCATCAGTTTACGGGTGACGTTATCAATGGCGGCGATGTGGTCAGCGTCTACCGCATGGCGCAGGCCGTAACCATAGGCAAGCACGGCCGCCGCAATCAGCGTGGCATGGTGGCGGAAAAGCACCAGCGCCCAGCCCCAGGCCAGCAGATTGGCCATCAGCAGGGCGCTTAACAGCCAGAAAGCCCGGCGATGAGTACGAAAAAAAGCAGAGTTAGTCATAACAATCCCTGGTAACAGTATGAGGAGCCGCGTTGTGCAAGCGGGCGCAGGCAATAACGGCCTGGCCCAGCGCCAGCCCGCCGTCGCCAGCGGGAATATGCTGCGGCATCAGCACATGAAGAGGCGATAAATAGCGTTGTAAAAGCTGGCGCAGCAGGCGCGATTGCAGGACGCCGCCGCCAGCCGCGACGGTATCCAGACCCGTTTGTCCGGCATGATAATGGGCGAGGGCGGCAAATCCCCGCGCCAGCGCGTCATGGAAGGCAAACGCGCGCGCCGCAGGGGCTGCCTGCCAGTCCAGCCATTGCTGCCAGAACACCGCCAGGTCCAGCCGCGTGCCCGTTGCCGTATGGCGCAGCGGCAGCGTAACGGGATGCGCTATGTCTGCTGCCTGCCTGGCCAGAACCTCCAGGCGGCAGGCGGCTTCTCCTTCCCAACTAAGCACGGCAGGCGCGCAGCCGAGCACGGCGGCTATCGCGTCAAACAACCGGCCGCAGGAAGAAGCCAAAGGGGAGTTAACGCCAGCGGCCACCGCGCGCGCAAGCGGCTGCCAGGGCTTGCCCAGCAGCGCCTTAGACTCTGGCCGCTGCTGCCAGTCCGGGACAAAGGCCAGCCAGTGCGCCAACAGGTTGCGCCAGGGTTCCCGCGCGGCACGGTCGCCGCCCGGCAGCGCGACGGCGGGCAACCCTCCCAGATGCTGACAGCGGTGATAGTCTGCCAGCAGGCATTCACCGCCCCAGAGCGCGCCGTTTTCGCCGTAGCCCAGCCCGTCCAGCGCCAGGCCGATGACCGGGCCGTGCGCCAGCGGCCAGCGATGTTCCGCCAGGCAGGCGGCGATATGCGCATGATGATGAAGCACCTCCAGCACCGGCCGTTCGCTCTGCTGGCTGCCGACGTAAGCAGGATGCGCATCCTGCACGATCGTTGCGGGCGTGCAGTTATACAGCTGCTGAAAATGGATAACGGCCTGCTGCCGCTGGCACGCAATATCGCTGTTTGCCAGCGATCCGAAATGCGTGCTGAGCATAGCCCGATCGCCCTGTACCAGGCAGAAGGTGTTTTTCAGGTCGCCGCCCATCGCCAGCAGCGGCGAGCGGGCCGTCAGGCCGGGAGGAAGCGTGACGGCATCCGGCACATAGCCTCGGGCGCGGCGCAGTATTTCCAATCCCTGCGGCCCCAGACGAACCAGAGAGTCATCGGCGCGCTGGATGATATCGCGGTCGTGCAGCAGCCAGATATCGGCAATGCCAGCAAGCTGGCTCAGCGCCTCTTCGTTGGTCAGCGCCGGCGCGCGGTCGGCGCCGTTGCCGGAAGTCATCACCAGCGGCACCCGGCAGGCCTGCATCAGCAGATGGTGCAGCGGCGTAAACGGCAGCATCAACCCCGTTTCATCCAGCCCCGGCGCAACGGCTGCGCACAGCGGCGACGTCGCGTTTTTTTCCGTGAGCACAATGGGCGCGGCGGCAGACAGCATCAGCGCCTGCAACGCCCGATCGCGCCTGCCGCAGCGGGCCAGCCAGCTGATGTCCGGCAGCATCACCGCCAGCGGTTTGGCCGGTCGCCGTTTGCGCTGGCGCAGACGCATAACGGCCTGCTGCTGGGTAGCATCGCAGGCAAGATGAAAGCCACCCAGCCCTTTGATCGCCACAATTTTGCCCGCAAGTAGCGCTGCTGCGGCATAGTCAATCGCGGCGCTTTCCCGTGCCAGCGTGGTGCCATCCTGCCCGGTGGCAAAGAGCTGCGGCCCACAGTGCGGGCAGGCGACTGGCTGGGCATGAAAGCGGCGGTCGGCCGGATCCTGATACTCCCGGCGACAGGCGGGACAAAGGCGAAATGCCGCCATGCTGGTGCCTGACCGGTCATAGGGCATGGTGCGGATGAGCGTAAAGCGCGGGCCGCAGTGGGTACAGTTAGTAAAGGCATAGCCTGAACGACGGTTGCCCGCGTGCAGCACCTCCTCCAGACAATCGGGGCAGGTTGCCGCATCGGGGGCAACCTGGGTCATCATCCGGCCCTGACGGGTTTCCGCAATGATAAAATCCTGCGGCGGAGACGGCCAGGCATAAGGCTGGACGCTGAGGCTGTCGATACGCGCCAGCGGCGGCGGCTCGTGCCGTAGCCGTTCGATAAAGAGCGGAATGGCGGCAGACTGAAGCAGGCGTATTTCCACGCCCGCGCTGTCGTTGCAGACTTCGCCGCGTAGCCGTAGCCGCCTGGCTAACTGCCAGACAAAAGGCCGAAAGCCGACGCCCTGCACTTTGCCGCTGACGCGCACGGACACTCCTGAATCGGACATAGTCAGCTCCTGAAGGACCGGGCTGCCCGGTCCTGGATCGGATTAGCCTGAACCCTTGCGGAAGGAATACGGGATGTCATATCCACCTGGCCCCCGTTCCGCGTTGGCGCAGAACTTAAGCGGTTACGGCAATCGGGATCGCATCGTCCACGGCGCTGCGCAGGCGCGCTTTCATCTCGCTGTAGGTTTGACGCGCGTAGTTCTCCGCCCACGACTGATCGGCAATCCGCTCCACCTTTACCGCGCAGTATTTGGTTTCCGGCGTTTTAGAAATGGGGTCAAGGTTTTCCTGAGTCAGTTCGTTGCAGGCACCAATCCACCATTGATAGGTCATATACACTGCGCCAACGTTAATACGCTCGTTGTGATTAGCGCGTGAAATGACTTTACCGCGGCGCGAGGCGACCCAAACCAGTTGCCCATCGCGGATGCCCAGCGCCTGCGCATCCTGCGGATTGATCTGCACAAAACCCGGCTCATCCGCCAGCGTTTGCAGCGCGGAACAGTTGCCGGTCATTGAGCGGCAGGAGTAGTGGCCGACCTCGCGCACGGTACAGAGCACCAGCGGATAATCTGCGTCCGGCACCTCGGCCGGCGCGCGCCACGGCGCGGCAAAAAGCTGGCCTTTGCCGGTTGGCGTGGTGAAACGATTGTCCTGATAGAGATAAGGCGTACCGGGGCTGTCCAGCGTGGTGCAGGGCCACTGCACGTGTCCCAGCGTGCCCATTTTTTCATAGGTAGCGCCGTAGAACAGCGGACAGAGTTCGCGCATTTCATCCCAGATTTGCTGGTTATCGTTGTAATGCATCGGATAGCCGAGTTCCGTTGCCAGCAGGCTGATAATTTCCCAGTCACGCTTAACGTTATCTTTGGGTTCGATAGCTTTTTCAAAGCGCTGAAAGCCGCGATCGGCGCAGGAGAATACGCCGCCGTGTTCGCCCCAGGAGGTGGCGGGTAAAATGACGTCAGCCTGCTCGGCGGTTTTGGTCATAAAGATATCCTGCACCACCACAAAATCCAGCGCCTCAAACCCCTTGCGCACCAGGCTTAAATCGGCTTCGGTCTGTAGCGGATCTTCCCCCATGATGTAGTAGGCTTTGACTTGCCCTTCCAGCGCCAGGTGCGGGATCTCGGTAATGCGATGGCCGATTTCCGCATCCATCCGCTCGACGTCAATACCCCAGGCTGCGGCAAATTTTGCCCGGACCTGCGGATCGGTCACCGACTGATAGCCAGGGAACTCATTCGGCAGCACGCCCATATCGCAGGCGCCCTGCACGTTGTTTTGCCCGCGCACCGGGCCGACGCCCACGCCCGGACGGCCCAGATTGCCGGTCAGCAGCGCCAGGCCAGCGAGGCCTTTCACCACGTCGACAGCCTGACCAAACTGCGTCACGCCCATCCCCCACATAATGGTCGCGGAGGGCGCAGCAGCAAAGGTGCGCATAGCCTGACGGATTTGCTGAGCGGACACGCCGGTCTGTTCGGCAACCGCTTCCGGCGAATAGTCGGCCAGCTGGCGACGGTACTCGTCAAATCCTTCCGTATATTTCGCCACGTAGTCACGATCGTAGAGATCTTCTTCGATCAGCACGTAGGCAAAGGCGTTAACCAGCGCCATATTGCAGCCGTTTTTGATTTGCAGATGCTGGTCGGCGATACGGGCGGTTTCGATGCGGCGGGGATCGCAGACAATGATCTGCGCGCCTTTTTCTTTGGCTTTTATTACGCGGCGAGCCACGATAGGGTGGGAATCCGCACAGTTATAGCCGATCACCAGCAGGCATTTGGAATTTTCAATATCGTTGATGGAATTGCTCATCGCGCCGTTGCCGAGCGTGGCCTGTAAACCGGCCACCGACGGGCCATGACAAACGCGGGCGCAGCAGTCGACATTATTGGTGCCGATCACCGCGCGGGCAAACTTCTGCATGACATAGTTGGTTTCGTTGCCGGTACCGCGAGAAGAGCCGGTATGCATAATCGCGCGCGGGCCGTGCTTCTCTTTGATTTCTTTCAGGCGCTTAGCGGTATAGCGGATAGCTTCATCCCAGCTGACTACTTCGAATTTCCCGCCCTTCTGGCGGCGGATCATCGGCTGCGTCAGGCGCGGCGTCAGCAGTTTAGTGTCGTTGAGAAAATCCCAGCCATAGTAGCCTTTCAGGCACAGCTCGCCCTGATTGGTTACGCCATCGGCGGCTTCGGCACGGAGAATTTTATTGTTTTCCACGACCAGGTTCAGCTTGCATCCGGCCCCACAGTAAGGACAGACGGTGGTGACTTTTTTCATCTTATTTTTCCTCTTTCCGGGGTTAAAACAGCAGGCCGGAAGTGCTGGCAAGCGCCGCACGGCGGCGTTTTTCTACGTTCATTTCCTTGAGCCGATCGCGGTCAACGGTCAGCAAGGCCTTGGTCGGACAGACTTCCTGACAGGCTGGGCCTTCTGCACGGCCCTGACACAGATCGCATTTATGCGCTTCGGCTTTATCTGCGACAGCGGTCATCGCCGCCGCGTTCTGACGAAAAAGGGGTTTGACCACGACCTCCATCGCGCCATAAGGGCAGGCGACGACGCAGGTTTTGCAGCCAATGCAGTGCTCCTGCATTACCTGGATTGCGTCGCCGCTGCGCACGATTGCGCCGTTCGGACAGGCGTTGGCGCAGGGGGCATCTTCACACTGGCGGCACAGCACCGGCGTACTGAGGTTGACGCTTTTGATCACATGCAAACGCGGCGTGAAGGTGGTGGTATTGAGCTGCGAGATATCCTGCGACAAGCTGTGAGCCATCACGCAGGCGATTTCACAGGTACGGCAGCCGATACATTTTTGGGGATCGGCAATGATGAACCGGTTCATCTGAATCTCCTGATTCCATTAAATAAGCGGCCGACGGATCCCGGCCTTATGGCGGAGGTAATGCATAAAGCGTTCCAGCCAGAGGGTTTATTTTTTCTTATTTATTTTCAATGGGTTAATAAGGGTTCGTGGGGAGTGACTGTGGTCTGTCGGCCGTATCGTCATTTTCCCGACACTTATGTCATGTTGGCCTCGGGCGAAAAGGCGCGATGCCCAGGCCCGTCTCCAGCAGAGGAAGCCGCTGATAAAGCTCGCCAACCGCCCGCTCGACCGCTGGGCTAAGGGGATAGTAAAAAGCCACCACATCGGGCTGGATGCCGACAAAGGTAATCTGCGGAATAGCTTCCCGTAGCTGCTGAATTAAAAAGCTGAGCGGCAGCGTGTGGGTGGTCATCACGAACATTTCGGCGATATCGCTTTCGTCGATAAGGCGCATTTCGCCGGGAGCCAGCCCCATGTCGGTGGCGTCCACAATCACCAGGCGATCGGGCCGCTGCTCGCGCAGGTAGCCAATATCGTTTTCCGGCGCGGCTCCGCCATCCACCACCGTCCAGCCGGGCAAAGGGGCGGCGGCGCAAAGTTCGGCCAGGCGTGGCCCGGCGCCGTCGTCGCCCATCATGCTGTTGCCCACGCATAACAGCGCGTAGCGGGAAGAGGAATTAAGCATCGTATCTCCTGACCATCAGGTACATGGCGGGGTCGTTTTCAATTTGCTGGAGCAGGGCGATCAGGCGATCGCTCCACGCTTGCTGCTCTGCACTCATCCGCTCACGGGCGTCGCGCAGCGCCAGGGCCAGCAGATGGGTGTGACTGCTGTCGATAGTGATTTCGCCAAAGCGGCGCACGCCTGCCATTTTCCGCTGGGCTTCGCTGTTTTCCGCCAGGCAGGCAATCCATTGCAGATAGCCTTGAAGCGGGCAGGTGAGCTGCGGTTGCAGACAGTCGATAACGCCAACGTGGTGACCAATCGCCAGGCTGTAGTAAACCACCTCTTGGGCTTTCTTCGAGCTACGCTGCTGCGCGCATTTTTCATCGACGAATTTGCTGCCCAAAGCGTAAAACACCACTTTGTCGTGCAGGACGCGGGCCGACGGCTGATGCCGGGCGTAACGCTGTTGGTTAACCTCGGTGCTCACAGGCGAACCTCCCCGCGCAGAACCTGCTGATAAATTTGCTGTAAATGCCCCACGATCTCCGCCAGGCGGAGATCGCCCTGCTCATCCAGCCAGTCCGCCACGCGCTGTTCTACGGACTGCACGCCGGGCGCGGCCAGCGCCTGCATAAAGCGATCGGCAATCTGGCGACCATAGCGATAGCCGGCCATGCGTCGCGCTTCGCGATCCAGCAATACCCGCAGCGGCTGCGGCAGCGCAGGGTGCAGCAACGCCGCCGGTTCAGCCGCCTCAGGGTGCTGCTGACCTTTAATTTTTTGATCGAGCAGGCCAAGCGCCATGGCAAAACCATAAATAGTGGCGGCGGGCGTGGGCGGGCAGCCGGGAATATAAACATCCACCGGCACAATCTTGTCCGTGCCGCCCCAGACGCAATAAAGGTCGTGAAAAATGCCGCCGCTGTTGCCGCAGGCGCCATAAGAGATACAGATTTTCGGGTCTGGCGCCGCGTCCCAGGCCCGCAGCGCAGGCACGCGCATGGCGCGGGTGACGGCACCGGTAAACAGCAGAATATCGGCATGACGCGGGGAAGGAACTACCTTGATGCCAAAGCGTTCGGCGTCGAACAGCGGTGAAATGGCGGCAAAAATCTCTATTTCGCAGCCGTTGCAGCCGCCGCAGTCAACCCGATAAACGTAGGCGGAACGGCGAATGTTGTTCAACAGCGTGCTTTTCAGGCTGGCGATGCTCTCGTCGAGCGTAACGGGCACCGGCAACCCGTTTTCGTCGCGTGGCCCGTGCAGGATCTGGCTCATAGCTGTGCCTCGGGGGTCAGATGGCGGCCAATATCTATCCGGCTGGATGCGGGCAGCTGATGCTTTTTCTTGCAGGACGGACAGGTTTCATACTGCTCGCGACGTTCAGCAATCTGCCGTTCACTCAGCGCTGCGCTTTCCTGTAACAGAGAAAGCGCGAAGTCGATCTCTTTCTGCACGGCATAGGGATGGCCGCATTCCCGGCAGCGGCAAACCGGGAAATCAGCGGTTTCAAACAGATCCTCTTTACGCCATACCGCCAGTTCAAATTCTTGCGACAGCCTGATGGCGGCCGTCGGGCAGACTTCCTCGCAGCGCGCGCAGAAAATACAGCGGCCCAGAAACAGCGACCAGCGGATCGCCTCGCCTTCTTCTGGCGGCGTCATGGTCAGCGCGTTGGACGGACAGGCATTGGCGCAGGCACCGCAGCCGATACACTGCTGCGCGTTGTACTGAGGTTTGCCGCGAAAGTTGGCCGCCATCTCCAGCGGTTTTGCCGGATAGGCCACCGTTGCGGTACCGGTTTTCAGCACTTTTTTAATCAGCTTTAACATGTTGTCCCTCCCTAAAGCGGCGAGTTTTTGCGTTCAATGCCGTAACGTTCGATCTCTTTGTAAGGCACGACGACGGTGGTTTTCTTACGTACGTCGACCACCGTCATCCTGTCGGTGCAGGAATAGCAGGGGTCAAGGCTGCCGATAATCAGCGGCGCGTCCGAAACGGTATTGCCCCGCAGCATGTAGCGCAGCGTTGGCCAGTTGGCGTAGGTCGCCGCGCGGCAGCGCCAGCGAAACAGCTTCTGGTTGTCGCCGGTCATGCTCCAGTGCACGTCATCGCCGCGCGGCGCTTCGGCAAAGCCCAGCGCGAAACGGTGGGGAATATAGGTAAAGCCTTCGCTCATCAGCGGCCCCTGCGGCAGATTTTGCAGGCCGAACTCGATCATATTCAGCGAGTTAAACACTTCGTGGATGCGCACCTTCAGGCGGGAATAGACGTCGTTGCCGGTTTCGCTGTGAAGCGTAAACGGCAGGCTGGCATAGCCGGCATAGGGATGATCCGCCCGCATATCGCGGCGGTGGCCGCTGCCGCGTATCATCGGGCCGACGTTACTGAAATCGCGCGCTATCTGCGGGTCTAACAGGCCGACGCCGACGCTGCGCTGTTCGGTATTCGGCGTACTGAGCAGAATATCCACCAGGTCGTTCAGCTCGCCGCGCATCCCTGCTGACAGCGCGATAGTCTGGATCATGTCCTCTTTCAGAATGTCGCGACGCAGGCCGCCAATCAGGTTCATCCCGTAGGTTTTACGGGCGCCGGTCAGAATTTCCGCCATTTTCATCGACTGCTCGCGCACGCGGAAAAACTGCATAAAGCCAGAATCGAAGCCGACGAAGTGGCAGGCCAGGCCCAGATTCAGCAGATGGCTGTGCAGACGTTCAACCTCCAGCAAAATGGAACGGATAGTCTGGGCGCGCGCCGGCACCACAATGCCCATCGCGTTTTCAACCGAGGTGGTATACGCCACGCTGTGGGTAAAGCCACAGATGCCGCAGACGCGATCGGAAAGAAAGGTGACTTCGTTGTAGCCCATGCGGGTTTCGGCCAGTTTTTCCATGCCGCGATGCACGTAAAACAGCCGGTAGTCGGCGTCAATAATGTCTTCGCCGTCGACGAAAAGGCGAAAGTGTCCGGGTTCGTCAGAAGTGACGTGAAGCGGGCCGATTGGCACAATCGTGCTCGCTTCCTTTGTTTCAGAGATAAAGGGATAGGTTTCGTTATCGGTCGTTGGGGCCGGGCGTTGGCGGTAATCCATCGCGTCTTTACGCAGCGGATACAAATCGTCTGGCCAGTCATCCGGCAGCACCAGGCGGCGTTCATCCGGCAGGCCGACCGGGCGCAGGCCATACATATCCCGCACTTCGCGCTCGCCCCAGACGGCCGCCGGGACGCGCGGCGTGACCGACGGGAACTCCAGCGAGACGGGATCCACTTCGGTGCGCACGGTGATCCAGCACTTTACGCCTTGCTCCATTGACAGCACATAATACAGCGCGTAGTTGCCGCACAGCGTGCGCTCATCATTGCCAAACAGCACGGAAAGCCAGCCGCCCTGCTGATAGTAGAGCCACTCCACGACCTCCGGCAGCGCGTTCAGCCTGACGGTGACGGTGGCCTGCGTATCGGTCTGCCATTCGCTGTAGAGCAGCGCCGCAGGAAACTGTTTTTCCAGCGTCGCCAGATAGTGCAGGCCGACCGGATGTTGATTTAATGCCGTTGTGACTTCACTCATTATCAAACCTCTTCCCGCCGTGGCGGGACAAGAAAAATGTCAGCCCGCTATCAGCCAGGAAACCAGCGCCAGAAACGCCAGGCCGAATCCCGCCCAGGTGGTGCGGGAAGTGTTTAAAAAGCGCAAACGCGCCACGCTGTTTTCAATGAGCGCCACCAGCAGCACGGCAACCAGCAGTTTTGCCAGACAGAGCGCGGTGGCGATCAGCAGGCCGAACGGCGTTGGCTCCGCCGCCAGGCCAAAGGGGAGAAACAGGCCGAGAAACAGCTGAAGCACCACCAGCTGCTTCAGGCTGAGGCCGAGTTTCAGCACGCCCAGCGTCGCGCCGGAATATTCGGTCAACGGGCCTTCCTGCAGCTCCTGCTCGGCTTCGGCCATATCGAACGGCAGCTTGCCCATTTCGATATAGGTGGCGAAGGCGCAGGCCAGCCCGGCCAGCAGCAGGGTCAGCGAGGACGAAAGCGGCCAGTGCAGCACCTGCGCGCTAATGGCGCTAAGCGCGGTCGAACCGGCCACCAGCGCGGCTATCCACAGGCCCAGCAGCAGGATGGGTTCGACCAACACGCCCAGCACGGCTTCCCGGCTGGCTCCGATGCCGGTAAAAGGGCTGCCGGTATCCAACCCGGCGATAACAAAGACAAAGCGCGCCAGGGCGAACAGATAAATAAGGGCGATGAGATCGCCTGCGCCAGCCGCTGGCGAAGCAAGCGTTACCACGGGCAGCGCGCTGGCAATGACCAGCAAGATGCCGGTGAGGAGCCAGGGCATAGTGCGAAAAGCCGGGCCAGAAGCCGCCGGCGCCACGCTCTGCCGCTGTAACAGTTTGGCGATATCGCGATACTCCTGCAGTACGCCAGGCCCCTGGCGATTATGCATACGGGCGCGCAGCACGCGGTTGATGCCGGTAAACAGCGGCGCGACGGCCAGCAGCCCTGCCGCCTGGATAAGCGCCAGCGGCCACAGCGAACCGGTAAGAACAAAGGGAAAGGTCATCGTCAGTTCCTCAGGCCAGCGCCGCGACCAGCAGCACGGCCAGTTCAATAAATGCCAGACGGCGGCACAGCGCAGCCAGCCCGCCCTGATGCAGGGCCGTCGTCAGGGCGGCAGGCAGCAGACGCTGGCGCAGACGATACAGCGGCGCAAACATCACGCGCAGCGGCTGAGCGAAACCGGTGGCGGTTACCACCATCCCGGCGGAATGAGCGTAGCCACAGGCCCAGGCGTCGCCGCGTCGCCGGTTCGGCAGGCGGCTGCCGCGCAGCGCAACGGCAATAAGCCAGGGCAGCAGCGGCATCGCCAGCAGTAAAATCGCCACCATCGGAGCGGAAACCGCCGACGTAGCCGAGAAGACGGCGCCATGCTGCGTAACGACAGGCGCGGTCATATGCAGCACGTCGGCGGCAACGAGGGAAAACAGGGGAACGATCCAGGGAGACGCGACGCCAGACACCACGCACAGCAGCGCCGGGATAACCACGCTGAGCGTGACCGCCAGAGGAGCAGGGCTGGCCCCGGCGGTGCCGCCGCGTGGGCTGCCCAGAAAGGCAACGCCAAAAACTTTGGCGATACACATCAGCGCCAGCGCGCCAGTCAGCGCCAGCCCGACGGCAAGCAGCGGGCCGAGCAGGCGAGTCAGCCAGAACGGGCTGCTGCCAAGCTGGAAAAAAGACTGGTAAAGCAGCCATTCGCTGGCAAAGCCGTTTAGCGGCGGCAGAGCGGCCATCGCCATCAGCGCAATCAGCATTGCGCCCGCCGTCCACGGCATCAGACGCGCCAGCCCGCCGAGCCGCTCAATATCTTTCGTTCCGGTCTGCCTCTCTATTTCGCCCGCGCCTAAAAACAGCGTGGTTTTAAACAGGCCGTGGTTAAAGAGATGGAACAGACCGGCCAGCAGCGCCAGCGCTGCCAGCAGCGGCAAACGCAGCGTGACGCCAATCATCGCGCCGCCCACGCCCAGCAGAACGATCCCGACATTTTCCAGCGTGTGGTAAGCCAGCAGGCGGCGGATATCATGTTCCATTAGCGCGTAAAGCCCACCGATAAAGGCGGTTAGCATCGCCAGCAGGATGACCAGCACGCCCCACCACAGCGGCGGTGCGCCCAGTAGATCCAGCCCGACTTTGATTACCCCTAAAATGCCGACTTTCATTAACGCCGAAGAGAACAGCGCGGCGGCATGAGCGGGGGCGCTGGTGTGCGACTGCGGCACCCAGCCATGCAGAGGAATAATCCCGGCGTAAAGCCCGAAGCCGGTCAGCGACAGCAGAAAGGCCGTCGACCTGACGCCCGCAGAAAGCTCGCTGTGCCGCAGCACGTCAAAGTTCAGGCTGCCGCTGGTGTGATAAAGCAGGCCAAAAGCCAGCGCCAGGCAGAGCGTGCCAAGCCGCGCGGACAAAAACTGATTTAAGCCGGTGCGACGGCTTTTCACGTCGTCATTCTGCACAATCAGCAGTCCGGCGCAGAGCGCGGCCAGCTCCATCGACAGGATCAGTTGCACCGCGTTGACGGCCAGCACGGCTGTCGTCAGCGTCGCCATCAGCAAATGGCACAGCAGGCCAGCCCGCGCGCGAACAGGCCCACCGACGCTGCGCAGCCAGACCCAGGCGTACAGGTTGCAAAATAGCGCGGGTAGCCAAATAGCCAGCAGCAGCAGCGCGTTCAGCGGGCTGAAGCCTGCCTGAAAAGAGAACGGCGGCAGGGCGACGGTCAGCGCGTCACCGGGCAGGATTTGCATCGCTGCCGCTATCGTCGCCAGAGAAGCCACCAGGCCGCCGCTGCTAAAAACAGCCGCGCTGACACGGGCAGCCCCGGCGAGCAGCCAGCCGATGCCGCCGCTCAGCAGCAGGAGCAGCAGCGCAAACGTCAACAGCGGCGCGGGCGAAAAAAGGGAGGTCATGATGGGTTCTCCTTGCCAGAGATAAACAGATCGACAGGGAGCGAGCTGGCCGCATTCAGGCGCTTCCGTTGACTGGCGTGCAGGGACAAATCGACGGTAACCAGCTTGATGGCCTGGGTCGGACAGGTTCTGATGCAGGCGGGGCCATCCTCGCTGAAACTGCACAAATCACATTTCACGGCCACCGCCCGCACGCCCGGCACGCAATCAAGGAAAGGGCTGAGCGGACGCGGCGGCAGCGGGGCGGGCAAGGCTTTCGGCGTATTGCAGTCACGGGGTGTTGCTACCGGCGTGCTGCCGGAAAAAGTGATGGCGCCAAACGGGCAGGCGATGCCGCATAGCTTGCAGCTGACGCACAGATTCTCATTCAGCTGAACAGCGCGATCCCGCAAGGTAATAGCATTAACCGGACAAACTTTGGCGCAGGGCGCATCCTCGCACTGGCGACACATGACCGGCGCGGAATCCTGAAGGTTGCGCATTACCTCCAGGCGCGGCGCGGACTGCAGACCATAACGCTGATGTTCCTGTGAGCAGCTGGCTACACAGGTATTACAACCGATACAGCGTCTGGCATCGGCTATCACATAATGATTCATGGCGGTCGGGCGGCTCATGAAATCTCCTTGGGATTTCGTCAAAAGTGACGAAATTGACGTTGAAAACAGAGTTTCGTCATTTATGTCGTCATTACTGCCCCTGTGCAGGCCATCAGATCTATTCCAGGGGATAATGGCTGGCCTGTTAAAAGGCTTTAATTAACTTTTCCAACTGCGGATGGATTGGGGTGCTGCTATGAATAGCGTCATAAATACACTGATAAATAGCGGCTATTTTATTCAGGTAGTGATCAAGCACGGCCTGCCTGTCGTGAATATCAACAGCGTTATCAATACGGCCGTCTTCGGTTAATGTCGCCCGGGAAAAGGCCTTAAAATCTTCCGGCTCACCTGGCTGCGCCATATTAAGGCTGTAGACGATTTGCTGACTGTAAAAGTCAGCCTGCAAATGGATGCTGATAATAAAATGGTTAAATAAGACAAAATGGATGCCGCGCTCGTTGCTGCAGGTGAATTCATGATTAATGTTGTGACTGGAAAGGGCTACGGCCTGCGTCAGCGCGTTCTGATAGGTACGCCAGTGCGCTTTCAACTGGTTGTTTTTACTGGCGATATACTCAGCCTGGTCGGCCGGTTCGCTAAGGGAGCTCATAAGCATTACCACGGGTTAAGGTGAACAGGATACCGTTTCGACATTGCTATTACGCCAACGAAACAGGATTGCTGAGAACCTAATGGCATAAAGTGTGCCAGGTCATGAAAATATTCTAAAACACTTTGTAGTTCATCAATTTAAAGGCGATTGGCGGTAATCTCTTTGCCCGATTATTTAGCGCTGTCGATGTCAAAGACATGTCATTTCGTCATATCTGACGGTCAGTTAAATACGCGTTTCTTTCCGGCTCTGGCCATATCGATAAGGCATAAACGCCGTGTCGAAAAAAGCTGGCATTGATATTGCAAATTACTCCTCAGCATCCGAGGAGAAAGGCAATGCACGAAATTACTTTGTGTCAAAACGCCGTAGAAATAATGCAGCAGTTTGCCCTGCGTCATCATGCCCGACGCATTACCTCCGTATGGTTGGAAGTCGGCGCGTTTTCCTGTGTCGAGCCCGAAGCGCTGCGCTTCTGTTTCGACCTGGCCTGTCGGCAAACGCTGGCGGAAGGCTGCGATCTGCATCTTGATACGCCAGCGGCGGTCAGCTGGTGTCACGACTGCCAGCGCGATATCACCTTATTGATGGCGGGCGTGCTGCTCTGCCCGGACTGTGGCGGACGTCGTCTGCGGGTGATTGCGGATGACGGCATGAAAATTAAACGTATCGAAATTGAATAGCGGGCCAGCGCCCGGGGAGAAAATTATGTGCAGTACCTGCGGCTGTGCCAGCGGCGAGCTTCGTATTGAAGGCGTGAGCGGCGACGCCTTGCATTCTCACGATGGCGGCGGCCATTGCCATCACCACGGCGGCCATGCTCACAGCCATCAGGAGCGCGCCCATGGGCTGCCTTATGCGCCGCGCCGTCTGGTCGATATAGAAACCGAAGTCCTGGCAAAAAATAACCACATCGCCGCGCATAATCGCGAGCATTTTGCCGCCGCGTCCATTCTGGCGCTGAATCTGGTTTCCAGCCCCGGTTCGGGTAAAACAACCCTGCTGACGAACACTCTGCTGCGCCTTGCGCCGCGGCAAGCGTGCGCCGTTATCGAGGGCGATCAGCAAACCGCTAACGATGCCGAGCGCATCCGCGCGACCGGCGTCCCCGCGATTCAGGTCAACACCGGCAAAGGCTGTCACCTGGATGCGCAAATGGTGCATCAGGCGGTACATCAGCTGGCTCCTGAAAACCACAGCCTGCTGTTTATCGAAAACGTCGGCAATCTGGTGTGCCCGGCCAGTTTCGATCTTGGGGAGCATTGCAAAGTGGCGGTACTGTCGGTCACGGAAGGGGAAGACAAGCCGCTGAAATATCCCCATATGTTCGCGGCGTCGCGCCTGATGATCCTGAATAAAATCGACCTGCTGCCTTACCTGAATTTTGACGTCGAAGCCTGTATCGATAACGCGCGGCTGGTCAATCCACAGATTGACGTCATTCAGCTGTCGGCCACCACCGGAGAAGGCATGGCGCGCTGGCTGGCATGGCTGGAGCAACAGCAATGTGCATAGGCATTCCGGGGCAGATTGTCGCGCTGCATGAACAGCACAGCGATCATGCCTGGGCTGAGGTCTGCGGCCTGCGTCGCGAAGTCAATATCGCTCTGGTCTGTGGCGATAGCCGCGAGGCCTTGCTCGGAAGCTGGGTGCTGATCCACGTGGGTTTTGCGCTGGCCCGGCTGAACGAGCAGGAAGCGCAGGAGACGCTGGCCGCCCTTCATGCCATGGAAGAGCTGGAAGCCGACGTGGCGCTGTTCCTGGCGGGTGAGAGGTAAAATATGCGTTTTGTTGATGAGTTTCGCGATCCGGCGCTGGCGAAGAAGCTGCTTGAACGGCTTAACCAGCAGGCGACGCGGCTGCCTTTTACCGCAGAAAAACCGATGCGGATAATGGAGGTGTGCGGCGGGCATACCCATGCCATTTTTAAATTCGGCCTGGATAAGCTGCTGCCGCCACCGCTGGAGTTTATCCACGGGCCGGGCTGTCCGGTCTGCGTGCTGCCTATGGGCAGAATCGATGCCTGCTGTGAGATTGCCGCCCGACCAGACGTCATTTTTTGTACCTTTGGCGATGCGCTGCGCGTTCCGGGCAAGCAAGGCTCGCTGTTACAGGCCCGCGAGCGCGGCGCGGACGTCCGCGTGGTTTACTCGCCGCTCGATGCGCTTAAGCTGGCGCGGGAAAATCCCCGGCGGCAGGTGGTCTTTTTTGCGCTGGGCTTTGAAACCACCATGCCGGTTACTGCCGTTACGCTGCAACAGGCAAAGCGACAGCGGCTCGGCAATTTCAGCGTGTTTTGTCAGCATATCAGCCTGATGCCCACCTTACGCAGCCTGCTGCAGCAGGACGATGTTCGAATTGACGCGTTTCTGGCGCCCGGCCACGTCACCATGATCACCGGAACCGCACCATACCGGTTTATCCATCAGCAATTTGGCAAGCCGCTGGTGGTCAGTGGGTTTGAGCCGCTGGATATACTGCAAAGCGTCCTGATGCTGGTGGAGCAGGTGTGCGAGTCAGGCTGTAAAACAGAAAACCAATATCGACGCGTGGTGCCGGAAGAGGGGAACCTGCTGGCGCAGCGGGCGATACGGGAAGTCTTTCAGCTTGCCGGCAGCAGCGAGTGGCGCGGACTGGGGCTGATTGAGGCATCCGCTATTTCGCTGACCGAAGCCTATGCCGGTTTTGACGCCGAACGGCGCTTTACACCGGGCACATACGCCGTCGCCGATCATCCCCAGGCGCGCTGTGGCGATGTGCTCACAGGACGTTGTAAACCGCACCAGTGCCCGCTGTTCGGTACCGCCTGCACGCCGCATAACGCCTTTGGTGCGCTGATGGTTTCTTCCGAAGGCGCCTGCGCCGCCTGGTACCAGTATCGGCACCAGGAAACCCCGGCGGAAGTTCCGCCAGGGGCAGCTACGAGGGTAACCGAATGACGGCACAAACCGTAACGATGGCGCACGGCAGCGGCGGCCGCGCCATGCAGCAGATGATTGAACGGATGTTTCTGCAGGCGTTTGATAATCCCTGGCTTAACGAGCGGGAAGACGGCGCCCGGCTGTCGCTGGCCGATTTTACCCGTCAGGGCGACCGGCTGGCTTTTTCCACCGACAGCTATGTTATCGATCCCATTTTCTTTCCTGGCGGCAATATCGGCAAGCTGGCGGTCTGCGGTACAGCGAACGATCTGGCGGTCTGCGGCGCCATACCCACTTACCTCTCCTGTGGTTTTATCCTGGAAGAGGGCCTGCCGCTTGACGATTTGCAGAGCATCGTCAACGCCATGGCGCAGACGGCGCAGCAGGGAGGCATCGCTATCGTCACCGGTGATACCAAGGTGGTTCAGCGTGGGGCAGCCGATAAGATCTTTATTAACACGGCAGGGATCGGCGCGATCCCGACGGCGGTGAAATGGGCGGCCAGCGCCATTCAGCCTGGCGACAAGATCCTGGTTAGCGGTACGCTTGGCGACCACGGCGCAACTATTCTGAATCTGCGCGAGCAGTTGGGAATGGATTTGGACGTGCAGAGCGACTGTGCGGTGTTAGCTCCCCTGATTGCGCCGCTGCGTTTGCTGCCCGGCGTGCACGCGCTGCGCGACGCCACGCGCGGCGGCGTCAATGCAGTCCTGCATGAGTTCGCCGGGGCCAGCGGGCTGGGTGTCTCAATAGAGGAAAATGCCCTGCCGGTAAAGCCTGCGGTAAGAGGGATTTGTGAGCTGCTGGGGCTGGAGGCGCTGAATTTCGCTAACGAAGGCAAGCTGGTGCTGGCGGTTTCCGCCCGGGCAGAGCAGCAGGTGCTGAGCGTGTTGCGCAATCATCCACTGGGCGCGGATGCGGTCACTATCGGCGAGATGACGGCAAATCCGCAGGTCTGCTTACGCGGCGCGCTGGGGGTTTCGCGCCAGCTGATGTTACCCCATGCAGAGCCTTTGCCGCGCATTTGTTGACCTTAATAAAAGCGTATCGGATCTGACTTTCTTTGCGCAATTCTCTTTCTTATCAGAGGTTATCCAGGGTAAAGCTATGCAAACTGCCACTCTAAGCAACACCAAACAAGAAGGATTGTTGACGCTGACGCGAACCCTGCTGCGGCAGCAAACCATGAGCTCGCTGTTGCAAGCCCTGACGCAGGTGGTGCAGCGTGTGAATATGGCAGAAGCCGTCACGCTGCTGCTGTTCGGCAATAACGCCCGCGTCCATTTTTACGGCACCGATGCGATGCATCAGCCGATTGTGTATGAGGATGAGACACTGCTGGCAAGCGGCCCGGTGCATTCACTGCGTAAAACGGCAAGCACGCAGGTCTGGCGTGGTGAAGCGCTGCATCGGCATTATCCGCAGCTGGCCGCGCTGGATCTTTATCCGCCGTTTACCGACTACTGCCTGGTGCCGCTAACAGGGCCGTCCGGCGTGCTGGGCGGCTGCGAATTTATGCGTCAGAACGGCCAGGCGTTTACTGCTGAAGATAAAAAGGCGCTGAATGAGCTGTGCCTGCTGGCTGCCGTGGCGGTTGAACAGATCCAGCTGCATGAGAATGCCCAGCTACAGCAGTCGCTGTTGCGTCATGAACGGGATGATTTTCGTCTTTTGGTCGATATTACTAACGCAGTCATTTCCCGCCTGGATCTGGATGAACTGACCGGTGAAATTGCCAAAACGATCCACCACTTTTTTCATATCAACGCCATCAGCATCGTACTGTGCGACGTGGATAAAACGAGCGAGCAGGCAAATGTTTACACCACTCACTATATAGAGGCGCACGTCGCGGAGCGTGAACAGTCCCGCATCACGCTGGTCGGCACGCTGGAAGAGCAGGTGATGAAAAGCGGTGAAAGCCTGCTCGTCAACGTGCCGCCCGCCAAAGGGCAGGAGAAGGTGCAAAACGCCCTGTTTCAGCAGCTGTGGCCTAATCAGGTCAAAACGTTATGTATTCTGCCGCTGCGTTTTAAAGACAAAACGCTGGGCGTGCTGAAACTGGGCAAGACGCAGCCCGACAACTTTACGCCCGCCAACCTGAGGGTGTTGCAGCAGATTGCCGAGCGCATCGGCATCGCGGTAGATAACGCGCTGGCCTATCAGGAGATCAAGAGCCTGAAGGAGAAGCTACAGCATGAAAATCTTTATCTGACCGAGCAGATCAACAGCCACAATCCCGATTTCAGCGATATCGTTGGGCGAAGCGCCAGTATGTCAAAAGTGCTGAAACAGGTTGAAATCGTGGCGAAAAGTGACTGTTCGGTATTGATCCTTGGTGAAACCGGCACGGGCAAAGAGCTGATTGCCAGGGCGATACATAACCTGGGCGATCGGCGTGATAAACGCATGGTAAAGATGAACTGTGCGGCAATGCCCGCCGGCCTGATGGAAAGCGAGCTGTTTGGCCATGAGAAAGGCGCGTTCACCGGCGCGACGGCTCAGCGTATGGGCCGTTTTGAGCTGGCCGACCAGGGGACGCTGTTTCTGGACGAGGTGGGTGAAATTCCTTTAGAACTGCAGCCCAAGCTGTTGCGGATCCTTCAGGAGCAGGAATTTGAACGGGTCGGCGGAAGCAAGCAAATTTCCGTAAACGTGCGGATAATCGCGGCGACTAACCGCGATCTGAGCCAGATGGTGGCCGACAAGGCTTTCCGTAGCGATCTCTATTATCGGTTAAACGTCTTCCCCATTGTTATCCCGCCGCTGCGCGAACGGCCGGAGGATATCCCGCAGCTGGTGAAGTTCCTGACCTATAAAATCTCCCGCCGTATGAAGCGGACTATCGACAGCATTCCGGCAGAAACCTTGAGGTTGCTCAGCCGTATGCCGTGGCCGGGCAACGTGCGTGAGCTGGAAAACGTGATTGAGCGTGCGGTGCTGCTGACGCGCGGCAGCGTGCTGGATTTACAGCTTCCTGAGCTGAATTATCCGCTGCCGATCGCCGATGTGCCCAGCCTGGCGGCGGAAGCCTCGGCCCCACCGCTAAGCGGGGAGGATGAACGCGAGCGCATTATTCAGGTATTAAAAGAAACCAACGGCGTCGTCGCCGGGCCGCGCGGTGCGGCGGTTCGTCTGGGGCTGAAACGGACTACCTTGCTTTCCAGAATGAAAAAAATGGGGATTACAGGAAAATAACGGCTTCCATCAGCGCTGGCCTGGTGAAAAGTGCATAAGGTAGCCCCTTGCAAGGGGAAGCCCGGAAAGCTTATCGGTTTTGGTCAGGCGGCGAGCCTCCGGCGATCATCCGCTCCAGCTCGCGGAAATCATGGCTGCAAAACAAACTGATTTCCGCAGAGTGATGGCGGGCCAGCTCGCGCAGGCGCTGCTGATTAACGCGCCTGACGTCATTATCGGCGGCCATAAACCACTGATAAAACCGCAATCCCGGCGTACAGTGGCGCGGATGCTCAAGCTCGCGCTGATAAAACCACGCATCGCCGCCGTGCAGCAGCCAGCCGGTATCGGTCTGCACCGCTATTCCCGCATGGCCTTGCGTATGACCAGGCAAAGGGATCAGCAATATTTCCGGCGGCAGGCCTTTTAAACCGGTGACGGCATCAAAGCCAAACCACTTTTCACCGGATACGTGATAACCCGTCCAGCCTGAGACGCCGCTCCACTGGCCAGGCCGATAACGGGAACGGGCCAGCCAGCTGTCGCGCTGCCGGGAAGTATCGATTTCCCGCTGCATCAGATGAATTTGCGCCTGCGGAAAATCGGTCAGCCCACCGGCATGGTCAAAGTCCAGATGGGTCAGCACGATATGGCGAACGTCCGAGGCCTGGTAGCCCAGCGCCAGGATTTGCGACAGCGCTGTCAGAGAGGGTTTGCGCTGAATATTGTTCATCACGCGGAAAAAAGTGGCTAAGCGGCTGCCGGGCGCGCGCATATCTTCCGTACCGAATCCGGTATCAACCAGCACCAGCCCGCTGTTTTCCGTTTCGATAAGCAGGCAATGGCAGGCAAGATGCGCCCGGATGCCTTTGCTGAAACCGTCATAAAGCGCGCCGCCAACGGGACACATACAGCCACAGTTAAGATGAATAACCTTCACGGATTCTCCTCCAGCAGGATCGGTTCATAGCGGAATCAATAAGTGTAGGCGTTTTCCTGGACTCCTGACCGCAGGTAAAACCAGCCGGAAGATGTCGTTGCCTCGCGATTTGTCCGTTATTCCTTCAGAAAATTTTATTGGAGCGGACGGCGTGGTGCCCGGTCTGGACGTAAAAACATTTCCTGTTACAATCCCCGCTCTTAAAAAAAGCCAGGATAAAAAGATGAAAATGAAAGCATTATTAGGCGCGGTATTGGCGGGAAGCCTGCTGCTCAGCGGCTGTGGTATGGTTGATAATGCGGTACGCACCGACGAAAGCATTAAAGAAAAAGCAGCTTTTGCGCTGGGCACTACGGCGGATAAAGTCATCATCACGCAACGTACCAGCGATATCGACTCGGTCAGATTCCATGCCTCTACTCAGGGCAAAGTCTTCCAGTGCTATTACTCTACGGCTGGCATCAGCAGCGATGCTATTTGCTCTCCGACGGATGGCTCTTCTCTGCCAACGGCAGCGGGTTCTGCCTCGTGCAACGCATTGCTGAAAGCCGCACATAAGTGCTGAGTCCAGTCTGATATATGGCCCCGGCTGACGGTTTTGCCGGGGCCGCGTACAACCTGCTACAAGAAAACGGTCACACCTTTTCCAGCGCCAGGCGTAGATCCTCAATCAGATCGTCTTTGTTTTCGATGCCGATAGAGACGCGAACGGTAGCCTCATTGATGCCGATACGCGTGCGCACCTCCGCCGGGACGCCGGAATGCGTGGTGCTGGCAGGATGGCTGGCGAGTGATTCGGTGCCGCCAAGACTTACCGCCAGCTTAAACAGCTGGAGCGCATTCAGCAGCTTAAAGGCAGCCGCCTGGCCGCCGACCACGTCGAACGAGAACGTCGATCCCGCGCCGCTACACTGTTGTTGATAAACCTCTGCGGCTGGCGAACCGGCTTCCAGAAATGGCAGATAGTGCAGTTTTTCAATTTTTTGATGCGATTGCAGAAACGCGGCGACGGCGGCGGCATTGTCATTGGCGCGCTCCATACGCAGCGACAGCGTTTCCAGCGAGCGGCCGATCATCCAGCAGGAGTGCGGATCGAGCTGGGTACCAATCGCGCTGCGCAGCGCTTTAATCTGTTTAATCAGCGCCTTGCTGCCCATCACCGCACCGGCAATCAAATCGGAATGGCCGCCGACATATTTAGTCAGCGAATACAGCGACAGATCCGCGCCGTGTTCGGTTGGACGCTGAAAGACCGGCCCGAGCAGCGTGTTATCACAGGCAATAATCGGACGATGCTGCTGCTGCTGTGCTATTTCATCAGCCACGCGTTTAATCAGCGCGATATCCACCAGGCTGTTGGTAGGGTTAGCGGGCGATTCAATGAGGATCATCGATACGCGTCCCTGTTTCATTGCCTCTTTTGCCGCTGCCCGTACGGAGGCCTCATCCACGCCGTCGGCAAACCCGACCGACGCCACGCCCAGCCGACGAAAAGTTTTGGTCAGCAGGGTTTCGGTGCCGCCATATAAAGGCTGCGAATGCAGAATGGCGTCGCCTGGCTCGACAAAGGCCAGCAGGGCGGTAGAAATAGCCGACATGCCCGAAGAGAACAGCGCCGCGCTTTCGGTGCGCTCATAAATCGCCAGCCGATCCTCGACGATTTCGCTGTTGGGATGATTAAAGCGTGAGTAAACCAGGCCGTTGCCTTCGCCTTCCGGCGGCTCGCGACGACCGGAAACGTAATCGAAAAAGTCACGGCCTTCTTCGGCGCTGGTAAAAATAAAGGTCGAAGTCAGGAACACGGGCGGTTTCACTGCGCCTTCGGACAGCGCAGGATCGTAACCGTAGTTAAGCATTTGCGTTTCAGGCTGTAGTTCACGATTGCCGAGATGCGTTCTTTTTGCGTGTTGCGTCGCCATGGGTTCTCCTGACCAGCGAGGGTAAATAAGCGATCGCATCTTAGCCTTACCGCCTTAACGTTATTAAATAATTTATTGGACTATCGTTAAGCTTTTACTGAAAATATTCAGGCCTTCCGGAAGGCTATATGTCTGTTAGCATGAAATTCAGTTGCTGTTATTCTTCGCTGAAGGAAAAGCAGCAAAAAAAGCGGCGTGATGAACGGATTGATCGGGATGAAATATAACGACGACAGGATTTTTTCCAGCAAAAGGTTTTACAAAAAAATTTTTTTTGACAGCGTCCATTAAGCAATGGAAAAGCTATTCATTGGTTTTAATTAACGGAACGCTGTTGGCTATGCCGCTGACCTTTCCATTAGCGCTATATTCCCCAGATCTTTGGCTATCTTGCTTTTCCGATTTTGCGGGCTGGAAAGGTATGAAACGGATACACTCCGCTCAAGCGGGCAAAATTCTTAATTTTTTTTCATTTAAATGTCGGGCGTTTACAGGCGATTTGAGCGGCGCTAGATTTACATCTAGCTGAAAATTTTCAGGAGTAACCCACAAGGAAGCGATACCATGTCTGCATTACAATTCCCCTGTACAATTTTCAAAACACAAAAAAAGATGGAAGATTACAGCGCCAGTGATATGCATTGTGGCGATTTATCAGAATTTCAGCTGAAAAGAGCGTTTCATCTGGTCGATGTATCCACCAGAGTCAATCCTTACACATTGACCAAAATCACCCCATTTAATCAACCTCAATCGAGATTCTATGGCTCCCGTAGCGAAGGTGAGAAAATTTCCCGGCAAGAATGTGCCAAAATCCTCTTTGATGAATTCCGACACCTTTCGCGGACATTTTCCATTTACGGACCTTACAGCCATCTGATTGAAAAAATGATAACCCATATGCAGAAAGGCAACGGCATGCCTTTTCAGGATACATCTTTGGATAGTGCGTTAAAAAAGCATATTCTAAATGATAATTCTAAAAACAATACGCGTCTTTTGTTAACTAAAGTCGTTGGTAAAAACATAGACTGGGGAAAGGGTTACTTTCCTTTAGCGCAAAAAAAAGAGTTAACAAAAGCGATCCTTAGAGGGAAGTTACCTAAGTTTGATCGGTTGCAGGATAGTTTTAACGGAATGGGGATTACAGTACATGATGTATGGGCTACACATATCGCTATAAAATCACTGCATATTGAAAATGAGCGGTACCGCGCGCTTGTGAATTACAAAATACAGGATCATTTTGGCCTGGATAGTGAAGATATTTCAGCGTTAAAATTTAATCAGTTCCGTTTTTTTCGCATCTGGTTTTTGCTTCAACGATACAACCTGTTTGGCTTTAAACCCTTTATGACCGATATGGAAACCACTGTGGAAATTACCGGGAGACGTGATGAAAACTAATAAAAAATTATTGAGTACGTTGTTACTGGTTGGTAGCGCGTCACTGGTCTATGTTTTTTGGTTGTTTTTTCGCCCTGTGGTAATAGTTGCCGTTCACGAGGACGGGAACTTCAGTGATGTCATAGTAAAAAATGTTCCGTTTACCGAACGGGGTAAAATAGCCTGGTGGCTTAAAAATAAAGATAAGCTAAAAAACCGTTACGGCATCCCTAAACCAGCATTATATGGAAATTACACCATTAGCTTTTGGTTATTTGGTGATGGCTATAAAGAAGAGGGCAAGTATGACAGGTTATGTTTTAAGGATATGCAAACTGATAAGAACTGCATTGATAAAAACAGAGTGTTTTCAATAGATAAGAGCAAGAATAAGGGGACTATTTTCGTTGTGTATGATGGCGATGACTACCGACTGGAAGAAAATGGGGAAGTAATAAAAATTGACCATAATTAAAGCTTTATTTATTGCGTAGTGCCCAGGGGAAAATCTTCCTTCCCCTGCTGATTTCTTATCATGTTTCAGCCGGGTACTGAGATACGCTGATAACGGACACAGCTAAAAACATTCATCACCGGCCTTCAGGGAAGTTATTGCCCCCTTTTTCGGAGATCGGCAATGCAAGACAAGGGGTAATCTAACCCCTGAGCTTTTGCCGCCGGCCAAAAGCGGCGATTTGTTCGCATGCTTTCAGTTCATCCGGCAACCATCCCTGATATAATCCCCCTCCTTAAGAGGTTCTCATGCTATCGCCGTTGTATTGGATTGTGTGGTACTCCGTACAGCAATCGGTGTGTCAATATCGACTTTTCATACACGCTTTACATGATGTTTAACTGAATAAAATCAGTGAGATAAGCTAATTTATGAAACACACTGTAGAAGTCATGATCTCCGAGCAAGAGATCGCCAAACGCATCGCTGAACTGGGCCAGCAGATCACCGAAAACTACCGCGACAGCGGTAGCGAAATGGTGCTGGTCGGCCTGCTGCGCGGTTCCTTTATGTTTATGGCGGATCTCTGCCGCAGGATTGAGGTATCGCACGAGGTCGATTTTATGACGGCTTCCAGCTACGGCAGCGGTACGTCCACCACGCGCGATGTGAAAATCCTTAAGGATCTGGATGAAGATATCCGTGGCAAGGATGTGCTGATCGTGGAAGACATTATCGACTCCGGCAATACGCTGAGCAAAGTGCGGGAAATCCTGCGCCTGCGCGAGCCAAAGTCGCTGGCAATCTGTACGCTGCTGGATAAGCCTGAACGGCGGGAAGTGGAAGTGCCGGTGGAATACGTGGGCTTCACTATTCCTGATAAATTCGTGGTGGGCTACGGCATCGACTACGCCCAGCGCTATCGCCATCTGCCTTACGTAGGCCACGTGGTAATGCTGGAAGAGTAACGCTCACCGCACGATCGACTAAGGCCGGATTTCCCGGCCTGATATATGATCCGGCCGGAGATCAGCTCGGGTTTTGCAAGCCTTTCAGCGCGTTAGCGATACCTTTATGGTGACGCTCTTCAAGCACGTCCATGCTGGAAGCGCCGACTTCCAGGTCGTGCAGGTGGCCATCCTGAATACCGTAAACCCAGCCGTGAATTTTGACATTCTGACCGCGTTTCCATGCCGACTGCATGATGGTGGAGTGGCCCAGGTTATAAACCTGCTCGATCACGTTGATTTCACAAAGTTTGTTAAAACGCTGCTCCGGCGTCGGCAGCTGTTTCAATGACGAACTATGCTTGTACCACAGATCGCGGATGTGCAGCAGCCAGTTGTTGATCAGACCCAGTTCCGGGTTCTCGACCGCCGCCTGCACGCCGCCGCAGCCGTAGTGGCCGCAGATAATGATGTGCTCCACCTGCAGAACCTCCACCGCGTACTGCACAACGGAAAGGCAGTTCAGATCGGTGTGAATAACCAGGTTAGCTACGTTGCGATGAACGAACAGTTCGCCCGGCTCCAGGCCGGTCAGACGTTCGGCTGGTACACGGCTGTCGGAACAGCCAATCCAGAGAAAACGAGGCTTCTGCGCCAGCGACAGGCGTTCAAAAAAAGCCGGGTTCTCTTCTTTCAGCAGGCGAGACCACTCGCGGTTGTTACTAATGAGAGTATCAATATCTTTCATTTTTATAGCGCCATAACTTGATATGCGTGGCAGTAATATAGGCCATCAAACTGTGATTGAAAACGCTAAACAAGAAAACCATACAAAACAGGGCAATCCTTTACCTATGACTTATGCACTGGAACTCGAAAAGCTGACCAAAACCTATGCGGGTGGCGTTCAGGCCTTGAAAGGAATCGATCTTAACGTGGAAGCGGGCGACTTTTATGCGCTGCTTGGCCCCAACGGCGCGGGCAAATCCACCACTATCGGTATTATCAGCTCGCTGGTGAATAAAACTGCCGGCAAGGTGCGGGTGTTTGGCTATGACCTGCAGCAGGATGTGGTCAACGCCAAGCGCCAGCTGGGCCTGGTGCCGCAGGAGTTTAACTTCAACCAGTTTGAAACCGTGCTGCAAATCGTGGTCAGCCAGGCGGGCCTTTACGGCGTAGAGAAAAAAGAAGCGCTGCAAAGGGCGGAAAAATACTTAAAGCAGCTCGATCTGTGGGACAAGCGCAACGAGCGGGCGCGGATGCTTTCCGGCGGCATGAAACGCCGCTTGATGATCGCCCGCGCGCTGATGCACGAGCCAAAGCTGCTGATCCTGGATGAGCCGACCGCAGGCGTGGATATTGAGCTGCGCCGCTCGATGTGGAGCTTTTTGCAGGATCTGAACGCCAAAGGCACCACCATCATCCTGACCACCCACTATCTGGAAGAAGCCGAGATGCTTTGCCGCAATATCGGCATTATTCAGCACGGCCGACTGGTGGAAAACACCACCATGAAAGGGCTGCTGGCGAAGCTGAAATCGGAAACCTTTATTTTCGATCTGGCGGCAAAAAGCCCACTGCCGGCGCTGGAAGGCTTCCAGTACCGGCTGGTGGATACCTCAACGCTGGAGGTGGAAGTCATGCGCGAGCAGGGGCTGAACAGCGTCTTCAGCCAGCTCAGCCAGCAGGGCGTCAAGGTATTAAGTATGCGCAACAAGGCTAACCGCCTTGAGGAGCTGTTTGTAGACCTGGTAAACGGTCGCAAAGGAGAGAAAGCATGACACATCTGTACTGGGTTGCCCTGAAAAGTCTCTGGGGAAAAGAGATTAACCGTTTTGCCCGCATCTGGATCCAGACGCTGGTGCCGCCGGTTATCACCATGACGCTCTATTTTATTATCTTCGGCAACCTGATTGGCTCCCGCATTGGCGATATGCATGGCTTCAGCTATATGCAGTTTATCGTGCCGGGGCTGATTATGATGGCGGTGATCACCAATGCCTATGCCAACGTAGCGTCCTCTTTTTTCAGCTCTAAATTCCAGCGCAACATTGAAGAGCTGCTGGTGGCGCCGGTGCCGACGCACGTCATTATCGCTGGCTATGTCGGCGGCGGCGTGGCGCGCGGCGTCTGCGTCGGGATCCTGGTGACCGCGGTGTCGCTGTTCTTTGTGCCGTTTCACGTGCACTCCTGGCTGATGGTGGCGGTAACGCTGCTGCTGACGGCGATCCTGTTTTCGCTGGCGGGCCTGCTGAACGCGGTCTTCGCTAAAACCTTTGACGACATCAGCCTGATCCCGACCTTTGTGCTGACGCCGTTAACCTACCTGGGCGGCGTGTTCTATTCGCTGACGCTGCTGCCGCCGTTCTGGCAGATGGTGTCGAAGCTGAACCCGATCGTCTATATGATCAGCGGTTTCCGCTTCGGCTTTTTGGGCATCTCCGACGTGCCGCTGGTGTTTACGCTGGCGGTGCTGGTAGGCTTTATCGCGGTGTTTTACATTCTGGTCTGGTGGCTGATCCAGCGCGGAAGAGGGCTGCGTACCTAAATGCTTAAAAGCCTCTCTTCCCGCAAGGGGAAGGGAGGCTGAACCGCCTTCTCTCTGCATGGAGAAGGTTGCTGAACGAAGAAAGCGTAACCGCAAATAGCACGATCTCCATCCCCGCATTATTTGACGTCCATCACTCAATATAAGAAAACCTTATTTAGCTGCAAACTTTTTCCTCCCTGTTGCCACTCAGTCCTATCGCGAGCACGTTGTACTGGTATTGAGTATGGCCGGTGTTGTCACGATAAATCAGCAGGCCACAAGCCTGTTATCTTTGACTCAACTCTGGATCAAACTTATGGCAGGCGTAAATGCATTACCTTCTACCTTAACTACCGCCACTCACTCTTCAGGCCAGGCAACCTCCAGTCAGGAGGCTCGCGCCCGGGGCACCGGGGGAGCAGGCCCTTCTACGGCGGTTACCACACCGGCAGACGCTGCGCGCGATCGGGCCATTAACAACATAGTTACCCAGCTCAATCACTATTTTCCCGGCAGTACCGCATTGCACACGCTGGTACAGGATCGTGCCGCTGAGCTTCATGATATGGGAGAGACGCCTCAAAGCGTTGCCGAAAATATGGCCAAAGCGCAGAAAATGGATTACATCAGCGAGGCCGCAGGCAACGCGGTAAAAGCGTTTCCTTTTGCCATCTCGGGCTACGCCTCAGGCGCCCTCAAATTAGGCGCAGGCGTGGCCGGTTCCACGCCGGGTTCGGAAGCGCTGGCGGGGGCGATTGATGGGGCCACGGCGATGGTGATGAAATCCGTAGGCGATAAGGTATTTGCTGATACGGTAAAGGATACGCTGTGGCTGGCAGCCGATTCCGCAAAGCTGGAGCCGGAAATGCAGGAGGTGCTGAAAAAGCGCCAGGGCCTGGGAGAAAGCCTGAAGCTGGCTCCGCTGGGCGGCCAGGGATTCAATGGCCGTAATGCCGTGGTCGGCGCTGTAGCCGCGGCGACGCATAATAATCCTCAGGCGGTGTCGCATACCAGCAATGTGCTGAGTCTGGCAGCAGGCGCGGCGGGCGGCGTCCTCACCAACAAGTTCAGCGCTTCCCACGGCCCTGAATTCCTGCTGGGACGCACCGACTGGAAAGCGCAATACACCGCGTTGAAGTCTACCAGCGTCAAGCAGCAGATGGCGTCCGGAGGCGCGGAAAGGCTGAAAACGCTGCTGCTTAGCTTACTAACGCCCCGTAATTATGCTAAGGGAACGCTGAATATTACTTCAGGAAATATGGTGTCGGAAATTGGCGCCTTAGCCGTGGCGCTGGCCGGAAACAATGCCTTACGCAATGTTGTGCGTAATAAAGGCGTGAGCGAAGCCGTGAGTTCTGCCCCCTCCGCCGCGATTGATGACGCGCTTGGACGCCTCGGCGCAGGCCAGCTGACCTCGCCATCAGAGATTGCTAAAGATCAGGCGATTAACCTTGTCGGCGCCGCGCTGGCCTATGCTTTTCAGGGCGTCGCAGGCGCGTTAGCCGGGCCGGCGCCAACCCGCAATGACGAAGCCGTAGATTTTCTGGCGGATAAAGTCGTGAACAGCGTAATTGGGGAGAAAACCGGTGAAGTGCGGGATAAGGCTATTGAGGTGGTACAGCAAGGGGCAAGAGATGTGGGACAGATGACCGTCGATGCCGCGGTGAAAACCAAAAACTCGGTCAAGGAAGGCGCCATCTCATTAGCCGATGGAGCGGTCAAAACGGGCAACGCGGTTGGCAGCGGTCTGAAAACGGCGAAAAATAACGTTTCTGACGCCATGAGCAATGCCCATCAGTGGGCGGGCGAACAAATCAAAAAGCAGTTTGCTTCTCCGCCACAGCCAGCCGCGCAGGCGATGCCGTCGTCAGCCCCTCAGGCTTCGTCGTCACGGCCCGCCGCGCAGACGTCAGGACAGACCACCGCGCCACAAACTGCGCCGCCACCGGCACGACCTGTCGCTCCGACGGCACCGCAGGTCTCGACGTCACAAACTACGGCACCGACCCGACCTGCCGCGCAAACGGCGCCACAAGCTTCGACCTCAAAGCCTGCCGCTCAGACGACGCCGCCTTCAGCCGCGCCTGGCGGATCCCGGCCCGTCGCGCAGCCAGCGAGCGAAGAAATTGAGATGCAGCCGTTGGGCAAAAGTAAGCAGGCGTAGCCTGAGGGGGGTGCCTGGGGCTGGAAGCGTCAAACCCTGCCAGGTAAACGGCGGTGTCTCCAGCTGCGCCAGCCTCCTCTAGCCCCGCAGCCGGGGAGGCAGAGATGCCGCCGCCGGGTAACAGTAAGCAGGGCCGGGCCGGAAAACGGGAGTAAAAGGAAAGGGCGGGGTCTGAACGATGGCGGTAAGAAGAGCGGGGGAGTCATCCCCCGCCAGTAGATTAAGCGACCTGCACCGGCACCGCTTTCGCCAAACGCTTCATTACATTATCGCCTTCAAAGTAGGCGACTTTCGGCTGCCATTCGCGGGCTTCGGCATCCGACATCGTCACGTAAGAGCAAATGATCAGAATATCGCCTTCGCAAGCGCAGCGGGCGGCCGCGCCGTTGACGGAGATAATTTTCGAGCCGCGTTCGGCCGCGATAGCATAGGTAGAGAAGCGCTGACCGTTAGTCACGTTATAGATATCGATCGCTTCATATTGCAGGATGCCGGAAGCATCCAGAAAGTCCTGGTCAATGGCGCAGGAGCCTTCATAGTTCAGATCTGCCTGCGTGACTTTGACGCGGTGGAGTTTGCCCTGCAGCATGGTACGGTTCATCATTTACCTCTGGTGAATAAGCAATAATCGGCACGCTATGCCGTTAAATCGACCTGCTGATTATCAATCAGACGCGCCTTGCCCAGCCAGGCCGCCATCAAGATGACCGCGCTTTTGCTTTCTACCGTTAGCGGCAACAGCGTTTCAGCATCGACTATCGCCAGTCCGTCGGCGCGCAGGCCGTGGATGGCCAGCGCGGCTTCCGCATCGGCAATAATCACATCGACATGACGCTCTCCATTGGACAACCTTTCCGCCATGCTGTTCATGACGCGGCTCAGCGCGGGCGCGATTTTTCGCTCGTCGGGCGTCAGATAACCGTTACGCGAGCTGAGCGCCAGGCCGTCTTTCGCGCGCACCGTCGGCACGCCGACAATCTCGATATCGTAGCCCATGTCCGCGACCATCTTGCGGATCAGCGCCAGCTGCTGGAAATCCTTCTCGCCAAAGCAGGCCAAATCGGGCTGCACGAGGTTAAACAGTTTGCTGACGATGGTCGATACGCCGCGAAAGTGGCCCGGACGGCTGGCGCCTTCCAGCAGCGAAGAGAGGCCCGGCACCTCGACAAACGTCTGCTCGCCAAGCCCTTTTGGATAGATATCATCGGGCGCGGGCGCAAAAACCAGATCCACCTTGCGGCGGTTCAGCTTCTCACAGTCTTCCTGGAGCGTGCGCGGATAGCGCGCCAGGTCGTCAGCGCGCTCAAACTGCATCGGGTTAACGAAAATAGTGGTAACCACAATATCGGCGCGCGCGCGGGCTTCGTCGACCAGCGTCATATGGCCGTCGTGCAGATTGCCCATCGTGGGCACCAGCGCGATACGCTTGCCTTCTTGCCGCCAGCGGCGGATCTCACGCCGCAGCATGGGTAAGGTTTCAATAATCAGCACTTGCCGCTCCCGTCTCAGTAAAAACTGTGTTCTTCAGCAGGATACGTTCCCGCTTCGACTTCCGCTACATACTGCCTGACGGCAGCGCGCATCTCGCCTGTTTCCAACAGGAAATTTTTGACGAATTTAGGAGTATGCCCGCCGGTGATGCCGAAGGCGTCGTGCATCACCAGGATCTGACCGTCGGTCACGTTGCCCGCGCCGATGCCGATCACCGGAATAGCCAGCGCCTCGGTTACGCGCTGCGCCAGCGCGACGGGCACGCACTCCAGCACCAGCATTTGCGCGCCGGCCGCTTCCAGCGCCAGCGCGTCGGCCAGCAGCGTCTCCGCCGCCTCGCTATCGCGACCCTGCACTTTATAACCGCCGAAAATATTGACCGACTGCGGCGTTAAGCCCAGATGCCCACAGACCGGCACGGCGCGTTCGGCCAGCTGGCGCACGGTGTCGCTTAGCCAGGCGCCGCCTTCGATTTTCACCATGTTCGCGCCCGCGCGCATCAGCTCCGCCGAGCTGGCAAAAGCCTGTTCCGGCGTGGCGAAGGTCATAAAAGGCAGATCGGCCATCAGCAGCGCGGCAGGCGCGCCGCGGCGCACCGCACGGGTATGATAGGCGATATCCGCCAGCGTGACGGGCAGCGTGGAATCATGGCCCTGAACGACCATACCAAGCGAATCGCCGACCAGCATGACCTGAATGCCTTCGTCGGCAAACAGGCGAGCGAAGCTGTAGTCATAAGCGGTAACAGAAGCGAATTTGCGGCCGCTTTTTTTCCATTGGCGAAGGGTGGAGACCGTTGTCGGTTTCATCACAACCTCTGAGAAAGTGTTCTGGTGGGCGTATCTTAATGGAAGGGCGGTAGCCTGGCTACCAGGACTTAATGGCCCGGCAGTCCAGCGTGGCGACCAGCTTTTTAAGCGGCGTGCCGTCCGGCAAAATCAGTTCCGGCGCGATGGCGAGCAGCGGCACCAGCATAAACGCGCGGTTGTGCATATCGTAGTGCGGTACGGTCAGACGCGGCGTGTTAATCGTCAGATCGCCGAACAGCATGATGTCCAGATCCAGCGTGCGCGGGCCCCAGCGTTCATCCTTACGTACGCGTCCCTGTTCCAGCTCAATACGCTGGGTATGGTCAAGCAACGTTTCTGGCGGCAGCGCCGTTTCCAGCAGCACGGCGGCATTAAGATAGTCTGGCTGATCCGGCGGGCCGTAAGGCGGCGTGCGGTAGAAGGGGGAGGTGGCCAGCAGGGTGGTTTGCGGCAGCCCGGCCAGTGCATCAAGCGCGGACTGCACCTGATGCAAAGGATCGGTCAGATTGCTGCCTAAGGCGAGATACGCCCTCATACGTTGCTGCTGTTACCGTCGCGACGAGGGCCAGGCACGCGCTTGCGCGGACGGCGGGTGCGGCGACGCGGCACCGGATCGTCGCCAAGCGTATTCAGCATCGTTTTCTGCTGCGGCGGCGCGGCAACCTGGAACTCGCCCCACCAGGCGGAGAGGCGCAGCAGCTCCTGGTTATTCTCTACTTCGGCGCGCAGCGCCAGCAGGTCGTAAGCGGCGCGGAACTTAGGATGCTCCATCAGCTTCCAGGCGCGCTTGCCGTGGCGGCGGGAAAGGCGCAGCTGCAGCTGCCAGATATCGCGCACCAGCGTGGTAATGCGTTTCGGAATAGCCAGCGAGCGGCACGCTTCATCCAGCACGTCGTTCATCGCCAGCGCGAAAGCGTCATAGTAGGCCAGGCCGCTTTCCTGCGCGATTTTCTGCGCCGCTTCCAGCTGCGGATACCAGAACATCGCCGAGAACAGGAACGCCGGGTTAACGCGCATATCGTTATGAATGCGGTTATCGGTGTTTTTCAGCACCTGCACCACCATGCGTTCCATATTGCTGTCGCCCTGATCCGTAAAGTAGCGGGTGATCAGCGGGAAAAGCGGCTGGAACAGCTGATATTCACGCAGCTGCAAATAGGTCGTGTAGCCATAACCGGCCTGCAACAGCTTCAGCGTCTCTTCAAACAGGCGCGCGGGCGGGATATCGTGCAGCAGCGTTGCCAGTCGAGGGATCGGCTCTGCCGTTTCGGCGGCGATGCTCATATCCAGTTTGGCGGCGAAGCGGATTACGCGCAGCATTCGCACGGGATCTTCACGGTAGCGCGTTTCCGGATCGCCAATCAGGCGGATAATGCCCTGATGCAGGTCGTTCAGGCCGCCGACATAGTCGCGTACGCTGAAGTCGGCCACGCTGTAATACAGGCTGTTGATAGTCAGATCGCGGCGCTGGGCGTCATCTTCAATGGTGCCGAAAATGTTGTCGCGCAGCAGCATACCGTTCTGGCCGCGCTGCGAGCTGTTGCGATCGGACTCCGGCTGTTCCGCTTCGTGATGGCCACGGAAGGTGGCGACCTCAATGATTTCCGGCCCGAACATGACGTGAGCGAGGCGAAAACGGCGGCCGACCAGACGGCAGTTGCGGAACAGCTTACGCATCTGCTCCGGCGTGGCGTTGGTAGTCACGTCGAAATCTTTCGGTTTTTTGCCCAGCAGTAAATCGCGGACGCCGCCACCGACAAGGTAAGCCTCATAGCCCGCTTTATTCAGTCGGTACAATACCTTGAGGGCATTTTCACTGATGTCTTTACGCGAGATAGCGTGCCCGTCACGCGGGATCACGGTTATCTTAGGCGCAACCTGCACCTCGGCTGGCGCCTCGCCTTCGCGGTTCAAAACTTTTCGGCAAAAATTAGCAACTCGGGTAAAAATGGGACACCTCGATAGTGACGTTAAAGCTGGGCGATAAAAAACAGCGGCTAATCATAGCTCAGTGTGGCGCGTTTGAGAATGCTCATCTCGCTTCGCTCTCGTTTTCAGGCCAGAGCGGGCGCGCGTATTCACTTTCTACTAACCATTCTGCAACAGTATATTCTGGCGCGGCACGCGGGTCAGATCCCATGCGGCGACCGCTTTTTCCAGTAAAACAGACGGCATTTCGTCGCGCCATCCTTCGCTGACCGGCTGGCCTAAAAAACGCAGCGCCTGCACCAGCACGGGCCGCGGATCGCCTGCCGGCAGCGGCGGCGCATGATTCTGCTTGGAAAGCTTGTTGCCATCGGCGTTGACCGCCAGCGGCAAATGCAGGTAGCCCGGCACCGGCCAGCCAAAGCGCTGGTACAGCGTTATCTGCCGTACCGTCGGCTCGATCAGGTCGGCGCCTCTGACCACTTCCGTCACGCCCTGAAAATGATCGTCCACCACTACCGCAAGATTATAGGCAAACAGCCCGTCGCGGCGGTGAATAATAAAATCTTCCTGCGCCAGCGCGGCGTCGGCCATCACCTCGCCGCGCAGCGTATCGGTAAACTGCGCTACGGGGCGATCGACGCGCAGACGCAGTGCCGCATTATCCGGGCCGCGTTGTCGCGTGCGGCAGTAGCCGTCGTAAAGGCCGCCGATTTGCCGAATGCGGCTGCGCGTGCAGGTACAGTAATAGCTGTGGCCCTGCTGGTTCAGCCAGGCCAGCGCTTCCCGATAAGCTTCATGGCGCTGCGACTGCCAGAGCACCTCGCCATCCCAGTGCAGGCCATACTGCTCCAGCTGCTGAAGAATGCGCCGCGCCGCGCCGGGCACTTCACGAGGCGGATCGATATCCTCAATGCGCACCAGCCATTTGCCCTGCTGCGCGCGTGCCTGCAAATAGCTGCCAAGCGCGGCTATCAGCGAGCCGAAGTGGAGTTCACCGGAAGGGGATGGGGCGAAGCGCCCGATACAGGATGACATCGGAGAAGAGACAGGCAGTGAAGCAGATGCCTCACTGCACAATCCATTAGCCATTAACCGGCCATTTGTTTTTCGCGGATTTCCGCCAGCGTTTTACAGTCGATGCAAAGATCGGCGGTAGGACGTGCTTCAAGGCGACGGATACCGATTTCAACGCCGCAGGAATCGCAGTAGCCGAAATCGTCATCTTCTACTTTCTTCAGCGTCTTCTCGATCTTTTTGATCAGTTTGCGCTCGCGGTCACGGTTACGCAGTTCAAGACTGAATTCTTCTTCCTGTGCTGCCCGGTCAACCGGATCGGGGAAGTTGGCGGCTTCATCTTGCATATGCGTGACGGTGCGATCAACTTCATCCCGAAGCTGGTTACGCCAGGCTTCAAGGATCTTCTTGAAATGCGCCAGCTGGGCTTCATTCATGTACTCTTCGCCCGGCTTCTCCTGATAGGGTTCCACACCAGCGATGGCGAGAATACTCAGGGACGAGGTTTTACGGGTTTGCCCTTCTTGCATGTTGTTTCTCCTGGATAACACGCACTATCGATCCCCAGAGGGGATAAAAACAGGTCGCTATAAATAGCAGAAGCGATCAAGGTTGGCAATTATTCCTGAACATCCCTTGACAAGGCTGTGAGGAAAAGCGTATCTGACGCGACATAAGACCCTTCATATAACAGTTAATTGCGTCTGAATTACGCATTCACAATCAGTTTCCTCTCTACGACCAGACCTTCAGGCGAGAGGCTCGCTTTACAGGCAAGCACCTCGACCCCGCTTGCGCGCGCCTGAACCATGAGTTCTGCGTAGCGTGCATCAATGTGACGCGCCGGGGTGACGTCCTCAATCCCCGAATGCAGAACGGCAAATAAAAGCACCGCGCGCTCGCCGTTTTCCGCAATCTTCGCCAGTTCGCGCAGATGCTTCTGGCCACGCTCGGTAACCGCATCCGGAAAGTAACCCTTACCCTGTTGTAAGAGCGTCACGGATTTGACTTCAATATAGCAGTTGACGCGATCCTCTGCCTTTAACAGGAAATCAATACGGCTTTTTTCAGCGCCATATTTCACTTCACTTTGTAAATCCGCATAACCGGATAATTCCGGAATCTGCCCGGCCAGCAGCGCTTCTTTTACCAGCATATTGGCGCGCAGCGTATTTACGCAGATCCAGTGTCCCTGCTGGGTTTGTGTCAGTTCCCAGCTGTGCGGATACTTTCTGGTCAGGCTGTCCGACGTGGAGTACCACACCGTATCACCTGGCGTCGCACAGCCGGTCATCGCGCCGGTATTGGCGCAATGCAGCGTCAGTTCGGTGCCGTCTGGCGTGATGACATCGGCCAGAAAGCGCTTATAACGTTTGACCAGCGTGGCCTGGCGCAGCGGCGGCGTAAAATTCATAAACTTTCCTGTTGCAGTTCCCAGCTTGCCAGCGCCCGATAGCGCGTGCGGCCCTGGCTGAACAGCGACTCGAAGAGCGCAAAACGCTCCACGCGAAACTGCCAGCTGAAATTACGCGGCGGCAGCGCGACCGGCTGGAGAGCATTGCGGAATAATGTGACATGCGGATGAAAGGGCAGCGGACTTTGATAACAGCCGCTGCGCGCGGCCTGCGAGCGTAACAGTCCGGCCAGCTGCAGCAGTCCGCGCGGCGCCTGCTTCGGCCCCAGCCAGACCACGCCGGAACGCGGCCAGTGACCGGCGTCGTCCAGCGTCAGGGTAAACGGCGACTGCCTGATACGTCCGGCCATTTGTTGGAGCGCACGCTGCTTTTCCGCGCCGACATCGCCTAAAAAGGCCAGCGTAAGATGCAGGTTAGCCGCCGCTATCGGACGGCCGGTCTCTTCGGCAAAGGTGGCGGCGCGCCACGCAATAACCTCCTGACTGCTGCTGGCCGGTAGCGCGATACCGAAAAACAGTCTTTTTTGCTCGTTCATGGTGCCCTCCGGTATTCCAGAAGCAGGAATGCTACAATGCCCGGCAACTTAAGGCCAGGAGCAGAGACGTGAGTTCATTACCAGTCAGCGCTGTATTACCCGAGCTGTTGGCGGCCCTGCGGGATGCGCCGCAGGTGCTGCTGGCGGCGCCGACCGGCGCGGGAAAATCGACATGGCTGCCGCTGCAGCTTTTGCAGCAGGTCAGCGGGCGTATTTTGCTGCTGGAGCCGCGCAGGCTGGCGGCGCGCAACGTGGCGCAGCGGCTGGCGGAGCAGCTTGGCGAAGCGCCAGGACAGACCGTGGGCTACCGGATGCGGGCGGAAAGCCGCAGCGGGCCGTCCACGCGGCTGGAGGTGATTACGGAAGGCATCCTGACGCGGATGCTACAGCAGGATCCGATGCTGGAAGGCGTTTCGCTGGTGATCCTGGATGAGTTTCACGAGCGCAGCCTGCAGGCCGATCTGGCGCTGGCGCTGCTGCTGGACGTGCAGCAGGGGCTGCGTGAAGATCTGAAAATTCTGCTGATGTCGGCCACGCTGGACAACGCTCGCCTGCAGGCGCTGCTGCCGGATGCGCCATCTGTCCGCTCCGAAGGCCGCTCTTTTCCCGTTGAGCGGCGCTACGCATCCCTGTCCACCAGCCAGCGGTTTGAAGAGGCGGTGGCGCGGCAGGTCAGCGAGCTGCTGCGCGACGAGCCTGGCTCGCTGCTGCTGTTTCTGCCCGGCGTGGGCGAAATCCAGCGGGTGCAGACGCAGCTGGCGCCACTGGTCGCCAGCGATGTCGATCTTTGTCCTTTATATGGCGCGCTGCCGCTGGCGGAGCAGCGTAAAGCTATCCTTCCTGCGCCTGTCGGCCGCCGAAAAGTGGTGCTGGCGACCAATATCGCGGAAACCAGCCTGACTATCGAAGGCATTCGGCTGGTGGTGGACAGCGCGCTGGAGCGGACGGCGCTGTTCGATACGCGCACCGGCCTGACTCGCCTGCAAACGCAGCGCGTCAGCCAGGCTTCGATGATCCAGCGCGCCGGACGCGCGGGTCGTCTGGCGCCGGGGATCTGCCTGCATCTGATCCCTAAAGAGCAGGCGGAACGGGCGGCGGCCCACAGCGACGCGGAAATACTGCAAAGCGATTTAAGCTCGCTGTGGCTGGATCTGCTGCAGTGGGGCTGCCACGACGCAGCGCAGCTCACCTGGCTGGATAAACCGCCCGCCGCCAGCCTGGCCCAGGCGCAGCGGCTGCTGTCGCAGCTTGGTGCCACCACCGATGCCGGACAGCTGACGGCCAAAGGTCGACGCATGGCCGCTTTCGGCAGCGAGCCGCGCCTGGCCGCGATGCTGGTCGAGGCGGGCAACGATGCGGACAGCGCCGCCACGGCGGCGATGCTGGCGGCGATCCTGGAGGAGCCGCCGCGCGGCAGCCTCGATCTGCGGGACGCGCTGCATCGTCCCCAGCCCCACTGGCAGAAACGAGCGAAACAGCTGCAGCAGCGGCTGCGCCTGACCGGCGGCGCGATCGATGCGGCGTTGGCCGCGCCGCTGCTGGCGAGCGCTTTTCCCGATCGTATCGCTCGCCGTCGCGGCATGGAAGGGCGCTATCAGCTGGCTAACGGCATGGGCGCGATGCTCGATCGCGAAGAGGCGTTAATCCGCTATGAATGGCTGCTTGCGCCCGCGCTATTACAGGGCAGCGCGCAGCCGGACGCGCGCATTCTCCAGGCGCTGCCGCTGACGATAGAAACGCTGATCGCCGAGCGGCCGCAGCTTGTCGGGCAGCGGGTAGAGGTTGAATGGCACGACGAGCGCGGCACGCTTTCCGCCTGGCGTCGCGAACAGATTGGCGAGCTGGTGCTGAAATCCCAGCCGCTGAGCAAGCCTGACGAAGCGGTGCTGCACCCGGCGATGCTGCGCTGGATCCGCAGCAAAGGGCTGTCGGTGCTGAACTGGACGCCCGCCGCCGAGCAGCTGCGTGTGCGGCTGGTCTGCGCCGCGCAGTGGCTGCCGGAACAGGCATGGCCCGCCGCCAGCGAGGCCGATCTGCTCGCCACGCTGGAAAAGTGGCTGCTGCCGATGATGAGCGGCGTGCGCGATGCAAAAGGGTTAAAACAGATCGACTGCGTCAACGCGCTATTACAATTGCTCACATGGTCACAGCGCCAGCAGCTGGATACTGTGCTGCCAACTCATTACACTGTGCCCACCGGAAGCCGGCTGCCGATCCGCTACGATGAAGAGAAGCCGCCCGCGCTGGCCGTGCGGCTACAGGAGATGTTCGGCGAAGCGCAAAATCCCTGCGTGGCCGAAGGGCGCATTCCGCTGGTGCTGGAGCTGCTCTCGCCTGCGCAAAGGCCGCTGCAGATCACGCGCGATCTGGCGGGCTTCTGGCAGGGAGCCTGGCGTGAGGTGCAAAAAGAGATGAAAGGGCGCTATCCCAAACATCTCTGGCCCAACGATCCGGCCAGCGCGCTGCCGACGCGGCGCACCAAAAAGTATTCCGCACCTTCCTGATCGGGTTTCAGAAGGTTCCCGTTCCACCGTAGTTGATGTCAGTGCATAGTCGGCCCGCCGACGGCGGCTCTGGAGAAAAGAAACGAATGTCAGACGATCGCGAACCTATTGGGCGTAAAGGTAAACAGCCCAACCCCCCGCGCAAAAAGGCGGGCCGGGGTCGCCGCAGGGAAGTCGATAATATTGATTTTCAGGATGATGACCATAATAACGAGGAGATAGTACCCGTGCCACGTAAAGGAAAAGGACGGCCGCCGCGTAAAAGAGGCTGGCTGAGCTTAATGATTAAGCTGCTGCTGGTATTTATTGTACTGATGGCGGTCTACGGGGTGTACCTGGATTCGCAGATCCGCAGCCGTATCGACGGCAAAGTCTGGCAGCTGCCCGCCACGGTGTATGGCCGCATGGTCAATCTTGAGCCGGGCATGGCCTACAATAAAAAAGAGATGATCGCGCTGCTCGAAGGCACGCAGTACCGCGAGGTGACGCGCATGACGCGGCCTGGCGAGTTTACCGTGCAGGGCAACAGCATTGAGATGATTCGCCGCCCGTTTGACTTCCCGGACAGCAAGGAAGGGCAAATCCGCGCGCGGCTGAGCTTTGACAACGACTCGCTGACCGAGATCAAAAACCTCGACAGCGGCCGCGACTTCGGCTTCTTCCGTCTCGACCCTCGTTTGATCACTATGCTGCAATCACCAAACGGCGAGCAGCGCCTGTTTGTGCCGCGTGCGGGCTTCCCGGATCTGCTGGTCGATACGCTGGTGGCTACCGAAGACCGCCATTTCTACGAGCACGACGGCATCAGCCTGTACTCTATCGGCCGCGCCTTCCTGGCGAATATCACGGCAGGAAAAGCGGTGCAGGGCGGCAGTACGCTGACCCAGCAGCTGGTGAAAAACCTCTTCCTGACCAACAAACGTTCGCTGTGGCGCAAGGCTAACGAAGCCTATATGGCGCTGATTATGGACGCGCGCTACAGCAAAGATCGCATTCTGGAGCTTTACCTGAATGAGGTTTATCTGGGCCAGGCGGGCAACGATCAGATCCGCGGCTTCCCGCTGGCGAGCCTCTACTACTTTGGCCGTCCGGTGGACGAGCTGAGTCTGGATCAGCAGGCGCTGCTGGTGGGCATGGTGAAGGGCGCGTCGCTCTATAACCCGTGGCGCAATCCGAAGCTGGCGCTGGAGCGCCGCAACCTGGTGCTGCGTCTGCTGCAGCAGCAGAAAGTGATCGACCAGGAGTTGTACGACATGCTCAGCGCCCGTCCGCTTGGCGTACAGCCGAAAGGCGGCGTGATCACGCCACAGCCTGCGTTTATGCAGATGGTGCGCAACGAGCTACAGGCGAAGCTGGGCGATAAGATCAAAGATCTTTCCGGCGTGAAAATTTTCACCACGCTGGATTCTGTTTCGCAGGATGCGGCAGAAAAAGCTGTGGAAGAAGGGATGCCGACGCTGCGTAAACAGCGCAACCTGAAGGATCTGGAAACCGCGATGGTGATCGTCGATCGCTTCAGCGGCGAAGTTCGCGCCATGGTTGGCGGCGCCGATCCGCAGTTTGCGGGCTATAACCGTGCGCTACAGGCGCGCCGGTCGATTGGTTCTCTGGCTAAGCCAGCCACCTATCTGACCGCGCTGAGCCAGCCGGATAGCTATCGCCTGAATACCTGGATTGCCGATAATCCGATCGCGCTGAAGCAACCAAACGGTCAGGTCTGGAAGCCGCAGAATGATGACCGCCGCTTCAGCGGTCAGGTGATGCTGGTAGATGCGCTGGCGCACTCCATGAACGTGCCAACGGTGAACCTGGGCATGACGCTGGGCCTGCCGCAGGTGGTGGATACCTGGAGCAAACTCGGCGTGCCGAAGGCTGAACTCCAGCCGGTGCCGGCTATGCTGCTGGGCGCGCTGAACCTGACGCCGGTCGAAGTGGCGCAGGCGTTCCAGACTATCGCCAGCGGCGGCGATCGCGCGCAGCTTTCCGCGCTGCGTTCGGTCATTGCCGAAGACGGCACCGTGCTTTATCAGAGCTTCCCGCAGGCGGAGCGCACCATTCCGGCCCAGGCCGCCTACCTGACGCTTTACGCGATGCAGCAGGTCGCGCAAGAGGGCACGGCCCGTGCGTTAGGCTCGCGCTATCCGAAGGCGCACCTGGCGGCGAAAACCGGCACCACCAACAACCTGATCGACAGCTGGTTCGCGGGCGTGGACGGCAAAGAAGTGGCGATCACCTGGATTGGCCGCGACAATAACCAGAGCACCAAACTGTACGGCGCCAGCGGCGCGATGCAGATCTACCGTCGCTATCTGGACAACCAGGCGCCGATGCCGCTGATGCCGACGCCGCCGGAAGATATCGCGCCGATGAACGTGGATTCAGCCGGTAACTTTGTCTGCGGCACGGGCAGCAGCAGCTGGCGGACGCTGCCGGTCTGGACCACCGATGCCGACGCGCTCTGTCAGCAGCAGCAGCAAATCCAGCAGCAGCAAATGCAACAGCAGCAGGAGCAGCAGCCTGCTCAACAGCCGCAAAACGAGCAGAAGGATGCGGACGGCGTGGCGGGTTGGATCAAGGATATGTTCGGTAAATAACTGAAAACAGGTGGAAAGCCGGTTCTTAACGAGCCGGCTTTTTTTTGCCTTTTTGGCGGCGGCGGCAGAAAAAGTAAACCGGCAAAAAGAGGCTTTTCAGCGCGACGGCATGACAACGGCTTTATTTTCCCTGCTTTATGCTGGCCTGAACTCCGCCGGATTCGCGCTAAAAGCGCCCGATTTTTTCTTGCGAAAGCGCCGGTAATTCGCCTATTATCCTGTCGTTATAATAATAATTCTCGTTTACATTCTACTTTTCATCAGAGAACGCTAAATGGCTATTTCATCTTTGAAATCATCCGCTTTGCCGGTAAGCCGACTGGCCTGCCTTGTTGCCGTCGCGCTTTCCTCCTCTGCTTTCGCCGCCAGCGAACAGACTATTACCGTCAGCGCCAACGCCGATGCCGCCAGCGAAAATGCCTGGGGCCCGGCACCGACCATCGCCGCTAAACGCAGCGCCACCGGTACCAAAACCGATACGCCGATTGAAAAAAATCCGCAGTCCGTTTCGGTGGTGACCAGCGACGAAATCGAGATGCGCAACGTCAGCACGGTTAAGGAAGCCTTTAACTATGCGCCCGGCGTAATGACCGGCAACCGCGGCAGCTCGCAGGTTATCGACGCGCTGTCCATCCGCGGCTTCAGCGAAACCAACACCAATCAGTATCTGGACGGCCTGAAGCTCCAGGGCGATAACTACTCCGAATTCGCTATCGATCCTTATTTTCTGGAGCGCGCGGAGCTGCTGCGCGGGCCGGCATCCGTGCTTTACGGCAAGAGCAACCCGGGCGGCGTAGTTGCGCTGGTCAGCAAGCGTCCGACCACGGAAACGCTGCGCGAAGTGCAGTTCCAGATGGGCTCGGATAACCTGTTTTCCACCGGCTTTGATTTCGGCGGCGCGCTGGATGACGGCGGCGTTTACTCCTGGCGCCTGACCGGCCTGGCGCGCAGTCAGGACGCGCAGCAGGATATGCAGAAAGAGAAGCGCTATACCGTGGCGCCTTCTTTCAGCTGGCAGCCCGACGCCAACACCAACTTCACGCTGTTAACCTATTTCCAGAACGAGCCGGAAACGGGCTACTACGGCTGGCTGCCGCGTCAGGGTACCGTGGTGCCGATCGTCGATGCCAACGGCCGGCAGCACAAGTTGGGCACCGATTTTGACGAAGGCGAGGCGAGCAACAAGATCTCCCGCAACACCAAAATGGTGGGCTATAACTTCTCGCACAGCTTTAACGATACCTGGACCGTGCGGCAAAACCTGCGCTACGCCGATCTGCGCACCGACTATCGCAGCATTTACGGCAACGGTTTCGACAGCGCCAGCAGTGCCATTACCCGCGCTTACGCCGGTTCTGAAGAAGAGCTGAACCAGTTTGCCGTCGATAGCCAGGCGCAGGCGAAATTCGCTACGGGCGCGCTGGATCATACGCTGCTGCTGGGCGTCGACTATCAACGTACCCGCAACGATATCAACGCCGGATTCGGTACCGCTTCCCCGCTGAGCGCGCTGGATCCGCAGTACGGCAACGACAGCACCACGATCACCTTCCCGTATCACTATCTGAACAAGCAGGAGCAGACCGGCCTGTACGCGCAGGATCAGATGGAGTGGGACCGCTGGGTCATGACGCTGGGCGCGCGCTACGATTACGCGATGACCTCGGCGTTTAACCGCGACGCTAATGCGCTGGCGAAAAACCACGACCAGGCCTTCACCTGGCGCGGCGGCCTGAACTATGTCTTTGATAACGGCGTGGCGCCTTATTTCAGCTACAGCGAATCCTTTATTCCGACTGCCGGAACCTCCGCTGAAGGGCAGCCGTTCGATCCGTCACGCGCTAAGCAGTACGAGGCCGGCGTAAAATACGTGCCGAAGGACCGTCCGATCGTCATCACCGGCGCGCTCTATCAGCTGACTAAAACGAAAAACCTGACGGCGAATCCCGATTCTGAGTTCGCCAATTTCAGCGTGCAAAGCGGCGAAATCCGTTCGCGCGGCGTCGAGCTGGAAGCGAAGGCGGCGGTCAATGCCAACGTTAACGTTATCGCCTCTTACACCTATACCGACGCGGAATATACGCACGATACGCAGCTGAAAGGCAGAACGCCGGTGCAGGTGCCGAAACATATGGCGTCGCTGTGGGCCGATTATACCTTCCACGAAACGGCGCTTTCCGGCCTGACCGTGGGAAGCGGCGTACGCTATGTCGGTGAGAGCAAAGGCCTGTACAGCACCGGCCCTGATACTAATCAGAACTTCAACGTGGCGGCGTACACCACCGTCGATGCCGTGGTGAAGTACGATCTGGGGCGTTTTGGTCTGCCAGGCTCGTCGATTGGCGTCAACGTCAACAACCTCTTCGATCGGGATTATGTCGCCAGCTGCTATCGCGACTACGCCTGCTACTGGGGCGCCGAACGTCAGATCGTCGGCACCGCCACTTTCCGTTTCTAACCAAACCGGGCGCGGTTCGCCGCGCCCGTCAGGCAGAAAATTGTTATGCATTCTCCGCACCTGACCGACAGCACCTTCTCGCTGCATCAAACTTCATTTGCCGTTCCGGGCCGCATCCTGCTCCAGCCGCTGTCGCTGACCTTTCCCGCCGGAAAAGTCTGCGGGCTGATTGGGCATAATGGCTCCGGCAAATCCACGCTGTTAAAGCTGTTGGGGCGCCATCACGCCGCGACCGGCGGCGAAGTGCGGCTCAATGATAAAGCGCTGGCGCAGTGGCCCGCTAAGCGCTTTGCCCGTGAGGTCGCCTATCTGCCGCAGCAGCTTCCCGCCGCCGAGGGCATGACGGTGCGGGAGCTGGTCTCGATGGGGCGCTATCCCTGGCACGGCGCGCTGGGCCGCTTCGGCAGCGAAGATCGCGATCGCGTCGATGAAGCCATTGCGCTGGTGGGCCTGAAACCTTTCGCCTCGCGTCTGGTGGACAGCCTCTCCGGCGGCGAGCGGCAGCGCGCCTGGATTGCGATGCTGGTGGCGCAGAACAGCCGCTGCCTGCTGCTGGATGAACCGACTTCCGCGCTGGATATCGCTCATCAGGTCGAGGTGCTGGCGCTTATCCAGCGGCTCAGCCATGAGCGGGGGCTGACCGTGATCGCCGTGCTGCACGATATCAATATGGCCGCCCGCTACTGTGACCACCTGGTCGCCTTGCGCAACGGCGGGATGATTGCGCAGGGTGATGCCGACGCGATTATGCAGCCGGAGGTGCTCCAGGCCATTTACGGTATCCCAATGGGCATTCTGCCGCACCCGGACGGCGGCACGCCGGTAAGTTTTGTTTACTAAAGGAATCTCCATGCCGGATTTTTATCGCCGCCGCCTGCTGATGGCGATGGCGCTTGCGCCTTTGCTGCCCGCCTTCGGCAGCCGTGCCGCGTCGGGCATTGACGCAGCGCGCATTGTGTCGCTGGAGTGGCTGCCGACGGAACTGCTGCTGGCGCTTGGCGTCGCGCCGATGGGCGTAGCCGAAATGTATAACTACCAGCTTTGGGTCGGCGAGCCAAAGCTGCCTGCCTCAACGGTGGATCTGGGCCTGCGCACCGAACCCAATCTTGAGCTGATGATGCAGATGCGGCCTTCGCTCATTCTTTACTCTTCCGGCTATGGGCCATCCAACGACAAATTTGAGAAAATCGCGCCCGCGATGGGCTTCGCCTTCAACGACGCCAGCGGCAAACCGCTGACCGTGGCGCGGCAGTCGCTGATGCAGCTGGCCGACCGTCTCGATCGCGTGCCGCAGGCGCAGCGTCATCTGGCACAGTTCGACGCCTTTATCGCCGCCGCCAGAAAGCGCGTTGCCGGTCGAAAGCGGCGTCCGGTGCTGCTGATGTCGCTGCTGGATGCGCGTCATGCGCTGGTTTTCGGCAAGGGCAGCCTGTTTCTGGAAGTGATGAACGAGCTGGGGCTGGAAAACGCCTGGCAGGGCGAAACCAATTTCTGGGGAAGCGCGGTGATCGGGCTGGAAAGACTGGCGACGCTAAAAGACGTCGAGGCGATCTGTTTTGCGCATGGCGACGATAATTTAATGCAGCAGGTCAGCGCGACGCCGCTCTGGCAGGCGATGGATTTTGTCCGGCAGCAGCGCTTTCGCCGCGTGCCGCAGGTCTGGTTCTATGGCGCAACGCTTTCTGCGATGCGTTTTTGCCAGTCGCTGGATCGGGCGCTGGAGCCGCTATGAAAAATGCCGCGCGTTTTCCCGTGTTCTTATTAACGCTGCTGTTCGCGCTGGCGCTGGGCCTGACCGGCTATAACTTCAGCCAGCATCTTGCGCCGTCGCTGTGGTTCAGCGCGATAAAAGCCGCCAGTCCCGAAAGCGTCAGCCAGATGGTGTTTCACTACAGCCTGCTGCCGAGGCTGGCGCTGTCGCTGCTGGTGGGCGCCGGGCTGGGGCTGGTGGGCCTGCTCTTCCAGCAGGTGCTGCGCAATCCATTAGCAGAGCCAACCACGCTTGGGGTCGCCACCGGCGCGCAGCTTGGCCTGACCATTGCTGCGCTCTGGAGCCTGCCGCTATTTGGCCAGCAGTTTGCCGCTATGCTCGGCGCGCTGGCCATCGGGCTGATTGTGTTTGGCATCGCCTGGGGGAAGCGGCTTTCTCCGGTGACGCTGATCCTGGCCGGCCTGGTGATGTCGCTCTATTGTGGCGCGGTCAATCAGCTTATCGGCCTGTTTAATCACGACAGGCTGCAGAATATCTTTTTATGGGGAACCGGCTCGCTGAACCAGATGGACTGGGGCAACGTCGAATTCCTGTGGCCGAAGCTGCTGACGGGCTTTGTGCTGGCGCTGCTGTTGCGCAGGCCGATGACGCTGATGGGGCTGGACGACGGCGTGGCGAAGAATCTGGGGCTGGGGCTGTCGCTGGCCCGCTTAAGCGTGCTGGCGCTGGCTATCGTGCTCAGCGCGCAGCTGGTAAACGCGGCGGGCGTGATCGGCTTTATCGGCCTTTTTGCGCCGCTGCTGGCAAAAATGCTGGGTGCAAGACGGCTGCTCAGCCGGATGCTGCTGGCGCCGTTTATCGGCATGTTGCTGCTGTGGCTGGCCGATCAGAGCGTGATCTGGCTGACCGATCGCTGGCAGGAAATTTCGACCGGTACGGCAACCGCGATTATTGGCGCACCGCTGCTGCTGTGGTTACTGCCGCGCCTGCGTACCGCTTCCGCGCCGCCCGCGCTGGATCGGGGCGATCGCGTGCCGGTCGAGCGCCACGGCCTGCTGTTGTGGTGTCTGGGCGGCGTGGCGCTGCTGTTGGCGCTGGGCGCCGTGGCGCTCAGCTTCGGGCGCGGCGCTGACGGCTGGACGTGGGCAAGCGGCGAACTGTGGCAGCAATTGTTGCCCTGGCGAATGCCAAGACTGGCGGCGGCGCTGGCGACGGGCATGATGCTGGGCGCGGCTGGCTGCCTGGTGCAGCGCCTGACCGGCAATCCGATGGCCAGCCCGGAAGTGCTGGGCATCAGCTCCGGCGCCGCCTTTGGCGTGGTGATTATGTTGTTTCTGGTGCCCGGCGACGCCTTCGGCTGGCTGCTGCCTGCGGGCAGCCTGGGCGCGGCAATCACGCTGCTGATTATTACCTTTGTGGGCGGGCGCGGCGGCTTTTCGCCCGAACGTATGCTGCTGGCGGGCATGGCGCTGAGTACCGCCTTTGCCACCCTGCTGCTGCTGCTGATGGCCAGCGGCGATCCGCGTATGGCCGGGCTGATGACGTGGATTTCCGGCTCGACCTATAGCGTGAGCGGCGAGCAGGCGATCAGGACGATAATCGTGGCGGCCGTGCTGCTGGCGCTGACGCCGCTGTGCCGTCGCTGGCTGACGCTGTTGCCGTTAGGCGGCGAAACGGCCCGCTCGCTGGGCGTGGCGCTGAAAACCTCGCGGATGGCGCTGCTGCTGCTGGCGGCCGCGCTGACGGCGGCGGCCACGCTGACCATCGGGCCGCTGAGCTTTGTCGGGCTGATGGCGCCGCATATCGCAAGGATGCTGGGTTTCCGGCGGGCGCTGCCGCAGCTGCTTATCGCCAGTCTGCTTGGCGGCGGTCTGATGATGATAGCGGACTGGTGCGGACGGATGGTGGCCTTTCCGGCGCAGGTGCCGGCGGGACTGCTGGCGACCTTTATCGGCGCGCCTTACTTCGTTTATCTGCTGCGGAAGGTGTGAAGGAAAGGGCAGCGCCTGGTGCGCTGCCCGACTACCGTTACGCCAGCTTAGCGAAGCTGCGGCGTGCGGCGTCCACCGTGCGCTGAATATCTTCCTGGCTGTGCGCCAGCGACATAAAGCCCGCTTCAAAAGCGGAAGGGGCGAGGTAAACGCCTTCTTCCAGCATCAGGTGGAAGAACTTCTTAAAGCGCTCCACGTCGCACTGGGTCACGTCCTGATAGCTGGTGACCTGGTCGGCTGCGGTAAAGAACAGCCCGAACATGCCGCCAACGTGGTTAACCACCAGCGGAATGTTGGTTTCTTCTGCCGCCTGCAGCAGGCCTTCCGCCAGGCGGGTGGTGAGGTCGGTCAGCGTGGCGTGCGTGCCGGGCTTCGCAATCTCGCTCAGGCAGGCAAAACCGGCTGCCATCGCAATCGGGTTGCCGGAAAGGGTACCCGCCTGATAAACCGGCCCCGTCGGCGCCAGCGCTTCCATTACTTCGCGACGGCCGCCAAACGCGCCGACCGGCATTCCACCGCCGATGATTTTGCCCAGGCAGGTTAAATCCGGCACCACGCCGTAATGCGCCTGCGCGCCAGCCAGCGCCACGCGGAAGCCGGTCATCACTTCATCGATAATCAGCAGCGCGCCAAATTCGTCGCAGAGCGCGCGCAGGCCTGGCAAAAATTCCGGCAGCGGCGGGATGCAGTTCATATTGCCCGCGACCGGCTCGACGATGATGCACGCGATTTCATGCGGATACTGCTCAAAAGCGGCGCGCACGGAATCCAGATCGTTATAGGTGCAGGTCAGCGTGTGCTTAGCAAAATCGGCCGGAACGCCCGGTGAATTCGGCTGGCCGAGGGTCAGCGCGCCTGAACCGGCTTTCACCAGCAGGTGATCGGCGTGGCCATGGTAGCAGCCTTCAAATTTGATAATTTTGTCGCGATGGGTAAAACCGCGAGCCAGGCGAATGGCGCTCATTGTTGCTTCGGTGCCGGAGTTCACCATCCGCACCATGTCCATCGTCGGTACCAGTTCGGTCACCAGCTCGGCCATTTTGACTTCCATCTCGGTCGGCGCGCCAAAGCTCAGGCCGCGCTCTACGGCTTCGATAACCGCGTTACGGATGGCAGGATGGTTATGGCCCAACACCATCGGTCCCCAGGAGCCGACGTAATCGATATAGGCTTTGCCGTCGGCGTCGTAAAGATAAGCGCCGTTAGCGCGTTCAATAAAGAGCGGTACGCCGCCAACGCCGGTGAAGGCGCGTACCGGCGAGTTGACGCCGCCGGGAATAACTTGCTGTGCCTGAGCATACAGATTTTCAGACTTACTCATGGTTCCGCTCCTGAGGATGCATTAAGAAAAACCCCGCCATTCTAAGGGAACAGACGGTCGGGTTGAAAGGCCGCTGGCGCTTTTGACACGAAAGGATCAGCTTTTCCTGGCGACAGCCGCGACGGGATGAGTAAAATATCAGCTTCGCCTGAACTGATACGAATGGACTATGCAGCAGACAACCTCTTCGTCCGACCAGTTACACGTGGTGCCAGCCCGACGCGGCGACTTTCTCCGCCTGCTATTAAGACGCGATAAAACGCCGGTCGTGGTGTTAATTATGGCAGGCATTGTCGGCCTGCTGGCCGGACTGGTAGGCGTCGCCTTCGAAAAAGCGGTGCATAGCGTCAGCCACTGGCGGTTGGCAATGCTGGCAGACGTTGAACAACACTGGATCCTGCTGTTTCCGCTGGCGTTTATCCTTTCCGCACTGCTGGCCGTCGTGGGGTACTATCTGGTGCGCCGCTTTGCGCCGGAAGCCTCAGGCTCCGGTATTCCGGAAATCGAAGGCGCGCTGGAAGAGCTGCGGCCGGTGCGCTGGTGGCGGGTAATCCCCGTTAAATTTATCGGCGGCATGGGAACGCTGGGCGCGGGCATGGTGCTGGGACGCGAAGGGCCGACGGTGCAGCTGGGCGGCAACATCGGCCGCATGGTGCTGGATATTTTCCGCCTGAAAAGCGCCGAGGCCCGCCACTCTTTGCTGGCTACCGGTGCGGCTGCCGGGCTTTCAGCCGCGTTTAACGCGCCGCTGGCGGGCATTCTGTTTATCATCGAAGAGATGCGTTTGCAGTTTCGCTACAGCGTTATCTCTATCAAGGCCGTGTTTATCGGCGTCATTATGTCCAGCATCGTGTTCCGCATTTTCAACGGCGAACACGCGGTGATCGCCGTCGGTAAACTTTCCAACTCGCCGGTCAACACGCTCTGGCTCTATCTGCTGCTGGGCATGATTTTCGGCATCGTTGGCGTAGCGTTTAACGCGCTGATTTTTAAAACGCAGGATATGTTTCAGCGCCTCCACGGCGGCAACCTGAAAAAAATTCTGATTATCGGCGCCGTGCTGGGTGGCGTTTGCGGCGTGCTGGGCGTCATCGAGCCGGAGGCTGCAGGCGGCGGCTTTGAGCTGATCCCCATTGCGGCGGCCGGTCATTATACCGTGGGCACGCTGCTGTTTATTTTTATCGCCCGCATGGCGACAACGCTGCTCTGTTTTGGCTCCGGCGCGCCGGGCGGTATTTTCGCGCCGATGCTGGCGCTGGGCACGCTGCTGGGCACCGCGTTCGGCATGGCCAGCGCCTCGCTGTTTCCTGCTTATCAGCTGGAAGTCGGTACTTTTGCCATTGCGGGCATGGGCGCGCTGTTCGCCGCTTCGGTCAGGGCGCCGCTCACCGGCATCGTGCTGGTACTGGAAATGACCGATAATTATCAGCTTATTCTGCCGATGATTATCACCTGTCTTGGGGCAACCTTACTGGCGCAGTTTCTCGGCGGCAAACCGCTTTACTCCTCGCTGCTGGCGCGCACGCTGGAAAAACAGCAGCAGGCCGATGACGCGGTAGCAGCGGCTGCTAACACCACAACCGACAAACAGGCGCATACTTGATTGCTATACTGGTGTGTAAGATAATGGTGCGATTAATGGTCGAATTCTGACCGGCCCGAGTGCCTGATGGAGTATGAAATGAGTGAAGATGTAGCTCTGCCCCTGCAGTTTACCGAAGCAGCGGCCAGTAAAGTTAAAAACCTGATCTCAGATGAAGAGAATCCCGATCTGAAACTGCGTGTCTATATTACCGGCGGCGGTTGCAGCGGTTTCCAGTACGGCTTCACCTTTGACGATAAGGTCAACGATGGCGATATGACGATTGAAAAATCGGGCGTGGCGCTGGTGGTGGATCCTATGAGCCTGCAGTATCTGGTTGGCGGCTCGGTGGACTATACCGAAGGGCTGGAAGGCTCGCGTTTTATCGTGACTAACCCGAACGCCAAAACCACCTGCGGCTGCGGTTCTTCTTTCAGTATCTGAATAAAAAACCCCGACGTTGCCGCCGGGGTTTTCGCTTACCATTCTACAGTGACCAGTTTCGACGTCTGGCGCGTTTCGCGGTTAGACGAAATCGCCGTCTGCGTGACTTTCGGCTGTGCGGCTCTTTGTTGGCCGCAGTCCACTGCAGGTGTTCTTGCTGTGATAGTACTCTGCCCGTCAATGTGACATTGGGAGTAAATGGTCAGCCTGACGCCAATGCTGCCGGTAATGGAAGCAGCAGCCGCCTGACCTGCCATCATCAGGCCTAAGGCCATATAAACGGCTTTCATTGCTGTAGTTTCCTGGTGTAAAAGGGCAAAAGCCCTGAAATGCCGGGCGGCGCTTATAATAGCCTTGCCGCCTCGTAATTAGGTTAACGACCATCTTCGTTGAAACTTTAACCGACTTTAGTACAGGGTCTGCCGTCTCAGGGCTGCAACTGACTGCACAATGCCCGTGCTGCCTGAAGAATGCGCGGGCCGGGCCGGCTGAGCCAGTCATCATTTATTACAATTACCTGCGCGTTGAGCTGTGGCCGCCAGAAGGCGCTGACGGCGGCGGCGTCACCTCCCGTCACGATGGCCTGCGGATGCCGCATTAAAACCTGCTCGCGGCTGACCTGAGGCCAGGCGACGCGGCTGTCGGCAAAGATGTTTTCGCCGCCGCACAGCTGTACGATTTCGTTTTGCAGCGTATTACGCGAGGCGGTGAAAAGCGGCCGCTGACCAAACTGTAAAAACACCGACACTTTGCGTGCGTGCTGATAGCGCCTCTGCAGATCATCCCACTGCTGCTGTAGCGCCGTCGCCTGCCTGTCAGCCTGTTCCGGGTGCGGACTGAAGGCTTTAAGATCGCGCACGGCGGCAATCATCTCGCCAATCGTGACTGGTGCCAGCCACACCACCTTAATGCCGAAGGCTGCCAGCTGATCGACCTGTCGCTGCGGATTTCCCTCGCGCCAGGCAAGCACCACGTCCGGTTTCAGGTTGATGATGCGTTCAACGTTAATTCCCTGCCAGTTCGCCACCTGTTCGATAGCGGCGGCAGCGGGGGGATAGTCGGAATAAGCGCTGACGGCGACAGGCGTGATGCCTGCGGCAAAAGCCAGTTCGGTCAGGTTTGGCGCAAGGGTGATAACGCGGGGCGTGGCGGCTGCCGCTCCGTAACAGAGCAGCAGCAACAGGGCGAAAAGCTTAGCCACGAAGGTGGGTCAGCAGCGTTTCCACCAGCAGTGAGGACTGCTTAGCGGCAACGGTCAGGAACTCGTCAAAGCTCAGATGCGACTCCTGGTCGGCCACGTCGGAAATGGCTCGCACCACTACGAACGGCGTGCCGAACTGGTGGCAAACGTGAGCGATAGCGGTCGCTTCCATCTCTACGCCTACGGCCTGCGGGAAAGTCGTACGAATGCGCGCCAGCGGTTCGGCACCGTTAATAAAGGCATCGCCGCTCACGACCAGGCCGCGTACGGCGTTCAGGCCAAGCTTAGCGATGCAGCTTTCCGCCGCGGCAATCAGTTTATCATCGGCCGTAAAGGCTGCCGGACAGCCTGCCATCTGGCCTGGCTCGTAGCCGAAAGCGGTGACGTCGGCATCGTGATAGCGCACCTCGTCGGATACCACGATATCGCCGACCTTCAGCGTGGAGGCCAAACCGCCTGCGGAACCGGTATTAATCACAAAATCCGGTTTGCACAGCTCCAGCAGCAGCGTGGTGCCCATCGCCGCAGAAACTTTGCCGATACCCGATTTCAGCAAGGCAACCTCAACGCCGTTCAGCGTGCCGGTATAGATCTCGCAACCGGCCAGCGCGATAGTCTGACGGTTTTCAATTTTATCGCGCAGCAGGGTTACTTCCTGCTCCATCGCGCCAATAATGCCTGCTTTCATAGGAATGCTCGCTATTGTTGTGGAAGTTGTTCAATGTAGTGCATAGTTTATCATGATTAGCAGGTTTAACTCATCAGGGTGGGCTAGTATGACAGCGACAGATTTCAGGACGAAATTCAGTTTCGAGCGGCCCTTTAATAACCGCGAAAAGCCCGAAGGCGAATATTATATTACCCGCCATTTTGAAAGCGATCGCGGACGTATTATTAATTCGGCGGCTATTCGGCGACTTCAGCAAAAAACGCAGGTCTTTCCTCTGGAGCGAAACGCCGCCGTGCGCTCGCGGCTGACGCATTCGCTGGAGGTGCAACAGACCGGCCGCTATATCGTGAAAGAGGTGCTTCAGGCATTGCGAAAGCAGCCTGGCGGGCTGGAAAAGTACGGCCTGGCCGATTTAACCGGCGCCTTTGAAAGCCTGGTGGAAATGGCCTGCCTGCTGCATGACGTCGGTAATCCGCCGTTCGGCCATTTTGGCGAGGCGGCGATCAACGACTGGTTCCGCGTGAATTTGCCCGGGCTGCTGACCGAGCCGCAGGAGGCCGGGGTTGATGACACCGAGCAGAATGAAAAATTTCTCGCCATGAATGCCCGTCTTCGTCAGGATCTTTGCCATTTTGAGGGCAACGCGCAGGCTATTCGCCTGGTGCATACGCTGCTTCAGCTTAATCTTTCCTATGTACAGGTTGCCTGCATTTTAAAATACACGGCGCCGGCCTGGTTTCAGGGCGAAAAACCGCCGCAGTTTAGTACGCTGATGAAAAAGCCAGGCTATTATCTTTCCGAAGAGAAGTACGTGGCCGATCTGCTCAGGGCAACCAACACACAGCAATATCATCGTTTTCCGCTGACCTATATTATGGAAGCCGCCGACGATATCTCTTATTGTATTGCCGACCTGGACGACGCCGTAGAAAAAGCGATTTTCAGCGTCGACCAGCTTTATCAGTTTTTAGAAGATGAGTGGACGCTGCTGCGAAAAAACAAAAAGGTCACCTCTGACGAACTCTTTGTAAAGATTGTCGGCTTTGCTTACACCGAGGCGCAAAGTAAAGAGCGTTATCGCAGCCGGAGCGATACCTTTTTTATGAAGCTTCGCGTTAAAGTACAGTCCGCATTGGTCGAGCACGCCGTTAAACGCTTTGTCGATAATATCGGGCCAATCTGGCAGGGAAGTTTTAATCATTCGCTGCTTGAAGATGACGGCGATGAAAACCAGCTGCTGAATCTGTTTAAAAAAGTCGCCAGAAAGCACGTATTTAATCATCCGGAAGTCGAACAGCTGGAGCTGCAGGGTTATCGGGTTATAAAAGGCCTGCTGGATATTTATAAGCCATTATTACAGCTTTCTTATCAGGATTTTAACATGCTGATAAATGAGGATTTCCATCCGGACTACCCAATTGAAACACGTCTGTTTCATAAATTATCCGGCAAGCACCGGAAGGCTTATTCGGTGCATATGAAAAACCTGAAGATCGAACAGCGATTTGAACGTCTGCTCTGGGAGCGTTATTATCGGGCGCGTTTGCTGCAGGATTATGTCAGCGGCATGACCGATCTTTATGCCTGGGACGAATATCGTCGTTTGATGGCAGTGGAATAAGCGTTTTTTCCGGCGGGTTTGTAAAGGCAGAGAATATTTTTTTACTTTTCGCTGAAACTTATACATGAACTTAGCGTTAAAAAATGACTCTTACCAGCACGTCCGCTGCACGTTTCGCCTATCAGAACAGAAGAGAATCAGACGCATGAAAAAAACACTTTTAGCCAGCGCGCTGGCCCTGAGCCTGGGAATGGCCATGGGCCCGCTGACCGCTACGGCCGCAGAAACGGCTTCCTCTTCCAGCCAGCAGCTGCCAAGCCTGGCGCCAATGTTAGAAAAAGTGATGCCTTCAGTAGTGAGTATCAACGTTGAAGGAAGCACAACGGTACGCACGCCGCGTTTACCTCAGCAGTTCCAGCAGTTCTTTGGCGGCAACTCGCCTTTCTGTCAGGATGGTTCGCCTTTCCAGGGCTCGCCAATGTGTCAGGGCGGCGGGCCGCAGGGCGGAGCCGATACCCAACAGGAGAAATTCCGCGCGCTGGGTTCAGGCGTAGTCATCAACGCAGAGAAAGGCTATGTCGTTACCAATAATCACGTAGTCGATAACGCGACGAAAATTCAGGTGCAGCTGAGCGATGGCCGCAAATACGAAGCTAAGGTGATCGGCAAAGATCCGCGCTCCGATATTGCGCTGATCCAGCTTAAAGATGCGAAGAACCTTACGGCGATTAAGATTGCGGATTCCGATAACCTTCGCGTCGGCGACTACACCGTGGCGATTGGCAACCCCTATGGGCTGGGCGAAACGGTTACCTCCGGCATTGTTTCCGCGCTGGGCCGCAGCGGCCTGAACGTGGAAAACTATGAAAACTTTATTCAGACGGATGCGGCTATCAACCGGGGCAACTCCGGCGGCGCGCTGGTGAACCTCAACGGCGAGCTGATCGGCATTAACACCGCCATTCTGGCACCGGACGGCGGCAATATCGGCATCGGCTTCGCCATCCCAAGCGATATGGTGAAAAACCTGACGGCACAAATGGTGGAATATGGCCAGGTGAAACGCGGCGAGCTGGGGATCATGGGCACCGAGCTGAACTCCGAGCTGGCGAAAGCAATGAAGGTGGACGCGCAGCGCGGCGCTTTTGTCAGCCAGGTACTGCCGAATTCTTCGGCGGCGAAGGCGGGCGTAAAAGCGGGCGACGTGGTGATTTCCATCAACGGCAAGCAGATTTCCAGCTTTGCAGCGCTGCGCGCGCAGGTCGGATCGCTGCCGGTCGGCACTAAAATGGCGTTGGGGCTGATCCGCGACGGCAAACCGATGACGGTCAACGTTGAGCTGCAGCAAAGCTCGCAGGCGAAAGTCGATTCCGGCAATATCTATGTCGGTATTGAGGGCGCCGATCTCAGCAACTACGATGCAAAAGGCATGAAGGGCGTGAAGGTCGATGACGTTAAGGCGGGCTCCGCCGCGGCGCGTATTGGCCTGAAGAAAGACGACGTGATTTTGGGCGTTAACCAGCAGGCGGTCGCTAACCTGGGCGAGCTGCGCAAAATCCTCGACGGCAAACCTTCCGTGCTGGCGCTGAACATTCTGCGCGGCGACGCCTCTATCTATTTGTTAATGCAGTAACTTCCTGCCGGATGCTGGCCCATAAGGCCAGCATCCCCCTTAACAACGCCTTTTCATCTTTCCGCTTATTTTTACACTCTGGATCACGCCTGGTGCATTTGCATGATGTCGCGACGCCAGCCTGCAGGTATGCTGGCCTGACGAGACATTTCAGGAGTGACGGATGGCCACCTATCATCTTGATGCCCGCCTTGCGCAGGAAATCGTTGCCCGCACCATGAAAATAATTGACAGCAATGTCAACGTGATGGACGCACGTGGCCGGATCATCGGCAGCGGCGACCGGGAACGTATTGGAGAAATGCACGAAGGCGCGCTGTTAGCGCTGTCTCAGGCACGGATCGTGGATATTGATGAAGCGGTAGCAAGACATCTGCACGGCGTGCGGCCCGGCATCAATCTGCCTATGCGTATCGATGGCGAGATCGTCGGCGTTATCGGCCTGACCGGAGAGCCGGAATCGCTGCGGCACTATGGCGAGCTGGTTTGCATGACGGCAGAAATGATGCTGGAACAGGCGCGACTGCTACATATGCTGGCGCAGGACAGCCGTCTGCGCGAAGAGCTGGTGCTGAATCTTATTCGCAGCGACACGCTTTCTCCGGCGCTGAACGAATGGGCGCAGCGGTTACGCATCGATCTTAACCAGCCGCGCGTGGTAGCAGTGGTCGAGGTCGACAGCGGCCAGCTTGGCGTGGACAGCGCCATGTCGGAACTGCAGCAGCTGCAAACGCTGCTTACCACGCCGGAGCGGGATAATTTAATCGCCATCGTGTCGCTGACCGAGATGGTGGTATTGAAACCTGCTTTTAACTCACATGGTCGCTTTGACGCGGAAGACCACCGTAAACGGGTGGCGCTTTTGCAGTCCAGAATGAAAGAAAACGGCCATCTGCGAATGCGTATTGCCTTGGGCAACTTTTTTACCGGGCCGGGCAGCATCGCCCGCTCTTATCGCACCGCGCGCACTACCATGCTGGTAGGCAAACAGCGCATGCCGGAAGAACGCAGCTATTTCTATCAGGATCTGGTGTTGCCCGTGCTGCTGGACAGCCTGCGCGGCGGCTGGCAGGCCGGAGAGCTGTCCCGACCGCTGGCAAAGCTGAAGGCCATGGACAATAATGGCCTGCTGAGAAGAACGCTAATCGCCTGGTTCAGCCACAACGTGCAGCCTTCAGCTACCGCGAAAGCGCTTTATATTCATCGTAATACGCTTGAATACCGGCTTAACCGCATTTCCGAGCTGACAGGGCTGAATCTGAGTAGTTTTGACGACAGGCTGCTGCTTTACGTGGCGTTGCAGCTGGATGATGAGCCTTAAAGCGTTGGCCGCAGAAACCTGGAAAAGAGTGACCAATGCGCCAGGCCCTGACGCATTGAAGAACGGAAACAGAGCAGGGAGTAACGGCGTGCTTAGCGGCTGTTGCGCGTCAGTTTTTCCAGATCGGCCTCAATTTCGGCGATCTTGTTGGTTACCACGCCTTCCAGATGACGCAGATCGTCCAGGATTTTGCGTTTCAGATCGACTTCCACCTGATCGCGCTGGCAGATCTGATCCAGCTCGTCAATCACGTAACGCAGGTTAGGGCTGATCTCCTGGATCTCTTTGAATCCCTGGCTGACGTTATCGGCCACCACGGTTTTGCGCTGGCGCGGATATTTAAACTTCACGCTTTTAGCGAAAAACTCACCCTTGTCTTTGCGAAAGTAGATTTTCAGAATGTCGTTGCTGGCTTCCTGACGCAGGCTGTAGCGATCGATGTCGTCGGGATTGGCGATACCTAAACCTTTCAGATTGTCATACATAAGATTTTTTCCTGTGCGGGAGAATAGTCATTCGGCTGCGCTTTACAAATATTCTGTGGTGCAAGGTGCGGTTTTTACCGGCCGCGCTGCGGCGGCACGTTGCTCCCTGTTTTTGCCAGGCCTGCTCGTCCCGTGCTCAGCTGAGTATATGTGAAAATCTGAAAAGGGGCGGGTAACCTGTACGCTCGTTGGCGCGGATTATCGCCTGGTTATTGCGCAATAGCATTACTTATTTTTTGATGGAAAACATCTTTTTAAGGCGGGCGTGTAAAGAAAAACTGACGGGCCGCAAAGCGCGGCCCGGAGGAGAATTAGTCGATGGTGCGCAGCAGTTCGTTGATACCGACTTTGCCACGGGTTTTCGCATCTACTTTTTTCACGATAACCGCGCAGTACAGGCTGTAGCTGCCGTCTTTGGAAGGCAGGTTGCCGGAAACCACTACGGAGCCGGCAGGCACGCGGCCGTAGTGCACTTCGCCGGTTTCGCGGTCGTAGATTTTGGTGCTCTGGCCAATGTAGACGCCCATAGAAATCACCGCGCCTTCTTCAACGATCACGCCTTCCACGATTTCAGAGCGCGCGCCGATAAAGCAATTGTCTTCGATGATGGTCGGGTTAGCCTGCAGCGGTTCCAGCACGCCGCCGATACCGACGCCGCCGGACAGGTGCACGTTTTTACCAATCTGCGCACAGGAGCCAACGGTCGCCCAGGTGTCCACCATTGAGCCTTCATCAACATAAGCGCCAATATTGACATAAGAAGGCATCAGCACGGTATTGCGTGCGATAAAAGCGCCCTGACGAACGGCAGCCGGCGGCACCACGCGGAAACCTTCTTTCTTGAAGCGAGCGTCGTCGTAATCGGCAAATTTCATCGGAACTTTGTCGTAATAACGGCTTTCTGCGCCATCAATCACCTGATTGTCATTGATGCGGAAAGAGAGCAGCACGGCCTTTTTAAGCCACTGATGCGTCACCCACTGGCCGTCGATTTTCTCAGCCACGCGCAGCGCGCCGCTGTCCAGCAGCGCGATAACCTGGTTAACCGCTTCTCGCGTAGCGGTATCGGCATTGGCTGGGGTAATCTCGGCGCGGCGCTCAAAGGCGCTCTCAATAACACTCTGTAACTGTTGCATTAATTAAGCTTTCCTGTGTCAAATCATGTTTCGGGACGCGCCTGCAGCTAATCGGCCGCGCGCCCGAAAGCGGGGTAAAAGTAAATCCTGGTCACACTTTATCGTTTGGATTAAGGGCCTCTGTCAACCGTTGTCGCAACTCGTGGCGTAATTCGCGGCTGAGCGCGCGGCGATCGCTGTTGGCCAGGATAAACAGATCCTCGACGCGCTCGCCGATGGTGCTGATGCGCGCGCCGTGCAGCGATACGTTCAGATCGGCGAAGATCTCCCCAACGCGCGCCAGCAGACCCGGCTGATCCAGGGCGATCAGTTCCATATAGGTGCGTCTGTCGGTATGGCTCGGTAAGAATTTCACTTCGGTATCCACGCTAAAATGTTTTAGCCTGGCCGACTGGCGGCGGACTCTCGCTGGCTGGAAGCTGGTTTGCCCGATAGCCTGATCCAGCGCCTGGCGGATGGCCTCGTGTCGATCCGGCGCCAGCGGGCTGCCGTCCGGCTCCAGCACGATAAAGGTATCCATCGCCATACCGTCGCGGCTGGTAAAGATCTGTGCGTCGTGCACGCTAAGGTTGCGTCTGTCCAGTTCGCCCGCCACGGTGGCGAACAGATAAGGACGGTCCGGGCTCCAGATAAAAATTTCCGTGCCGCCGCGTGTCGCCTGAGGGCTGAGCAGCACCAGCGGCTTCGACAGATCGTGTTCCATCAAATGACGAGCGTGCCAGGCCAGCTGGTTTGGCGTGTGGCGCAGGAAATAGTCCGCTCTGCAACGCGCCCAGATATCGCGCAGCGCCTGCTCATCCAGATTGTCCATACGCAGCAGCGCCAACGCCTGCAAACGGTGATGGCGGACGCGTTCTCGCAGATCAGGGCTGTGTTCCATTCCGCGCCGCAGCTGTTTCTCGGTAGCGAAAAACAGCTCGCGCAGCAGGCTCTGCTTCCAGCTATTCCACAGTGTTTCGTTGGTGGCGCAGATATCCGCTACGGTCAGACAAACCAGATAGCGCAGCCGGTTTTCGTTCTGCATCACCTCCGCGAAATGCTGGATCTCGGTGGGATCCTGAATATCGCGCCGCTGCGCCGTCACCGACATCAGCAGATGGTGACGTACCAGCCAGGCGACCAGCTGCGTTTCCCGCGAGTTCAGCCCATGCAGCTCGGCAAATTCCAGCGCGTCCTGCGCGCCCAGCACGGAGTGATCGCCGCCGCGGCCTTTGGCGATATCGTGAAATAGTCCGGCCATCAGCAGCAGCTCCGGCTGCGGCAGACGCGGCCAAATCTCTACGCAGAGCGGATGGCGTGGACGAGTCGCTTCATTGGCGAAGCTTTCCAGCTTTTGCAGGACGCGAATAGTATGCTCATCCACGGTATAGGCGTGAAACAGGTCAAACTGCATCTGGCCGACAATATTGCCCCACTGCGGCATATAGGCCCACAGCACGCTGTGACGATGCATAGGTACCAGCGCCCGGCTTACCGCGCCCGGATGCCGCAGGATGGACAGAAACAGCTCCCGCGCTTTGGGAAGCGTGCACAGCGGCTGCTGAAGCTGACGACGGGCAAAGCGCAGCTGGCGCAGCGTGGTGGAATAGATGCCGGTAATATTCGGCGTGCGCACCATCGTGTAAAACATGCGCATGATAGCAACCGGGTCGCGAGCGAACAGCGTTTCGTCAATCAGATCGATTAAGGTGCCGCGCAGCTGAAATTCATCGTCAATGGCGCGCGGTTTTTCATCCTCGCCCAGCGCCAGGATAGCCTCGTCGAACAGCTGTAGCAGCATCTGGTTCAGCTCGCCGATACGGCCGGTAACGCGATAAAAATCTTTCATCATGCGCTCGACCGGCTCGTTGCCTTCGCCCTGATAGTTCAGACGCTGCGCCACGTTCAGCTGGCGATCGAACAGCAGCCGGTTATCGTAGCGGCTGAGCGTCAGATGCAGGGCGAAACGTATACGCCACAGCAGGGACTGACACTCGTTCAGCTCGTTGCGCTCGGCCTGCGTCAGAAAGCCAAAACCGACCATTTCATCCAGAGACGTGGCGCCAAAGTGGCGGCGCGCCACCCACAGCAGCGTATGGATATCGCGCAGGCCGCCGGGACTGCTTTTGATATCCGGCTCCAGGTTATAACTGGTACCGTGATAGCGCTGGTGGCGCTCCTGCTGCTCGGCAATTTTGGCGGCGAAAAAGCGATCGGAAGGCCAGAAACCTTCGCTGAAAACGTTTTTCTGCAGTTCGAGAAACAGCGCGACGTCGCCGACCAGCAGGCGTGATTCAATCAGGTTGGTCGCGACGGTAAGATCTGACAGGCCTTCCAACAGGCACTCTTCCAGCGTTCTCACGCTGTGGCCGACTTCCAGCTTCAAATCCCACATCAGCGTCAGCAGCTCGCTGGTGCGCTGTGCATCCTCTTCGGAAAGCGGCCGTCGGCTCAGGATCAACACATCAATATCGGAAAGAGGATGCAGCTCGGCCCGCCCGTAGCCGCCCACGGCAACCAGCGCAATATCCTCCTGCTCCGGGAAACCGTAAAAGCGCCACAGGCGGCGCAGCAGGCGATCGATAAACAGCGTGCGGGCGGCGATAAGCTGCTCAACGGCTTCTCCGGCGTCAAAGGCCTGGCCCAGCCGCTGCTGGAAGTCATCAAGGTGCTGCTTCAGCGTATCGCGCGTCAGCTCCGCATCTGTCCATTCAGCAGGAGAATATGCCTGCCCGTAATCTCTAATTATCGTGTTCACGCCAGCGCTCCCGCATTCTCTGCCGCACAAAGACAAGCAGTGACAATAGCGTTTACCGGCACCAGAGATCAAAAGAAACTGGCAGATAGCAGATGGGATTTTTACCGCCGTGCTGGCTGGCAGAGCGGTAATAAAAAGAGTGAGGGCTAAATGGGGGAGTGGCCTGCCTCACTGTCGGCGGTCAGAGAACGAACAGAGCGCTATTTAAACCAGGCCGCGACGGCGGCAATAGCGGCAAGCGTGGCGGGAATAATCGTCAGCAACAGAACGGTTTGCTTGTTGATAGCTTTCTGTAACGTCTCATGAATTTCGCCTCGCAACGAAACGATGTCGCCTTTCAATTCGCCTTTTGAGGAGGCCATATCTTCTTTCAGCTCGCCTTTTGAAGCGGCCATATCCTCTTTCAGCTCGCCTTGCAACGAAACGATGTCGCCTTTCAGCTCGCCTCTTAAAGAGGCTATTTCTTCTTTCAGCTCGCCTCTTAATGAGGACATATTATCTTTCAGCTCGCCTCTTAACGAGGCCATATCCTCTTTCAGCTCGCCCCTTAACGAGGCCATTTCCTCCTTGAGCTCGCCGCGCATAAGCGCCATCTCGCCTCGTAACGAAATGATTTCGCCTTTAAATTCGCCGCCCATAAATGTCATTCGCTCTGTAAGCTCGCCGCGCATTGTCGCCATTTCAGTGCGAACATTCGCGACATCGGCGTGGGTGGCGAAACTCTCGGAGCGCACGGTAAGCACAGCCAGATTGTGGCTGATTACGGCGACATCGTTTTCAAGCTTCCTTACTCGCGGTTCGATATTCTCTGTCATGCCTCCTCCTCCATCGCCGCCTGAAGAGCGCAGCGCAGGCAGTCCGGGTTTATGATCGGCGTCATTCAAAGGTGCATCCCTGAGCGCGTAACCCATAGCTGCCTCCTTGATTCGTTTCCTCCTCTGGCCAGCGTGCGGCCACAGAGCAGAGGCACAGGCCTCCACAATCGGCACGGCGTCCCAACTCGTTATTAATTGTTTGCGCTAAAAGGAATGGCTTTTCCATTTGCTTGATCTCCCTGTGTAAATTAGCTGCTTCCTGCAGAAAGGCTACGGGGTAATGCCCCTACACTTTTCATGCCTTGAGCAATTTACAACCACAAGGTTAATCAGGTCCAATGAAAAAAAGTGTTCGTAAACCCTGGGCTGAATAGAAAGCCCGTCAGGCTGGATGGAAGGCAGGCAGCGAGAGCGGTAAAGAAAGATCCGGGGTGAGAGAGCAATGCTTTTGACCCGGCAGCAAAGCTGCCTGCCGGGTTATTTGACAAAGATTACGCGTCGGCGGTCAGGATTGCCGGGATGGTATCGTCTTTACGCAGCGTCATAATCTCGCAGCCTGTTTCCGTCACCACGATGGTGTGTTCATACTGGGCGGAAAGACTGCGGTCTTTGGTTTTCACCGTCCAGCCGTCTTTCATGCTGCGAATGCGATAATCGCCTGCGTTAACCATCGGCTCGATGGTAAAGGCCATACCGGCCTGCAGCACCACGCCGCCGTCGTCCGCGTCATAGTGCAGCACCTGCGGTTCTTCATGAAAGCCTTTGCCGATGCCGTGACCGCAATATTCGCGTACTACGGAAAAATCCTGTGCTTCAACAAATTTCTGGATTTCGCGACCGATAGTGCGCAGGCGAATCCCTGGCTTCACCATACGCAGCGCCAGATAGAGGCTCTCCTGAGTTACGCGGCAAAGGCGTTCGCCCTGAATCGTCGGTTTGCCGACGATATACATTTTAGAGGTATCGCCGTGATATTCGTCTTTAATGACGGTTACGTCGATATTGACGATATCGCCATCCTTCAGGATTTTATCATCGCTTGGAATACCGTGGCACACCACTTCGTTGACCGAGATGCAAACGGATTTAGGGAAGCCGTGATAGCCCAGGCTGGCCGAAACGGCTTGCTGGGTGTTAACGATATAGTCATGGCACAGGCGATCGAGTTCGCCGGTGCTGACGCCGGGCTTGACGTGCTCTTCGATCATTTCCAGCACTTCTGCCGCCAGGCGACCGGCTACGCGCATTTTCGCGATTTCTTCAGGGGTTTTGATTGTAATTGCCATTAATTTAGTCCGCAGCTGTCGCTATTTTCGACAATAATAAAGGAAGTGCAGCAATGTTAGCAGCCCACCTGGCCGCTGCCAATTCCCGTTTACGGCGCGGCAGGTAAAGCGAACAATCATTGGCTTCACCTGCGTCTTTATGGTATAAAGCGCGCCGACGATTCTCTGTGGGCAAGATTGCAGAGAAACGCATAACTCTCACTATGTGTAAATAACACACATGTATCGACACGTACGCCGGGGTGCCTTAAAGCGCTGCGCAAGCGGCCCGAGAGGTCGGTCGTATGGGATACATGGAGGCTTAACCCCAATCAATTTACAGAGGTAATCATGGCAACTGTTTCCATGCGCGACATGCTCAAGGCTGGTGTACACTTCGGTCACCAGACCCGTTACTGGAACCCAAAAATGAAGCCATTCATTTTCGGCGCTCGTAACAAAGTTCACATCATCAACCTTGAAAAAACTGTACCAATGTTCAACGAAGCGCTGGCTGAACTGAACAAGATCGCTGCCCGTAAAGGCAAGATTCTGATCGTTGGTACCAAGCGCGCTGCAAGCGAAGCGGTAAAAGAGTCTGCGCTGAGCTGCGACCAGTTCTTCGTAAACCATCGCTGGTTAGGCGGTATGCTGACCAACTGGAAAACCGTTCGTCAGTCCATCAAGCGTCTGAAAGATCTGGAAACTCAGTCTCAGGATGGCACCTTTGACAAACTGACCAAAAAAGAAGCGCTGATGCGTGCTCGTGAACTGGCCAAGCTGGAAAACAGCCTGGGCGGGATCAAAGACATGGGCGGCCTGCCAGACGCGCTGTTCGTTGTCGATGCTGACCACGAACACATCGCTATCAAAGAAGCAAACAACCTGGGCATCCCGGTTTTCGCTATCGTTGATACCAACTCTGATCCAGACGGCGTTGACTACATCATCCCAGGCAACGACGATGCAATCCGTGCTGTAAGCCTGTACCTGACCGCTGTGGCTACCACCGTACGTGAAGGTCGCTCTCAGGACCTGGCTCAGCAGGCAGAAGAAAGCTTCGCTGAAGCTGAGTAATAAGGTTTGCTCCACAGAGAGCCCTTATACCCGTCAGGGTAAAATCAGATGTTAATCTGTAAGGGGCCTTAATTGGCCCCTTTATTTTGAATTCGCTTTGCCGCTGGTGACCCATCGGCGGGGCAATATTTCTCCCGAGAAACAGGCATCTGTTGTGGCGCCATCAGGCGAACCGGGCAGGTGCTGAGCTAACCGAGGATTCGAGAATGGCTGAAATTACTGCTGCTCTGGTAAAAGAACTGCGCGAGCGCACTGGCGCTGGCATGATGGATTGTAAAAAAGCGCTGACCGAAGCTAGCGGCGACATCGAGCTGGCGATCGAGAACATGCGTAAATCTGGCGCGATCAAAGCGGCGAAAAAAGCAGGCAACGTGGCTGCTGACGGCGTGATCAAAACCAAAATCGACGGCAACTACGGCGTGATCCTGGAAGTTAACTGCCAGACCGACTTCGTTGCTAAAGACGGCGGTTTCCAGGCGTTCGCTGACAAGGTGCTGGATGCGGCTGTTGCCGGCAAAATCACCGATGTTGAAGTGCTGAAAGCGCAGTTCGAAGAAGAGCGCGTTGCGCTGGTTGCTAAAATCGGCGAAAACATCAACATTCGTCGCGTCGCGACCCTGGAAGGCGACGTGCTGGGCAGCTACCTGCACGGCGCACGTATCGGCGTACTGATCTCTGCAACCAACGCTGACGAAGAGCTGGTTAAGCAGCTGGCCATGCACGTTGCGGCAAGCAAGCCAGAATTCGTTAAGCCAGAAGACGTGTCTGCAGACGTGGTAGAGAAAGAATACCAGGTTCAGCTGGATATCGCGATGCAGTCCGGTAAGCCGAAAGAAATCGCAGAGAAAATGGTTGAAGGCCGCATGAAGAAATTCACCGGCGAAGTTTCTCTGACTGGTCAGCCTTTCGTGATCGACCCGTCTAAAACCGTTGGCCAGCTGCTGAAAGAGCAGAACGCTGACGTGGTTAACTTCATCCGCTTTGAAGTGGGCGAAGGGATTGAGAAAGCAGAAACCGATTTCGCAGCAGAAGTTGCGGCGATGTCTAAGCAGTCTTAATCGTTTGACCAGAACCGCCATCCGGCGGTTCTTTTTTATCTGCCGTATCCGGCAATTTTCAGTCTCATCCCAATAGCATTTTCTCACTACTCGCGGGATGATAGCGCAGATTTAACTCCTCAATACTGCTTCCAGGAAAAAAACCATGGCGACCAATGCAAAACCTGTTTATCAACGTATCCTGCTGAAACTGAGCGGCGAAGCTCTGCAAGGCGCGGAAGGCTTCGGTATCGACGCCAGCGTGCTGGATCGTATGGCTCAGGAAGTGAAGGAACTGGTTGAGCTGGGTATTCAGGTAGGTGTGGTTATCGGTGGCGGCAACCTGTTCCGCGGTGCGGGCCTGGCACAGGCCGGCATGAATCGCGTTGTGGGCGACCACATGGGTATGCTGGCAACCGTAATGAACGGTCTGGCGATGCGTGACGCGCTGCACCGCGCCTACGTTAATGCTCGTCTGATGTCGGCTATTCCGCTGAACGGCGTTTGTGACAACTACAGCTGGGCAGAAGCGATCAGCCTGCTGCGCAACAACCGCGTGGTGATCTTCTCCGCCGGCACCGGCAACCCGTTCTTTACTACGGATTCGGCGGCCTGCCTGCGCGGTATCGAAATCGAAGCGGACGTCGTGCTGAAAGCGACCAAGGTTGACGGCGTTTACTCTGACGACCCGGTAAAAAATCCGGACGCCACGATGTACGATCAGCTGAGCTACACCGAAGTGTTGGAACGTGAATTGAAAGTGATGGATCTGGCCGCCTTTACGCTGGCCCGTGACCATAAACTACCGATCCGCGTCTTCAATATGAACAAGCCGGGCGCGCTGCGCCGCGTAGTGATGGGTGAAAAAGAAGGCACCCTGATTACGCAATAATGTCCGTTAGCACATAAAATAAGGTATATTCTGCCTTTGTAGTGCGTTACGCACGCTAACAGATAGCTAACAGGCTCTTCTGAGCCTGTCAGGTTAACCAGAATTCAAGGGTTACAACGTGATTAACGAAATCAGAAAAGATGCTGAAACGCGCATGGACAAGTGCCTGGAAGCATTTAAAAACCACATCAGCAAAATCCGCACCGGCCGCGCGTCGCCAAGCATTCTTGACGGCATCATGGTCGATTATTACGGCTCCGCCACGCCGCTGCGTCAGCTGGCCAGCGTAACCGTGGAGGATTCCCGTACGCTGAAAATCAACGTATTTGACCGCTCGATCAGCGCGGCCGTTGAAAAAGCGATCATGGCTTCTGACCTGGGCCTGAACCCAAGCTCAGCGGGCAGCGACATTCGCGTGCCGCTTCCGGCGCTGACGGAAGAGCGTCGTAAAGACCTGATTAAAATCGTGCGCGGCGAAGCCGAGCAGGGTCGCGTTTCCGTACGTAACGTGCGTCGCGATGCCAACGATAAGGTTAAAGCGCTGCTGAAAGATAAAGAAATCAGCGAAGATGAAGAGCGTCGTTCTCAGGATGATATCCAGAAAATGACCGACGTGTTCATCAAGAAAGTCGATGCCGCGCTGGCAGAAAAAGAAGCGGAGCTGATGGACTTCTGAGTCGATCCGCGCCGTGACTTAACGCCGTACAGGGTGCCTTTTTCGGAGGGTAGTCTTACGGCGTTTTGCATTTAATCCCCTGGCTGGCGACTTATCGTCGCAGGTCACTACACAGAGCACCTTCATGAAGCAACTGACCATTCTCGGTTCCACCGGTTCAATCGGTACCAGCACGCTGGCCGTCATTAAAGCGAATCCCGATCTGTTCGCCGTTAAGGCGCTGGTGGCCGGGCATAACGTCGGGCTGATGGCGGAACAGTGTCTCGCTTTCCGGCCGGCTTATGCGGCCATGGCCGACGAGAAGTCCGCCAGCGCGTTACGGCTGCGGTTGAAAGAGCTGAACGTGGCGACCGAGGTGCTGAGCGGCGAACAGGCTGCCTGCGATCTGGCCGCGCTGGACGACGTGGATCAGGTTATGGCGGCGATCGTTGGCGCGGCAGGCCTGCTGCCGACGCTGGCGGCCATACGCGCCGGTAAGGCCGTGCTGTTGGCCAATAAAGAGTCGCTGGTCACCTGCGGCCAGCTGTTTCTGGAGGCGGTAAGCGAATTTAAAGCGCAGCTGCTGCCGGTCGATAGCGAGCATAATGCCATTTTTCAGAGTTTGCCCGCTTCCCTCCAGCGCCAGTTAGGATACGCTTCTCTACAAGATAATGGCATTGACAGCATTATTCTTACGGGGTCGGGTGGCCCTTTCCGTGAAACGCCGCTGGCGGACCTGGCGCAGATGACGCCGGATCAGGCCTGCGCGCATCCGAACTGGACAATGGGGCGAAAAATCTCCGTTGATTCGGCCACCATGATGAATAAAGGTTTGGAATATATTGAAGCCCGCTGGCTTTTTAACGCGACCGACGCGCAGATGGAAGTGGTGCTGCATCCGCAATCGGTGATCCATTCCATGGTGCGCTACCGTGACGGCAGCGTGCTGGCGCAAATGGGGTCGCCGGATATGCGTACGCCTATCGCTCACGTAATGGCCTGGCCGCAGCGAGTGCAGTCCGGCGCAAAACCGTTGGATTTTGCCCGCATGAGCGCCCTGACGTTCGCCGAGCCGGACTACGCGCGTTATCCCTGCCTCAAGCTGGCTATCGACGCCTGTAAAACCGGGCAGGCCGCGACTACCGCGCTGAACGCCGCTAATGAGATTGCCGTTGCCGCTTTTCTGGATGCGCAAATCCGATTTACCGATATTGCGCGAGTGAATATGAGCGTTCTGGAAACGCTTTCCTGCCGCGAGCCGGAGAGCGTGGAGGCGGTACTGGATATCGACAGGCGCGCGCGCGCTACGGCGAAAACCTGTTTGTCGCGTTTTCCAACCGCACGCTAACCAGCGTGCGTTTGTGGGGCAGGGGTGGAGGTGTTACAATCTGCGCCCGTCCTTAAAGCGACGTAGCGATACAGCGACAGCTGCCGTGGCCGACACGGCTTTTTTACGTCAAGCGGGCAAACTATTTCAGAAACCGTCGTATTTCTGATTAAAGGAAATAATTACGCGTTATGTCGTCCGAAAATCAAATAAAAACCGATGACCAGTCGGGAGAAAATCCCCGCCACGTGGCCATCATTATGGATGGCAATGGCCGCTGGGCCAAAAACCAGGGGAAAATGCGCATTACCGGCCATAAGGCGGGCGTAAAGTCCGTGCGCCGCGCGGTAAGCTTTGCCGTCAGCAATAAGCTGGATGCGCTGACCCTGTATGCCTTCAGCAGCGAAAACTGGAACCGTCCTCCGCAGGAAGTGATGGCGCTGATGGAGCTGTTTGTCTGGGCTCTGGACAGCGAGGTGAAAAGCCTCCATAAACATAACGTACGCCTGCGAATTATTGGCGATACGGGCCGATTTAACGCTCGTTTGCAGGAGCGTATCCGGCGCGCCGAGGAACTGACTCAGCAAAATAATGGACTTACCCTGAACATTGCCGCGAATTATGGCGGACGTTGGGATATTATTCATAGCGTCAGGAAAATTGCAGAACAGGTGCAGGAAGGTCTGGTTCGTCCGGATCAGATCGAGGAAGAAACCCTCGCACAGCATCTTTGTCTCAACGATCTGGCACCTGTGGATCTGGTAATAAGGACAGGGGGAGAGCATCGAATCAGTAATTTCTTGCTGTGGCAGGTTGCCTATGCGGAGTTCTTTTTTACCGATGTTCTTTGGCCTGATTTTGATGAACAAGTTTTTGAAGGTGCACTGAATGCGTTTGCACAACGAGAGCGTCGCTTTGGCGGCGCAGCACCCGGCGGCGCCTGAGCGCACTGGGGGTAATCCTTGCTGAAGTCACGCCTGATTACCGCATTGATACTTATCCCGATTGTGATTGCGGCGCTGTTTCTGCTGCCGCCTGCCGGTTTTGCTATCGTCACGCTGGCTATCTGTATGCTGGCGGCGTGGGAGTGGGGTCAGTTCGCTGGCCTGGCCTCCAGCTCCCAGCGCGTCTGGCTCGCGGTTCTGTGCGGGCTGCTGCTGGCGTTCATGACGTTTACGCTGCCTGCTTACCATCCTGTGCATCTTCCCCTTATTGCGGGCTCGCTTTGGGCGGCGCTGGGCTGGTGGATAGTTGCGCTGCTGCTGGTGTTGACCTATCCCGTATCCGCCGCGCTGTGGCGCTCGTCTCGTGCTTTACGCCTGTTGTTTGGTATTCTGACCATTGTGCCCTTCTTCTGGGGCATGGTGGCGCTGCGCCAGTATCATTACGACAGCGACCATTTTGCCGGCGCCTGGTGGCTGCTCTACGTGCTGTTTCTGGTATGGGGCGCGGATTCCGGGGCCTACATGTTTGGTCGTCTGTTCGGCAAACACAAGCTGGCGCCAAAAGTTTCGCCGGGGAAAACCTGGGAAGGGTTTTTTGGCGGCCTGGTCACTACGGGCATTATCGCCTGGCTGTTCGGGCTGTGGGCGCCGCTGAGCGTATCGCCTGTGACGCTGCTGACCTGCTCCATTGTCGCCACGCTGGCTTCCGTATTGGGCGATTTGACCGAGAGCATGTTCAAGCGCGAAGCGGGCATTAAAGACAGCGGACAGCTTATTCCAGGTCATGGTGGTATTCTGGATCGTATCGATAGCCTGACGGCGGCGGTGCCGGTATTCGCCTGCCTGCTGTTGCTGGCTTTCGGCACGCTATAAGGGACGTTATGTTGAGTATACTCTGGAGCCTTGGGGCCTTTATCGTTGCGCTGGGCATTCTGATCACCGTGCATGAATTTGGCCATTTCTGGGTGGCGCGCCGCTGCGGTGTCAAAGTCGAACGCTTTTCTGTCGGCTTTGGCAAGGCGCTGTGGCGACGTCGCGACAGCCAGGGCACCGAGTATGTTATCGCGCTGATCCCGCTGGGCGGCTATGTTAAAATGCTCGACGAACGCGTCGAAAGCGTGCCGCCGGAGCTTCGCCATCTCTCCTTTAATAATAAAACCGTCGCGCAGCGCGCCGCTATTATCAGCGCCGGCCCGCTGGCTAATTTCCTGTTTGCCATCTTTGCTTACTGGCTGGTTTTTATCATCGGCGTGCCTGGCGTACGGCCTGTGATTGGTGAAATAGTGAGCGGTTCGCAGGCTGCCGAGGCGCAAATTGCGCCTGGAATGGAACTTAAGGCCGTTGACGGTATCGAAACGCCTGACTGGGAAGCTGTGCGGATGGCGCTGGTAGCGAAAATTGGCGACCAGCAGACTACGCTCAGCGTGGCGCCTTTCGGCACCAGCCAGGTTCAGGATGTCCGGCTTGATTTGCGTAACTGGCATTTCGCGCCTGACAGGGAGGATCCGGTCGCGTCGCTGGGCATTCATCCTCGCGGTCCGCAGGTTGAAACCGTGCTGGCAGAAATCCAGTCCGGCTCCGCTGCGGCCAGAGCAGGTTTGCAAGCAGGCGACAGGATCGTTAAAGTCGGGGGTCAGCCGTTGGCGCAGTGGCAGCAGTTTGTCGCCGAGGTTCGCGATAATCCCGGCAGGCCGCTGGCGGTTGAAGTTGAGCGACAGGGTGCATCAGTGGCCCTGACGCTGACGCCGGATGTTAAGCCGGGCAACAAAGCGGAAGGGTTTGCGGGCGTGATCCCACGCATCGTTCCGCTGCCGGACGAATACAAAACGGTTCGCCAGTATGGGCCGTTTGCGGCCGTTGGCGAGGCCAGCGTCAAAACCTGGCAGCTGATGAAGCTGACGGTGACGATGCTGGGCAAGCTGATAGTTGGCGAAGTGAAGTTGAACAATCTCAGCGGGCCGATTTCTATCGCCCAGGGTGCTGGGATGTCGGCGGAATATGGCTTGATTTATTACCTGATGTTTCTTGCGCTAATCAGCGTGAATCTCGGGATTATCAATCTGTTCCCCTTGCCGGTATTAGATGGTGGACATTTGCTGTTTCTGGCGATCGAAAAGATCAAAGGTGGGCCGGTGTCTGAGCGAGTTCAGGACTTCAGTTATCGCATTGGCTCGGTTTTGCTGGTGCTGTTAATGGGGCTTGCACTATTCAATGATTTCTCGCGTCTCTGACAGGGTCAAACCTGCCTGATGCGAGAACCAGTTAGGAAGAATGCATAACAACGATGGCGATGAAAAAGTTGCTCATAGCGTCGCTGCTGTTTAGCAGCGCCACCGTATACGCGGCAGACGGCTTCGTGGTGAAGGATATCCATTTCGAAGGCCTGCAGCGAGTCGCCGTCGGGGCGGCATTGCTCAGTATGCCTGTCCGCGTAGGAGATACCGTCTCCGATGATGATCTCAGTAATACCATCCGCGCCCTTTTTGCGACCGGGAACTTCGAAGATGTTCAGGTTCTGCGCGACGGCAATACGCTGATCGTTCAGGTGAAAGAGCGTCCGACCATTGCCAGCATCACCTTCTCCGGTAACAAAGCGGTGAAGGATGACATGCTCAAGCAGAACCTGGAAGCGTCCGGCGTGCGCGTGGGCGAAGCCCTGGACCGCACCACTATCTCGACTATCGAGAAAGGGCTGGAGGATTTCTACTACAGCGTCGGTAAATACAGCGCCAGCGTTAAGGCCGTTGTTACGCCGCTGCCGCGTAACCGCGTCGATCTGAAGCTGGTCTTTACCGAAGGCGTGTCTGCGAAAATTCAGCAGATCAACGTGGTCGGCAATAAAGCCTTCAGCTCGGACGAGCTGATCTCGCGCTTCCAGCTGCGTGATGAAGTGCCATGGTGGAACCTGGTCGGCGACCGTAAATATCAGAAGCAGAAACTGGCGGGCGACCTGGAAACCCTGCGCAGCTTCTATCTGGATCGCGGCTATGCGCGCTTTAATATCGATTCTACCCAGGTCAGCCTGACGCCGGATAAAAAAGGCATTTATATCACCATCAACATTAACGAAGGCGATCAGTACAAGCTTTCCGGCGTAGTGGTGAACGGCAGCATGGCGGGACACTCGGCGGAAGTTGAATCCCTGTCCAAAATTCAGCCGGGCGAACTCTATAACGGTGCCAAAGTCACCAAAATGGAAGACGACATCAAGAAGATGTTCGGTCGCTACGGCTATGCCTATCCGCGCGTGATGACGCAGCCGGAAATCAACGACGCGGATAAAACCGTGAAGCTGCACGTCAACGTGGATGCGGGCAACCGTTACTACGTGCGTAAAGTGCGTTTTGAAGGCAACGATACCTCGAAAGATTCCGTACTGCGTCGCGAAATGCGTCAGATGGAAGGCGCGTGGCTGGGTAGCGATCTGGTCGAGCAGGGCAAAGAGCGTCTGAATCGTACCGGCTACTTTGAAACGGTGGAAACCGATACGCAGCGCGTGCCTGGCGCACCCGATCAGGTAGACGTGGTCTACAAGGTCAAAGAGCGCAACACCGGTACCTTTAACTTCGGCGTGGGTTACGGTACGGAAAGCGGCGTCAGCTTCCAGGTCGGCGTTACGCAGGAAAACTGGCTGGGCACGGGTAATACCGTCGGCATCAGCGGCACCAAAAACGATTATCAGACCTATGCTGAATTCTCGCTGACCGATCCGTACTTTACGGTCGACGGCGTCAGCCTGGGCGGTCGTGTCTTCTATAACGACTTTAAAGCGGATGACGCGGATCTGTCTGACTATACCAACAGAAGCTATGGTCTGGACGGCACGCTGGGCTTCCCGGTTAACGAGAACAACACGCTGCGCGTGGGTCTGGGCTATGTCCATAACGACCTGTCCAACATGCAGCCGCAGATCGCCATGTTCCGTTATCTGCGCTCCGTGGATCAGAACCCGGATCTGAACAAAGACGCTGACTATTCCGCAGACGACTTCACGTTCAACTACGGCTGGACGTACAACACGCTGGACCGCGGCTTCTTCCCAACCTCGGGTAACCGTACCAACCTGAATGGTAAAATCACCATTCCAGGCTCGGACAACGCCTTCTATAAAGCAACGCTGGATACGCAGCAGTATCTGCCGCTGAATCAGGATCGTACCTGGGTGCTGTTGGGTCGTGGTCGTGTAGGCTATGGTGATGGACTGAGCGGCAAAGAACTGCCGTTCTACGAAAACTTCTATGCGGGTGGCTCAAGCACCGTACGTGGTTTCCGCTCCAACACCATTGGTCCGAAGGCGGCTTACTACAATAACAACTCCAGCACCTGCTCAACGGGAACGCTGTGTGATTCCAACGATGCGGTCGGCGGTAATGCGATGGCAACAGCCAGCGCCGAGCTGATCACGCCAACGCCGTTCCTTAGCGAGAAATATGCGAATTCCGTGCGTACCTCGCTGTTCGTCGATGCCGGTACCGTGTGGGATACCGCATGGGAAAACACCGCAGAAACGCGCGCGGCAGGCATTCCGGACTACAGCGAGCCGAGCAATATTCGTATGTCGGCCGGTCTGGCGCTGCAGTGGATGTCACCACTGGGGCCGCTGGTGTTCTCATACGCTCAGCCGTTCAAGAAATATGATGGTGATAAAGCCGAACAGTTCCAGTTTAATATCGGTAAAACCTGGTAAGCTGCTACGCTTTGCAAACTTTGAGAAAAGCGCTGTCTGACTTTTCTCAACGCTCGCGGTGTCATACCGCGAGTATCGCGCCGTTCACTGGCAGCCTCGCGCTGCCTTAACGCGCAACACATGTGTCCTGGACACAAACGTTGATGGTAAGGAGTTTATAGTGAAAAAGTTGTTGTGTGCCGCAGGCCTCTCTCTCGCTCTGGCGGTTTCCGCCGGCGCTCAGGCCGCTGACAAGATTGCAGTGGTAAACGTTTCCAGCATTTTCCAACAGTTACCGGCGCGTGCGACAGTTGCGAAACAGCTTGAAAATGAGTTTAAAGGCCGTGCGACTGAACTGCAGGGAATGGAACGCGATCTGCAAACCAAAATGCAGCGTCTGCAGCGTGACGGTTCTACCATGAAAGCAAGCGAGCGCAGCCGTCTGGAAAAAGACGTGATGGCGCAGCGTGAAACCTTCTCCAGCAAAGCCCAGGCTTTCGAGCAGGATAACCGTCGCCGTCAGGCAGAAGAGCGTAACAAAATCCTGAGCCGTATTCAGGATGCAGTGAAAAAAGTCGCGGCTGACGAAGGTTACGACGTCGTGGTCGATGCCAACGCCGTGGCTTACGCCAGCTCATCCAAAGACATCACTGCTGATGTTCTGAAACAGGTTAAATAATCAATGTCTTCAATTCGACTGGCTGATTTAGCCCAGCAGTTGGATGCAGATTTGCACGGAGATGGCGATATCGTCATCTCCGGCATTGCTTCTATGCAATCCGCCCAATCCGGTCAAATCACCTTTCTTTCCAACAGCCGCTATCGCGAACAGCTGGCAGCCTGTAAGGCTTCCGCCGTGGTGCTGCAGGCGGCGGACGTAGAATTTTGCCAGAGCGCCGCTCTGGTGGTGAAAGACCCCTACCTGACCTATGCGCGTATGGCGCAGATTCTGGACACCACGCCGCAGCCAGCGACGAATATTGCGCCAGGCGCAGTTATCGACGCTACGGCGAAGCTGGGTAAAAATGTTTCCGTCGGCGCGAACGCCGTTATCGAATCCGGCGTAGAGCTGGGCGATAACGTGGTGATTGGCGCCGGCTGCTTTATCGGTAAAAACACCCGTATTGGCGCGGGTACGCGCCTGTGGGCCAACGTTTCCGTCTATCACGAAGTACAGATCGGCGAAAATTGCCTGATCCAGTCCGGCACCGTTATTGGCGCGGACGGCTTTGGTTACGCGAACGATCGCGGCAACTGGGTGAAAATACCGCAGCTGGGTACGGTCATTATTGGCGATCGCGTTGAAATCGGCGCCTGTACCACTATCGATCGCGGCGCGTTGGATAACACTCAGATTGGGAATGGTGTTATCATTGACAACCAGTGCCAGATTGCACACAACGTGGTGATTGGCGACAATACCGCGGTAGCAGGCGGCGTAATCATGGCGGGCAGCCTGAAAATCGGCCGCTACTGCATGATTGGCGGCGCCAGCGTGATCAACGGCCACATGGAAATTTGTGACAAAGTGACGGTCACGGGGATGGGAATGGTTATGCGACCAATCACCCAACCTGGGGTATACTCGTCCGGGATCCCGCTGCAACCGAATAAAAACTGGCGTAAAACCGCCGCGCTGGTCATGAACATCGATGAGATGAGCAAGCGCTTAAAAGCTGTTGAGCGTAAAGTCAGCGCGGAATGAGCGTCTGGTTGTTGAACCGCCTTCACTATTCCGCTGCACCTTGTGGAATATAAAAAGAATGCTAAGCATGGAAGGCTGGTGCACGGAAACTGATTTGCGGCCTGCGGACGATGCTCTCGTTGCAGGCCGTGTTATTGATGCCATCAGAATTTTTAGGACAGGAAGAGTATTTTGACTACTGAAACTCATACTCTGAAAATTGAAGAGATTATTGAACTGCTGCCGCACCGCTATCCGTTTCTGCTGGTCGATCGCGTATTGGAATTTGAGGAACATAAGTTTCTGCGTGCGGTAAAAAACGTATCGGTCAACGAACCGTTTTTCCAGGGCCATTTCCCTGGTAAACCGATTTTTCCAGGCGTGCTGATTTTAGAAGCCATGGCGCAGGCGACCGGTATTCTGGCGTTTAAAAGCGTGGGCAAACTTGAGCCGGGCGAGCTGTACTATTTTGCCGGCATCGATGAAGCTCGCTTCAAGCGTCCGGTCGTACCAGGCGATCAGATGATTATGGAAGTCACCTTCGAGAAAACCCGCCGTGGTCTGACCCGCTTTAAAGGCGTGGCGACCGTTGACGGTAAAATTGTCTGCGAAGCAACCATGATGTGTGCGCGCAGCCGGGAGGCGTAATTCGTGATTGATGAAACTGCTGTTATCCACCCCAGTTCAGTGATTGAAGAGGGCGCCGTCATTGGCGCTCGCGTGCATATTGGCCCGTTTTGCTTTATCGGCGCTAACGTTGAGATTGGCGAAGGCACCGTGCTGAAATCGCACGTGGTGGTCAATGGGCATACGAAGATTGGTAAAGACAACACGATTTACCAGTTTGCGTCCATCGGCGAGGTCAACCAGGATCTGAAGTATGCTGGCGAACCGACCCGCGTGGAAGTTGGCGATCGCAACAGCATCCGCGAAAGCGTCACCATCCATCGCGGCACCTCGCAGGCGGACGGCCTGACCAAAGTCGGCAGCGATAACCTGCTGATGGTTAACGTGCACGTTGCGCACGACTGCGTAATTGGCGATCGCTGCATTCTCGCCAATAACGCTACGCTTGGCGGTCACGTCACCGTGGATGACTTTGCCATTATTGGCGGGATGACAGCCGTTCATCAATTCTGCATCATCGGCGCGCACGTGATGGTCGGCGGCTGTTCCGGCGTTGCCCAGGACGTTCCGCCTTTCGTGATCGCGCAGGGCAACCACGCCACGCCGTTCGGCATCAACCTGGTAGGCCTGCAGCGTCGCGGCTTCAGTAAAGAAGCACTGCACGCGATCCGCAACGCCTATAAGGTACTTTACCGCAGCGGTAAAACGCTGGACGAAGCGAAGCCGGAAATCGCCGACATCGCTCGCGAGCATCCTGAAGTGCAGCCGTTCTTCGATTTCTTCGCCCGTTCTACCCGGGGTTTGATCCGTTAAGCCATGCCTCAGCCATTAACGATAGCCCTCGTCGCCGGAGAAACCTCCGGCGATATTCTTGGTGCCGGTCTGATCCGTGCCCTGAAGAGCAAGCACCCGGATACGCGCTTTGTCGGCGTAGCCGGGCCGCTGATGCAGGCTGAAGGCTGCGAAGCCTGGTACGAGATGGAAGAGCTGGCGGTGATGGGCGTCGTGGAAGTGCTGGAACGCCTGCCGCGCCTGCTGAAGATCCGCCGCGATCTGACGCAGCGCTTCAGCGAGCTTAAACCAGACGTTTTTGTCGGCATCGATGCGCCGGACTTTAACATTACGCTGGAAGGGCGCCTGAAGCAGCGCGGGATCCGCACCATCCACTACGTTAGTCCGTCCGTATGGGCGTGGCGACAGAAGCGCGTCTTCAAAATTGGTCGCTCGACCGATCTGGTGCTGGCGTTTTTACCGTTTGAAAAAGCCTTTTACGATCGCTATAACGTTCCCTGTCGCTTTATTGGTCATACAATGGCCGATGCGATGCCGATCGAGCCGGACAAGCGCGCCGCGCGGCTGGAGCTGGGTATTGCGGAAGGGGTGCCCTGCCTGGCGCTGCTGCCGGGCAGCCGCAATGCGGAAGTAGAAATGCTCAGCGCCGATTTTTTGCGCACTGCAGAGCTGCTGCGCGCCAAATGGCCCAATCTTGAAATCGTGGTGCCGCTGGTGAATCCACGGCGTCGCGAGCAGTTCGAAAAGATAAAAGCGGAAGTCGCGCCCGATTTGCCAATGCATCTGCTGGATGGCAAAGGCCGTCAGGCGATGATCGCCAGCGATGCGGCGCTGCTCGCTTCCGGCACGGCCGCGCTGGAGTGTATGCTGGCGAAATGCCCGATGGTGGTAGGCTACCGCATGAAGCCTTTTACCTTCTGGCTGGCGAAGCGCCTGGTGAAAACCGACTACGTCTCGCTGCCAAATCTGTTAGCCGGCCGCGAGCTGGTGAAAGAGCTGTTGCAGGATGAGTGCCAGCCGGCCCAGCTGGCGGCCGCGCTGGAACCGCTGCTGGCGCAGGGCGAAACCCGCGATCGCCTGCTGGCGACCTTTACCGAACTGCATCACCAAATTCGCTGGAATGCCGACGAACAGGCCGCCGCCGCCGTACTGGAGCTGTGTTAATGAGTTTTATCTATCCCCAGGCCAGCCTGATTGCTGGCGTGGATGAAGTAGGCCGCGGCCCGTTAGTCGGCGCGGTCGTGACCGCTGCGGTTATCCTTGACCCGGCAAAACCGATCGTTGGCCTGGCCGACTCGAAGAAGCTCTCGGAAAAACGCCGTCTGGCGCTGTTCGATGAGATCAAAGAGAAGGCGTTAAGCTGGAGCCTGGGCCGCGCGGAGCCGGAAGAAATCGACCAGCTGAATATTCTGCACGCCACCATGCTGGCGATGCAGCGCGCCGTGGCGGGCCTGGCGATCGTGCCGAATTTTGTGCTGATCGACGGCAACCGCTGTCCGGCGCTGCCGATGCCCGCGCAGGCGGTGGTCAAAGGCGACAGCCTGGTGGCGGAAATCAGCGCCGCGTCGATTATCGCCAAAGTGACGCGCGATAAAGAAATGGCAGAGCTGGATCTCCTGTTCCCGCAGTATGGCTTCGCCCAGCATAAGGGCTACCCAACGGCGCTGCATATGGAGCGGCTGGCGCTGCACGGCGCTACGCCACATCATCGCCGCAGCTTCGCGCCGGTGCGCAATGCGCTGCTGGATGCCGAAGTGCTCGCTGCGGCCCGATAACAAGTTTTCAGCAGGATTAAAGATGGCCGAACCTCGTTTTGTTCATTTACGCGTACACAGCGACTACTCCATGGTGGATGGATTAGCCAAGACTGCCCCGCTGGTGAAAAAAGCGGCGGCGATGGGTATGCCCGCCATAGCCATTACGGACTTCACCAACCTTTGCGGGCTGGTGAAGTTTTATGGCACGGCACACGGTCAGGGCATGAAGCCGATTATCGGCGCGGACTTTAACGTTGCCAGCGAGGCGATGGGCGAAGAGCTGTCGCAGCTGACCGTGCTGGCCGCGACCAATACCGGCTACCAGAATCTTACCCTGCTGATTTCACGCGCCTATCAGCGCGGCTATGGCGCGGCCGGCCCGACCATCGATCGCGACTGGCTGATTGAGCTGAACGAAGGCCTGATCCTGCTTTCCGGCGGTCGTCGGGGCGACGTTGGCAAAATGCAGCTGCGCGGCAACCAGACGCAGGTGGCCGAATGCCTGGCGTTCTACAAGCAATATTTCCCCAATCGTTACTATCTGGAGCTGATCCGCACCGGTCGACCTGACGAAGAATCCTGGCTGCACGCCGCCGTTGAGCTGGCCACGGCCGAAGGTATTCCGGTTGTGGCGACCAATGAAGTCTGCTTCCTGGAAGAGGACGATTTCGACGCGCATGAAATCCGCGTAGCCATCCACGACGGCTTCACGCTGGACGATCCTAAACGGCCACGCCTCTACAGTCCTCAGCAATATCTGCGCAGCGTTGATGAGATGTGCGAGCTGTTCTCGGACATCCCGGAAGCGCTGGCGAACAGCGTGGAAATTGCTAAGCGTTGTAACGTGACTATTCGCCTGGGCGAATACTTCCTGCCGCAGTTCCCGACCGGCGATATGTCCACCGAAGATTTCCTGGTGATGAAATCGAAAGAGGGGCTGGAAGAGCGGCTGGAGTTTCTGTTCCCGGACGCGGAAGTGCGCGCGCAAAAAAGGCCGGCATATGACGAGCGCCTCGAAATCGAGCTGAACGTTATCAACCAGATGGGTTTCCCCGGCTACTTCCTGATCGTGATGGAGTTTATCCAGTGGTCGAAGGATAACAACGTGCCGGTCGGGCCGGGCCGTGGTTCCGGCGCCGGTTCGCTGGTGGCCTATGCGCTGAAAATCACCGACCTCGATCCGCTGGAATTCGACCTGCTGTTCGAGCGCTTCCTTAACCCGGAACGTGTTTCCATGCCCGACTTTGACGTCGACTTCTGCATGGAAAAACGCGATCTGGTCATTGAGCACGTGGCCGAAATGTACGGCCGCAAGGCGGTTTCGCAGATTATCACCTTTGGTACGATGGCGGCGAAAGCGGTGATCCGCGACGTGGGCCGCGTGCTGGGGCATCCTTACGGCTTCGTCGATCGTATCTCTAAACTGGTGCCGCCCGATCCGGGCATGACGCTGGAAAAAGCTTTTGCGGCCGAGCCGCAGCTGCCGGAAATTTACGAGGCGGACGAGGAAGTCAAAGCGCTGATCGATATGGCGCGCAAGCTGGAAGGCGTCACGCGTAACGCCGGTAAACATGCGGGTGGCGTGGTGATTGCGCCTACGCAAATCACCGACTTTGCGCCGCTCTACTGCGACGAAAACGGCAACCATCCGGTTACCCAGTTCGACAAGAACGACGTGGAATACGCCGGTCTGGTGAAGTTTGACTTCCTGGGGCTGCGTACGCTGACCATTATCGACTGGGCGCTGGCGATGATTAACGCCCGTCGCAAGAAGCACGGCGAGCCGCCTGTCGATATCGCGGCGATTCCGCTTGATGACAAGAAAAGTTTCGATATGCTACAGCGCTCGGAAACCACGGCGGTGTTCCAGCTTGAATCGCGCGGCATGAAGGATCTGATCAAGCGTCTGAAGCCGGACTGCTTTGAAGATATGATCGCACTGGTGGCGCTGTTCCGCCCTGGCCCCCTTCAGTCGGGCATGGTAGATAACTTTATCGACCGTAAGCACGGGCGCGAAGCGATTTCCTATCCTGACATTCAGTGGCAGCATGAGTCGCTGAAGCCGGTGCTGGAACCGACCTATGGCATTATCCTGTATCAGGAACAGGTGATGCAGATTGCGCAGGTGCTGGCGGGCTACAGCCTCGGCGGCGCGGATATGCTGCGTCGTGCGATGGGTAAAAAGAACCCGGTCGAAATGGCCAAACAGCGCGGCGGCTTTGAAGACGGCGCGAAAGCGCGCGGCATCGACGGCGAGCTGGCGATAAAAATCTTCGACCTGGTGGAAAAATTCGCCGGTTACGGCTTTAACAAGTCGCACTCCGCCGCTTACGCGCTGGTTTCCTACCAGACGCTGTGGCTGAAGGCGCACTATCCGGCCGAGTTTATGGCGGCGGTAATGACGGCCGATATGGATAACACCGAGAAGGTGGTTGGCCTGGTGGACGAATGCTGGCGGATGGGGCTGAAAGTCCTGCCGCCGGATATCAACGCCGGGCTGTATCCGTTCCACGTGAATGACGACGGCGAAATCGTTTATGGTATCGGCGCAATCAAAGGCGTGGGCGAAGGCCCGATCGAAGCGATCCTGGAAGCGCGTAATAAAGACGGCTACTTCCGGGAACTGTTCGATCTTTGCGCGCGTACCGATACCAAAAAGCTTAACCGGCGCGTGCTGGAAAAGCTGATTATGTCCGGCGCGTTCGACCGGCTTGGGCCACACCGTGCGGCCCTGATGAGCGCGCTGAACGATGCGCTGAAAGCGGCGGATCAACACGCCAAAGCCGAGGCCATTGGCCAGGCGGATATGTTCGGCGTGCTGGCCGATGAGCCGGAACAGATTGAAAAATCCTACGCCGACGTGACGCCGTGGCCAGAACAGGTCAGGCTGGATGGCGAAAGAGAAACCTTAGGGCTTTACTTAACCGGGCACCCGATTAATCAGTATCTGAAAGAGATCGAGCGCTACGTGGGAGGAATGCGCCTGAAAGACATGCACCCGACCGAACGTGGCAAAATGACCATGGCCGTCGGTCTGGTGGTGGCGGCTCGCGTAATGGTAACAAAACGCGGAAACCGTATCGGTATTTGTACGCTGGACGACCGATCCGGTCGTCTGGAAGTGATGTTATTCACCGATGCACTTGATAAGTTCCAGCATTTGCTGGAAAAAGACCGTATCCTGATCGTCAGCGGACAGGTCAGCTTCGATGACTTCAGCGGCGGGCTTAAAATGACCGCTCGCGATGTGATGGACATTGATGAAGCCCGTGAAAAATATGCTCGCGGGCTTGCTATCTCGCTGACGGACAGGCAAATTGATGACCAGCTTTTAAACCGTCTCCGCCAATCCCTGGAACCTTATCGTTCGGGGACTATTCCGGTTCATCTCTACTATCAGAGAGAGGATGCGCGGGCGAAGCTGCGCTTCGGTGCAGCGTGGCGCGTATCGCCCAGCGATCGTTTATTAAACGACCTGCGATCGCTGATCGGGTCGGAGCAGGTGGAACTGGAGTTTGACTAAAACAGGAATATTATGAGTCTTAATTACCTGGATTTCGAACAGCCAATCGCAGAACTTGAAGCGAAAATTGACTCGCTGAAGTCGGTTGGCCGTCAGGATGAAAAACTGGATATTAACCTGGATGAAGAGATCCAGCGTCTGCGCGAAAAAAGCGTCGAGCTGACCCGGAAAATCTTCTCCGATTTAGGTGCATGGCAGATCGCGCAGCTGGCGCGTCATCCTTTGCGTCCTTATACGCTGGACTATGTCCGTAATGTCTTTACCGATTTCGACGAGCTGGCTGGCGATCGCGCTTACGCGGACGACAAAGCTATCGTCGGCGGCATTGCTCGCCTGGACGGCCGTCCGGTGATGATCATCGGTCATCAGAAAGGCCGCGAGACCAAAGAGAAGATCCGTCGTAACTTTGGCATGCCAGCGCCGGAAGGTTACCGTAAGGCGCTGCGCCTGATGGAAATGGCCGAGCGTTTTAATATGCCGATCGTGACCTTTATCGATACGCCGGGCGCTTATCCGGGCGTGGGCGCGGAAGAGCGCGGGCAGTCTGAGGCTATCGCACGTAACCTGCGTGAGATGTCTGGCCTGACCGTTCCGGTTATCTGTACCGTTATCGGTGAGGGCGGCTCCGGCGGCGCGCTGGCGATTGGCGTCGGCGACAAAGTGAATATGCTGCAGTACAGCACCTACTCGGTGATTTCGCCGGAAGGCTGTGCGTCAATTCTGTGGAAAAGCGCGGATAAAGCGCCGCTGGCCGCAGAAGCGATGGGCATTATCGCTCCGCGTTTGAAAGAGCTGAAGCTGATCGATTCGGTGATCCCGGAGCCGCTGGGCGGCGCGCACCGCGATCCGCTGGCGATTGGCGCTTCGATGAAGGCACAGCTGCTGGCCGATTTGGCCGAGCTGGACGAGCTAAGCAAAGAAGAGCTGCTGGATCGTCGCTATCAGCGTCTGATGAGCTACGGCTACGCCTGATAGCTGTCCGATCGCGGAAAGAGCGGGTTCTGAACAATGCGTTGTCTGAGTTAAGGCAGCGGAGCGTTCAGGGCCCGCTTTTTTATTGGACGCAGCAAAGGGCCAGCGAGATTAACAGATTACGGGATGGCATTGCCGTAACAGCGGGTACAAAACTGGTTCAGGGCCGTACGAATTGAGCTCATCCCCCGAACGCTCGTAATCTGGACTGATTAACCTGGCTCGGGAAAACGTTAAAGTTTTGGAAGGCGCCTAGCATTATTGCTGACAGTTTCTCTTTGCCCGGAAGTGGTTAAAAGACGTACACTGGCGATGTCGTTAAAAAACACCATCGCAAAGCAATCTGGTGGAGTGGAGCATAGTATGCATGTTCAGGAACTAAAGCGTATGGCGCGTGAGGAAGAAGCGCATCAGTGTTGGGATAAAATAGGTAAGGCCATTCTTAACCGTGGTAAAACTACGCCTGGCAAGAGCGTCAGCTATAAACCAGGCATGACGGTAGAGGATTTTCTGTCTGCGGCTAATCGCAAGCAGCGGTAGTCACTATATCGATAACAAGTAAGGACGACTTGTGAAAATCCAGGCCACTCTTTCCGATGAGTTCAATCCTGGCAGTTTAGATGAGCCTTTTTCAACTGACTGGATATATCTGACTCCTGACGAACAAAGGACAATCGCCAGGTTTGCAATAGATATTGGTGAAGGCCGCGCTCTGAAAGGAAAGAATAAACCATCATGGGTCAACGATAATTATGAAAAAATCGCTGGTTCAGATGGCTATGAAGAGCAAAATTATTGGCACTATCACTGTGGCCCAACGTGGTATGAAGAAACCTTCAAAGGGCTGACTGTCGATTTAAGATTTAATCCAAACGGCATGGCTTCCGATGAATGCATTCACTATATAAAAAAAAGCGATACACAAATAACTATTATTGGCTATTCAAGGAGGCACATACCTTTCCTCGCTTCAGATTGGGGCGAAAATCCGTTTTTTTCCTGCGAGGAGTAAGCCGCAGATAATTAAAAGTTAACGGTACAGGTTGAAAAGCTTCAGCGCTGAGCGATTAACGGCTTCAATGTTGTATTATTTTCCTGTATGTGAAGCTGGGGCTGTATTTGGGTAATAAAGCCCTTTGTGTTAAGGGCAAGGTTCGTAAAAGAAAAGAGCCTCGCTTTAATAAAAGCGCTTTGAGTTGCACAACCTGGAAACGACAGATTTTGCAATCCAGCCACTTTTCATCGTACAGGCTCTTGTTTATGCCTCTCAATCCACCGCCTGAAAAACCCCTGCCTCAACCTGGGCTGGCGTGACTACGCCCGTATCCAGCACCCAGCCGCTTATCAGCGCCGCTGGCGTGACGTCAAAGGCCGGATTATAGACCTGCGCATCTTCCGGCGCCCACTGCACCTGGCCGAAACTGCCCGCCACGCCCGTGACTTCGCTGGCGGCTCGCTGTTCAATCGGGATGGCGTCCCCATTCGGGCAGTGCGCATCAAGCGTGGTGTGCGGTGCAGCCACGTAGAATGGAACATTATGGTAGTGCGCCAGCACCGCCAGGCTGTAGGTGCCAATCTTGTTCGCCACGTCGCCGTTGGCGGCAATACGATCCGCGCCAACCCAGATGGCATCGACCTGTTTTTTCGCCATCAGGCTGGCCGCCATGCTGTCGCAGATCAGCCGATAGGGCACGCCCAGTTCGCCCAGCTCCCAGGCCGTCAGGCGGCCGCCCTGCAACAGTGGGCGCGTCTCATCTACCCAGACCTTTTCCACCCGGCCTTCCTGCCAGCCGCGCGCAATCACGCCCAGTGCGGTGCCGACGCCGGCCGTCGCCAGACCGCCGGTGTTACAGTGGGTCAGCAGGCGGCTGCCGGGCTTGATTAGCTTCACGCCTGCCGCCGCAATGCTGTCACACAGCGCTTTATCTTCTGCTACCAGCCGCAGCGCCTCAAAAGTCAGCGCGGTGACAAAGTGCTCCTGAGCCAGTGCCAGTTTCATCCGATCCAGATTGTTCATCAGGTTAACGGCGGTAGGGCGGGAGGCGCGCAGCACTTCCAGCGCATCACTCAGCGCCGGTTTAGGCATACCGTTTTCCGCCAGCAGGGCCAGCAGCAGGCTGGCGGAAAGGCCAATCAGCGGCGCGCCGCGTACACGCAGCGTTTTAATATGTTCGACCAGCGCCGCCACATCGGGCGTTGGACACCAAATCTTCTTTTGCGGCAGCGCCTGCTGGTCAAGGATCCACAGCTGGTTGTCACGAACTTGTAAGCTGGTTGTGCTTAGTGTCTGCATGAAGGTTAAATCCTGGTTGCGTAGTCAGGCCATATTGTGCCAACATGCCTGACGGATGTATAGACGTCTGAACGGCTTGAGGTAAAGAAGGCAGCAGACAAGTTAAAACGTGGAGGGGGAGTTAATGTCGCAATACCGTACGTTCACCGCAGCTGATGCGGTGGAATATGCCCGTGAATTTGGCGGCATTGCCGACCCACAAAGCCTGGTCAGTTCGCAGGAAATTGGCGACGGTAATCTTAACCTTGTTTTTAAAATCTTCGATCGTGACGACGTCAGCCGCATCGTCGTTAAGCAGGCGCTCCCCTATGTCCGTTGCGTGGGGGAATCCTGGCCGTTGACGCTCGATCGCGCGCGCATTGAGGCAGAAGTGCTGCAAATCCACGGCCAGTTTTGTCCGGCGCATACGGTAAAAATTCTGCATTACGATCCGGCGCTGGCGGTAATGGTGATGGAAGATCTTTCCAGCCACGCTATCTGGCGCGGTGAGCAGGTGAAAGGCATTGATTATCCGCAGGCCGCCGCGCAGCTGGGCGAATATCTGGCGCAGACGCTGTTCCATACCTCCGACTTTTATCAGCATCCGTATCAGAAAAAAGCGGATGTTATCCGTTTTACCAACCCGGAGCTGTGCGATATCACCGAAGAGCTCTTCTTTAACGAGCCGTATGAAGTGCATGAGCGCAACGGCTATCCGCGCGCGCTGGAGTCGCTGGTCGCTCAGCTGCGTACCGATGACGAGCTGCGCCAGAAGGTTGCCGGGCTGAAGCATCGTTTTCTGTCGAATGCGGAAGCGCTGCTGCACGGCGATGTGCACAGCGGGTCGATCTTCGTCGCGGAAAACAGCCTGAAAGTGATCGATGCGGAATTTGGCTTTTACGGCCCGATGGGTTTTGACGTTGGCAGCGCATTAGGTAATTTACTAATCAACTACTGCGCGCTGCCCGGCCTGCTGGCGCCGCGTGAAGCGGCCGACGCGCGGGAAAAGCGCCTGGACGACGTGCGTACAACCTGGCAGAGCTTTGCCGAAGGTTTCCTGGCGCTGGCTGCCGAAAAAACGCGGGATCGCGCGCTGGCTTATCCGGGGTATGCCGCCGAATTTTTGGCAAAAGTCTGGCGCGATACGCTAGGCTACTGCGGCACAGAGCTGATCCGTCGTACCGTGGGCATGTCGCAGGTTGCCGATATCAAAACGATTCAGGATGAAGTGATGAAAGCGGAATGCGTCCGTCAGGCGATAACGCTGGGCAGAACGCTCATTCTGGCCGCCGACCATGTCGAAAACATTGATGCGCTGATAGCGCGAGTGCGCCAGAACGGCTGAGGCGTTACGCAAGGCGGTTTCGGCCCGATAAAATGGTGCCAACCCGCCAGCCGCGCCCTGTACTGAACATTCGGGCCGGCCAGCGGGGCGGGGATCCCGCTAACGCTGCGGGATTTTGGCTTAATTTACATCTTGAGCAGTTTCACCGTCGCATCAATATCAATTTCATCTTCCGAGAAGATCAGCGTGGTGCCCTGGAAGGTGGTGATCGCCAGTTTTTTCAGCGTACGCATTTCTCCTGGCTTAACCGATGATTTCGGCCGGATGCTGCTCATCAATACGCCCACGGAAAGCACCGGATTTTCTTTATCAATACGGGCATCGACCGGCACTTCTTCGCTGAACACCACGTAATTTTTAATGGCGGTGAGCTTCAGGCGCTCGCCTGCAATATAGATGTATTTGCTTTCCGGGACGACTTTCACCGCATAGGCTGACAGCCCTTTGCTGTTGGTGGTAGGCTCGAAAGTTACCGCCGCATCTTTTTTAATCAGGTCTGGGTTGGCGACCTTAATCACATGAAAATAACGGTTATCGCCGTTTTCATCTTTGATAAATCCGAAGCCTTTATCTTTAAACCAGGTTGTGATCGTTCCGTTCATCGCCATTACCGCCTACTTAATCGATTATCTACTCAGTTTTTGCAGCGCGCAGTGTAAAGCACAATGCCCGCGCAGACTACGCCTTTACTTTAAGTCTGGACGATAATTTTCGGCTATGCGAGGCCGACAAAAGCGCGGCGAGGGTGAGGGAAGTATTGGCGTGACGGAGAGAAAGCTAAGCACGGGGCGCAGACAGATTCGTCAGCGGGCTGAAAATTCGTTATCATCCGCAGCCACTCTCCGTGCGGTAACCCGATGCCTGTGATCCCCGACACCTTTATTGCTCCGCCGTGCCATGACGAAATAGCTATCCTTTATCAGGACGAGTATCTGCTGCTGATCGCTAAACCCGCCGGGTTGCTGAGCCTCTCGGGGAAAAAACCGCAGAATCTGGATTCGGTGCATCATCGGCTGGTAAAGCTATTTCCCGGCTGCACCCTGGTTCACCGTCTGGATTTCGGCACTTCCGGGCTGATGGTGGTTGCGCGCACTAAGGCGATCAATGCCGCTCTCTGCCAGCAGTTCAGCCAGCGCGCCGTAACCAAGGTGTACAGCGCGCTGCTTTGTGGACATGCCGATGATGACGAAGGGGTGATAGACGCCGCGATTGCCAAAGATCCGGCGCTGTTCCCGCTGATGTCAATTTGCGCCACCCACGGCAAGCCCGCTCGCTCCGGCTATCGGGTCGTTGAGCGTTTTTATCATGAGCTGGAAAACGGAACGTCGCTGCCGCTGACGCGAGTACAGCTGACGCCGGAAACCGGGCGCACCCATCAACTCCGCATTCACTGCCAGCTGCTGGGCCACCCTATCTGGGGATGCGATCTTTATGGCGGACGCCTGCTGCCAGGCACCGAACGGACGCCGCGCATGATGCTGCACGCCAGCGAACTGCATTTCGTTCATCCCGTTAGCCAGCAGCGGATAGAAACCCGTCATGCCAGCCCGTTCTGAAAGCGACCCCGTCCGGAACTAACGCAAGAGCGGCTGGATGAGGTCAGATAACCCCAGGCCGCAGGCGTTTATTACCACATCAGATCGTCAGGCACTTTAAAGTCGGCATACGGATCTTCTTCATCCTGCTCTTCCTGACTCAGGGTGCTGTTTAATACGATGCTGCTCGCATCCCGCTGCGCAATTTTATCGGCTACGCTCGCGGGGATAATAGCGTACTGGTGCTCGCCGCCGTTATCACTCGTGAGACGAGCGATGGCGAGGCGACCGCTTGTCAGCTGCGCCTGAGTAAGCTTATCCACGGTAATTTTCTTAATAAGATTGTTATCCGTGAAGTTAAAATCAATATTGCCTCTTGCAACAACGATCCTGTTCATTTCAATCAGCTGCTTCACCTGAGCCTTATACTCTTTGGATAAAGCCGCCTGTTTCTGCTGCTCGTTTAGCTGCTTATCGCGCTCAAGCTGGGCTTTTTTATTTTCTTCCACGGCCGCTCTTGCCTCGCGAGCCTGAACCCGTGATTTTTTAGCCGTTCTCTGGACCTTATCCATTTTTTTGCTGGTCACTAATCCAGCTTTCAGCATCTGCTCTTGTAAGGTAAGTTTTGTCATTTTCGTTTCTGAGGCTGTTGAATAATTCAGGGATTATACCTGTAATTTTTAAGGCTGTACCGCGTTTCACCGTGCGGTATGGCATTGCCGGAGGGCGCTGGCATCGGCCTGGCGGGCCGAACGCCGCACCGCGCCAGACTTTAAGGGGTTAATAATGCGCGGCGATTTGTCGGGCCAGGCTACCTGCCGCAGAGTTTTTAAAAAGTGCGCTTGCGCAGTCAGCCTCAGGGGCCGCATGCATTGAACCTACATTGGTGAGAAGGGCGACCGCACAGTTGGCTTTTTCATACCACCATACGCAGGCGCTGGCGCCGAGCACGTTGCCGCCATGTCCTGTAGCCGGCCCGCCATCGGTATTTATTCTGAATAAGCTTAACCCCATTTCTCCGCTATCGGCCGGCAGCCAGCGCTGCATTGCCGCCATGCTTTCAGGGTTGAGCAATTTTCCATTTTTCAGCGCCAGTACGAACGAAGCAAAAAGGGAACCGTTTCCGGTTCCCTTATTCCATTGCCGAGGCCGCTACCTTTCACGACGACTGCCGGACAACTCAGGCGGCTTCCGTTTTGCGTTCGGTTTCTGCCTGCGGCTGGCTTTTCTCCGTCCGATCCTTATGCAGAGGATCATCCTGCTGCTTTACCGGCTGCGTTGCCAGTGCATCCGCCTCAAACTCGTCCACGTTAATGGAGCGCAGGCGACTGGCTTCGGCACGCGTCAGTACGGCGGCCTCTTCTTCCGTCAGCCATTTTTCCACCAGGCCTTTTTGCGCCAGCTTGTCCAGACGAGTAAAGGAGAGCGGCTTTTGCGCTTTCTTATTCAGCCTGTCATGGATAGCTTCCGCCGCTATGACGTCCGTTAATGCTTCTTCCAGCTGGCCTGCCGGGTTATTTTCGCCCGGCGTCAGATACTGGCCGCGCCCTAAGCGAGAGCGTGTGGCCGAAGGCACTTGCAGAATACGCGCCAGCTGATGGTCAAGCCGGTCGGAAGGCGCGCGGCAGTGGCGGCCCAGCGGGAAGACGACAACCTGCAACAAACCCGCGACCAGCCGGTTCGGGAAGTTGCGCAGCAGATCCTCAATAGCGGTTTCGGCCTGGTTCAGCGCATCCTGCACGCCCCAGTGCACCAGCGGCAGATCGGCCTCGTTGCGGCCTTCGTCTTCATAACGCTTCAGCGTGGCGGAGGCGAGATAAAGCTGGCTGAGCACGTCGCCGAGGCGTGCAGAGATGCGTTCGCGGCGTTTCAGGCTGCCGCCCAGTACCGACATCGAAATATCAGAAAGCAGGGCCAGGTTGGCGCTTAAGCGGTTCAGATGCTGATAGTAACGGCGGGTTGCATCGCGGGTCGGCGTTTTACTGGTGCGGCCAGCGGTCAGGCCCAGCCACAGGCTACGCAGATTATTGCTGGCGACGTGGCCGACATGGTGAAACAACGCTTTATCAAACGCGTGCAGATTATGATCCTGGGCCGCCGCCATTTCCGCAAGGATATAGGGATGACAACGAATAGCACCCTGACCGAAGATGATCATGCTGCGGGTCAGAATGTTCGCGCCCTCAACGGTAATGGCGATCGGTGCGCCCTGATAGGCTCGGGCCAGGAAATTGCTTTTACCCAGCATAATGCCTTTACCGCCGGCGATATCCATCGCATCCATAATGGCGCGCTGGCCGCGATGGGTGCAGTGATATTTTACGATAGCGGAGAGCACCGCCGGTTTCTCGCCCAGCATAATGCCGCTGGTGATCAGCGAGGCGGCCGCGTCCATCACATAAGCGTTTCCGGCGATGCGCGCCAGCGGCTCTTCGATCCCTTCCATCTTGCCGATAGGCAGACGGAACTGGCGACGGATATGGGCATAGGCACCAATAGCCAGCGCGATGCTTTTCAGGCTGCCGGTGGAGTTGGACGGCAGCGTGATGCCGCGTCCGACCGAGAGGCATTCCACCAGCATCCGCCAGCCCTGACCGGCCATCGCCGGCCCGCCGATAATATAGTCAATCGGCACGAAAATAGCGTCGCCGCGCGTCGGGCCGTTCTGGAAAGGTACGTTGAGCGGGAAGTGGCGCTTGCCGATTTCCACGCCCGGCGTCTGGGTAGGGATCAGCGCGCAGGTAATGCCCAGCTCTTCTTTTTCGCCCAGCAGATGGTCGGGATCGGAAAGCTTAAACGCCAGGCCCAGCACCGTGGCGACCGGTGCCAGCGTGATATAGCGCTTGTTCCAGGTCAGCCGCATTCCCAGCACCTGCTGGCCCTGCCACTCGCCCCGGCACACCACGCCCACGTCCGGGATAGCGCCCGCGTCGGAACCCGCTTCCGGGCTGGTCAGCGCAAAACAAGGGATTTCCAGGCCGCTAGCCAGCCGGGGCAGATAGTAATCTTTCTGCTCGTCGGTGCCGTAATGCTGCAACAGCTCGCCTGGGCCAAGCGAGTTAGGCACGCCAACGGTAATCGCCAGGATACCGGAAACGCCCGCCAGCTTTTGCAGCACGCGCGCCTGGGCATAGGCGGAGAACTCAAGGCCGCCGTACTCTTTTTTGATGATCATCGCGAAGAAACGCTGCTCTTTCAGATAAGCCCACAGCTCCGGCGGCAGGTCGGCCATCTCATGGGTTATCTGAAAATCATTAGCCAGTCGGCACGCTTCTTCTACCGGGCCATCCAGAAAAGCCTGCTCTTCCGGCGTCAGCCTTGGCTGCGGATAGTCATGCAGTTTGTTCCAGTCCGGCCGTCCGCGAAACAGATCGCCTTCCCACCAGGTAGTGCCGGCGTCGATCGCTTCTTTTTCCGTGCGCGACATCGGCGGCATCACTTTCTGGAAGGTCTTCAACATCGGTCTGGAAAAAAGCGCCTGCCGCAGCGGCAGCACGTTGAAGGGCAGCAGAATAATCGCTAACGGTACCAGCAGCCACGGCGTCCAGACGCCAGCCATTGCCCAGGCTGCCGTCCAGAGCAGCACGAGCAGGCTCGCCAGCCGCAGGTTAACACGGTGATAAAACAGCGCGCCAATGAGCAAAATTGTCGCCACGCAACTGAAAACCATCATAACCATCGCTCCGTAAGTTGTAAGAGGTCTGACCTGTTAGCTACAGATGTAATAGAGATGATTTTCTTTATCAATCTATTTACATGATAATTACAACCTGGCTCACAAAGCGCGACCGGCACAGGGCAAAGCGCCGCGTGAACGGGCAGGGCGCTTTTCGCCCGCGTGGCAACTTGCTAAACTGCCGCAGACCTCACCTAAAAGGACTCTCCCTATGTATCAGGACATCATTCGCGCCGAGCTGAGTGAAGCACAGGACACGCTCAATAATTTCCTCAGCGATGACGCCAATATCCATGCTATTCAGCGTGCTGCGGTACTGCTGGCGGATTCATTCAAAGCCGGCGGCAAGGTGCTTTCCTGCGGCAACGGCGGTTCACACTGCGACGCCATGCACTTCGCCGAGGAGCTGACCGGCCGCTATCGCGACAACCGTCCCGGCTATCCGGCAATCGCTATCTCCGACGTCAGCCATATCTCCTGCGTGGGCAACGATTTTGGTTACGATCATATCTTCTCACGCTATGTCGAGGCCGTGGGCCGCGCGGGCGACGTGCTGCTGGGCATTTCGACTTCCGGCAACTCTGCTAATGTGATTAAAGCGGTAGAGGCGGCGCGCGCGCAGGGAATGAAAGTGATTACCCTGACCGGCAAGGACGGCGGCAAAATGGCCGGAACGGCCGATGTGGAAATCCGCGTGCCGCACTTTGGCTACGCCGATCGCATTCAGGAAATTCATATCAAAGTTATTCATATCCTGATCCTGCTGATTGAAAAAGAGATGGCGAAGTAACTGACGCGAGGAACGGCTATGTGCGAACTGCTCGGGATGAGCGCGAATGTCCCTACGGACATCTGTTTCAGCTTTACCGGGCTTGTGCAGCGCGGCGGAAAAACCGGCCCGCATAAGGATGGTTGGGGCATCACCTTTTACGAAGGGAAAGGCTGCCGGACGTTTAAAGATCCGCAGCCCAGCTTTAATTCGCCGATAGCGCGCCTGGTGCAGGATTATCCGATAAAATCCTGCTCGGTGGTGGCGCATATTCGTCAGGCGAACCGTGGCGAGGTGTCGCTGGAAAACACCCATCCTTTTACCCGCGAGCTGTGGGGACGCAACTGGACCTACGCGCATAACGGCCAGCTGAAAGGCTATCGCGGGCTGGAAACCGGCCCTTTTCGCCCGATAGGCGAGACGGACAGCGAGCAGGCGTTCTGCTGGCTGCTGCATAAGCTGACCACGCGCTACCCGCGCACGCCGGGCAACTGGCCGGCGGTGTTTCGCTATATTGCGGAGCTGGCGACGGAACTGCGGGAAAAGGGCGTATTTAATATGCTGCTGTCGGATGGCCGCTATCTGATGGCGTTCTGCTCGACCAATCTGTTCTGGATCACGCGTCGCGCGCCGTTCGGTAAAGCGACGCTGCTGGATCAGGACGTGGAGATAGATTTTCAGAAGCAGACCACGCCGGATGACGTGGTCACGGTGATCGCCACTCAGCCCTTAACGGGCAACGAAACCTGGCACAAAATTGCGCCAGGCGACTGGGCGTTATTTTGCCTCGGAGAGCGCCAGCGCTGACTGGCTGGTGGCATCGTTCAGCAACGGGCTGTTCAGCACGTACTTGCCGCCGCTGACGCCCATTGCCGGCGGCTGGCGGTTTTTCACAAACTCGGCGTAGCCGGGCTGGAGCTGCTGCCAGAAGCTGAAATAAACCGAATAGCGATGGCGCTGCAGGTTGCTGTCGGTCATGCGGAATGGATAAATGCTGACGGCCACGCGCGGCTGGCCGTTGCGCAGCGCCGCTTCCACATAGCGATAGATATCGTCGATATTGGCATCCGTCATGGCATAGCAGCCCACGGAAACGCAGTTCCCGTGGATCATCAGGTATTTCCCTTCATAACCCTGCTGGCGGTCATATTCGTTCGGAAAACCCGTATTAATAGCGCGATAAAAGCGGCTGTCCGGCTTCAGCTGGGAAAGCCCCACGCTATAAAACCCTTCCGGACTTTTAAAATCGCCCTGGCGACGTTTAGGGCCTAACCCGCCGGAGAAATTACAGATACGGTAGCTGTCGAGCAGCCGATATTCGGTGCCGATTTTGCCATACAGCTCAAGCGTGCGTTCTTCTTTAAAGATCTGAATATAAACAGGTGTGCCGAGTAACTGCTTCTTTAACTCTTTGCTTACCGGCGCCAGAGGAGCGATCGGTGCGACCGGCGCGCTGGCGAAAACAACGGCTGGCAGAAAAAACATCGCAAACAGCAGTGCGATTTTGCCCATTCTGGTTCCCTTGATAGTAGGGTTGATACGCCGTCCGAAGACGTGGTTGACTCGCAGTTTCGGAAATATCCGTAAAAGCTGCGTCACATTAGCATTGTCTATTTTTTTATCAAGAGAGCCGCGTAGAAAAAACCGAGAAAAGTTGCGCCAGGCCGCTGCCGCTGCGCTTCGGCCGCCCGTTAACCTGTTGAAAACGCGCTCGCTGCCTGTATACTTATCCAGTGCTGGCGGAGGGGCGAATGCGCAAGATTATACATGTAGATATGGACTGCTTTTATGCGGCGGTGGAGATGCGCGACGATCCCAGCCTGCGCAATATCCCTATCGCTATTGGCGGCAGCCAGCACAAGCGCGGCGTGATCAGCACCGCTAACTATCCCGCCAGGAAGTTTGGCGTGCACAGCGCGATGGCGACCGCGACGGCCCTTAAGCTTTGCCCGCATCTGAAAGTGATCCCCGGCCGTTTTGACGCTTATAAAGAAGCCAGCGCGCATATTCGGGATATTTTCTCGCGCTATACCTCGCTTATCGAACCGCTGTCGCTGGACGAGGCCTACCTGGACGTTACCGACAGCCCGCACTGCCACGGATCCGCCACGCTGATGGCGCGGGAGATCCGGCAGACCATCGCCCGCGAACTGGATCTCACCGCGTCGGCCGGGGTGGCGCCGATTAAATTCGTCGCAAAAATCGCTTCGGATATGAATAAGCCGGACGGCCAGTTTGTGATCACGCCGCAGGAACTCCCGCAGTTTCTGCTGACGCTGCCGCTGGCAAAAATACCCGGCGTCGGCAAGGTCACCGCGAAAAAGCTGGAGGAGCTGGGGCTGCACACCTGCGCCGACGTGCAGAAAACGGATCTGGCCGCGCTGCTAAAGCGCTTCGGCAAGTTTGGCCGCGTGCTGTGGGAGCGCTGTAACGGCATCGACGAGCGCGAGGTGGTAACGGATCGCCTGCGTAAATCGCTGGGCGTGGAGCGCACGCTGTCGGCGGATATTCATGAATGGGAAGCGTGCCTGGAAATCATCGATTTTCTCTATGCGGAGCTGGAACGGCGGCTAAAGGTGATTAAGCCCGATCTGCTGATCGCCAGGCAGGGCGTAAAGCTGAAGTTTGACGATTTCCAGCAGACGACTCAGGAGCACGTCTGGCCAGTGCTGAATAAAGAAGACCTGATCGACGTGGCGAAAAAAACCTGGGAAGAGCGGCGGGCAGGGCGCGGCGTGCGTCTGGTCGGGCTGCACGTGACGTTGCTAAATCCGCAATTGGAAAGGCAATTACTGCTGGGGATTTAATGCCGCGTACGTTGCCCTGAGCGAGATTGCGAGCGGGAGAGAAAACGGGCGAAGCGTGGTGCTTCGCCCGTCCTGTTTTACTTAGCCGGGATCGCCTTCAACAGCGCGGTCAGCAGCTGCCAGTAAAGGCCGACGCTGCCGATATGCACCTGCTCATCCGGCGAGTGTGGGCCGGTGATGGTGGGGCCAATAGAAACCATATCCATATCCGGGTACGGCTTTTTAAACAGGCCGCATTCCAGACCCGCATGGATCACCTGGATATTCGGCGCTTTGTTAAACAGCTTTTTGTAGGTTTCTTCCACCAGCGCCATCACCGGCGAAGAGGCATCGGGCTGCCACCCTGGATAGCTGCCTTTCGCCACGGTTTTCGCACCCGCCAGATCGCCCAGCGCCGTCAGCGTTTCCACCAGGTAATCTTTGCCGCTGTCGATCAGCGAGCGCACCAGGCAGTTGATACGCGCTTCGTCATCCTTAATCGACACCACGCCGACGTTCAGCGAGGTTTCCACCACGCCTTTCATCACGTCGGAGTTGCGGATCACGCCGTTTGGCGTGCTGTTCAGCAGCGCAATAAAGGCGTCGCGGCTGATGGTGGAGAGCGCCTGGTCGTTAGCGGCGATATTTTCCACCACGATGTTGATGTTTTTCTCTTTCAGACCCAGCTCGTTGCGCAGGGTTTCCAGATAATGCAGCGCCATGCCTTTTAGCTGGTCGAGCTTATCGGCCGGAACGGCCAGCGTCGCCATCGCCTCACGCGGGATAGCGTTACGCAGCGTGCCGCCGGTGAAATCCACCAGGCGCAGATCCAGCGCTTTGGCGTGTGCGAACAGGAAACGGGCCAGCAGTTTGTTGGCGTTGCCCAGGCCCAGATGAATATCCGCACCGGAGTGGCCGCCCTTCAGGCCTTTCAGGATCAGCTGGATATGCTCGTAACCGGCCGGCACCGCTTCGCGGCTCAGCGGCAGCGTGGTGGTAAAGTCGATACCGCCCGCGCAGCCCATATAGATCTCGCCTTCCTCTTCCGAGTCGGTATTGATCAGGATATCCGCCTGCAGCCAGCCCGGTTGCAGACCGAAAGCGCCGACCATGCCGGTCTCTTCGGTCATGGTCAGCAGCACTTCCAGCGGGCCGTGCTCGACGGTTTTATCCGCCAGCACCGCCAGCGCGGACGCCATGCCGATGCCGTTATCGGCGCCCAGCGTGGTACCGCGCGCCTTGACCCATTCGCCATCAACCCATGGCTGAATTGGATCTTTGGTGAAATCGTGGGTGGTGTCGTTGTTTTTCTGCGGCACCATATCCAGATGCGCCTGCAGCGCGACCGGCTTGAGGTGCTCCAGCCCTTTGGTGGCCGGCTTGCGGATCAGAATATTGCCCACTTCGTCGCGAAAGGTGACAAAACCCTGCTCGCCAGCCCAGCTCAGCACATAGTTAGCCAACTCTTCCTCATGATAAGAAGGATGCGGGATTGAACAGATTTTGGCGAAGATATCCCACAGCGGCTGTGGTGACAGTTGAGAAAGTTCGGACACGTTAAATCTCCTGTGTCGACATCCCCGGCCAGCGGCGCGGGAGTGAGCATTTGTGATAGGGTTGGTCAGTATCTGACGCAGCAAACCCAAAGAATATCATTGTTTCCAGAGGCATGCTTAGTTCGCTTCGGCAAAAAAGCACCTTCCGGGCTATCCTGTGCTGGTTTTTAGCGGCTCAGATCTCTATAATTCCGCGCAACCCATCCCATTGTACATTTTTAAGCCGTTATTATCGGCCGGGACTCCTTTTATGAGTGAAAAATACGTCGTCACCTGGGACATGCTGCAAATCCATGCCCGTAAACTGGCCCAGCGCCTGCTTCCTGTCGAACAGTGGAAAGGCATTATTGCGGTCAGCCGCGGTGGCCTGGTGCCCGCTTCGCTGCTGGCTCGCGAACTCTGCATCCGCTATGTCGATACCGTGTGCATCTCCAGCTACGATCACGACAACCAGCGTGAAATGCACGTGCTGAAGCGCGCGGAAGGCGACGGCGAAGGCTTTATCGTAATTGACGATCTGGTCGATACCGGCGGCACCGCTCAGGCGATCCGCGATATGTATCCAAAAGCGCGTTTCGTGACTATTTTCGCCAAACCGGCCGGTCGTCCGCTGGTGGACGACTATGTCGTGGATATTCCACAGAATACCTGGATTGAACAGCCGTGGGATATGGGCGTGGTGTATATCCCGCCAATCGTAAAAGGTTGATTTAGCTCAATCAAAACGCCCGGTTCCGCCGGGCGTTGCGCGTTTTACGGTTCGCGTCAGCCGCCAGGCTGCTATAGACTAAGACGATTCTCCGTATGTCGAAGGATCGTACTATGTCGCCTAAAAATCTCAGCGAAGAACTCTTTAAACCCCGCTTTAAGCATCCTGAAACCTCCTCCCTGATCCGGCGCCTGCATCATCACAAGCCGCTGCCGCTGCATTCCGCGCTGGAAGGCGACAGCCATGCAGGCTGGTATCGGATGGTTAATCGTCTGCTCTGGACGTGGCGGGGACTGTCGCCGCTGGAGATTGGCGAAGTGCTGGCCAGGATAGCCAGCAGCCGCGCCGACCACACTGATGAACAGCTGCTGGATACGGTGATTGGCTATCGCGGCGGCAACTGGATCTACGAATGGTCGCAGCAGGCCGCGCGCTGGCAGGATAAAGCCGCCTCGGCGGCTACCGATGCCGAAGCGGGCCAGTGCTGGCTGCACGCTGCTAACCTGTACGGCGTAGCGGGCTATCCGCATCTGAAAGGCGATGAGCTGGCCGATCAGGCGCAGCAGCTGGCGAATCGTGCCTATGAAGAGGCCACCTCAAGACTGCCGGGCGAGCTGAAAGAGCTGGAGTTCACCATTCCCGGCGGCAGTTCCATTTTTGGCTTTTTGCATATGCCGGAAAAAGCCCGCGCGCCTTATCCTACGGTGCTGCTGTGCAGCAGCCTGGATTCACTGCAAACCGATCACTATCGCCTTTTCCACGACTACCTTGCGCCGCGTGGCATCGCAATGCTGACCATCGACATGCCTTCGGTCGGCTTCTCTGCAAAATGGAAGCTGACGCAGGATTCCAGTTTTCTGCACCAGCAGGTGTTAAAACAGCTGGAAAACGTTGCCTGGGTCGATCATACCCGCGTGGCCGCTTTCGGCTATCGCTTTGGCGGCAACATTGCCGTGCGGCTGGCCTGGCTGGAAGCGCCTCGACTGCGCGCCGTGGCCTGTCTGGGGCCGGTGGTACACAGCCTGCTGTGCGATAGCGCGTTGCAGGACAGCATTCCCGAAATGTATATGGACGTGTTGGCCAGCCGGCTGGGCATGGCATCGGCCGCCGATTCCGCGCTGCGGGTCGAGCTGAGCCGCTACTCGCTGAAAACCCAGGGGCTGCTGGGCCGCCGCTGCCCAACGCCGATGCTGTCCGCTTACTGGCCGAACGATCCTTTCAGCCCGGCGGAGGAATCAAAGCTGATCGTGAATTCCTCGCTCGACGGTAAGCTGATGCCAATCGCACTTTCGCCTGTATTGAGCAACTTTGATAAAGCATTACGTGATATTGTTGACTGGTTAGCTAAACGATTAACACGCTGAGTGGCTAAATATTAACGCTTAGCGAAAACTAACGGGCTCAACAAAGGAGTTTTAACAATGGCGTTACCGAGTGGGCATCCCAAAAGCCGCTTAATGAAGCGTTTCGGCACATTAGGACCTTATATCCGCGAGGCCAAATGTGTGGATGAGCGCTTCTTCTTCGACTGTCTGGCCGTTTGCGTCAATGTGAAACCTGCGCCGGAACTGCGTGAGTTCTGGGGCTGGTGGATGGAGCTGGAAGCACAGGAAGATCACTTCACCTATGAGTATCACTTCGGCCTGTTCGATAAAGAGGGCAACTGGAAGCCTTCGGCAATTAAAGGAAAGGAAAACAACGAACGCCTGGAAGAGACGCTGCGTAATTTCCACGTGCGCCTGAAAGCGATGCTGGAAGAGCTGGAGCTGGGTCTGAAACCCGCTGCGGATTTCGCTGACGAGCCGGTAAAGCTGACCGCATAAAAAAACGCAGGGCGGCGCTTAATTGCTCCCTGCGCTTTTGTCTGCGCACCCATAAAAAAAGGCTGGCGATTGCCAGCCTTTGCTTACAGACACATAACGAGGGGCACAACAACCGCATCCGTGCGGCTCACATTTAAATCAGAACTGGTAAGTTACGCCTACCGCAACGATATCGTCGGTATTCTGCGCCAGCTTATTATCGTCATCCAGCAGGTTGATTTTATAATCCACAAACGCGGACATATTTTTATTGAAGTAGTAAGTCGCGCCCACGTCCGCAAATTTATAAATATCCGCATCGCCCACGCCGTTCTCAATATCTTTCGCTTTGGTTTGCACATAGGCCAGAGAAGGGCGGAAGCCGTTATCAAACTGATACTGCGCCACCAGCTCGATATTTTGCAGATAGTTAGCGTAACCGTTAACGGCAACGTTGGCGTCATTAATGCGTGCCGTGCCGCTGATGGGCGACATATTGCGCGTTTCGGCGTAGGTGGCAGCCAGGTAAACGCTGTTGTTGTCATACTTCAGGCCGGTCGCCCAGGCATCCGCCTTGTCGCCGCGACCGTAAACGCTGGCCTGCTGACCGTTGGTGCGGTCGGAAGAAGAGATAGCGCCATTAATCGTCAGGCCCTGCATCAGCGTATAGGCTACCGACGCCGCCATGCCGTCGCCGTTGGACGTGGCGTTAGAGCGGCTGCTGCTCTCATTTTTGCCCTGATACTGCAAGGCGAACTTCAGGCCGTCGACCAGACCAAAAAAGTTGGTGTTGCGGTAAGTCGCCACGCCGTTGGTACGGGTCAGCATATAGTTATCAGCTTTGGTATACGCGGTGGCGCCAAATTCCGGCATCATATCGGTATAGGCTTCCACGTCGTAAATCAGGCCGTAGTTACGGCCATAGTCGATGGATCCGTAGTCGCCGAATTTCAGACCGGCGAAGCCTAAACGCGTTTTGGTGCCGGTGGTGCCGTCGCTTTCCGCATTGTTCAGCGGCACGTGATATTCCCACTGGCCGTAGCCTGACATCAGGTCGTTAATCTGCGTCTGGCCTTTAAACCCAATACGTACGTAAGATTTGTCGCCGTCATTGCTGTCCGCGTCGCTTAAATAATGCATGGCTTTCAGCTTGCCGTAGAAATCGAGTTTATTACCGTCTTTATTATAAATTTCTGCGGCCTGGGCTGCCGTGGTCATAGCCAGAGCGGCGGTCAGGATTGCCAGTGCGCTTTTCTTCATTTTGTTGTTATTCCCAAATGAGTAAAATTTTAAATGGCCCGATGACGTTGTTCGGGGCACGAACGTTTTACCCTGAGGAGATGAAACTTTTATTACATTTATTCTCACTTCTTGTTAATTCCCCGTTTCTGGACTAGCGGCTTGCACCGTGTTTTTACGCCTTTTCGGGCGGCGGCTGTTGGCTTCCGGCACCACACCTGATAAAACGTCTTCTTCACCTTTTTAAAGCTATGGCAGGAAACAATGAGCAGCAGCCAGACCCTGGTCGTTAAACTGGGGACCAGCGTATTAACCGGCGGATCGCGTCGGCTGAACCGGGCACATATTGTCGAACTGGTGCGTCAGTGCGCGCAGCAGCACGCGGCAGGCCACCGGATTGTGATCGTTACCTCAGGCGCAATGGCCGCCGGACGTGAGCACCTGGGCTACCCGGAACTGCCGCCGACCATCGCCTCAAAGCAGCTGCTGGCTGCGGTGGGGCAGAGCCGGTTGATCCAGCTGTGGGAGCAGCTCTTTTCCATCTACGGCATTCATATCGGCCAGATGCTGCTGACGCGTGCCGACCTGGAAGATCGCGAGCGCTTTCTGAACGCGCGCGATACGCTGCGGGCCTTACTGGATAACCATATCGTGCCGGTTATCAATGAAAACGACGCGGTGGCGACGGCAGAAATTAAAGTCGGCGACAACGATAACCTGTCCGCGCTTGCTGCGATGCTGGCCGGGGCCGACAAGCTGCTGCTGCTGACCGATCAGGCCGGCCTGTTTACCGCCGATCCGCGCAATAATCCGCAGGCGGAGCTGATCCGCGACGTGCACGGTATTGACGATGCGCTGCGCGAGCTGGCGGGCGGCAGCGTCTCCGGCCTGGGAACCGGCGGTATGGCGACCAAGCTTCAGGCTGCCGACGTGGCCTGCCGCGCCGGTATCGATACCATTATCGCCGCCGGCAGCCGCGCGGGCGTGATTGGCGATACGATCGACGGCAAGCCGGTCGGCACCCGCTTCCACGCGCTGCAAACGCCGCTGGAGAACCGCAAGCGCTGGATCTTCGGCGCGCCGCCGGCGGGCGAAATCACCATCGACGACGGCGCGCTGGCCGCCATGCTGGAACGCGGCAGCTCGCTGCTGCCAAAAGGTATCCGTGAAATCAGCGGCAACTTCTCGCGCGGCGAGGTGATCCGCATTCGCAGCCTGCAAGGGCGCGATGTGGCGCACGGCGTCTGCCGCTATAACAGCGATGCGATGCGGATGATAGCCGGGCACCATTCCCAGCAAATCAGCGAAATTTTAGGCTACGAATATGGCCCGGTCGCGGTTCACCGTGACGATATGATCGTCAGTTAAGGAGCAGCAGATGCTTGAAGAAATGGGTAAAGCCGCGAAAGCCGCTTCTTACCAGCTGGCGGTGCTCTCCGCCGCACAAAAAAACCAGGTCCTGATGACCATTGCGGATCGTCTGGAAGCGCAGAGTGCGGATATCCTGGCCGCTAACGAACTTGACCTGGCGGACGCCCGCAAAAACGGCCTGAGCGAGGCGCTGTTGGATCGCCTGATGCTTAATCCTGCCAGGCTGCAAGGGATTGCGAACGACGTGCGTCAGGTGTGCCATCTGGCCGATCCGGTCGGCGTAGTGATGGACGGTGGCGTGCTGGACAGCGGGCTGCGTATTGAACGTCGGCGCGTGCCGCTGGGCGTGGTGGGCGTGATTTATGAAGCGCGTCCGAACGTGACGGTGGATGTCGCCTCGCTGTGCCTGAAAACGGGCAATGCGGCGATCCTGCGCGGCGGTAAAGAGACTTATCGCACCAATGGCGCGACCGTGCGCGTGATCCAGGACGCGCTGAAGGAGCACGGCTTACCGGCGGGCGCGGTACAGGCGATTGAAAGCCCGGATCGCGAGCTGGTCAACCAGCTGCTGAAGCTGGATCGCTATGTCGATATGCTGATCCCGCGCGGCGGCGCTGGCCTGCACAAGCTGTGCCGCGAGCAGTCGACCATTCCGGTGATCACCGGCGGGATCGGCGTTTGCCATATTTTTGTCGATAGTAACGCGGACGCTGCGGCGGCGTTAAACGTGATCGTTAACGCCAAAAAACAGCGTCCCAGCGCCTGTAATTCCGTAGAGACGCTGCTGGTGCATACGGCGATAGCCGAGGCGTTCCTGCCTGCGCTAAGCGCGCGTATGCAGGATGAAGGTATTAATCTGCACGCCGATCCGCGCTCGCTGCCGCTGCTGCAACAAGGCCCGGCGGTGGTCAGCGCGGTGACGGAAGAACAGTATCGCGATGAATGGCTGGCATTGGATCTCAACGTGAAGCTGGTGGACGGACTGGACGAGGCTGTCGCGCATATTCGTGAATATGGCACGCAGCACTCCGACGCGATCCTCACGCGCAGCATTGTGAACGCAGAGCGTTTTGTTAACGAGGTTGATTCTTCAGCGGTATACGTTAACGCCAGCACGCGCTTTACCGATGGCGGGCAGTTTGGCCTGGGCGCGGAAGTGGCGGTCAGCACCCAGAAGCTGCACGCGCGCGGCCCGATGGGGCTGGAGGCGCTGACCACCTACAAATGGGTAGTTTTCGGCAACGACACCGTGCGCAGCTGATTGCGTGGGCCACAGGGAAGTGGCTTACATTCCACAGGGAGATAAGTAACTGAACTGAAAAGGAAGGTTCTGATGATTACGTTTTCCCAACTGCTTCCCTTCGCGGCTATCGCTTTTGGGCTGGTGCTGACGCCAGGCCCGAATATGATCTATCTGCTTTCCCGTTCCCTGTGCCAGGGCCGCCGCGCGGGCTTTGTCTCGCTGAGCGGCGTGGCGCTCGGTTTTATTTTCTATATGGTTTGCGCCGCGCTGGGGATCACCGCGCTGGTTATGGCGGTGCCGCTGGCTTATGAGGCGCTGCGCATTGCGGGCGCCTGCTATCTGCTTTATATGGCCTGGCAGGCTGTTTTCGGCGGTAAATCACCTTTTGCGCTGCGCGACCTGCCGCCCGACAGCACCCGTAAGCTGTTTACTATGGGCTTGCTGACCAACCTGTTAAATCCTAAAGCGGCAGTTATTTACCTCACGCTGTTGCCGCAGTTTATCCGGCCGGAGCAGGGCGACGTATTGTCCCAGTCTTTGCAGCTTGGCTTTACCCAAATCGCAATCAGTATGCTGGTTAATGGCTCACTTATCTTTGCCGCTGGCAGTATTGCTGGCTTTCTGGCACGGCGCCCAACGTGGCAAAAGCTTCAGCGCTGGCTGATGGGCACGGTGTTAACCGGCCTGGCGATGCGCATGCTGTTGGAAGGGCGGAAGTAACGCGGAAGGACGAGCAGACCGCGAACCGCCAGACAGGCCAGAAGAGAGTAAGAAAAGCAGAGCAGGCAAAAAACGGGGCGAGCGTTACCTGTTGATTATAAAGTCATCATTTAGTCCGCAGGCGCTTGACTCCGCGTCAGGTTTTTTTTAACGTAGTGACCGCAGTATCCCTCCTGAAAGCCGATATAGCTCAGTTGGTAGAGCAGCGCATTCGTAATGCGAAGGTCGTAGGTTCGACTCCTATTATCGGCACCACTTTCTTAATAAAATCAGCGTTTCTTCAGCGTCTTGCTAAATGGCAGCGTGCTTTTTCGCATGTTTATTACTTCATATCCTTCTTTTTGAGGCTGGCAATGGCTAAAAATTATAAAAATGTCGGGACGCTTGTACGGGTTTTTTTTGGTCAGGATTACGATCTGTTTGGCGAAACGATAGAAGAAATACTGGACAGCTACTTAGAAACCGAAAACCCCAAAACAGCTATGAAAGTTTATCAGGAAACTGATGATTTACTGTCGTTAAACGATGGTGCGCTTACAGAGGCATTTGGCGCTATCAGTCAGGGAGAGTTCTGCCCCGGACCTTGGGGGGAAACGATACGATCTTTCTTAGAGAAAGTTAAAAGCCATTTTGATAGCAAACTACAACTTTCTTGACTGGCGTCTTACGCGTAGTTAATGATTGAACTTTACGGCTATACCATATCGCTCACATTACTTCCTCGCTCGTACAAATATTACTTTCTTTAAATCGTCAGCAGGAAGTTTATTACTTACTTACCCATACTTAAGTTGAACAAATAGCTGGCACTTCAGTGACCATACTATTATCTACTCCTTGACGGCTTTAGCAGGATAAATGCTGTCTGATACCGGCATTGCGTGGAGGGTTAAGGTGAGCAGTACGAAGCCAGTCAGGATGGTTAGCTCCCGGCCATGCAAAAAACCGCCTTGGTGGGCGGTCGGTTAAATCATTGCTTATTAAGCCGGCCGGACCCTGGCCTTTGTAGGATATCCGTCACGCCCATTATCATGAGTATGGTCGGGATCAGGCTCAATTATAACGATATAATCTGCATCCTTACCATCGCGTACTAAAGTTACTAACTCTCCGGCGCGAGGTTTAGTGTCAAAATCATGCTCCTCTTCAATGCCTGTATCCTCAAAAATCACAGTAATTTTCATTTCCCGTCCTCTTTCTGATAAACCGCGTGGTAACTCTGGGGTGTTTTACTGACCCTTCCTTATAGAATTTTAGCCTATCCTGAAAAGCTCCCCTGAGCTCAGCGGATTGCAGGTAAAGACCGCGCCCTCTGGATCTTCGTTGAGATGAGGCTTTTCCGGGCTGCAGCAAGATGCCCCGGGCCGTAGAAGCGCTATGGGAAATTTTCGTAGAGGGTCAAATTTGGCCAGCAAAGCTGTCTCGTCACTCAGGGAAGAACCATCGGCAGAAAACAAAAAGGACAGATCCCTGCAACACGCGGTTGAGGGACATGCTGCCCGATTGTATCTCGCTGTACAGCCGATATCCGCTTCTGGCGTTTAGCAGCCCGGCAAGGATAAAAAGGCGCTCTTCGTCTTAGAGCGGAAAGCGGGTATTTATAAAAAATATCAGTTAACCTGACGGGCATTCCACTCGTTGCGGGTAATTTCCCAGAGTTCGGAATCAAGCAGGCCGCTGACATATTCTTGCTTCCCCGTCCTGATAAGCCGCATACCGCTACTGGCTGAAATAAGCTGTGATCGGCTATTGAGTGCAGCCTTCGGAGCTCGCAGTAGCGGCTTATTTAATGTATTAAACCAATAATCTGTAACCACAGTACTGGCCTCACGCATATAGCCCTGCCTCTGATACTCCGGCGCCAGCCAAAATCCACGATTATTATCCTCAACGTCATAAAGACAAATTAAACCCATAAGGTCATCAGGTGCCTCACGACGTCTGATAGTCCAGAACCAGGCGATTCCTTTTGCCATATCGGGCAGTGCAACGTTATTAACGTAATTCTCAGCGCCGTTATCAGGATAAGGCCATGGTACTGAGGCGACCATATAGCGGACAATCTCCCAATGCGGGTAGAGCTTTTGAATCTGAGGCGCATCTTCTGCAACCAGCGGTTTAAGCCACAGACGTTCCGTTATGAGCGTAGGTATCTGCATCAGTCAATTTCCTTTTGTGTATTTCGACGTTTTCGAACAGTGACGTCAGCGGCTGCGGGTTCTTATCATTAAGAATGGCTCCCGGTCACACCAGAAGTCCGGTTTACAAACTGAAGGTTCGTCACATGCCGGGTCTTCTACTGTCGCTAACGCTACGACGCTACCCACGTCAGTACAGCTGGGTGAACTTATTCTTAATGTCTTCCATCTGCGGTCATTCCTGTCCGAAAACGAAAAGAAATTCTCAGCGCAGTGCTGCATCCCGACATGATGAAGGTGCCGTTAGCCGACAGACCGGGCGCAAAATCATTCCAACGCCCCCTCCAGTCCTGAAGGAGGCGCAAAGCATTATTTAAACAGTTTCTGCACGAACTCGGCATAGGCCGGACGCCAGACATCCATCTCATGGTTTAAGCCAGGATACATTTTATAGTCGAACCTGATGTGCTTTTTCTCCAGCTCGTTTTTCAGCCCGGCAATATCCTGGCCGGTAACGGAATCTTTTTCGCCCACCACCACGGTAAAGTTATGCAGCTGCCTGTTAATCTCCTCGGGCCTGTCGAGCTGACGAGCAATGCCTGTATCCGGCACCGTTGCGCTGGTTACGCCGCTCAGCGTCGCCAGCCAGCCAAAGCTGTCCAGATGGTTCATGCCGGAAAAGAGAGCCTGAAAACCGCCTTGCGATAAGCCGGCCAGCGCGCGGCCGTTCGCATCCTGGCGTACGTTAAATCGGGCGTCGACCAGCGGAATAATATCGTGCATGAGTTCGCGGTCTGCGGCTTTGGCATTAAGAAGGTAAAAGGTTTTGCGGCGATCTTTCGGCGGGAAATTTTCCGGGATCGCCTGAGCGATATCCGTTTCTGTATCCGGGACAACGACCAGCATCGGTTTGATTTTGCCTTCGGCCAGCAGGTTATCCATGATTTGCGGCAGGCGTCCCTGGTCAATAGCGGAAAGTCCGGTATCGCCAAAGCCATGATAGAAATAGAGCACCGGCAGCGGTTCGCTTTTGCCGCTATAGCCCGGCGGCGTCCAGACAAACATCCTGCGCTCTGAATGCAGCTCTTTTGAGTGGTAAGTCACCGTTAGCAGATCGCCATGCGGCACGGAGCGATCGTCCAGAATACTACCCGGCACCAGGATCAGGCTGGTATTGACCTGGCGCTGCGGCTTCTGAAAACGGCTGCCGGTATCGACAGAACGAAAGCCGTCTACATCAAAGTAGTATTCGTACAAATCCGGGGTCAGCGAGCCGCTTTTCCACGACCACACGCCGCTTTTATCCTTGCTCATATCGTGAGAGACAAAGCTATCCGGGGAGGAGCCGGTAATGACTGATACCCGCTTTGCATCCGGCGCGAAAAGACGGAAGGTCACGCTTTTATCTGCGTTTACCTGCGTCACGTAACGGCTAACCGGCACCGATAAATCAGGCGTGGCCGGAAAAGGCGCGGCGGCGGCAGGCATAGCCGCACAGCCCAGCAGGGCGGTGGCGGCCAGGGTCAGGCAGGCGATGTTGTTTTTCATTTTAAGTCCCTTATTTTTTTATACACAACCTTTGAACGGGTACGACTGGCAGGTCAATCAGAGCGCCTGCTGTAAACGAGGCGGTTGGCCTGGTCGTTATCCAGCGTATCAACAGAACGCTTTTTGTCCAGGCGGGTTTGCATCTGTTATCGGGGAAAGGGGTGCTGATACTGTCAGGCGGGGCACGATCGCAAAGGCGAGGGCATCACCTCTGCTCAGATAATTACACGCTTTAAAGCATTACCACGGCGCGCGATTTTGATCGAAATAGAAGCCAGCGGTGGTCTCTCCAGGCGCCTGATCCGCCAGCCAGACAATACCGGCGGCAGCCTCGGTAACCGTTCTGGGGCCGGAATGGCCGTTGAAATCCGTGGCGGTATAGCCCGGATCGACCGCGTTCACGCTGATACCGTAAGCGGTAAGCTCTTTAGCGAAGGCGACCGTTATCGCATTAACGGCCGTTTTTGAACTGGTGTAGCCCATTGCCTGTACTTGGGAATAAGGATGACTGGGATCGGCGACCCATGTCAGCGAGCCCAGCCCGCTACCGATCATAATAACCCTGGCCTCCTGCGCGGCTTTAAGTAGCGGAATAAAAGCCTGCGTGACCCTGATAACGCCAAAAACATTGGTGTCGTATACCGCCATAATATCGCTGATGCTTTGCGCGCTCGGGGCTACCGGCTGCGCGCCCGAAATGCCGGCATTGTTGATAAGAATATCCAGCTTCCCGTCTTCCTTTAGCACCTGCTGAACAGCTTCCTCAATACTTTCTGTTTTGGTGACGTCAATAATAACCAAATGGGCGTTGATGCCCCATCCGGTAAGTTTGTCTACGGCAGCTTGCCCACGCTCTTTGTCGCGGCTGCCCAGCCAAATTTTGTAACCCAGCAGGCCCAGCTGTCTGGCCGTTTCGAATCCGATGCTTTTGTTCGCGCCGGTAATAAGAACACTTTTGTTTTTCATATGCGGGCTCCAGTCAGTTTGATTTTCCGTTACGGAAAGCAGTGCGTTGTCTGATTTATAACCTGTGCGGCGCTGTTTGATAATCGGGTGCAATACGAATAAGGTGATCGCAACAGCGAACAATCACGGGAAAGGGCAATGGATGAGTTAGCGGTTTTTCTCGCTGTTTTTAAAGATAAGGGCTTTCGGGTAGCGGCAAAAAAGCTGGGCCTGTCGCCTTCCACGGTCAGTGAAAGGATCACGGCGCTGGAGGTGAGGCTTGGCGTGCCGCTTTTTATTCGTACCACGCGTAGCGTTATGCCAACCGAAGCAGGCCGGACGCTGGCTGAACGAATGACGCCGCTGCTTGATGAAATGCGATTGGTGCTTAACGACGTTGCCAGCTCTCAGCAAGAGGTGCGCGGCACGCTTAAATTGAACGTTACCGGCGCGGTCATGGTTGATATCTTACCGCCCTTGCTGGACCGTTTTCTTAGTCGTCATCCGGGCTTACACGTAGAAATCATGGTGGATGACCGTCTTATTGAAGCAACGGCTGAAGGCTGCGATGCCGGTATCCGTTATGGCGAGCATCTGGCAAAAGATATTATCGCTGTCCCCATAGGGCCGCGAACGCGCACCTTCTTACCTTGATTCACAAAGCGCTCCTTCGCATCCTGGAGAGCTGGTTGACCATGACTGCATTCGCCTGAAATATTCAAGCGGCGCCCTGATCCCATGGGAATTTGAACGCGAGGGAGAAACCGTCAGCGTCAATCCCGCCGGGCGTTTGACTATCGGCGTTAACGGCGCTGCCGCGGCTATCGATCTGGCACGCAGCGGCAAAGGCGTGATCGCTACTTTTGAAAACTGGCTGCAACCCCATTTCGCTACGGGCGAGCTGCTGCCGGTGCTCCCGGCATGGTGGACCGCGTTTGAAGGCCCCTGGCTTTACTTCCCCAGCCGCTTTATGTCCGCGCCGCTACGCGCGTTTGTGGACTTTCTCGCCGGGGAACGCGAGGGGCTTCAGGATCGGTGAAACAACTGTATCGGCACTTTAAGGCAGCCGGGCAGGATTACCCTGGCAACAACTTTAAGGCAGCCGAACAGGGCTGCCCTGTCGGTACCTTAAAGCCGCCCAATCCGGCTAGCCATCCTCCGCCAGGCTAAGGCGGGCCGCCGCGACATCAGCCAGAACGGAAAGCGCCAGCGAGCTGGCATCGCGAGCTTTGGGGAACAGCCCAATGGGCGCTTTGATGCGGGCGATATCCGTATCGCGCCAGCCCAGCTCGCTGAGTTTTTGCACGCGTCTGGCATGGGTGCGCTGGCTGCCCAGCGCGCCAATGTAAAACGGTCTGGCCGTCAGGGCGGCCTGCAATACCGGCAGCTCGCGGTTCAGATCGTGCCAGAGCAGCAGCACGGCGGTATGCGCATCTATCTGTCCGGCAGCCTGGGGATCGAGCGCTTCGCAGAGGTGCACATCATAGCCCGCCGCCTGAGCGAGGCTGGCCGTGACCTGCGCCTCTATCGAACGGCCAAACACAATGGTCCGCGTACAGGGGTGATAGCCGGTGGCGAAAAAATCGTTGTGCCAGCCCGTCCGGATAAGCGAGGCGTCGCTCTGTAACCGCTGGCTTTGCGGAAAGTAGCGCAGCCCCGCAGGCTGGCGCTGCGCCAGCAGGTTCAGCACGTCCAGCAGGGGCCGCGCGCCGCGCAGTTTATGGATGCTGAGCGTAATACCGCCGCCGCAGGGAAGCACAATATCGAACCAGGGCGAGCCTTCGCCATACATCACCTGACGGTCGCGGCCGCAGGCGATAACCGCCATCGCTTCGTGAGCGACGGCGGCCTCCACGCAGCCGCCGGAGACAAAACCGCAGTACAAACCGTCTTCGCGCACCACCATCTGCGCGCCCAGCGCCCGCGCCGCGCCGCCGCGGATCGCCACCAGCGTGACCAGCGCCGCCGAGACGCCCGCTTTTAACGCTTCTACCGCGAAGCGCAGGATAGCGGCGCTGTCGTCGGTCAGCAGCGCCTGCTGCGGCACCGGGTTCGCTGGCGCAGCCTGGTCGCTAAGGAAAGCCTGTTGCAGCATAGCGCCTCCTTAAACGACATCCGGCAGCGAAGCGAGCAGCTTATCGAGCGTAACGGGATAATCCCGCACCCGCACGCCGGTCGCGTTATACACCGCGTTGACGATAGCCGCGCTGACGCCGCACAGGCCCAGCTCGCCCACGCCTTTCGCCTTCATCGGTGAGGAAACGGGGTCGGTGTCATCCAGGAAAATGACTTCCTGTTCCGGCACGTCGGCGTGAACCGGCACTTCGTAGCCCGCCAGATCGTGATTGACGAAGTAGCCCAGCCGCTTATCGACTGCCAGCTCTTCCATCAGCGCGCCGCCCAGGCCCATCGTCATCGCGCCAATTACCTGGCTACGGGCGGTTTTAGGGTTAAGGATACGGCCCGCAGCACACACGGCCAGCATTCGACGCACCCGGACTTCACCGGTCGCCCTGTCCACGCCCACTTCGACAAAGTGGCCGGCGAAGGTGGATTGCTGATACTGCTTTTCCAGATCGCCAAACTCGATGCTGTCTTCCGCCGTTAGCGTACCGTCCGCTGCCGCATCGGCAAGACGAGCGCTGCGCTCTCCGTCGCGTACCTGTTCATCGGCAAAGGTCGCTGTGTTCGGATCGAAGCCAAGCTTGTTGGCTATCGCCTCGCGCAGCTTGACGCAGGCGGCATAAACACCCGCGGTAGAACTGTTTGCGCCCCACTGGCCGCCGGAACCGGCGGAAACCGGGAAGCTGGAGTCGCCCAGCCGCACCACCACTTTTTCCAGCGGCACGCCCGCCATCTCGGCCGCCGTCTGGGCAATAATGGTATAGCTGCCGGTGCCGATATCGGTCATATCCGTTTCCACGGTAACAATGCCGTTGGCATCCAGATGCACTCGCGCGCCGGACGTCATCACCATGTTATTACGAAAGCCTGCCGCCATGCCCATTCCAACCAGCCAGCGACCTTCTTTTACCTGTGCGGGCGTAGCGTTGCGGCGGTCCCAGCCGAAGCGCTCCGCGCCGGTGCGCAAGCATTCAACCAGCTGACGACGCGAGAAAGGGCGGTCAGGATTGGCAGGATCGACCTGGGTATCGTTAAGGATGCGGAAGGCCACCGGATCGATACCCGCTTTCTCCGCCATCTCATCAATGGCGATCTCCAGCGCCATCAGACCTGGCGCTTCGCCCGGCGCGCGCATGGCGTTGCCTTCGGGCAGATCGAGCTTCGCCAGCCGCAGGCCGGTGAAACGGTTCGCGCCGGCATAAAGCAGTTCGGTCTGCTGCACCGCTGTCTCCGGCGTGCCGCCGGGCAGGTTGCCCGACCAGCTTTCATGGGCGATAGCGGTGATATGACCAGACTGGTCGGTGCCAATACGAATATGCTGGATGGTGGCCGGGCGGTGCGTGGTGTTATTAGGGATAACCGGCCTCGGCAGCATCACCTTTACCGGCCTTTTTGCGGCGCGAGCGCCCAGCGCGGCCAGCACCGCATCGCTGCGTAAGAACAGTTTGCCGCCGAAGCCGCCGCCGATATAGGGCGAGATCACGCGCACGTTCTCTTCCGGCAGCTTCAGCGTTTTCGCTAAGTCTGTTCGGCACCAGTTAATCATCTGGTTAGAGGTCCAGACGGTCAGCTTTTCGCCCTCCCAGACCGCCATAGAAGCGTGCGGCTCCATCGCCATATGGCTTTGATCCGGCGTGGTGTAGGAAGCGTCAAGCTTCAGCGCCGCCGAGGAAAAGGCCTGGTTGAAATCACCGACGTGGGTATCCGGCTGGTCTTCCGGCGCTTCGGTGACGCCAGGTTTTTCCGCAGCGAGATCCCAGCTACCTCGTTCACGGCGATACTGCACGTCAACCAACTGGGCGGCCGCGCGTGCCTGCTCAAAGGTTTCCGCCACTACCAGCGCCACGGCCTGGTGATAGTGCTCAACCTCCGGCCCGCCCAGCAGCGTGGCGGTATTTTTTTCGCCCTTGCCGAGGCTGCCGGCGTTTTTCGCCGTGACCACGGCCAGCACGCCCGGCGCGCTCTGCGCGGCCTGAAGGTCCATCGAGGTGATACGCCCCTTAGCGATGGCGGCACCGACAACATAGCCATAGGCCACGTTGGACGCTTTATCGTGCCATTCATAGGCGTAAGTCGCGGTTCCCGTGGTTTTCATCGGGCCGTCGATACGATCGTGAGGACGCCCTACAACTTTCAGCTGATCGATAGGGTTATCGCCTGCGGGCTTATCGAATTTCATATTTTATGCCCTCGCTTCCGTCAGTACCGAGGCGAGCGTGCGCTTCGCCAGGAGCAGCTTGTATTCATTTTCATGGGTGGGGTGCGCGTCGGCGAACAGCCGATCGTAAACCGCCTGCACGCCATGCGGCAGCTGTGCATCCGCCTCTTCCTGCCGCCAGGGCTTATGCGCCACACCGCCAGCCGCAACGCGCCCCGTGCCATCAGGCTGCACGACAGCAGCAATCGACACCAGCGCAAAAGCGTAAGAAGCGCGATCGCGCACCTTGCGATAGATATGCGTGCCGCCGAGCGGGCGGGGCAGGGTAACGGCGACAATCAGCTCGCCCGGCTTCAGCGCGGTTTCACGGTGAGGCGTGTCGCCCGGCGCCAGATAGAAATCGCTGAGGGGAATACGGCGTTCGCTACCGTCCGGGCTGACCGTTTCCACCACCGCATCCAGCAGCCGCATGGCAACGGCCATATCGCTGGGATGGGTGGCGATACAGGCTTTGCTGGCGCCAATCACCGCGTGTTGACGGCTGAAGCCTTCCAGTGCGGCGCAGCCGCTGCCGGGCAGACGCTTATTGCAGGGCTGGTTGGTGTCGTAAAAATAGGGGCAGCGCGTGCGCTGAAGAAGATTGCCGGCCGTGGTGGCCTGATTACGCAGCTGGCCCGACGCGCCGGCAAGTAGCGCCCTGGAAAGCACGGCGTAATCGCGGCGGACGCGCTCGTCGGCGGCCAAATCGGTATTGCGCACCAGCGCGCCGATACGCAAACCGCCGTCGGTCGTGGGTTCAATTTTATCCAGCGCCAGATGATTGACATCTATCAGATGGGAAGGCGTTTCAATTTCCAGTTTCATCAGGTCGAGCAGGTTGGTGCCGCCCGCAATAAATTTAGCGCCGGGGGTGCGCTGCGCGCTGGCTGCCGCCTCGGCGGGCGTTTTCACACGCTCATAGGTAAAGGCCTTCATGCTTTCTGGCTCCCGGCGACATCTTCGATCGCGGCAAGAATATTGGAGTAAGCGCCGCAGCGGCAGATATTGCCGCTCATTCGCTCCCGCAGCTCATCCGCCGTCGCTTCCGGGGATGACACCAGATCGAGCGTGACGTGGCTGGGAATGCCCGCTTCGATCTCTTTCAGCACCGCCACGGACGAGCAAATCTGGCCTGGCGTGCAGTAGCCGCACTGGTAGCCGTCATGTTTCACAAAGGCGGCCTGCATCGGATGCAGGTTGTCGGGCGTGCCCAGACCTTCGATCGTGGTGACCTCGGCGTCCTGATGCATCACGGCCAGCGTCAGGCAGGCGTTCAGCCTGCGGCCATCCACAAGCACGGTACAGGCGCCGCACTGACCGTGATCGCAGCCTTTTTTCGTGCCGGTAAGGTGCAGGTGCTCGCGCAGCGCATCCAGCAGCGTGGTACGAGTGTCAACGTTAAGCTGTTTGCTCTCACCATTCACTTTTAGCGTCAGGGGCAGCATTTCCGGCGCGCGGGCGGTTGGACGTTCGCTGTCGCCCAGCGCCGCGCCGGGCGCAACTGCCGCCGTAGCCGCTGTTGCCGCGCTTACTTTCAGCAGCGTGCGGCGCGTCAGGTGAAAAGGGATATTTTCATATTGGTTACTGGCTTCGCCCGTGGTGCGGCGAAACGGCTGGTTCTTACTGTTATTGCCTTGGTTGCTCATGCCAGGCCTCCGGTATGCAAAGAGAAAGGAACGACAAAGTAGGTAGGGACTATTTCTGTTTTTAGAGCATTAAGCATAGACGCTACTGGCCGGGGGATAGCCTTTGATTCCGCAATGCTGTTGTGAGGGAAATTAATTAATGAAAAAGGATAAAGTTTTAGCGGCGGCGGTCGACTATTTCAGGGCTGGTTCTTTTGTTGGTTCGCACAAGTTAAGACTTATCCTAAACGGCAGTTTTTGCAGATTTTTATGCAAGTCGCTTTAAAGTTTTGCCAGGGCGTGACGATAAAGAATACAGACGGTGACGGGCATCCTGGCGCCGTATCCGAACTCTGGTAAAAATTTTAAGGAAACGACTATGTCCGTTATCAATACTAACATTATGTCCCTGACCACTCAGAACAACCTGAACAAATCACAGGCTTCTCTGAGCACCGCTATCGAGCGTCTTTCTTCTGGTCTGCGTATCAACAGCGCAAAAGACGACGCAGCAGGCGAAGCGATTGCTAACCGCATGAACTCTCAGATCAAAGGTCTGACTCAGGCGGCACGTAACGCCAACGACGGTATCTCTCTGACTCAGACGGCTGAAGGT